>NZ_JAMGBF010000045.1 GCF_023516615.1 Streptomyces panaciradicis
TGCTTGAGGGGCGGCGGGCTGGTACGAGGCGGTCAACCGCAGGCCGGGACGCTGGGGAAGGTGGGCGGGCAGCAGGCTGCGCTGGAGGTGGACCGCGCGCTCGTGTTCCGCGTCGTAGGTGCGGCAGCGCTCCAGCGCCCGCCCGAGCAGGGCCGCGCCGGCGATGAGCAGCGGCTGGTCGGAGGGCTGAAAGGCGTGGGTGCGGTTGAAGGAGAACATGCAGACGGCGGGGGTGGTGGGATCGGCCAGCGGAAGGGGGACGGCCGCCCAGGCGTGGCGTTGGAGCCGGGGCAGGGTGGCGGCGTAGTGCGGGTAGGCGGACACCAGGTCGCGGTGGGAGGGGGTGAAGACGGCCTGCTGGTTGCGCAGGGCGTCGGTGAGCGGGGTGCGAGCGGAGAGCGGGAGGCCGTCCAGGGCGGCGCGGTGTTCGCGGTCGTAGCCGGCCGTCGTCACGACGCGGGTACGGCCGCCGTGGGCCTCGACGATGACGAGGGCGTCGGCACCGAAGACGGCGAGAGCCTCGCAGGCTGCGGCCGCCAGTTCATCGGTTCCGCTCGCGCTGGCGGCGCTGGCCGCGAGGGAGATCATGCGGTCGGCGCGTCGGAGCTGCTCCCGCAGAAGGGCTTCGCGCTCGCCTATCTGCTGCGCCTCGGTGGTGACATCGGTGACCTCGCCCGCGATGTCCAGGACCGCACCGTTCAGAGTCCGGCTGCTGGTGCAGTGCGCTCGCAGATGGCGGATACCGCCGCCGTCGGAGGTGATGCGGT
The DNA here is from genome assembly GCF_023516615.1 of Streptomyces panaciradicis. Lineage (GTDB taxonomy): Bacteria > Actinomycetota > Actinomycetes > Streptomycetales > Streptomycetaceae > Streptomyces > Streptomyces panaciradicis. The sequence continues at coordinate 768 of NZ_JAMGBF010000045.1, forward strand.
AGGACACCTCGAAGGTGCCGGGTCGTGCACGCAGCTCGCCCAGGATCTCCTCGATCCGCGGCAGGTCGTGCGGGGGGATCCGGCACAGGATGTCGGCGAGCGGGTAGCGCCCGGGACGGGGCAGAGCGTGCTGACGCGCGAAGATCTCGTCACACTCCACCTGCTCGTCGGTCAGGTCGAGGCGGAAAACACCGGCCGACCGCTGCCTCAGGCGCGGGGCGGGCTCCACCGTGCGTCCGGTCCGCTCCACAGCGGGCAGATAGCGGTCCAGCATGCCCACGGCCTCGCGCAGGAAGTCCTGCTCCACCGGGCGGAAGTCGGTGACACCGGGACGCAGCGCCACGGCGACGCCCTGTCTCTTGGCCAGCGGCAGCACCATCCAGGCCGCGGTCCCGGCCTTCGCCGGCAACGGGTAGGGCCCTGTCGTCCCGCAGCCCGCCCGCTCCTGCCCGAGCGCCGCTTCGCTCACCGGCCAGGCGTCCCCCGTGGACAAGGGCCGCAGCGGCGGCTGCCAGCGCCGGCTCAGGCCGGCCATCCCGCAGGGAAACAGGTGGGCGCCGTCTGCCTGGTACAGCATCACGGCCCAGCCCACGAGCCCCATCCAGGACGACGCCCGCACCAGCGCCTCCGTCATACCCAGCAGGTCGGCCGCCATCGCCAGGGATTGCTCCAGCGGTCCCAGGCCGGGCGGCGCCTGCCCCGGTCCCTCTGCATCCGCCGCATCGACCACAGTCAGCCTCACTTGCCCGCGCGCTAAGCCATATAACGACCATATATCCGAATTTTCACTCGACAGAGTCAAAGTGGAAAGTTGACCATTGAATGAGTGACGGGGAGTGTCGCCACGGACGTCCAGGCGGCCGGGCGGCGTTCGCTCGTGATCTTTGGGGGCCGCATCTGTGGCGCTGCTCCGCCCCGCACCTGGCCTCCCGGGACGGCGGCCGTTCGTGAGAGGCCCGTTGTCAGTGGTCGCTGCGAAACTTCACGCATGAACGGAGACGAGCAGCTGCTGCGCGGCCGGGTCTACGGCCATGACCACGACGATCCCGACCCGGGGCCGCGCCCGCGGCAGGCCTACGCCCTGCTGATAGGCGGGCCGCTGGACGGGCTGCTGCTCGACATCACGGGGTGGCGGCCAGAGGAGATCGAGAACGGCGCCGCCCTGCCCACCGAGCTGGGGCGGTTCCCCGGCGGGCGTGCGCTCTACGACCCGCGCCCGGGGGAGCCGCGTATACCGGGTCCAGGCGTGAGTTGCCGTTTCTATTACTCCGGCGACGCGCCCTGACTCGCGATAGGCGGCTCTGCGCTGATTCGACGCGCGCCGAGGCGACCAGGACCTTCCTTCGGTCACCTGGCCGCGCTCGTCACCTCGCCGGCCAGAACTGCACCAGATAGTGCTCGATGCCCTCCGGCACCCCTTGCTGGGCCGACCGCCGGACTTCGGCCCGACCCTCGCAGTACACGCGTACCCGCCAACTGCCGCCGCTGTCCGCCAGCTTGAGGCAGGTGTGCATCGGCCCGCCCGTGACGCCCCACACCGCGAGCTCACCGGAGGGACTGTGGATCCGGGCCTCGCCCCGCGCTTCCCATTCCCCGCGGTCATCCGCGGCCGCAGGCTCACCGTCCCAGACCTCAGCGGACAAGGTGGCGGTGTGCGTGTGACCGGCACTCTCGATGTCGAGCCGTCCCTCGCGCGCGGCCAGGAACGCGCTGCCGGCCTCCCGGCCCTCCGGGTATTCGATCGGTACCTGGTTCTCGTCGACGTCCTGCAGGGCGAAGCCGTAGAAGTCGACCTCCACGTCCAACTCCTGCTGCCGGATCAACTCAGCCATGGCTGCTGCTCCCCGAGGTGTTATTGGTGCGTGCTTCGCGGCCTACAGTTGGTCCCCTCTGCCGGCCGGCTTCGGAGGATGCATCCCCCCACCGTCCTTGATGTCCTGCTCGCAGGTTGGCCGCCGGCCATAGGACTGGTCATTAGGGATCATCAGCACTTCGGCAACCTGCTCAGGATGCTCGACGGCAAGCCAGTCGTCACCCGTGAGGGAACCGTCCGGCTCGGGCCACGCCCCGGACGAAGAGACCGTCTGACACCCCAACGCCACGCGCTCGCTGTCGACCGCACAGGTATCCACCGCGGGGCCGGATGCCGGGGCGGCGCCGTCGAAGCGGTAGTGGAAGTGGACCTTGTCGCCTTCGGAGGGCACCTGCGGATGCCGCTCGAGGCGCCAGCCGACGACCTCGGCGGTGACGCCAAGACGTCGCCCGGATGTGTCTTCGACCTGCACGCTGACACCTGCCTCACCGCGTTCGGCAGTCGTGTCGGTGCAGCCCCAGTGGGAAGAGCAGCCGGACAGGGCGAGTATCACCACTGCCGGCGGGGCACCGAGGAGTACCCGTGCGCGAAACACTGAGATGACCTCCGGGTCGGGGTGGGACGGAGCGCTGTATCCCGCGGTGGGGCAGCCGCAGTTGATGGCGGGGAGCGCCTGCGAAGGCACCGGTTCGACCTGGGCGACGAGCTGGCGGTGCGCGCGGTAGACGGCTCTCAACCCCATACGGGCAGCGTACGCAGAGGTAGTTGCCGCCTGTCGGGGTTCCCGCCGCTCGGTCATCCCAGGAGTCAGGGCCGTTCGAAGAGTTGGAGGAAGCCGCCGAGAGAGAAACAGCACGCGCCGGTGAGCGTGGTCCAGTTGGCGATGTCGGCGTTGATCTGGCTGCCGGTGGCGGGGCGGGTATAGGCGGCGAGTGCCGAGACCATGAAGAGGACCGAGCCGAGCTGGTTGACGGCGACGATCCACCAGCCGAGGCTCCGGCGGTGCAGGCAGGGCCATGCGCGGTGGCAGATCTCCACGGAGGCGAGCTGGCCGGAGAGCAGGAACAACACGCAGCCGACCACATCCGGGGTCCAGATGAGCCGGTTGATCTGCTGGACGCTCAGCCCTTTCAGAAAGGAGTCGAACAGGTTCACGGCGAACACCAGCGTGCCGGCGAAGAGGATGAGTGTGCTCAGCCAGTCCACCCGTGTCGGCTCGTAGCTCCACCAGCGCCAGGAGCGGCTGATCAGGCGGCCTTCTCCGCCGGGTTCGTGGCGGGGGGCGTTGACGACCTGGAGCAGGGAGACGTAGCCGCCGGTGTTGAAGAACAGTCCGCCGGCGAAGTAGATCGAGGCGCAGGTGGTGGCGTCGCCGGCGCCCAGCTGGGCGACACCGGCGCCGACCGCGAAGAGTGCGCCGCCGATGACGAAGGCGGTCGCGGCGATGGCGTTGAGCCTGCGCAGGCGGCCGAGAGTGAGGTCGTCGACGCTGATGTCCTGGCCGGCCGGGGCGCCGGACGGGCGGAAGGCGATGACTCCGCGGCGCCGGGCGGGTCGCGACTCCCAGACGGCCGTGCCGCCGTTGGGCGGCCGCCAGGTGAGCCGGGTGGTGAACGGTCCCGCGCCCTCGGCGCGCTGCTCGGCGGTCGTCATGCGGCCGAGTCGGCGGCGACGGTGACGGGCGCGATGGTGACGGGCGCGATGCCGACGACGGCGTAGATGCTCTGGGCAGACATGCGCCGACTCTGCCAGAGCAAACCGCACATAGAGCAGATTTCGCCAGCCCTGGCCGTACGCGTCCAGGGGAAAGCGCCCCACCACTATCGAGTCGGAGAGGTCAGGTGGCCGGTCAGCCCAGCGAGGCGCTCGCCGTGCGCAGTTCGTCCAGGGCCGCCAGGGTGTATCCGGCGAGTTCGTCCTTGCCGTCACGCTCGCTCTCGGACCACTGGGCGTATCCCCGTTTGAAGGCGAGGACGCCCAGTTCGCCCGCCAGGGCCGCGGTCGGATCGGGGACGCCGCGGGCGACCAGGGCGTTCGTCATCGCGGCCGCGAGGCTGACGCTCTTGAGGGCGTCCCGCTCCTGCAGTTCGGCACTGGCGGCGACGGCCGCCTTCAGGCGAGGGGCGATCTCGCGGCTCATGGGGCCCATCGCGCTCGACGCGCGCTCCAGGCCGGCGGCGACCGCCTCCAGCGGGCTGGCGTCAGCGGGCGTCTCGGCGATCCCCTCGGCCAGCAGCCGGCTCAGCGTCTCCTGCCCGGCCACCAGCAGCTCCCGCTTGTCGGGGAAGTGCCGGAAGAAGGTGCTCTTGGTGACTCCTGCGCGCTCGGCGATCTGCGCGACCGTCGTGGCGTCGTACCCCTGCTCGGTGAACAGGTCGACGGCAGCCACGACCAGGCGTTCGCGCGCACCCGGTTCCCATCTGGCCATGGTCACCATCCTATGTGATGGGACTCTTGTCCCGTCACTGCGGTAGGGTGATGGGACAAGAGTCCCATCACTCCTGGGGAGTTTCCCATGCGCGTTTTCATCACCGGCGGTACCGGTCTGATCGGTTCCGCTGTCGTCGCCGAACTGCTCGACAACGGCCACACCGTCCTCGCCCTCGCCCGCTCCGACGCATCCGCTCAGGCCATGGAGGCGGCCGGCGCCGAATCGCTGCGCGGAGCCCTCGCCGTCCTGGACACCCTGCGCGCAGGCGCCGCCCAGTCCGACGGAGTGATCCACCTCGCGTTCGGCCACGACTTCAGCAGCCCCGACGCCGTCGCGAAGTCGGTGGTGGAGGAGGGTGCCGCCCTCGCGGCCCTCGGCGAGGAACTCCTCGGCAGCGGCCGCCCCCTCGTCACGGTCTCGGGGACGCCCGCCGTACCCGGCCGCGCCTCCACCGAGGCCGACCCGCTGATGATCGAGGGGCCGGTCGGCGGTCGCGGTCGTACGGTCACCTCCATCCTGGGCCTGGCATCGCGCGGCGTCCGCAGCACCGCCGTACGCCTGCCGCGCACGGTGCACAACCAGGGCACCGGCGGATTCGCCGGCCTCCTGACCGACATCGCACGCCGGACCGGAGTGTCCGGTTACCCGGGTGACGGCGCACAGCGCTGGCCGGCCGTGCACGCGCTCGACGCGGCTGTCCTCTTCCGGCTCGCCCTGGAACAGGCGGAAGCGGGTACCTCCTGGCACGCCGTGGCCGACGAGGGCGACCAGGTGCGGGACATCGCCACGGTCATCGGCCGACGGCTGGGCCTCCCGGTCGAGCCGGCGCCCGCGGAGACCTACGGTCCCCTTGGTCCGATCTTCGCCGGCGACCAGCCCTCGTCCAGTGCGTACACCCGGCAGGCGCTCGGCTGGGAGCCCAAGCACCCCGGCCTTCTGGAGGACCTGGAGAACATCCAGCCCTGACTGGAGCCACTGGCAACCGGGGAGTCCTGATGACCTGAGAGTCATCTGACTGATGTTCCGGTGGCGAGCCACGGCGCAGACTGGGGTTACCGGCCGGCCCCTTCCCTCCGCCCGACAAGACAGGAACGAGACGCAGTCATGCGCGCAGTGGTTCTCCGAGAGTTCGACACCCCGCTGGTCCTCGACGACATCGAGAAGGGCAGCGCGGGCCCGGGCCAGGTGCTGGTCAAGGTCGAGGCCAGCGGCGTCAATCCGTTGGACACCAAGATCCGGGCCGGCAAAGCCGCCCACGCCCGGCGCACGCTGCCGGCCGTTCTGGGCCTGGACCTGGCCGGTGTGGTCGAGGAGGTCGGCCCGGGGGTCGAGGATTTCGCACCCGGCGACGAGGTGTTCGGCATGACCGGTGGCGTGGGTGATGTGCAGGGATCGCTCGCCGAGTACGCGGCCGTCGATGCCCGTCTGCTCGCGCGCAAACCGGCCGCCCTCACCATGCGCGAGGCCGCGGCCCTGCCCCTGGTCGTCATCACGGCCTGGGAAGGTCTCGTCGACCGGGCGCAGGTCCACGCGGGGCAGAAGGTCCTCGTCCACGGCGGAGCGGGCGGGATCGGCCACGTGGCCGTGCAGATCGCCCGTGCCCGTGGTGCGGAGGTCTTCGCCACCGCGTCGCCCTCGCGCATGGCCGTCGTCGAGCGGCTGGGGGCCACCCCGATCGACTACACCACCACCGCGGTGGAAGAGTACGTCGCCAAGCACACCGGCGGCGAGGGCTTCGACGTCGTCTTCGACACCGTCGGCGGTCGCGTGCTCGACGACTCCTTCGCGGCAGTGCGCACCTACACGGGGCATGTCGTGAGCGCGCTGGGCTGGGGAACGCACAGCATCGCGCCCCTGTCCTTCCGCGGGGCGACGTACTCCGGCGTCTTCACCCTGCTGCCCCTGCTGACCGGTCGCGGGCGGGAGCACCACGGAGAGATCATGCGCGAGGCTGCCGCCCTCGCCGACGCGGGGGCGCTGAAGCCGCTTCTCGATCCCAGGCGCTTCACCCTCGCCGACGTGGCCGCCGCCCATGCGGCCGTGGAGAGCGGCTCCGCCCAGGGCAAGATCGTGATCGACGTCGGCTGACGTCCGTCCAACACCAACTGCAGAGGTCGGGCTATGGCCCCGGCTAGGGACCGTTCTCCTCGGCGCCCAGATCGGTGAGCGCGTCGCGCAGTGCCGCGCGCGAGCTGATGCCGAGCTTCGGGAAGACGCGGTACAGATGCGCGCCGACGGTCCGTGGCGACAGCTGCAGCTGCTCGCCGATCTGCCGGTTGGTCAGGCCGGTCGCCGCCAGTTCGGCGATCTGCCGTTCCTGTGGTGTGAGTACGGCCGCAGGACCGGCTGAGCGTCGGCTTCTGCCGGTGGCGCGCAACGCGGCCTCGGCCCGGTCGGCCCACGGCGTGGCGCCGAGGCTGGTGAACAGCTTTTCGGCGCGTTCCAGATGCGGTCGGGCGGCCCGCATCGCGCGGTCCCTGCGCAGCCGCTCACCGTAGGCCAGTTCGAGGCGGGCCAGCGGGAACGGCCATCGCAGCGACTCCGGATGCGCGACCAGCGGATCGAAGAGGTCGGGGTAGACGTCGTCGTCCGCCACCAGGGCTGCGGCAGCGGCGCACAGAAAACGCAGCCGTGGCGAGATACGGGCCAGGCCCGCCTCGGATGCGGCCCGCACGTGGGCGCGTGCCTCGTCCACATGCCCGCTGCCCACGGCCGCCTCGACGGCGTCCATGATCGTCCACACCGAGACCTGCTCGTGCGACGGGAAGGTGCCCAGCGGGCAGATCGATGTGTAGTGCTCGTACGCGTCCTGGTAGCGCGCTTGGGAGAGCGCCGCCAGGCCCTCGATGTTGGCTGTGAAGGTCCGCACGGCCAGGGCGTTGCGCGGGATCGCCCACTGGTGCATCAGCACGCGGGCACGAGCGATGTGGTCGAGGTCCGCCCGTGCGGCGGCGAGCAGCATCTGGGGGTTCTGCGCTCCCCACAGCAGCAGGTCGTAGCCGTTCTCCCGGCACAGCGCGATGCCCTCGTCGGCGAGGGCGGCCGCGTCCTGCCAGCGGCCTTCGTGGAAGGCGCCGGCAGCCAGCATGATCACGGCTTGGACGGCGAGCGCGACGGCGCCTCCGGCCCGGCCCTCGGCGGCCGTGCGCTCCAGTGCGGCGCGGGGGACCCGGTCGACGTAATGTCCCGCGAGGGCGACCATCACGGCACGGATCGGATTCGTCTCGGCGTCCAGGTCCGCGAGCAGGGCGTCCAGTTCCCGCAAGTGCTCCGGCGTGGACCGCGCGGGGTCGGCGAACGTCGTCGCCGCGAGCCGGAACGGCGCCGTGAGCAGGGGTGCCAGCCGGGTGACGGCGTCGTCGAACGGCTTCCACAGCTCCCGCCGGCCGCCGAAGGCGCAGATCATCATCAGCGTGCCGAGTGCCTCCTCCAGGGCTTCGGCGCTCTGCGCATCGGGATCGACATGGGTGACGGCCCCGACGAGCAGCTGGTGAGCGGTGTCGATGTCGCCGTCGCTGTTGAGCAGGTGCGCCGCGGCGGCGGTCGACGCCCGCAGGGTGCTCGTCACCGCCGGGTCCGCCTCCCGGGCCCGTTCGAGGAGGGCGCGGGCGCCGTCGAGGGTGCCGGCGATGTTGGCCCCGATGTACGCGGCCCGGACGAGCCGGCGGGCCCGGTCGGCCGGGTCGACGCTCATGTCGGCGGCGCGCAGCAGTAGGGACACGGCTTGCGCGGTGTCGCCGCGTTCGAGCGTGGTGAGCGCGACTTCGACGAGCCGAGCGGCGATGGTGTCGTCCGGTCCCAGGGCCGACTCGGCGAGGTGGAGGGTCCGGACGTCCGGGTCCGCCGCCAGCTGCGCGAGCCGGTGGTGGGCGGCCCGGCGCTCGGGCGCGGTGGCCAGGTCCACGACCGCGGAGCGGATGAGCGGGTGCGCGAAGCGGAGCCGGTCGGCCCGCCGGTCGACGGAGACCAGGGCGCTCGCCTCGGCCGGAGCGAGGTCGCTCGCACAGCCGGCGACGACCTTCATCAGCGGCGTGCTGTCCTCGCTGCCCAGCGCGGCGAGCAGCAGCAGCCGGCGGGTCGGCTCGGGCAGGTGGGACACCCGGCTCTCGAACAGCCACCTCAGCCGTGCGCTCAGCGGGAGGGTAGGGGGGAGGAAGTCGGCCCCGGTCTCCTGCGCCGCGGTCAGAGCCCGGGGCAGCTCGATGAGGGCCAGGGGATTGCCGTCCGCCTCGGCGAGGATGCGGTGGCGGACGGACGCGTGCAGATGCGGATGGTGCCGGCGAAGCAGGCTCTGGGCGGCGTCGTCCTCCAGTGGGGTCAGGGCCAGTTCCGGCACCGACTGGCGGTCGAAGAAGCTTTCCTGCCCGGTGCGCTGCGACAGCAGCAGGCCGACCCGGAGGCCGCCGAGCCGACGGGCGACCAGACTGAGGATCACGACGCTCGCGCGGTCGACCCACTGCAGGTCGTCGACCACCAGCACCAGTGGCGTCGTCGAGGCGAGGTGCCCCAGCCAGGCGAGCAGCGCACTGGTCAGCACCAGGCGGCCGGGAGGATCGCCCCGTTCGAAACCGAGCGCGGTCGCCAGCGCGGCGCGGTGCACCTCGGGCAGTTCCGGCAGACTGTCCGCGGCGGGCAGCAGGAGCTGGTGCAGACCGGCGAAACTCAGCTCTGTCTCGTACTCGGAACCGGAGGCGTGGAGGACGCGGGCGCCCAAGGAAGCACTTTGCTGCACGGCCGCTTTGAGCAGTTCCGTCTTCCCGATGCCCGGCTGGCCGGTCACCAGCTGAGCGCCGCCGTCCCGGACAGCGGTCCGCAGGAACGAGGCGAGGGCCGCCGACTCGCGTTCCCGCCCTACGACGGTGAGCCGACCTGCGTCGTAGCCGGTTTCGTGTGCAGCCACGACGCTCCTTCCGCGCGGTCCGGACACCGTCGCGGCGCCGGGTCCGAACATGCGGGTCGAGAGGACGGAAACCTCTCACCGCTGTCAGCGTATCGGAACGCCTGGTGGCGCCTCCGACACCATTCGATCTTGCTCAGGCCATAGCTTGCTTGTCCGCGGGACCGGGGGATCAACGGCCAGTTCAAGAAGCGGTCATTCGACTGATGTTGTGCTGTGCCGGCCCGGCGAGGCTGGTTCCGCACGACAACACAGCTCCCGCCGGGCCCGGCGGGACACCTCGCGTCTTCGCAAACGAAAGAGTCAATGTGATCGACAGCGACATTCCCTCCCCGACCATGCTCCTGGTCCACGGCGCCTGGCACGGCTCCTGGTGCTGGGACAAGCCGAGGGAGGCGCTCCGTGCCGCCGGCTGGTCGACACGAACCGTCGACCTGCCCAGCGCCGGGCGGGACTGCGGCGTGCACGAAGACGCCCAGGCCGTACTCGAAGAGCTCGGCCGCATCGACGGGCCCGTCGTCATCGTCGCGCATTCCTACGGCGGTATCCCGGTCACCCAGGCCGCCGCCCAAGCCGCCAACGTGGTGCGGATCGTCTATCTGGCGGCCTACCAGCTCGACGCCGGCGAGAGTCTGCTCGGCTTTCACGGTGCGCCGCTTCCGGAGGAGCCTCACGGCCTGCAACCGGTACCGGACGATTCCCCGGTGATGTTCTACGGCGACCTGCCCGATGCCGAAGTCCAGGAGGCGGTGCGGCGGCTCGTTCCGCAGAGCACTCGGTCTTTCCGTGAGCCGCTGACGCAGGCGGCGTGGCGCACCGTCCCCTCGGCGTACATCGTCTGCGAGCACGATCAGGCCCTGCCGCCGCACGACCAGGAGGTGCTGGCCACCCGCTCGGACGAGGTGCACCGGCTCGCGAGCGGCCACTCCCCGTTCCTTTCCATGCCCGATGAACTGGCCGCCGTCCTGGCGAAGATTGCCCTCGGGCCGGCTGTCTGACCTGCGACCGTGGTCAGCCCGGCCACCGCTCCCCAGGGCGGCGGCCGGGCATCGGCTGCGGTCGTCGCCCCGGCCCGCCGAGAGCGGCCGGGTCCAGGAGCGACCGGGTCCTCACCCGGGGACCGGGGTCACCCCTGCGCGGTGGGCCGCACGACCAGCTCGTTGACGTCCACGTTCGCCGGCTGGTCGATGGCGAAGGCGATGGCATCGGCGATGGCCGAAGCCGGGATCGCCAGCTGCTCGGCCGCCGCCCGTGCGGCGGCCCGGGCTTCCGCCGAGCCGCCGCGATCGGTCAGCTCACTCTTCGTGAACCCGGGGCTGACGACAGTGACGCGGACATCGCGGCTCTCCTGTCGCAGTCCTTCGGACAGAGCCGCCACGGCGAACTTGGTGGCGCTGTAGACGGCGGCGGTCGGGTCCACCCGGTGCCCGGACACCGAGGACACGTTGACGATGTGACCGCCGCCCTGCCGCCGCATCTGCGGCAGCACCGCGGCGATGCCGAAGAGGACGCCGCGCAGATTGACGTCGATCATCTGCTCCCACTCGGCGATCCGCAGATCGGCGATCGGTGACAGCGGCATCACCCCAGCGTTGTTCACCAGCACGTCGATACGGCCGTACTCCTCGATGCCGGCGGCGGCGAACGCCTGCACCGAGTCGAGGCTGGTCACGTCCAGCTCGCGGTGGGCGGCGGACGCTCCGCCGTGGCGCAGTTCCTCGGCGAGTGCGGCCAGGCGCTCGGTTCGGCGGGCGCCGAGGAGCACGCGGTGGCCGAGTGCGGCCAGTCTCCGGGCGGTGGCCTCGCCGATGCCGCTGCTGGCGCCGGTGATGAGGACGGTCTTCGTTTCTGCTGACGTGGTCATGTGTGCCCCTGTCGGCTGTACTGGCGGCATCCGCCGCTTCCACCACCGATTCGACGGCCCGGCGCCGGAAGCGGGAAGGCAGTATGAGCCTGGGTGTGGCGCACCCAGGTTGCGGCACCGTTCCCCGATGCTGTGGGCCGGTACATGCTGGGACGCCGTTCACGACAGGAAAAGAAGTCATCGACCCGGACAGGAAGACCTTGATGATCAGGCGTTTGACCGTGCCGAATCACCCCGTCGCGAGGCCGGTGAGCGCGGCCGGGGTCGATGCCATGGCGGCACACGACAACGAGCTCGGCGCGTTTCTCCGCGCCGGCCGCGCACGCGTGGAGCCGACCGACGCGGGACTCGCACGCGGGCTTTCGAAGCGGCGCGTCCGTGGCCTTCGACGCGAAGAGGTCGCCGTGCTCGCCGGGGTGAGCGCCGATTACTACGCCCGCCTCGAGCAGGGGCGCGAGCGCAATCCCTCCGCGCAGGTGATCGGGGCGATCGGGCACGCGCTTCGTCTCGCCCCCGATGCGCGCGAGCACCTGTACCGGCTGGCAGGGCTGAACCCCCGGCTCGGCCCGGACAGCGCGAGGGACCTCGTCCACCCCTCGCTTCTGAACCTGCTGGAGGCTTTTCCCCAGGCGGCGGCCTACGTACTCGGCCCGGCCTTCGACGTTCTCGCGACCAACTCCGTCGCCGACGCACTGCTGTCGCCGTTCGGGAACGAGCGGAACATGCCCCGCATCCTGTTCACCCACCCCCGCGCGAAGACGGTGTTCACGGAGTGGGAGTCGCTGCGGCGCAGTACCGTCCACGCGCTGCGGCTGAACGCGGGGCGGTTCCCGAACGACGCGGCCATCACCCGTATCGTCACCGAACTCGGCGATGTCTCGGAGGAGTTCCGCACTCTGTGGGCCGACCACAACGTCGGAGGCATCACACGGGCCTTCAAGGTGTTCGAGCACCCTGACGTGGGGCGCGTCGAACTGACCTACCAGAGCTTCGACGTGACTGATGCCCCTGGACAACTGCTGCTCGTCGGCAGCCCCGAGCCCGGGAGCCGCAGCGAAGAGGCCCTCACCTACCTCGCCTCCACGGCCCATCCGGCCTGATGACCGGCAGTTCACCAGGGAGCTCCTGTACGTCGAGTGACGCGTAGACGACCACGAGGAAGAGACGACCATGCCCTTCGCCGACGAACTGATCAACGACCGCACCGCGCAGTCCCTGATCCTGGCCGTGCGCACCGTACTGCCCAGTGCGGAACTCCCCTCGCTGCAAGCCGCCGAGCAGCAACTGGCCCCCCTCGCACTGCGCCAGAGGGCCGATCTGCTCAGAGACGCCCTGCTCGCGGACGTACCCGGTGACTACGCCGAACTGGCGCGCGTCGTGCGCGCCGCCAAGGACAGCGCGCCGGTGTTCGGCGGATGGCTCATCTGGCCGGTCACGAGTGCCGTTGCCACGAAGGCCGTCGCCGAGGACACCGCCGATGCCTTCGACGATGCCATGGCTCTGCTGGCCGAGCTCACCGGGCGGCTGACGTCCGAGTTCGCCCTCCGCGTCCTGCTGCGCCACGACGTGGACCGGGGCCTCGGCATCGTCGCCGGGTGGACGCTGTCGCCCGACGCCGACGTGCGCCGCCTCGCCTCGGAGGGCACCCGGCCCTACCTTCCCTGGTCGACACGGGTGCCGGACCTCATCGCTCGTCCCGGCGTCACCGTGCCCGTCCTCGACGCCCTCTACGGTGACGAGAGCGAGTACGTCCGGCGTTCCGTCGCCAACCACCTCAACGACCTCAGCCGTGACCACGCCGACCTAGTCGTGGCGACCGCGCGACGCTGGTCGGACGCACCGGCCCCGACGACCGGACCACTCGTGCGTCACGGCCTGCGGACGCTGGTCAAACGTGGTCATCCCGGTGCCCTCGAACTGCTGGGCTTCGCTCCGGCGACGGTCGAGGTGGACGGACCGGTGCTCGACCGCGTCCGGGTGGCCTTCGGCGGAAGCATCCGGTTCACCGCGGTCATCCGCAACGCCGGTGCGGAGGAGGCCCGGCTGGCAATCGACTATGTGGTCCACCACAACAAGGCCAACGGCTCGCAGAGCGCCAAGACGTTCAAGCTCACCACCCGCACCCTCGGCCCGGGCGAGGCGATGGAGGTGACCCGCGAACACTCCTTCCGGCCGATCACCACCCGCCGGTACCACCCCGGAGCGCATGCCATCGCGCTGCAGATCAACGGTGTGGCGTCGGCCCGCGCGGAGTTCGAACTCCAAGCCCCTTGAGAGGGCGCCGCGTTCCGTTCCCCATGCCGTGCAGCGGGGTCGGTCCGGCGCGGTGGCGGATGGTGCAGGCGCCGCCACCGGAGCATCAGGCACCGCGCAACGGCCCTGCACATCGCCGTATCGAGTCTTCCTCGGCGCAGGGCTAGTACGTCAGCGTGAGCAGTTCCAGGACTTCGCTCTCGCTCGGCAGGCGCGGGGCGTTCTTCGTCACGACCGCGCCGACCGCGATGGAGGCCGGCATCGCCCGGTCGACTCCCAGATCGCGCAGCGGCCGCTTGACCCCCAGCGCGCCGGAGATCTCCCGCACCCCCTCCACCGCGGCCCCGTGCCCGGTCTCCGTCGGCGGGCGAGGCCCGGCGCATGGCGCGTGAGGCGGCCCGGGTGTCGAGGAGCTGAGCTGAGCACGCCGATTCCGTCCACCCGCGGGAGGGTGGACGGAACGGTCGTGTCCGGCACCGGACCTGTGGCCCTCCGGCGCCGGTCAGTCGCAGGCGTTTCCGTCGAGAGCGAAGGCCGTGGGGGACGGGTTGCTTCCGCTGAGCGAGCCCTCTACCCCGAAGCTCACCGTGGCGCCGGGCGCGATGGCGCGGTTCCAGTCGGCGTTGCGTGCCACGACGTCGGCGCCCGACTGGGTGACGGTCGCGTTCCAGGCGCTGGTCACGCGCTGGCCGCCCGGGTAGTTCCAGTTCAGCCGCCATCCGTCCACCGCGGAGGTGCCGGTGTTCTTGACGGTGACGGTCGCGGTGAAGCCGTCGCTCCAGGCGTTGTCCACCTTGTACGTCACCGCGCAGGACGCCGTCGGCTGCGGACTGCCGCCCCCGGACGGGCGATCGGCGGCGTAGGCGGCCAGCCAGGCCAGCGGGGCGTTCCAGTTGATCGCCACCTCGTTGGTGGAGTACGAGCCGATGTCGTCGATGTAGCAGGCGGCGGGCGCGCAGCCGGCGAGCTTCTCCTGCGCCACCGGGTCCTGCAGCGCACTGTCGGGACCGCCCGCGAGCGAGCCCGCCGGCGGGTTCGGCAGTGAGGCGTCCAACTGGTGTGCCCAGAAGCGGTGATGCTGGTTGTGCGAGGACCTCTCGCCGTAGCCGGTCACATAGGACTGCCCGATGGCGTTGCGGCCGAGCAGGTAGTCCATCGACTCCAGCACTCCGGCGCGGTAGCGCGCGTCACCGGTCAACTCCCCGGCGACCGCCATGACCACCGCGTTGTCGGCGGCCTCGCTGTTGGAGCCCCAGAAGTATCCGTCCTTGGGTATCGGCACCGCGTAGCCCTGCCCGGCCATCGTGGACAGGTGGCCGTCGGCTGCCGAGACCACCGAGGCGCGGATGCGGGCCAGGTCGGAGGCGGGCAGCCCGTTGGGGACGGTCGCCAGGGTGAGCCGGCCCAGCGCGGCCGTGTCCGCCCAGCCGAAGCCGTAGGGGGTGAAGGCGCCTGCGGAGGTGTGCCAGGAGGAGGAGGTGACCGCGTCCCGGTAGGTGCTCTCCCCGGTCGTCGCGTACAACTCGGCGGCCGCCCAGTAGAACTCGTCGGTGACCTGGCTGTCGCCGTAGGCGCCACCGCCCGTGCTGTCCGAATCGGGCGCGTACATCGCGGGGTTGGCCTGTGCCGCGGTCCACGCCCGGCGGGCGGCCGCCAGACAGCGGTCGGCGAAGGCGGAGTCGTAGGGCCGGAAGACACGGGCGCACTGCGCGGCGGTGGCCGCGAGGTTGAGGGTCGCCGCGGTGGAGGGCCGGTGCAGTTCGCGGGGTTGGGCGTCCTGGTCGGGGCGGGTCGGGATGCCGGTCCAGGCAGCGTCGTGAATCTTGTGGAAGGCCATTCCGGCGTACGGCTTGCCCGCGGGCACCTGCATCCGCATCAGGAACTCCAGCTCCCAGCGCGCCTCGTCCAGGACGTCGGGGACGCCGTTGCCGCGCTCGGGCACGCGCAGGGTCGAGTCGCCCAGCGCCGCGTCCGTGCCCGCGCGCTGGGCCCGCTCGAAGGAGTTGACGACCAGCCAGGTGGAGATGCCGCCGTTGACGACGTACTTGCCCTGGTCGCCCGCGTCGTACCAGCCGCCCCGGACGTCCTGGGTGTAGTCGCACACCCCGGACTGGCAGGGGACGGAGGTGTCGCCCTTGTTGGGGGAGACGCCGAGGTGTCCGGCGGGGCGGGCGTAGGCGGAGCCGACGAGCGAGGCGTCGATGGCGATGCCGCTGCGCTGGTGATAGAAGAACGCCATCGCGTCCGAACGCAGCCCGTCGTAGAGATCGGCGCGGATGTCGAACGGGTCGCTGTCGCTGCCGTCCACCGACAGGACGTAACCCGTACCCGTCCCCTGGTACGACGAGAAATCCGCCAGCTGAACGGACTGGCCGGAGGGGGCGTCCGCACCGCGCGGGACCGTGGAGCCGGAGGCGACCACCGTGCCGGAGGCACTGCGCAACTGCCAGGTGAGGGACTGGGTGCTGCTCGTGACGACCGTCGCGCGCTTGGGGCCGTCCGGCAGGTAGCCGACCTGGTTGACCCGGACCGCCGTGGTCCCCGCGGCGGCTGCCGGGGTGGCCAGCAGGCCGTCGAGAAGGAGCGAACTCGCCAGCAGGGCGGTGGCGAGGGGTCTGCCATGGCGACGTACTGAGTCGAACGCGGACATGAGCGGCTCCTGGGAAAAGGGGATCCAGTGGGGGAATGGGAGCGCTCCCACCGGACGGAGCGTGGCATGACCATGCCTATGCGTCAATCGGTTGGGGAGAGGTGGGTGAACTTCGCCCCTGCGTGCCTGGTGGTCGGGGGCGGGCGAAGGGGAGCTCGGGACCGTCGCGTTCAGGCGCGTTCGTACACGCGAACCCAGTCCGTCAGCATGCGGACGGGGAACGGGGTCGACTTGGGCACGGGGCCGGGCCACTCGCCGCCGACGGCGAGGTTGAGCAGCAGATAGAAGTCGTGGTCGAAGACCCACTTCCGTCCGGCGCCGTGGGACGCTCGCCTGTCGGCGTGATAGGCGTGGCCGTCGACGGACCAGGTGATGCGGTTCCTGTCCCACTCCACGCCGTAGGTGTGGAAGGCGTCGGAGAAGTGTTCTCCGTCCGGGAGCGTGCGATGTCCGCCGATCCCCTCGTCGCCGTAGCCGGGTCCGTGGACGGTGCCGTAGACGGTGTCCGGTTCGCCGCCCGCGACCTCCATGACGTCGATCTCGCCGTTCCCGGGCCACGACGTCGTGGAGTCGTTGTCGCCCATCATCCAGAAGGCGGGCAGAAAGGGGCCGTCCTCCGGAACCCTGATGCGCGCCTCGATCTTTCCGTACGTCTGAGAGAAGGTGCCCTTCGTCGTCAGCCTGGCCGACGTGATGTCGCAGGTGCCGTACGGGCAGTGGCCCATGCCCGGCAGTTCCTCCCGGCGCGCGGTGATGACGAGGTGACCGTCACCGTCGGTCGCCGCGTTCTGGGTTCTGTCGGTGTAGTACTGCCATTCCTTGTTGCCCCACTGCGGCTCTCCGCCGGTGTCGTGGACCCACTTGTCGGGGTCGGGTGCCTGACCCGCCGCTCCGGAGTACTCGTCGGACCATGTCAGCCGCCAGCCCTTCGGTGCCGATCGCGTGTCGCCGGACGGCGCCGCGGAGCAGGAAAGCAGCAGCGCGGTGAGCAGCACACCGACGGCCAGGCGGGCCGGAGTGTGCCGGTGGCCGGGGACAAGGCGCATGAAGGGACTCCTGGTCGGGGCACGGAGAGGGGGCCGCGGGGCGGATGAGCACAAGGCCCTGGCCGATCGGGGCCGGGACCGGGCCCCTCTCCCGACCGGTCACCCGTCGCAGGAGCTGGGGCGCCGCCGGCCCGCGCGACCGGACGGCACCACCATCGCCCCGAACCGTCCGGGAACGCTCGGGCCGGGCAGCACGGAACCCCGATGTCATCGGTGACAGCCTGGCACGGCATCGGTGACGGCCGTCCATCGCCCCCGTGACGGACCTCGGTGGAGTGCGGACTCCGTGCTGGTCTTCGCGGTGCGACGCGGCTCCCCTGACGGTCAGTCCCCGCCGGTTCGACGGTCGGGGAGGGAGCCGGCCCGAGGGGCCCGGACCACTCGACACCCCTGTCAGTCGGTGGAGTCGGCGTGGAACCGCATGGTCAGGGCGTCGGGTTTGACGGTGATGACGGCCTGGGGGCGCGGCGGTGGGGAGGCCATCGTGAACCGGGGCCAGATCTGCAGGAGGGTCGCGAGGATGATCTGGAGCTCGACCCACGCGAAGTTCTCCCCGATGCACTTGCGGCGGCCGTCGCCGAAGGCGAGGAAGGATCCTCGGGTGGCCGGAAGCCGGTCCGCCTCCCAGCGGTCCGGGTCGAAGGCGTCCGGGTCGGGGTAAGCGGACGGGTCGTGCTGGTGCAGGTAGGGGCTCCACACGACGTCGGCGCCCGCGGGGATGAGGTGGCCGCCGAGGACGATGTCGCGGGCTGCGGTCCGCGTCACCATCCAGGACACCCCGTATTTCCTGAGGGCCTCCTGCAGAACCCTTCGGGCGTACGGGAGTTGGTCCAGGTCGTCATAGCGCAGCGGCCGGTCCCGGCACACCGAGGCCAGTTCCTCGCGAAGACGGCGTTCGACGGCGGGGTGGCCGGCGATTTCGTACAGCGCCCAGGCGAGCGTGGTGCCGGTGGTCTCGATCGCCCCGGCCAGCAGGGTGATGGCCTCGTCCTGCAGCTGCCGGCGGCCGAGTTGGTCTTCCGCGCCGATCAGGGTCTCGAACAGGCCACTTGGCTGCCGGCGCCGCGCCTGGGACGCGTGGGGGCACGCCTCGGCGCCGGACGCGCCGTCCGCCGCAGCGGATTCCGGCGCGGTGGCGTCGGTGTGGTGGTCGATGGCCTGGTCGATGAGGGCGCGCAGGCGGGCGACACGGTCGGCGTGCGCACGGTTGGCGGGCAGCGGAAGCCGCGTGATCCAGGGCGGGAGAAGGACCTGCCGAATCGTTCCTCTCATGATTTCGGGCATGAGGGCGGTGAACTCGCCCTCCAGGTGGGCGGGCAGGTCGGCGCCGAACACGGCGACGAGGAACGTCGCGAGGGTGATCTCGTTCATGCCGGCGAACACGTCCCGCGGTTCGCCCGCGGGCCAGGCGCCGACCGTCGCGCGCACCTGGTCGATCATGGCGTCGCCGCGCTCGGCGATGTGCGCCTTGCTGAACATGGGCTGCATCAGACGGCGGTTGCGCAGATGCGTGTCGCCGTCGGCGACGGTCGCGACGCCGTCGCCGAGGAAGACCCGCAGTGCGTCGTAGTACTTGCCGCCCTTGGGAAAGTGGGCGGCATCCGTCACCAGGACGCGCCGGGCCAGTGCGGGGTCCGTGACCACGTAGGCGGGTGTCGGGCCGATGCGGATGCGCACCACGCTGCCGTGTTCGCGCAGCGAGGTGATGAACGGCAGCGGATCGCGGACGAGGCGCAGTCCGTGGCCGATCAGCGGCAGTCGTCCGGGGGCTGTGGGGGTGGGGATGGGTGCCGTGGTGGGGGCGCTCATCTCGCGCTCACTCCTCGTGGGGGAGGGATCAAACGACCGAATGCATGCCCATGGCAGCTTCTTTCGATGCGCTTGGGCGATGATCTCCACGTCACCCGCGTTTTTCCTTGATGTCCTTGTCCGCCCGAGGCGCGTCGCGGCCGGTTGTGTCCGCGTCGTCCGCCAGGCGGCGCTCACCCAAAGGCCTCGCCGCCCATGCGGGCCGGAGCCCGGCGGCGCACCGGACAACCGTCCGTCGCCTGGCTGAAACCGCTCGGCCGGACAGGCGGCGCCACGGAGCGTTCCTGAGCGGCCCGAACCGCGAACGCGGCCGCACGGCGTGCCGTCACTCCGGACTGTAGAAGTCCTGTGACCCTCTCCCACCGCCGATTGTCAGTGATCGCCGCTAACGTTCCTCACATCGTCGCACTGGCGCCGGGATGTCCCCGGCTGAACTGTGCTTTCTTCTTGCTGTCTTGATGTGGAAGGCGGGGACTCGTGGGTTGGCTCTCGGCGGGTGACGGGTACGAAGTCGCCCTGGTGGACGGGCGGGTGGCGGCGCGCGCCACCTCGGGCCGGGCCGCGGGGCGGCAGCTGAAATCGCTGCCGCGCGCGCTGCGCGACCATCCCGAGGTGGACCGGCTGCGGCGGTTCGCCGAATGGCTGGATCGGCACGCCACGGCCTGCGTCGCGCAGGTCGATGCCTGGATGGTGTCGTCGCTGCCCGTCCCCACCGGTCTGCTGGCCCGGGTGTGGCCCGACGAGGCCTGGCAGGTGGCGCTGCGCGACCTCGCGGTCGTGGGCGACGACCCCGACGAGGTCGGATTCCTGCGCGGGGCCACGGAGGACGGCGAACTGCGCGTGGTGAACCTGGACGGCGAGACGGTACGGCTGTCCCCGCGCACGGTCACGCTGCCGCACCCGGTGCTGCTGCCGGACCTCGACGACATCCGGGAGTTCGCGGCGGAGCTGGGCATCGTCCAGCGGGTGGAGCAGATCCACCGCGCGACCTGGCAGCGGCCCGAGGAACTCGACCCCAAGGCCACCGAGGTACGGGAGTTCACCGGAGGCTCCTTCCGTTCCCGCTTCGCCCTGGCCGCGCGGGCGAGTTCGCTCGGCTACCGCGTGTCGGGGGGCTACTCCACCGCCCGGGTCCGCGACGGCGGCCGCACCGTCGAGGCCAGTGTGTGGATCGGCGAGCCGTACTGGGAGGACACGGTGGAGACCGGCAGCCTCACCTGGCACGACCAGGACGGCCGCGCCCTGCCGCTGCGGCAGGTGGGCCCGGTGGCCTGGTCGGAGGGGATGCGGATGGCCGCGGCGCTGTACGCCGGGCGCACGATCGAGGAAGGCAAGAACGCATGAGCGGGGGGACGCAGGTGTCGTACGGGGAACTGCTGACGGCGGGCGCGGTGCTGCCGCCGGACGCCGAGGCGGCCGACGAGCGGGCGGTGCCGCTGACGGCGCGCGCCTACCGTCACCCGGGCCTGGAGGACCGGGTGGTGGTCCGGCTGGTCGCCGGGGAGCTGGGGGCAGCCGAGGACCTGGCCGCCGGCTTCCTGGGCCTGGAGCCCGCCGCGGAGCCGGCCGTCGTGGGCCTCGGGCTGCGCCAGTCGCTGGGCTTTCCCGAGTGGGTGCTGGTGCACCACCCCGAGGACGGCCACCACGCGCTGGGCGTCGTACCGGATCTGGAGCGGGCGGCCCGGCAGGCGAAGTCCCGCCCGAAGGCCGCGCTGGACGCCTACCTGGAACTCGGGCAGCGGCTGGCCGCGGCGGTCCCGCACTTCCTGCCCACCTTCTACGAGCAGGCCGGCCGGGTCTTCCTCGCCGAGGAGAACGCCACCTACGCCGCCCAGTTGTTCACCCGCGCCCGCAAGGCGGAGGCGGAGCACGGACTGACGGTGCAGGAGGAGCGCCTGGACGCGGTGTTCCTGGAGTTCGCGCTGGCCGGAGCCCTGCCGGTGAAGGTGCTCTCCGCCTACGGCAGGGAACTGGCCGCGCGGGTGTCGGCCGAGGAGGCGCTGGAGCGCTTCACGCGCCTGTGCCTGCGCCGCACCGCGGGCGGCCTGCCGCCGTCCGCCCAGATGGCCAACGACCTGCGCAAGCTCGCCCGCGGCGCCGGACAGGACGCCGACCGGGCCGAACAGGACTACCTGGCCGAGCTGCTCGGCCTGCCCGCCACGCTGCGCGCCTCGGCCGGCTGGTGGAAGGGCCACCGGACCGCACTGGTGGCGCTCGCCGAGCGGGAGCCGCGGGTGCGCGGCATGCTGCTGGACATGCTCCCGGCCGGGGCCGACGCGGACGTGCCCGCGATGTGGCTGCAGGTCCTGGAGGCGTCCGGCGCGACGACGGGCCTGTGGGACGGCTCCCTGCCCGCCGAACAGCGGCCGAGCGACGGCACCGCGGGCTGGCTGGAGCGGTTCCTGACGTTCAGGGAGCGGGCCCGGTCCTGGCGCAGCTCCACGCGGATGCCGGAGCTGTACCCCCTGGTGGAGCGGGCAGCGGCCCGGCTGCGCACCGAACTCGCCGAGTCCGGACGGGGGTTGAAGGTCACGCACGACATCGACCTGATCGACCTGCTGCTGTCCCTGGACGTGCCGGTGGCCGCTCCCGACAAGAACCAGGAGCTGCCGCTGATGGCGTGGGCGATCGGCGAAGGACAGCGGGAGCTGACCTTCCTCGGTGCCGACACGCGGTTCCTCGACGCCTTCCTGCGAGGCGCTGACCGCTTCCACAACGGCGACCAGGCGCTGCGCGCCATCCGTCTGCTCGCGGCCTCGCCCGGCGGCCGCCCCTGGCTGGCCGAGTGGGTGAGCACCGTGGTGCGGGGCTTCACCGCCGTGGGCCTGCCCGGACTGCCGAACGCGCTGGAACGGCTCGGGTGGCTGCCCGCCGAGGCGCTGGTGCTGGCCGAGGACGACGTCCGCGCCGCCGTCGGCACCGACCTGGCACCGGTGCTGGCCCGCACCCTGCGCGCCGGGCTCTTCGACGAACTGGGCTGGCCGGCCTGGGAGGAGGCGACGGCCGAGCTCGTCGCCAAGGACCTGGTGCAGGACATCGTGGTCGCCGACGCCTGGCCCCACCTGGTCGTCGCCGGCAAGGCCCAGGCCCGCGTGATCGGCGCCGACGGCACCGTGCTCACCCACGACCTGCGCCTGCCCGCGCAGGACGTCTCGGGCGACCCGGGCTTCCACCACGTCGACGGTGAACTCCTCGTGTACTGGAACTCCCGCAGGGACGGTCTGCGCGGCTACTGGCACTCGCGCGCCGACCGCGTGGAGTCCCTCAAGGGTGGGCACTCCACCCGGGGCACCGAGATGGACTGGTACCGCGGCGACTTCCCGATCACCCTGCCCCTGCCGGACGGCGGCCGGACCACCGGTCGCGGAGTCGTGCACGTCGGGGACACCACCCTGCCCGACGAACGGCCGCTGCTCTTCGACGGATCGTCCTACTGGGTCTGGCACGCGGACGGCGAGGACCGCGAGGCGCACGGCTGGTACGAGTACGACCCGGCCACGAACGAGCGCGGACGGATGAGCAAGCCCGCCTTCCTCGCCGACGCCCTGCGCGAGGCCCCCGCCGGCAGCAGCTACGTGGGCGGCAGGCTGCGCCCCGCTCCCACCACCGAGGCCACCCCCGCCTGCGCCCCCGTCCACGGCCTGGCCGGCCTGCGCGTGGTGGACCTGCCCGACGGTACGCGGCGCGCCGAGGACCTCGCCGGACACACCGTCACCCTGCCCGCCGCGGCCGGTGTGCCGAACGCGCTGGTCGTCTTCCCCGGCGCGGAGCGCCCCACGGCCGTCGTGCGCAACAACTGGACGCTCGACCTGGTCGACGCCGACGGCGTGCGCACCGCCTGGGCCAAGACCGACCGCACCCCCGGCGACTTCGGCGAGGGCACCCTGCTGCTGCCTCCCGTGCAGTTCTGGGAGTGCCTGACCGCACGTGACCCGCAAGGGTCGACGGCACTGCGGACCATCGACCGGGACACGGCCGCGGCACTGCTGACCGCCGCCGCGGGCGAGCAGGGCGAGGACCATGACGCGCTGACCGGAGCCATCCGCACCCTCCTGCCGGTCAGCCATGACGCCCTGGTGAAGGGGATCGCCGGAGTCGCCCGCTATGCCGCCGCCCAGCAGGCCGTACTGGACGCGGCGGCCACCCGGCTGACCCGCGCCCTGGAAGGCGAGCTGGAGGACGAGGGGCCGGCGGGACCGGCGGACGGCGTGCTCATGGCGGCGGTGAACGGGCTGGGCTCGTCGCGCAGTTACTGGTGGAACCGCGACGACGAGGCCGACACCGTCTTCCGTGCCCTGCGCGTCCTGGCCCGCGCCGGCGGATTCGCCGACACCGCCCTGCCCGCCCTTCCGGACGTCCGCCTCCACCTCGACGGTCACCCGCTGCCCTCCGGACAGCCGGACCTGGACCGGCTGCTGGAGAGGACGACCGCACTGGCCTACCGGGCGGCCTCCGCCACCACCACCGAGGAGCACCGCGAGGCCCTGCGCACCCTCCTCGCCGAGTTCGACCGCCTCGGCCTGACACCGGACGACTCCACCGCCTGGCGCAAGGTGCACCTGCACCTGGAGGCGGCGCCGCTGCGCACCACCGCGGGCGGATGGCGCGACGGCTCCTGGCACGGTGTGCTCCCCTTGACCGACGGCGCCTTCATCGCCGTCACGAGCCGCAACTCCCTCGACGACGACGGCGCCTGCTTCACCGGCTACTTCCACGACCCCGCCGGACGCTTCGAGACACCGCCGCCCTACAAGGCGCTTCAGACGCGGCCGCTGAGCGAGAGCCCGCTCCCGGGCCGGATGCGGACCTTCCTCACCGAACTGGCCGAGCGCGGCCCGGCCCCCTGGTTCCCGGAGGCCGCCGAGGAGTTCGCCCGCCTGACCGGCGTGACCGAGACGATCGCCCGGCTCGTCGTGGCCGGTCTGCCGGGGATCGACGTCTACGAGCGCAGCTTCCTCACGCCCGAGGCACGCACCCTCATCGGCGTGAAGGTGGCCCCGGCGGCCGTCGCCAAGGACGAACTGCACGGCGTCGACGGCGCGGTGCGAGCCGCGGTCGTGGGCGCCCTGCTGCCCGCCGAACCCGCCCGTCTGTGGACCGAGGGACCGGACGTGGCGGCGGCCGCCGCCGTGTGGAACGCCAAGGTCGGCAAGCGGGTGGCCGTCCCGGAGGAACTGCTCGGCGACGCGATCCGCGCCTTCCGCCACGCCTCCTGGCCGATCCGTCAGGCGCTGCCCGCCCTGGTGGACCCGGCCTCCTCGCCCCGGCTCAGCCGGGACCTCACCTGGGCGATCAGCGGCGACCGGGCGCGGCCCGTCGGCGACGACACGGACGGCTTCACCGCGGAGACGCTGGTCGGCGCGGTCGGCCTGAGTGCCTGGCTCGCCCACCGGCTGCCGGCCGGCGACCCGGTCCGCGCCGCGCTGCCTCCGGCCCTCACCGCCGTACGCGAACGGCTCGCCCACCCCGGACTCATGCTCGACCTGGGGCGCTACATCAGCCTCCCCGACTTCCGCAAGACCGCCGGCACCCCCACCGAGACCGGCCCCGGCTTCGAGCGGTACGGCGCCGTCGTCCTGGCCACCCACGACGACCAGCCCGCCCCGGCCATCCGCGTCGACCTCCTCGACGAGGCGGGCCAGGACCCCTACCTGCCCGCGGTGCGCGTCGACAACCAGCGGCCCTACGCCGCCGAGGCGGCGCTGCGCCTGGTCCGCGACCAGAGGTTCGCGGCCCTGCTCGCCGACCCCGGTGAGCCGATCGCGGGGGAGCGGGGCAAGGACGGCACCTGGTGGCCGCAGGACCCCGGCCGTTCGGTTCCCGAGCTGGTCACCGAGGTGGCCAAGGAGTACGGGCTGGGGGAGGACGCCGCCACGCTCTATCTGATGCTGCTGGCCATGCCCGACCCGACCGACCGCATGACGGCCCGGTGGACCGGCTGGAAGCCGGCGCGGCTGAAGGCGGCGCGCGCCGAACTGGCCGCCACCGACCTCGTGGTGGAGGCCACCCGGACCCGGGCCGGCCGGTCGCTGTTCCTGCCCGGCGGCTGGGTGGAGCAGTCGGCCCCACGGGTGCCGCTGGAGCGCTGGAAGCTGCCGCTGTTCGGCGAAGTGAGCGACGAACACGTCCCGTTCGGCGTGATCGTGCCGTTCGAGCCGGCCGCGGACCTCTACCGCAGGGCGTGGCAGCGCGTCCAGGACGGCGACGCTCCCCGCTTCGAGGAGCTGAAGGTCCGCCGGGGCCGCCGCCGCTGACCCACCACCGGCCGAGGGTGCCGCTCACGGGCGGCCCCCCACCTGTGCCACACATCGCTGACGACCGAACTACCGAGCAAGGACCTCCATGCCCCTGACCGACACGGTGACGGCCCTTCCGGCCCGGCAGACCCTGCCCGCCGAAGAGCGCTTCGCCACCGAACTCGCCTTCCTCGCCGCTCACGACGACGGCCCCCGCCCGCCCGGCTGGCTGCTGACACCCCGCGCCGTGATCACCTTCGTGTGCGGCAGCGGCGGCGACGCCCTCAAGCTGCCCGACGCGCCCGAGGGGCTGCCGGACGAACTCGTCATCGCCCCCAAGTTCGTCGGGGAACGCGCCCTGGTGGAGCGGTGCGTGGTCACCCTCGCCGGAGAGCGCGGACTGCTGCTCGTCGGCGAGCCGGGCACCGCCAAGTCGATGCTGTCGGAACTGCTGTCGGCGGCCGTCTGCGGCACCAGCGCGCTCACCGTGCAGGGCACCGCGGGCACCACCGAGGACGCACTGCGCTACGGCTGGAACTACGCCCTGCTCCTCGCCCAGGGCCCCACACCGCAGGCCCTGGTGGACTCGCCGGTGCTCGCCGCGATGCGCGCCGGCAAGGTGGCCCGGGTCGAGGAGATCACCCGCTGCCTGCCCGAGGTGCAGGACGCCCTGGTGTCGATCCTGTCGGACCGGCGGATGAGCGTGCCGGAGCTGTCCGGCACCGACGACGCCCAGGTCGCCGCCGCTCCCGGCTTCACCGTCATCGCCACCGCCAACCTCCGCGACCGCGGGGTCTCGGAGATGTCGGCCGCCCTCAAGCGTCGCTTCAACTTCGAGACCGTGCACCCGATCGCGGACGTCGAGGCCGAGACCGAACTCGTCAAGCGGCAGGCGACGGCCGCCGTCGCGCGGGCCGGCGCGGCCTTCGGCGTCGACGACGCCGTCCTCGACGTCCTGGTGACCGTCTTCCGCGACCTGCGGGCCGGACGCTCCGTAGAAGGCTGGGACGTGGAGCGCCCCGGCACGGTGATGTCCACCGCGGAGGCGGTGCAGGTCGCCGTCTCCCTCGGAGTGGCCGCCGCCTACCTCCCCGGCGGCGACTCGCTCGACCTGGTACCCGGCCATCTGCTCGGTGTGGTCCGCAAGGACGACCCGGCCGACCACGCACGCCTGCTCGGCTACTGGGACGGCCCCGTGCGCCGGCGCGCCGAGGACGGCTCGGCCACCTGGCGGCGCCTGTGGGACCTGCGGGAGAACCTGCGGTGACACTCGCCCTGGAACCGAGGGCGGCCCTGACCGCCCTCGCCGACTGCGTCGCGCCGTACCTGCTGGGCGTACGGCACCACAGCCCCGCGCTCGCCGCCGTGGTGCCCGCCCTGCTGGACGCCGCCGGCGCCGAGGTCGTCTGCGTGGAGCTGCCCGCCGACTTCCAGTCGTGGCTGCCCCATCTCGGCGCGCCGGGCACCGTCGCCCCGGTCGCGCTGGCCGGGGCCGGCGAGGGCGGCCGGCTCGGCTTCTACCCCTTCGCCGACTTCTCGCCCGAACTCGCCGCGATCCGCTGGGCCCGCGAGCGCGGGGCCGAGGTCGTCTGCTGCGACCTGCCGATGTCCGATCCGCGGTGGGGCGCCGAGGGTCCCGGAGCGGGGGAGGAGGGCCGCGTCCCGTCCGGCGAGGCGCCCACCGCGTTCGCCGCCGCGCTGACCGCGTCCGGGACGGGGCGGGACGGCGACGACATGTGGGACCGCAGTGTGGAGGTCCTCGCCCCGGGCTGCGCCCCCGACGCGGTCCGCCGGGCCGCGCTGGGCGTCGGCTGGGCACTGCGCCGCGACGCCGAGTCGGCGGGCGGCGTGCCCGCGGTCGATCTGGCGCGTGAGGCCCACATGCGCGCGACGATCGCTCGGGCCTCGGCCGACGGCCGTCGGGTCGCGGCCGTCGTGGGAGCCTTCCACGCCCCGGCGCTGACCGCCGGGGAGGCGGCGGAGCCCGCTGGGCCTGCCTCCGGGGATCACCCGGCCGTGGTCACCTCCCTCGTGCCGTACGCCTTCGACCTGCTGGACTCGCGCTCCGGCTATCCCGCGGGCATCCGCGATCCGCGCTGGCAGCAGGCGGTGTTCACCGCGGGCGGCGACCCCGAGCGGCTGCACGACGCGGCCGCGCGGGCGATCACCGGCGTGTGCCGCGAACTGCGGGCCGCCGGACACGTCGCCGGCACCGGCGAGGCCCGCGAGACCCTGCGCGTGGCGTGCGACCTGGCCCGGCTGCGCGGACTGGCGGCACCGGGCCGCGGCGAGGTGCTGGAAGCCCTCACCACGGTGATGGGCCAGGGCGAGCCGCTCGGCCGCGGCCGAGCACTGGCCCGCGCGTTGGAGACCGTCCTGGTCGGCACCGACCGCGGGAGGGTCGCCCCCGGCACGCCCCGCTCCGGTCTCGGCCCGTCCGTCGAGGCCGAGCTGACCACGCTGCGGCTGCCCGGACCCGACGACCCCGCACCGCGCGAGCTGCGGCTGGACCCGCTGCGCTCGGCGCTCGACAGGCGCCGCGAGGTCCTCCTGCAGCGCCTGGCGGTGTGCGGCACCGGATACGGCGAGCCGATCCAGGTGGCGGGCACCGGCGACGCGGCCGCCCTGACCACCCGGTGGCGGCTCGCCTGGACACCGGCGGTGCCGGTCCGGCTGGACCTGGCCGGTATGCGTGGCGTCACCGCGGCCCTGGCCGCCGAAGGCACCCTGCGGGAGACCTTCCGCAGGGAAGCGGCGGACGGCGGACCCACCAGCGCCCTGGTCCTCGCGGGACTGCGCGACGCCGCACGGTGCGACCTGCCCGCGCTGGTGGCCGCGCGGCTCGCCGACGCCGCCGACGTCCTCCCCGCCTGCGCCACCCTGCCCGAACTCCTCACCGCCCTGGACCTGTTGGAGGCCCTGCGGCGCGGCCACCTGCCCGGCACCACACCCGAGAGCCGCCAGGACGCCGCCGAACTCGCCACCGAGCTGCTGGAGTCGGCCGTACGATCCCTGCCGGGCCTGGCGGGCAGCGACGATCCGCAGGACGCCGACGCCCTCGTGGCGCTGGCCTCGCGGGCCGGTGAACACCGCCTCGGCCTGCGCATGGATGACGCCCTGGACGGCCTCGCACGCCACGCCTCCCCGCTCATGCAGGGAGCCGCGCTCGCCGCCCGGGTCATGCTGGACCTGGACGACGCCGCCACCCTCGGCGACCGGGCCGCGGGCTGGATCGACAACGCCACCGGCCCGGACGCCCGGCACGCGATGAACCGCCGGCTCACGGGACTGCTCAGCGGCGCCGCACCCCTGCTCCAGTCGGCGCCGACCGCTCTGGACCCCCTGCTCGACCGCATCGACACGCTCACCGACCAGGCGTTCCTCGACCGGCTGCCCGCCCTGCGCGGTGGCTTCGACACCCTCAGCCCGGCCGGCCGCGACCGGCTGCTGTCCACCGTGACCGAGCGCCTCGGCGACCGCCTCGACCTGTCGCTCGCCGCCTCACCGCGGCTGCTCGCCCTGTGGACGGCCGCCGACGCGGCGGGCCGGGCGGCGGTGACGTCCCTGCGCCCACCGCTGGGAACGGGGCTGGACGGCACCGCGGGCACTCAGCCGGCCCCGCCGCCATCCCCTCCGAACGGCATCGAGAGCACCCGACCGGGCCCGCCGCCGTCCCCTGCGCCCGCCGAACCCGCGCCGGCCGAGGCACCGGCCCTGTCGCCCGGCACTTCAGAAGGCGGCGCGCCCGCCCAGGCGGCGGCCGACCCCGCCCCGCACCTCACACCGGCCGACCGCTGGCGCCTCCTGCTCGGCCGGGAGAGCGAGAAACTGCCGCCCAACGCCCGACGCCTCGCCCACGCGCTCGACGAGCTGTACGGCACCGGCCGCGGCGAGGGCGCGTCCGACCTCGCTCGGGAGAACGGCCAGGGCGGCGGCCAGGACGCCTCCTTCCCGACCGCCCGTGAGTGGGCGGAGGAACTCGACGCGCTGTTCGGCGCCGATGTCCGCGAGGAGGTCCTGGCCCGGGCCGCAGACCTGGGTCGCACCGATGTCCTGGCCGAGCTCGACCCCAAGGCCGTACGCCCCTCGGTCGACCTGCTGACCTCTGTGCTCTCCCTGGCCGGCGGGATGCCCGAGCAGCAACTGGCCAAGCTGCGCCCACTGGTGCGCCGCCTGGTCGACGAACTGGCCAAGGAACTGGCCACCCGGCTGCGCCCGGCACTGACCGGACTGGCCACCCCGCGTCCCACCCGCCGTCCGGGAGGGAGGATCGACCTGCCGCGCACCCTGCGCGCCAACCTCGCCCACACGCGCCGCACCGACGACGGCCGCACCCTCGTCGTACCGGAGCGGCCGGTGTTCAGCACCCGTTCCCGCAAGGAGGCGGACTGGCGGCTGATCCTGGTCGTCGACGTGTCCGGGTCGATGGAGGCCTCGGTCGTCTGGTCGGCGCTCACCGCGGCCGTCCTGGGCGGAGTTCCCACCCTCAGCACCCACTTCCTCGCCTTCTCCACCGAAGTGATCGACCTGACCGACCGCGTCGACGACCCGCTGTCGCTGCTGCTGGAGGTGAGGGTCGGCGGCGGTACCCACATCGCCGCCGGCCTGGCCCAGGCCCGTTCACTGGTGACCGTCCCGAGCCGGACCCTCGTCGTCGTGGTCAGCGACTTCGAAGAGGGCTATCCGCTCGGCGGACTCCTCGGCGAGGTACGCGCCCTCGCAAGCTCCGGGGTCCACCTGATGGGCTGCGCCGCCCTCGACGACACCGGCACCCCGCGCTACTCGGTGCCGGTGGCGCAGCAACTCGTCGCCGCCGGCATGCCGGTCGCCGCCCTCAGTCCCCTCGCCCTGGCCCGCTGGGTGGGCGACCGCCTCCGCGGAGAACACCGATGAACACCGAACTGCCCCCCGTGGCACCCGACGTCGTGGCCGCCGCCGTGGAACAACTGACGTCCCGGCTGCGCAAAAAGCTCGACGCCACGATCGAGACGTACCTGACGCTGCCCGTCAGCACCGACGGCACGGTACGGCGCGTGCGCTGCGGTGAGGACGCCGAGGTCACCCTCACCCCCGGACCGTCGGGGGCGATCACGGACGCAGCCCAGGCCGAGTGCAGCTGTCTGCTGGCACCCCGGTGCCTGCACCGTACGGCGGTCCTGGGAGCCGCGCCGGTGGCCGACAGCGACGCGGTCGCCGACCCCGGGGACCAGCCGCCCCAGGGCGGCGCCGAGGCGGCCGAACCGGACGGCGGCGCGGGGGAGTCCGGCACACCCGGCACCGACTCGACCATCGCATCGCCGACGGGCCCGACGAGCACCGATACGACCGCCCCACCGCCGGCCGCCCCGACCACGGCGCAGGTCACCGCCGCATCCGGGCTGTGGGCCGCGGCGGCGGCGGTGCTGGCCGCCGGCGTACCCGGTGCGGGCGCCGTCCCGCAGGCGGAGT
>NZ_JAMGBF010000046.1 GCF_023516615.1 Streptomyces panaciradicis
ATCGAGATCCGCAAGCAGAACCCCGCGTTCGGACTGGGCACCTTCACCGAACTGCAGTCCTCCAACCCGGCGGTGCTGGCGTTCCTGCGCGAGTACAAGGACGATCTCGTGCTGTGCGTGCACAATTTCTCCCGGTTCGCCCAGCCCACCGAGCTCGATCTGCGCGAGTTCGACGGGCGGCATCCGGTGGAGCTCATCGGCGGCGTGCGCTTCCCCGCCATCGGCGAACTCCCCTACCTGCTGACCCTCGCAGGCCACGGCTTCTACTGGTTCCGGCTCTCCCGAGTCGCATCCCGCATCGGCCGACGCCTTTGAACGTGCGCCGAGGAAAGGACGCGTCACCATGCCGAAGACCGCATCACTGAGTCCGAGACAGGCCGTCGTCACCGATCCCATGGCCTCGCTCGACGGGCTGCTGCGCGAGTGGCTGCCCAGGCAGCGCTGGTTCGCGGGCAAGGACCGGCCGGTCACGGAACTCGACCTGCTGTCCCTGACCGAGGTGTTCCCGGGCTGTCTGCATCTGCTGGTGCAGGCCGGACCGGACTGCTACCAGCTGCTGCTCGGCGTACGGGAGCATGTCTCGCCGCGCCTGGGCCGGGCCCTGATCGGCAGGGCCGAGACCGGTCCGCTGGCCGGCCTGACGGTGTACGACGCCCTTCAGGACCCCCGGTCGGCCCAGCTGCTGCTGGAGCGGCTGCGGTGTCCCGGCAGGTCGGGCCCGCTGCTCTTCGAGGCGGCGCCCTCCATGCCGGTGCCCGCCGGGCTGGTTCCGCGGGTCCTGGAGGCCGAGCAGTCCAACTCGTCGCTGGTGTACGGCGAGGAGTTCATCCTCAAGGTCTTCCGGCGCATCCAGCCGGGCGTCAATCCCGACCTGGAGGTGCCGGTCGCGCTGGCCGACGAGGGCTGCCGGCGGGTGCCGGCGCCGGTGGCGTGGTTCCGGACGACCTATCCGCACGAGGCGACGCTGGGAGTGCTGCAGCCCTTCCTGCGCAGTGCCTCCGACGGCTGGACGCTGGCGCTGCGCGCGCTGGCCACGGGCGACGACTTCGCCGCGCAGGCCCGCGAGCTGGGCCGGGCGACGGCAGAGGTGCACCTGGCGCTGAGCGCCGCCTTTCCCACCGGCACGCATGACGAGGGGGCGCGCACGGCCGCGGCGATGTCCGAGCGCCTGGACGCCGCCGCCCACGCCGTCCCCGCGCTGCGCCCGTACGTCCCCGGGCTGCGCACCGCGTTCGGCGCCCTGGTCGCCTGCGACCCCGGGCCGCCCGCCCAGCGCGTCCACGGCGACCTGCACCTCGGTCAGGTCCTGCGGGCCGGCCGGGAGTGGTTCGTCATCGATTTCGAGGGCGAGCCGTCCCGGCCCCTCGCCGAGCGGCGCGTCGCCCAGTCCCCGGTGCGGGACATCGCCGGGATGCTGCGCTCCTTCGACTACGCGGCCCGGCAGCGCCGCCCCTGGCGCCCGGAGTGGGCGCGCCGCTGCCGGGAGGCGTACTGCGCGGGCTACGCCGACCGGGCCGGCTGGGACCCGCGCAAGAAGCACGGCCTGCTGCGTGCCTATGAGACCGACCGGGCAGTGTACGAGGTGCTCTACGAGGCACGGCACCGACCCGACTGGCTACCCGTACCGATGGCGGCGATCGAGCGTCTCGCCGTAAGAGGAGGCTGACCCCATGGCTCTGCGCGAGACCTCGCTTCCCGAGCCCTCCGGCCCTGCCCTGTCCGGGGCCGCCCCGCCGATGGACGACGGGGACCGCGAGCGGCTGCTGTCCGGCCGCCACCACGATCCGCACGCGCTGCTCGGCGCCCATCCGGTCCCCGGAGGCATCGCGTTCCGGACCCTGCGGCCCTACGCCCGCGCCGTGAGCGTCGTGATCGGCAGGAAGCGCCACCGGCTGACGTCGGAGGGCGACGGTCTGTTCTCCGGCGTGCTCCCCCTGAAGTCGATCCCGCGCAAGTACAAGCTGGCGGTGGCCTACGAGGACGGGGAGCACCAGACGGCCGATCCGTACCGCTTCCTGCCCGCCCTCGGCGAACTGGACCTGCATCTGATCGCCGAGGGACGGCACGAGCAGCTCTGGAAGGCGCTCGGCGCCGAGCCGATGACCCACGAGGGCGTGACCGGCACCAGGTTCACGGTGTGGGCCCCCAACGCCCAAGGCGTGCGTGTCGCCGGTGACTTCACCTGCTGGGACGGTACGGCCCTGCCGATGCGCTCACTGGGTTCCTCGGGTGTCTGGGAGCTGTTCGTGCCCGGCATCGGTGAGGGCGCGCGCTACAAGTTCGAGATCACCTCCCGGCACGGCCACCGCTTCCTCAAGGCCGATCCGATGGCGCGGTGTGCGGAGGTGCCGCCGGACACGGCGTCGATCGTGCACGCCTCCCACCACAAGTGGGGTGACGCGAAGTGGATGGCGCACCGCGGTGACGTCCCGGTGCACGAGGCGCCCTTCTCGGTGTACGAGGTCCACCTCCCCTCCTGGCGGCCGGGCCTGACCTACCGTCAGCTGGCCGAGGAGCTGCCGTCGTACGTCCGGGACCTCGGCTTCACGCACGTGGAGTTCATGCCCGTCGCCCAGCACCCGTTCGCCGGTTCCTGGGGCTACCAGGTCACCGGGTTCTACGCGCCGACCTCGCGGCTGGGCACGCCCGACGACTTCAAGTACCTGGTGGACGCCCTGCACCAGGCCGGCATCGGCGTGATCGTGGACTGGGTGCCGGCCCACTTCCCCAAGGACGACTGGGCGTTGGCGCGCTTCGACGGCGACCCGCTGTACGAGCCCGGGGACTCCCGCCGGGCCGAGCACCCGGACTGGGGGACGTACGAGTTCGACTACGCGCGCACCGAGGTGCGCAACTTCCTCGTCGCGAACGCGACGTACTGGTGCGAGGAGTTCCACGTCGACGGTCTGCGCGTGGACGCCGTTGCCTCCATGCTCTACCTGGACTACTCGCGGGACTCCGGCCAGTGGGAACCGAACGTCTTCGGCGGGCGCGAGGATCTGGCGGCGGCGGACTTCCTGCGGGAGATGAACGCCACCGTGTACCGGCGCAACCCCGGGGTCGTGACCATCGCGGAGGAGTCGACCGCCTGGGACGGCGTGACACGGCCGACCGACAGCGGCGGTCTGGGGTTCGGCCTGAAGTGGAACATGGGCTGGATGCACGACTCGCTGCAGTACATGAGCAAAGAGCCGGTGCACCGCAAGTACCACCACAACGAGATGACGTTCTCGATGGTGTACGCCTACAGCGAGAACTACGTGCTGCCGATCTCGCACGACGAGGTCGTGCACGGCAAGCAGGCCCTGGTGTCGAAGATGCCCGGCGACTGGTGGCAGCGGCGCGCCAACCACCGCGCCTATCTGGGCTTCATGTGGGCCCACCCGGGCAAGCAACTCCTCTTCATGGGGCAGGAGTTCGCGCAGGGAGCGGAGTGGTCGGAGGCGCACGGGCCCGAGTGGTGGCTGCTCGACGCCGACTACTGCGCCGAGGGCGACCACCGCGGGGTGCGGGACCTGGTCCGCGACCTCAACCGTCACTACCGGCGCACGCCGGCGCTGTGGCAGCGGGACACCGATCCGGCGGGCTTCCGGTGGGTGCTGGGGGACGCGGCCGAGGACAACGTCTTCGCGTTCCTGCGGTTCGACGCCGGCGGCAGCCCCCTGCTGGCCGTCTCCAACTTCTCGCCGGTCGTCCGGCACGACTACGCACTCGGCGTCCCCGACGAGGTGCCCGTCTGGCGGGAGGTCCTCAACACGGACGCCGCGTGCTACGGCGGCGGTGATGTCACGAACGCCGACGACCTCAAGCCGGAGGACGGAAGGATCACCCTGACCCTGCCGCCGCTGGCGACGGTCTGGCTGGCCCCCTTGGCGTGACCGTCAGGGGGTACCCGGGGACGTCGTAGACCCCGCGATGTCCCGGAGGCAGTTCAGGTGCGCACTGTCGGAGTGGAGGAGGAACTCCTCCTGGTGGGCCCGGAGACGGGTGAACCCAAGGCGCTGTCCGGCGCCGTCCTCGCCCGTGCCGAGCACAGCGGCACGGGCGAGGGTGTGTTCGAGAAGGAGCTGTACGGCCAGATGCTGGAGTTCGCCACGCATCCGCAGGCCGACATGAAGGACCTCGGCGACGAGATCGTCCGGTGCCGCCGGGAGGCGGCCCGGCACGCCGGGGAGATCGGGTGCACGGTGGCGGCGCTGGCCTCCTCGCCGCTGCCCGTCAGCCCGTCCGTCGGGCGGGGCAGCCGCTACCAGTGGATGGCGGAGCAGTACGGCATCGCGGTTCAGGAGCAGCTGGTGCTGGGCTGTCACGTACATGTGGCGGTCGAGTCCGACGCGGAGGGCGTCGCGGTCCTGGACCGGATCCGGCCGTGGCTGTCGGTGCTGGCGGCGCTGAGCTCCAACTCGCCGTTCTGGCAGGGCAAGGACTCGTGTTACGCCAGCTACCGCAGCCGGGTGTGGTCGCGCTGGCCGTCGGCCGGGCCGACGGAGGTGTTCGGCTCCGCCGAGCGCTACCACCGGCGGGTGGCGGACATGGTCGCGAGCGGGGTGATCCTCGACGAGGGCATGGTCTACTTCGACGCCCGGCTCTCCCAGCGCTACCCGACGGTGGAGATCCGGGTGGCGGACGTCTGCCTGCGGGCGGAGACGGCCGTACTGATCGCCATGCTGGCGCGAGGACTGGTGGAGACGGCCGCGCGGGAGTGGCGGGCCGGTCGGGCGCCGGTGGGCCACAGTGTGAGCCTGATGCGGCTGGCGGCCTGGCGGGCCGCGCGCTCCGGCCTGGGGGAGGAACTGCTGCATCCCTCGACGATGCGCCGGCTGCCCGCCGAGACCGTGGTGGCGGGGCTGTTGCAGCACGTCGAGGAGGCGCTCGGGGAGAGCGGTGACCTGGAGCGGGCGCGCGCGGCGTGCGACACGCTCCTGGACGGCGGGACCGGTGCGCGGATCCAGCGCGAGCTGCTGGAGCGGACCGGGAGTCTGCGCGAGGTCGTGACCACCTGCGCACGCCTCACCCAGGAGTGAGGCCGCGCGGCGTGCTCAGAAGATCAGGACCAGCGCGTACCCGAGGAGGAACGCGGCGACCAGCACGACGAGAGCGATGATCAGCGTCAGGGGTCCCTTCGCCCAGCCCTTGGTCGGGTTGTGCGTCTCGCGGGGCCCCGCCTCGGGCATGCTGCTCTCCGCGGGCGGGGTCTCACCGGGCGGCACTCCCCCGCCCGGCTCCAGGCCTGTGGCGCGTTCGGGTTCCGGATCGGGATTGACGTAACGCATGCCCGCCGAGTCCCCGGATCGCCAGCAGATCATCACGGGTCCGCAACTTCGCACGTTCCGGTCACCATCCGCACGCACCTGGGCTAGATT
Source organism: Streptomyces panaciradicis (assembly GCF_023516615.1). Classification (GTDB taxonomy): domain Bacteria; phylum Actinomycetota; class Actinomycetes; order Streptomycetales; family Streptomycetaceae; genus Streptomyces; species Streptomyces panaciradicis. The sequence continues at coordinate 5,364 of NZ_JAMGBF010000046.1, forward strand.
CGAGCACCGCCGACAACGGAACCCGTCGGCATGGTCACCCTCCGTACAGCTCAGGAGCAGCGCATGCGCGACGTCGCCCTCGCTCCCCCCACCGTTTCCCCCCTGACCGGCGGGCTGGCCGACAGCATCTTCGACACGGCGGCCCTCGACCCCACTCTTCCGCTTCTCGCCCGCCGGGCCGACCCCGCCTCCCCCACATGGGAGGAGGTGAGCGCCGTGGAGGTGCGCGACCAGGTCGTGGATCTGGCCAAAGGGCTGGTGGCGTCCGGGATCTCGCCGGGCCACCGCGTCGCGATCATGGCGCGGACCCGTTACGAGTGGACGGTGCTCAGTCACGCGCTGTGGACGCTGGGCGCCGAGGTCGTGCCGTTGTATCCGACGTCCTCGCGCGAGCAGGTGGAGTGGGTCCTCCGGGACGCCGGCTGTGTGGCCGTCGTGGTCGAGGACGAGCAGGCGGTGATGACCGTCGGCTCGGTGTGCGGTGCGCTGCCGCGGCTGCGTCACGTCTGGCAGCTGGACGCCGGGGCCATGGACGACCTCGTCGCGCGGGGGCGGCTCATCCCGCTGGCCACCGTCGAGTCGCTGCGGCGCATCGTGCTGCCGGACTCCACGGCAGCCATCAGCTACACCTCCGGCACCACGGGCCGGGCCCTGGGCTGCGCCCTGAGCCACCGGAACCTCGCGAGCGCCTGCGACACGCTGCTGACCGGCTGGGGCCACACCGTGATTCCGCCGGGCGAGCGGCAGGCGTCGGTGCTGGCCTTCCTGCCCTTCTCGCACGTCTACGGCCTGCTGGTGCAGACCCTGTGCGTGCGCGGCGGGATGCTGATGGCGCACGAGCCGGACATGAGCGAGGAGGCCCTGGCCGCGTCCCTGCGCACCTTCCGGCCGTCGTATCTGTGCGCCGTCCCCTCCCTGCTGGAGAAGATCTACAAGAACTTCCTGCGCGCCGCCCAGGAGGCGGGGCGCGGGGCGCTGTTCGAGCGGGCCGCGGACACGGCCCGGGACTTCGCCGCGGCGCTGGAGCGGCAGCGGCTGGGCGGCGGTTCCGGCCCCGGGTTCGACCTGCGGCTGCAGCACGCCCTGTTCGAGCGGACGGTGTACCGCAAGCTGCGCGCCGCCCTCGGCGGCCGGGTGCAGCGGGCCACCTCCGGCGGCTCCTCCCTCAGCCGCGAGCTCTCCCTCTTCTACGAGGGCATCGGCATCTACGTCAACGACGGGTACGGCCTCACCGAGGCGGCCGGCGGCGTCACCGCGCAGCCACTGGGCCGGGAGATGTCGGGGACCGTCGGCCAGGCCGTGCCGGGCACCGACATCATCGTCGCCGACGACGGCGAGATCCTGGTGCGCGGGCCGTCGGTGTTCCAGGGGTACATCAACGCCGAGGCGGCGACCCGGTCCGTGCTGCGCGGCGGCTGGCTGGCCACCGGCGACCTCGGGCGGCTCGACTCGGAGGGTTACCTGACGATCACCGGCCGCAAGAAGGACATCATCGTCACCAGCAGCGGCAAGAACGTCGCGCCGGCCGCCCTAGAGCAGCGGCTGAGGATGCATCCGCTGATCCACCAGGCCGTCGTCGTCGGCGACAACCGGCCCTGCGTGGGGGCGCTGATCACCCTGGATCCGAAGTTCCTGGCCTACTGGCGCGGCTCTCTGTCGCTGCAGAGCGGCATGCCGAGCCACCAGGCCCGTGAGGAGAACGCGCTGCGTGAGGAGATCGGCCGGGCCGTGGCCGCCGCCAACAGCGCCGTCTCGCGCTCGGAGTCGATCCGGGTCTTCCGGGTGCTGCCGGACCAGTTCGACATGGCCAACGGACTGATGACCCCGTCCATGAAGCTGCGCCGGGACGCCATCGTGCGGCATTACGCGTTCGAGATCGACGCCATGTACCAGGCCCGCTCGCGAACGGCGCGGCAGACCGTGCCGGACGAGCTGTCGAGCTGGGACGAGTCCGACGACGTGTTCCGATGAGCGGCCGTGACGTACGGTGTTCGTCACGCCCGCCGGTTTCGGGACGCGTAGCCCTCGCGCACTCGGGAACCAGGAAACGACAGGGACAAAGGGGCGGGGCTGTGACGTGACCGCCGAGCGGGAAGGCGAGATGGCAACCGATCACCGTTGGCAAGGAAGTCCGGTCTCCGGCAACATGCCGGAGCGGGTCGCACGCTACCCGGGCGAGCTCCACAATGTGACGGACGCCCGTCTCGACGCGGAGCAGTTCCTCGACGATCTCGCCCAGGTCACACCACCGACCGCCCCGGAGCACTGGGACGACATACTGCTGGTCGTCACGGAACTCACGGCGAACGCGGTCCAGTACGCTCCCGGACCCATCGAGATCCGGCTGCGCCCGACCTTCGACGGGGTGCATCTCGTCGTTCACGACACGAGCAGCACCCCTCCGGCCCCGCGTCCGTTCCACCGGGACGGAAGCGGCGGGGTCGGCTGGCACCTGGTGCACGCGCTGTGCAGCCAGGTCAGCGTCGTCACCAACGACGCGGGGAAGGACATTCACGTCTTCCTGCCCTGGTGAGGGCGGTCACGGCGTGGCGCGCAGGGGCACCAGGACGCTGATCGTCTTGCCTCCTCCGCCGCGCCGGTCGATGACGATCTCGCGCGCCAGGCGGATGATGAGCGGCCAGCCGTAGCCGTTCCCGTGGTGGCTCACCGGCAGGGCCCCGGAGCCGTACGCGACGTCCGGGATGTCGTCGCTGTTGTCGTGCACGGCGAGCCGCACCCCGTCGGGGGTGAGGGCGACCTCGAAGGCCGCCAGCCCGTCACCGTGCCGGATGGCGTTGGTGACCAGCTCGGACACGACGAGGAGCAGGTCGACGACATCCTCTTCGCGCGCCGTCCGCGATGCCGTGTCCCACCGCTGCCGCACCATCGACCGGGCGTACTCACGTGCCTCGGCCGCGGTCGTCACGTGCGGTGTGGCCAGTGTCCCGCGGGGCATGCCGCCGTTCTCCTCGGCCGTCTGGTCGGACCGGCTCACCGCTCCGTCACTGCCCAGGGCATCTCCACAGCCGACCGGACGTCCGGGGCGAGGACGAAGAACCTCGCGGTGCCTGTCACTTCAAACAGCCTTTCGATGCTTTCGTTCAACGGTCCCGCCACCACCAGCGGCCTGCCACCCGCCAGGTGGGCCTGCTGTGCCTCCAGCAGCACGTGCAGGATGGCGGAATCGGCGAACTCGGTGGCCGAGAGGTCGACGACGGTGCGCGCGGACGAGGCCCGCTTCGCGTCGCTCAGCGCCTCCGCGAGCCGCGGGGCGCTGTCGATGTCGACGTCCCCGTGCACGCTCACCACGGTGACGTCCTTGTCTCCCTCTCGTACACGGTGCTGGACGACGGCAGGTCTCTGATCGTCGGACATACGGTTCACCTCCGGCTCAGGAGGTGAGGGAGTCTGTCGGCGCGGACCCCTCGTGGGGGCCGACGCTCTCCGGGCATGCCGGATCCATGGTCACGCTGCTCCTTCCAGAATCGGTGACGAGTCGCCGCCGCTTGCTTCACAGCAGCAGTTACCCGGCTCGCCCGATCACATTCGGTACGACTTTCCACGGGCGCCCCGCTCAGCCCGTCCCCGGCCGTCCCTGGCCGCCGGAGGCCTGCTCGGGGGCGGTGAGATGGCCGAGCGTGCCGGTCATCTCAAGGACGCGCTCCAGGGCGACGGGGCGCTCCTCGAGGACGAGCCGGACGCCCGCCTCGTCGGCACGGCGCCTGAGCAGCAGAAGGGCGGACAGGCCGGAGGAGTCCAGGCAGCGCAGGCCGGCGAAGTTCAGGCGCACCAGGTCGGCGCTCCGGTCCCGCGCCGAGTCGCCGGTGGTGAGCAACGGCGTGACCGCGTCCACGAGTTCACGATGGGTCTCGTAGTCGAGGTCGCCTTCGACGCGCACCACCGCGCCGTCCGGATCATGGTCGACCTGGAGGCCGAACAGCGGTGGGTGAGGGTTCGTCATACGTGCTGTCCGTCTCCTGGCTTCCTCGGTTCCGGCGAGTGTGTGGCGAGTGTTTCCCGTGCCGAGGCGAGAATGCGCGTCGCGCGAGGGAAGTCCTGGAGCCGTTGCGCGAGGAGTTCGAGCGCCGGGTCCAGTGACCGGGCGGGCACGTCACGGGCCGTCAGCACGTCGGCGGTCCAGGCGATGAAGTCGCGGAAGAGGTCCTCGTCGGCCACGTACAGGGCCGCCGCGAGGTGGTCGAGGATGTGGCCGATGTCCTCGGCCGTGCGCTGCCGCTGCCGATCACTGTAGGCGCGCATCGGCGGGAAGCGGTCCTCCAGCCCTACGAGGGTCTCCTTGAGCAGCTCCCGCCGGGTGCCGACCACCATGGTGTACTCCTGGTCGGTCAGGTGGGGCAGGTCGTCCACGGTCTGCCGGACGGCCGGCAGATCCGGCCGGGTGAGCCCCCGGTCGAGGACTTCGGCGGCCTCGCGGGCGTGCGCCGCCCAGGCGTCGGCGCCCAGGGCGCGGGCGTGGCGCCCGTCGGGCCCGAAGGCCGCGCCGCCCGCGACGACCGGCACCCCGACCGCCTGGCAGGCGGTGATCGCCGCGTGGGCCGTGGGCAGGTGCGGGGAGAGCGTGGCGGACAGGGCGACGACGCGGGAGCCCGTCTGGTGCAGATGGGCGATGAGGTGGGGGGTGGGCACCTGCGCGCCGAGGAAGTCGACCTGCCAGCCGCGCCGGCGCAGGACTTCGGCCAGCAGCCTGGCCGGCAGCGCGTGCCACTCCCCGTCCACGCAGGCCACGGTGACCCGGGCCCGGGTCGGGGCGGGACCGCGGTGCTCGGGGTGGTGGGCGAGGGCGGCCACCACCCGTTCGTGGATGGCCGTGGCGGCGTGTTCCTCGGCCACGGTGAGCCGGTTCGCCGCCCATTCCGTACCGACGCGCAGCTGGACGGCGCCTATCACGTCCAGCAGCACCGTTTCGGCATCGAGGCCGGAGCCGACGGCGTCGAGGACGGTGGCGCCGGCCTGGTACTCGTCACCGGCCCGCACCGCCGTCCAGAGTCTGTCGCGGACGGTGTCGAGGTCGGGACGCGTGGCGTGGTGAACGGTCATGCCGTGTACCTTCCCCGGGTGTGGCCGTCCACCGCGCTCAGATGGGCGTGGCGCGGGGCGGTCACGGCCACCAGCGCCATGTCGTCGTGCCGGCCGCGGCCGGCCCACTGCTCGGCCAGCATCCGCACATGGTCCACGACGGCCTCGGCGGGCATGCCGGCGCAGTGGGCGAGCGCTTCCTCGACCCGGTCGTGGCCGAACATCTCGTCGCCGAGCGGGCCGCCGCGGGCCTCGGTGACGCCGTCGGTGAACATCAGGCAGGTCTCCCCCGGGGCGAGTTCGACATGGGCGGTGGTCGAGGTGATGTTCCAGAAGACCCCGACCAGTGAGCCGCGTGTCTCCACGCGCTCCACCCGGCCGTCGGCGCGCACGACGAGCGGCGGCGGGTGGCCGCCGCTGGTGACCCGCAGATGCACCGTCCGCTCGACGCGCCGCACGGAGGCCAGCAGCAGGGTCGCGAACCGGGTGTGGTGGGAGTTGATCAGGGCGCCGTTGAGCAGGTCCAGCAGCCGCTGGTGGTCGCCGGCGAGCGGCAACAGGGCCTGCAGCGTGTTGCGGATCTTCCCGGTCAGTACGGCGGCTTCCAGGCCCTTTCCGCACACGTCGCCGAGCGCGACCATGGTCTCCCGGTCGGCGTCGGCGCCGGGGTGGACGTCGTAGAAGTCGCCGCCCACGCGGTCGCTCTCCGCGGACGGCCGGTAGGCCCCCGCGTACTCGACGCCGTGCACGGCCCTCAGTGTGGGCGGCAGCAGGTCGCGCATCAGGGTGGTGGTGATGGCGGCCTGCTCCGCGTACATGCGGGCCGCCGACATCGCCGCTCCGGCCCGGGCCGCGAACAGCCGGGCGAAGATCTCCTCGCTCTCCGAGAAGGCCCGCCGGTCTTCCGTGCGCAGCAGTATCAGCGCTCCCGCCGGCACGCCGTGCCCCGGCAGCGGGGTGACCACGGCCGAGCCGACACCGGGCAGGTCCTCGGGCACCAGCCAGGCGGGGATGCCCGCAGGATCGATCCAGCGCGAGGGCACCGGGGGGAAGCCGCGGAGTGCCTCGCCGAGCCCCGGGACGCCGGTCGGTTCGGCATCCACCAGACGGTGGACGATCCGGCCGTCGGTGCCGCAGTGGGTGACGGGGATCCGGCCGCCTCTGGCCGGGGCGACCACGACGGCGGCGTCCGCGAGGTGCTCGGCGGCGAGGGAGGCGGTGACCTCCATGCACCGTTCCAGGTTCAGTGAGGCGAGCAGCGCGCTGGAGGCGGCGGCCAGGAAGGCGGTGCGCCGGCGCTCCTCGTCGAGGCTGACCTCGGCCTTGCGCCGGTCGGTGTCGTCGACCAGCCACCACGCCACGTTGCCGTCGTCCGTGCGGGTGGGACGGCCCTGGAACACGCGGTCGCCGAGACAGCCGTGCGCGGCCGGGCCGGTCGCGTCGTCCGGGGTGGGCCGGCCGGGGGTGAGCCGCTCGTGGGCGCCGGCGATCCAGGCCGGCGCGACGTCCGCGAGACGGGTGCCGACCGCGGCCGCCGGCAGCAGTTCGGCGGCGGCCGGATTCAGGCCGACGACACCGCCCTGGGGGTCGGCGACGAGTACGGGATAGGGCGCGGCGCCCCAGGCCTCGGCCGAAGGGGCTTCGCGCGGGCCTGCGAGAGCGTGCTGGGATGTGTCCACAAACAAGGCACGCGGTGGCGCGCCCACCGCCTTCCGGGACGAGGACTGTTTCCTTCCGACAACTCTCCCCCGAGTGACACCGTAACGGCAAGGGGCCAAGTGCAAACCACCCGGAAGGGGACGCGGGACCGGCCGGCGGCGTCCAGGTGCGGAATCAGTTCGACCCGGCGGCGGCCGCGTAGGCCTCCCAGCGGGCCCCGGGCCACAGGTCGGCGGCCAGTTCGAGCAGCCTGGACGGCTGGGGCCGCAGGCCGCGGACCCGCAGCAGCCCGCCGCGTCCGCTGACGGACAGGTCGACGGTCCGCAGGACGTGGAGCAGCGAGGAGTCCACGAAGTCGACGCGGGCGAGGTCGAGTGTGAGATGCCGGACAGTGAGCGGCAAGCGGGCCGCGGCGCTCTCGATGCCGGGTCGTGCGCGGTCGTCGATGTCGGAGTCCACGGTCAGGGTCGCGGCGCGACCGCCGGGGCTCACTGCGATTCGAGTGCCCATTGTTTCGGGCCCCCTCTCCATGGGGGTGGTAGCCGTCGCAAACGGCCTCTGGGCACCTCCACCGTGTCATGTGCGGAGCCACGCGTCGAACCGCGCATGGGGCATCTTCGTGGTCGGGAGGCATGACGTGGGCGTTCAGGGGTAACCGCGGTTCCGCGGTGCACACCGCTCGCCGTTAAGCGCTGTTGTTGGAGGTAGATGTGTCCGTTGCCCAGAACCCCCTGTCCGTCGAGGTCAGCCTGCCCCGTGAGGATGTGGCCCTGATCACGGTGCAGGGTTACTTGGACGCCGACACCGCGACCGAGTTCCAGCACCATCTCGCCAACCAGCTGCATCACGGCCGCCGGCACTTCCTGCTCGATCTCGCGGAGGTGCCGTTCATGGACTCGTCCGGGATGAACATCATCCTGCGCGTCTACCAGGAGGCCCGTGTGCTGCCCGGCAGTGTGCACATCATCTCGCCGACCCCCGCCGTGCGGCGGATTCTCGACCTCACCGGAGTCAGCCTCACGGTGCCGGTGTCGGAGAGCACGGAGGAGGCCCTTGCCCTGGTCGACCAGCCGCAGCCCTGAGAGTCGTTGCCGTTTGACAACTGTTGACACAGGCAACACAGTGAGCTCGCACGTGGGCGGGAGAGATCGGGATGAGACGGGGTCAGGCGGTGACGGCGGTGGACTCGCCGTCGTCGTGGATCTGCGCCGCCGCGGCGGCGCAGAAGGCCTCCAGCCCCTTCAGCAGGGCGGACCGCTGGGCGGTCGGCATCTGTTCGAGGACGGACTGCAGCGCGCTTTCGCGGCGCCCGCGCAGACCGGTCAGGAAGGCCCGGCCGCGGCGGCTGAGGTACAGCTCCAGCTCCCGCCGGCTGGCGGTCGCCGCCCTGCGCTCGACGAACCCCACGGCCTGCAGCCGGTCGCACAGCCGGCTGGTCGACGGCGGGGTCGAGCCCAGCGCGTCCGCGAGCGTCCGCAGATTGATGCCTTCGTTGTGCTCGAGGATGAACAGGACACGCAGCTGGGAGGCGGAGACCGGTGCAGTCGAGGCCCGGCCCCACAGGACCTCCAGCAGTTCGGCCGCCTCGGAGGTCACACGCGCCACCTCCTGGGGCTCCGGGCGCGGGTGCGAGATCGTCACCCGCACACCTTCTCAGGCTTGCCCGTCGCTGTCAGCCCGCCCGGGTGCGCGGCGCACGGGACCGGACGCGGTCCGGACGGACCGGGTGGCTTCGTCGCGGCCGTACGCACGCGGCGGCGCGCCCTCGCACGGAACGGCATGACCGACGACGTGAACAGACTCGTGGCCGCCGGGCGCGCCCTGCGCACCGCGGCTCCGTACCACCTGGCGGCGACCGTCCGTGACGTGCTGTGCGGCCATTACGGCGCCGAGAACGCCGAGTTCCTCATGGTGGACTACGGGCTGAAGGTGCTGCAGCCCGTCTCCGCGCCCGCGGACCCCGCGCAGGCGGTGCCCGTGCACGGCAGCGCGGCGGGACGGGCGTTCGGGGCGCAGCAGCCCTTCGTGATGCGGGACGACGACGGCCGGTCGTGGCTGCACCTGCCGGTCACCGCGCGCGGCGACCGGCTGGGCGTGCTCCGCGTGACACTGCCGCCCGGCGCGCGCCCCGAGGACGACCTGACGGAACTGGCCGAGCTGGCCCGGATGCTGGGGCACGAGGTGCCGCCGGCCGAACGCGACACCGACTTCTACGAGCCGGCCCGGCGCACGGGCCGGCTCACGCTCGCCGCGGAGATGCAGTGGCAGCTGCTCCCGGCCCGGTCCTCGGCCGGACCTGAGTATGCCCTCGGCGCCCAACTGGAGCCCGCCTACGCGACCTTCGGCGACAACTTCGACTGGTCGGCGTCGGCGGACCGGCTGCTGCTGTACGTCACCGACGGCATGGGCGAGGGCATCGACGCCTCGCTGCTGACCAGCCTCGGGATCAACGCCCTGCGCAACGCGCGACGGGCCGGCATCCCCATCGCCGACCAGGCCGCCCTGGCCGACCAGGCGGTGTACGCCCAGTACCGGGGCCGGGCGTACCTGTCCGTCCTGCTGGTGGACCTCGAGCTGTCCTCCGGCCGCCTCCAGGTCGTCGACGCGGGATCGCCGCGGATGCTGCGCCTGCGGGACGGCGCGGTGACGACCGTCCGGCTCGAACCCCAGCTCCCGCTCGGCATGTTCGAGGAGACCGACTACACGGCACAGGAGGTGCGGCTGCGGCCGGGCGACCGCCTGCTGTTCGTCAGCGACGGGGTCCACGCGGTCACGGCTCCCGGCGGCGAGCAGTACGGGGAACGCGCCCTGGCCAGGGCCTTCACGGCCACGCGGCTGCTGCCGGCGGCCGATGTGCCGGCCGCGATCCTGCGGGAGCTCGGCGGCCATCGCGGCCGACCGGAACCGGACGACGACGCACTCGTGGTCTGTCTGGACTGGTTCGGAAAGCAGCCGATGGGCAGGTGAGACCCGGGCTTCGGCAACGAGACACGCTCGTTACAGTTGTCGCCCGGCAATGGTTTGCGTCGCCCCGGCCGCCCGAGCGGCCGCCCCGGTCCACGCAACGCGGACGACTCGGAAGAGGAGAGAGCAGGTGCCGGAACACCAAGCGGCAGTAAGTGAAGGAACGTCGGCTCGGCAGGTCGCGGAGTTCCTGTACCGCCACAGCGAGCGCATCGCCCAGCGCTGGGCCGACGAACCCCTGTTCCGCAGCGTGTTCACGGTCTCGCGGGACGAGGCCGTGGAGGCGGCCAGGGCGGTCGCCGAAGCCCTGGCCCGGGTGGCCGAGTCGGAGCGCGTGCACGACACGGACGCCACCGGCTTCGTCGTCGTACGCGAGCAGCTGGCGCGCATGGCCGCCGCGCGTTCGCGTGCCGGGGCCTCCATGGCGCAGGTGTCGGGCGAGGTGGAGGCCTTGCGTCCGCCCGTGGCGAGTCTGCTCGTCGAGGAGTGCGCGGACCTGCCGGCCGACGAGGTCCGGGAGTACGCGACCGCGCTGACCGTCTTGATGGGGACGCTGCGCCTGGTCGTCCTGGACACGGCGCTGTCCGAGGGACAGGCGCTCATCGAGCGGCAGCAGCTCCAGCTGCTGGAGGTGGCGACCCCGGTGATCAGGCTGTGGGACGGCGTCGTGGCCGTCCCCCTGATCGGGACGCTCGACAGCGCGCGCAGCCAGGTGGTGATGGAGACCCTGCTGGAGGCCATCGTCGAGCAGCACGCGCGGTTCGCCATCCTCGACATCACCGGTGTGCCGACGGTGGACTCGCTGGTGGCCCAGCACCTGATGAAGACGGTGGCGGCCGCCCGTCTGATGGGCGCGGAATGCGTGGTGTCGGGCATCCGCCCGGCGATCGCCCAGACCATCGTCCATCTCGGTCTGGATCTCGGCACGGTGGTCACCCGGGCCAGCCTCGCCGACGCGCTGGCGTACGCGCTGCACGAGCTGGGCGTGGGCATCGTCGCACCGGCGTCCGGCGGTGCGGGGGCGCGATGAGCGACCGACTCCAGCACGGCGTCACGAGCCATGTGCCGGTGCTCCGCCTGGGCGAGGTACTCCTGGTCACCCTCCAGGGCGACCTGCACGACAGCGACGCGCAGCAGCTCCAGCAGGACATCTGCGAGGCCGTCGCGAACAGCGGCGTGACCGGAGTGGTGATCGACATCTCCGGCGTGGAGATCGTCGACTCCTTCCTCGGCCGGGTGCTGGCCGAGATCGCGGCCAACGCCTCGCTGCTGGCCGCCCGGACGGTGGTGGCGGGCATGCGGCCGGCGGTCGCGATCACCCTGGTGGAGCTGGGCCTGACCCTGCCGGGGCTGCGCACGGCCCTCACCACGGAGGCCGCCATGGAACTGCTGACGCACCACGACCCGGCGGCCGGCCGCGGCAGGTTGTCCCAGGAGCTCGGTTGATGCCCTCTTCCACGGCCGTCGAGGCGAGCCTGCCGATCCAGTCGGAGATGGATCTGGCCTGGGTGCGCCAGCATGTACGACAGGCCGCCGCTCAGCTCGGCTTCGGTCTGGTGGCGCAGACCAAGCTGGTCACCGCCGCCAGCGAACTGGCCCGCAACACGCTCGTGCACGGCGGGGGCGGCCGCATGGAATCGGCGGCGGTCACGCGCGGACAGGCGCACGGCCTCCGGCTGGTCTTCTCCGACGAAGGGCCCGGCATCGCCGACCTGGACCGGGCGCTGACCGACGGTTACACCTCCGGTGGCGGACTGGGCATGGGGCTGGGCGGCGCCCGGCGCCTGGTGCACGAGTTCGCCGTGGACAGCACACCCGGCTCGGGCACCAAGGTCACGGTCGTCTGCTGGGTCACTCCGCCGCCCCGTCCCTACGGAGGCCTGTGATGCCACACGTGTGGGACGTTCCGGTGCACGACTCCACCCGGCTGCGCGACGCCCGGCTGGCCGTGGAGGAGGCCGCGTTCGCGGCCGGACTCGACGAGGCCCGGACGGCGGCCGCCGCACTGGTGGCCACCGAGCTGGCCACCAACCTGCTCAAGCACGCCGACGGAGGACGCCTGCTCATCGACGTCGTCCCTCCCCCGGCCCCGGTGGAGGGCGGCGACCGGACCCGGTTCGTCCAGATCGCCGCACTGGACCACGGCCCCGGCATCACCGACGTTCCGGCCGCCCTCGACGACGGCTTCACGACGGCCCGTTCGCTGGGCGCGGGGCTGGGCACCTGCCGGCGCCTCGCCGACGCCTTCGCCGTGCACAGCACGCCCGGCCGGGGCACGGTGGCGCTGGCCCGCGTCGGTACCGGCACGGCCGCCGCCGCGCCCACGGCGTGCGGGGTGCGGGCCGGTGGGGTGAACCTCCCCTACGCCGGGGCCGCGCACTCCGGCGACGCCTGGACCTCGGTCGGATCCGGCGACCGGGTGACGCTGATGCTCGCCGACGGTCTCGGACACGGCCCTCAGGCCGCCCACGCCTCCAGCGCGGCGGTCGAGGCGCTGCGGCAGTCGGCCCACCTGCCTCCGGCGGAGTCGCTGGACCGGCTGGACACCGCTCTGCGCGGCACCCGGGGCGCGGCCGTGGCCGTCGCCCAGGTCGACACCGCCGCCGGGACGCTCCGCTTCGCCGGGCTCGGGAACGCGAGCGCGTGGCTGTGGGAGGACGGCGCCTGGCACTGCCTGCTGTCCCGCCCCGGCATCGTCGGCGTCCACCGGCCCCGGACCCTCACCGACCAGCTGCGGCGCTGGGGCGGGGACCGGGTGCTGCTCCTGCACAGCGACGGTCTCCCCGGCCGGCGCACGCCCCCGTCGGCGCCGGACCTGCTGTCGGCCGACCCGGCCGTCATGGCCGCGGTCACCCTCCGCGACAGCGGAAGCGCCGCCCGGCCGCCCCGTGACGACACCACCGTGGCCGTCCTGTCCCCGGCACCGCGGGAGGGCCGATGAAGCGCACCTGGCGGATCGACACCGTCACCGACGCGGCCCGGGCCCGCATCGCCACCGCCCGCATGGCCTCGGCGTACGGCCTGACACCGCTCGAACGCACCCGTCTGACGACGGCACTCAGCACGCGGCTGCGGCAGTGCCTGGCCAAAGGCGGCTCCTGGCGGCTCACCCTGCACGTCAGCGCCGCCCCCGCCGAACAGGCGCGGCTGCACGTCACGCTCACCTCCTCTGATCCCGCCGAGCATCCGCCGTGGCGGACCGCCGTCCCCTGCGCCGGGCAGCCGGTCGCCGACGACGTGGCCGCGGCCGGGGGCCCGGCGGATCTGGCCGAATCCCTGATGGGCGCCGACGAGGACACGGCCCTGCTGCTCGACAAGCTCACCGAGCAGGAGCGGCTGGTCGCCTTCCACCGGGAGGAACTGCACCAGACCAACCAGGGTGTGCTGGCGCTGCACGCGGAGCTCGACGCCGCCGGGCAGGCCCAGCAGAAGGCCTTCGCCGCCGAGCGCAGGGCCCGTCAGGAGGCCGAGAGCGCCCGCCGGCGGCTGACCTTCCTGGCCGACGCCAGCGCCGCGCTGACCTCCTCCCTCAACCACGACGAGGTCGTGCGCCGCCTTCCGCAGCTGCTCGTGCCGGAGTACGCCCGCAGCGTCGAGGTCTGGCTCTTCGACGGCGACGACGACCGGCGCCCTCCGGGGCCCCGCCCCGCCGTCGCGGTCCTCGCGGCCCGCACCGGGCGGCCCCAGTACGCCGCCCGCGAGCCGGGGCACCTGCCGGGCGTCGACGACCAGCCGCCCTCGGCCCTCGACCCCGAACGGCCCCTGCTGTGCCTGCCGTTGCCGACCCGGCGGGCGCCGCTGGGCGTGCTGACCCTGACACCGCCCGGCGACCGCTGGGAGCCGGACGACGCGGTCATGCTCATCGAGTTCGCCCGGCGCGCCAGCATCGCGATCGACAACGCCCGGCGCTTCGAGCGCAACCGCGACATCGCCGAGACGCTCCAGCGGGCCCTGCTCACGGACCTGCCCGCCACGCCCGGCCTGAACCTGGCCGCCCGCTATCTGCCGGCCACTCACGGGCTGAACATCGGCGGCGACTGGTACGACGCCTTCCCCCAGCCCGACGGCTCCCTGATCGCCGTCATAGGGGACGTCACCGGGCACGGCTTGCACGCGGCCGTGATGATGAGCCAGCTGCGCACCGCGCTGCGGGCGTACGCGGTGGACGGCGGCAGCCCCGGCACCCTGCTGACCCGGCTGCACACGTTCCTGCACCATCTCCAGCCCGACCTGTACGCCACCGCCGTCATCGCCCGTTTCCAGCCCGGGCGGCCCACCCTCACCTGGGCCGCCGCAGGACACCCGCCGCCGCTGCTGCGCACCCCCGACGGGCAGGTGCACACTCTGGACGCCAAGCCCGGCGCGATGCTGGGCATCCCGCTGCACCAGCGGATCGAGGACCACACCGTGGACCTGCCGCCCGGGTCGACGCTGGCCCTCTACACGGACGGGCTGGTCGAGCGCCGCGCGGCGGGGATCGATCCGGGCATAGCGCGCCTGGCCACGTCGCTCGGCGGCTTCCGCCCGGGCGAGCTCGAGCGGGATCTGGACGGCTCCGCCGACCGCATCCTCGACCCCCTGCTCGTCGACTCCGAACGCGACGACGACGTGTGCCTGCTGCTGTGCCACACCACGGAGGGCTTCGTCTAGGCGCGGTCCGGCCATTTCCTTCACCGTTCACCTGGTGCGTTTCGGCCTCCGGAGGGGCAGGGTTGACCCGACGCGTTCGTCTGCCTGCCGCGCCCGGCTGGCGGTACGGCTCAGGGCACGGTGGGATCGATGTGGTGCAAGCAGAGATCCAGGGCAGGCGAAGGGCGTTGGAAGTGACCGCCCGGAGCCGCAGAGAGGGATGAAGAACCGTGACACGACCCAGGATCCTGGTGGTCGGCGCAGGCTTCGCCGGCGTGGAGTGCGTCCGCCGTCTGGAACGCAAGCTCGCGCCGGACGAGGCCGACGTCACCCTGGTGACGCCCTTCGCCTACCAGCTCTATCTGCCCCTGCTCCCCCAGGTCGCCTCCGGGGTGCTCACGCCCCAGTCGATCGCCGTCTCCCTGCGCCGCAGCAAGCGGTACCGCACCCGGATCATCCCGGGCGGGGCGATCGGCGTCGACCTGAAGGCGAAGGTGTGCGTCATCCGCACCATCACCGACCAGATCGTCAACGAGCCGTACGACTACATCGTGCTGGCGCCCGGAAGCATCACCCGCACCTTCGACATCCCGGGGCTGACGGACAACGCCTTCGGCATGAAGACCCTCGCCGAGGCCGCGTACATCCGCGACCACGTCATCTCGCAGCTGGACCTGGCCGACGCCAGCCAGGACCCGGCCGAGCGCGCCGCCCGGCTGCAGTTCGTGGTCGTCGGCGGCGGGTACGCCGGCACCGAGACCGCGGCCTGTCTGCAGAAGCTCACCCACGCGGCCGTCAAGCGCTATCCGCGCATCGACCCGTCCCTGATCAAGTGGCATCTGATCGACATCGCGCCGAAGCTGATGCCCGAGCTGGGCGACAAGCTGGGCCGCAGCGCCCAGAAGATCCTGGCCCGGCGCGGCATCGAGGTGTCCCTGGGCGTCTCCATCGAGAAGGCGGGTCCCGAGGAGGTCACCTTCACCGACGGCCGGGTGGTGCCGACGCGGACGCTGATCTGGACCGCGGGTGTCGTCGCGAGCCCGCTCATCGCCACGCTCGACGCCGAAACGATGCGCGGGCGGCTCGCGGTCACCGCGGAGATGACCCTGCCGGGCCAGGACGGGGTCTTCGCGCTCGGCGACTCCGCCGCGGTGCCCGACCTCGCCCAGGGCGACGACGCGATCTGCCCGCCCACCGCACAGCACGCCATGCGGCAGGGCCCGCAGGTCGCCGACAACATCATCGCCACCCTGCGGGGCCGGCCGATGCAGCCGTACCACCACAAGGACCTCGGTCTCGTCGTCGATCTCGGCGGCACGGACGCCGTCGCCAAGCCGCTCGGCATCGAACTGCACGGTCTGCCCGCCCAGTTCGCGGCCCGCGGCTACCACTGGGCGGCGCTGCGCACCAATGTGGCGAAGGTCCGCGTGGCGACGAACTGGACGCTCAACGCCGTCGCGGGCGACGACTTCGTCCGCACCGGCTTCCAGGCCCGAAGGCCCGCCAAGCTCAAGGACTTCGAGTACACCGACGCCTATCTGAGCCCGGAGCAGGTGCGGGCCCAGGTCGAGGGGACGCGTCCCGAACAGATCTGAGGGCGGGTGCCGGCCTTCCCGGCGAGCCGTGTCATGCTGGATACGGATCTTGATGTGAAGCGGGAGTGAGTACGGCGGCGTGAGGGCAGCGGTGGGGTCGGTCCGGGCGCGTCTGCGCGATCTCGTCGCTGCCAACGACCCGGGCCTGCTGCGCCTTGCCGCCGGCCTGCGGACGGTGGGGGCCATCGCCCTCACGCTCGCCGTGCTCGGCCTGCTGGGGACCGACGTACGCCATCTGGTGGCCGGCGCCATCGCGGCGATGGTCTCCACCTTCGCCATCCGGGAGAAGCAGCGGTCGCGGCAGGCCGTGACGCTGGCGCTGGGCCTTCCCGTGGCCCTGGCCTCACTGACGCTGGCGGCGGTCCTGAACTCCCGGGTGGGCGGCGACGTCGTCTTCGTCGCGCTGATCTTCTGCGCCGTCTACGCCCGCCGGTTCGGCGACCGCGGCACGGCGCTCGGGCTGATCGGCTTCCAGATCTACTTCATGTCCCTGTTCGTCGGCGCCACCGTCTCGGCCCTGCCGCAGCTGTACGGGGTGGTCGCGGTGGCGTTCGCGAGCAGCGCCCTGGTGCGGTTCGCACTCGTGCCCGAGACGCCCGCGGGCATCCTGGCGCGGCTGCGTGAGGCCTTCCGGGCCCGGCTGGCACAGCTGGTCACGGCACAGCTGGAGCTCCTCGACGCCGGTCCCGAGGAGATCGACGGGGCCCTCGCCCACGTCCGGGACGGGACCGCGCGGCTGCACGAGACGGCCATGATGATCCAGGGCCGGCTGGAGGACGGCACCGACGACGAGGCCGTGGCCCGGCTGGTGCAGCGGCGCATCGCGGACGCCGAGATCGCCGCCGAGCGCCTGGGCCTGCTGCTGCTGACCGCGCGCAGTGCCGAGCGGGCGGACACCCTCACCCTGCATCTGCCCGGCGCGCCCGTCCCGGAGGGCGGCCATCTGCCGGTCCGGGAGGAGGCGACCGCCACCCTGCGCCGGGACCTGCAGGCGCTGCGCATGCTGGTGCTGCGTCCCGTCTCGGCCGACACGGGGGCCGGCCTGGCGCAGGTGCGCAACCGGCTGCTGGGCTACCGGGACGAGGAGAACCTGCCGAAGGCCTCGCCCGCCGTGCAGGACGTCTTCCGCGGCGTCGGCGAGGCGGCGCGGGCGGTGCTGGGGCTGCGGATCGCGCTCGGCGGGGCGCGGGACGAGTCGGACGACTCGCCGTCGACGGCCCGCTCCCGTGAGGAGCTGGACGCCGAGGACGCGGCGATCGACGCCGGCGAGGAGACGGCCGAGGCCCCCGCCACGGGCTGGCAGCGGCCCACCACGCGGGCCGCCGTGCAGGTCGCGGTGGGCTCGTCCCTGGCGATCGTGGGCGGCGAGTTCCTGTCCGCGCAGCGCTGGTACTGGGCGGTGCTGACCTGCTGGATCGTGTTCATCAACACCGCCTCGACGGGCGAGATCCTGGTCAAGGGCTACCGGCGGCTGCTGGGCACGGTGCTCGGCGTCGTGGCCGGACTGCTCCTCGCGGGCCTCGTCGGCCATCACACCTGGACGGCGTTCGCGCTGGTGCTGCTGTGCGTGTTCGCGATGTTCTACACGGCACCGCTGTCGTACACGCTGATGTCGTTCTTCGTCACGGCGGCCCTCGGCGTGCTGTACACGCTGCTGCACACCTACAGCCTGTCCGTGCTGGTGCTGCGGGTGGAGGAGACGGCGCTGGGGGCGGCCTGCGGGATCATCGCCGCCGCGTTCGTGCTGCCGGTGCACACCGACCGCCGTACGAACGACCTGCTCGGCACGGTGCTGGACCGGCTCGCCGAGGTCACCGAGGCGGCGATCGACCAGCTCAGCGGCGGGCCGCCGCACGAACTGCTGGACCGGGCGCGGGATCTGGACCAGGCGCTGTCCGACCTGCGGGCGGCCACCCAGCCGCTGACGCATCCGGTCACGCCGTTGCGGACGCGGCGCAACACCGCCCGGTACGTCGTCGCCCTGCTGGAGACCTGCGCGTACCACGCGCGTTCCCTGGCCGCGATGGCCGAACTGCTGCCCACGCATCCCTCCATCGCGGCGGACCCGCGGCTGCGCCGGGCCGGGCAGCGCATCCTGGACAACATCGCGGCGATCGCCGCGCGCGCCGCGGACGAGCGGTCCACGGCGCAGGTGGAGACGGGCGCGAGCATCGCGTCCCTGGTGGAGTCCGAACTGCCGGGCGTCTCCCGCTACGGGCGGATCACCGACCGGGTGCTCAGGCACCTGCAGCGGCTGGACGAGGCCGTGGTGGGCCTGGCCCGGCCGCTGAAGGTGCCCGTGGCGGCGCCCAGGCGGTGAGCGCCGCTCAGAAGTCGGTGGGCAGACCGCTGACCTCGGCGATGCCGCGCAGTTCCTCGTTCTGGCGGTGCCGTTCCCGGATGAAGTCGGCTATCTCGCCGAGCCGTACCGGGTCCGCGGCGGTGTCCGCGTCGGTGACCACCCGGACGGGGCCGGTGTCCTCCAGCTGGATCTCCACGACCTCGTTGTCCAGCCTGCCGGTGACCGCCGCGGCGATGACCAGGGCGGCCTCGTCGCGGACCTCCTGGGGCAGGCCGTCGGCCTGGTCGCCGTCGAGCGCGAAGTCCAGCGCGGGCAGCTGCTCCTGGTCGATGGCCCGCAGGACGGGTTCGACCAGGTCGAGCAGTTGCAGGTAGTCGTCCGTGTCCATCCGGTTGCGCAGGAGTCCGAGGTACATGTCGACGGGCCGGTGCTCGGGTGAGAACTCGGATTCGTTCATTTCGTGCGTGTGCCCCGTCTCGCCCGCGTCAGACCCGCTGCCAGCGGGCGAGTGCGAACGAGAACACTCCGAAGAGGACGAACCCCGCCGCGACGCAGACCAGCAGCCACGGCCCGAGCGGGGTGTGGGCGAAGGAGCGCAGGGTGTCGTCGAGCCCCTTGGCCCGGTCCGGGCGGTAGTCGACGGCCGCGCGCACGGCGAAGCCTCCGGCGACGGCGAAGACGAGGCCGCGGGCGGTGCCGCCGGCGACGCCGGTGATGTCGACCAGCTTCGACGCCCAGCGAGGCATCCGGGCCTGCTTGAGCTTGCGCCGGTAGTCACGCCGTATGGCTCGCACCCCTACCCATATGCCGGCCACCACGACGCCGGCCCCGGCCACGCCGACGATCCACTGGCCCCCGGGCCAGTGCAGCACCCGCGCGGTGATGTCGCGGGACTGCGAGTCGCTGGAACCGCTGCCGCTGCCCCGCGGGCCGGCCGCGAAGGACAGCACGGAGTAGGCGACGAACGAGTAGAAGACGCAGCGGCCCAGGGCGAGCAGCCGCTTGTGCGCCTTGCGTCCGTCGGCTCCCGCCGATCCGAAGACCGCCTCGGACAGCCGCCACAGGGCCATTCCGACGAGCCCGAGGCCCAGCGTCCACAGCAGGAACTTGCCGAACGGCTGCTGCGCCAGTTCGCCGACCGCTCCCCCGCGGTCGGCCTGCCGGTGTGTGTCGCCGAAGGCGATCTGCAAGGCGATCACCCCGACCAGCAGATAGATCACTCCTCGTGCGGTGAGCCCCGCCCGCGCGGCACCCTCCGTCATCGAACCCCGCGCCGCCCGCTCGGCCTCCATGCGGCCGGAGCGCGCCATGGCACTCGCGTTCATGTGCACCTCCCGTCGTCCGGATGCCCCGCCGCGGCGGGACCACGCCCGGTGCCGCTCGGGACCCTGTCGTCCGGGGCGCGGACCCGGTGCTTCCGGGTCCGGGGCCGTGCGCCGAAGCCCCCGGGCCGGTGACCGGCCCGGGGGCTTCGCGCCCCTTCGTCTGCCCTCGTGCGACCGCAGCCGGGCCCGTGTGCGTGCGAAACGCACACGGGCCCGGCTGCGGCCCGCTGTCCTCTCCGCCCGGTCAGGCGGTGGACGGTGTCACTCGGCCGTGGGTGCGGCGGTCGGCCGGTGGCGGAGGTGTCATGGACTCGGCGGCGAGGAGACGGTGGGCGGTCTCCAGGGCCCGTCTGACGTCACGCGTACCGGTCGTCACGCACAGCGTGTAGGCCAGGTCCTGCGCCCGTGGACTCGACCAGCCGTTGCCGGTCTCGGCCTCCTCGGCCAGGAGTGCCTCGTACTCCTCCACGAGTTTGCGCAAAAGGGCGGGATGAGGAATCAGCATGGCTCTCGCTCCTTCTCGGTTCCGTGGGGTCAGGCCGCGCTCGGCCCGCGTCCGCCGCCCTTGCGGCCGCCCTGGCCCATGGCTTCGGCGCGGACCCGGGCGCAGCTGCGGCTGATCAGGCGTGAGACGTGCATCTGGGAGATGCCGAGCTGGTCGGCGATCCGGCTTTGTGTCATGTCCTCGAAGAAGCGCATGTAGAGGATGGCGCGCTCGCGCTCGGGCAGGCGGCGCAGGCTCTCCTTGGCGGACTCGCGGTCGACCACGACGTCGTACGACGCGTCGGGGGCGCCCAGGGTGTCCGCGAGGCTGTAGCCGTCGTCGCCGGCGAGCTCGGCGTCCAGGGAAAGGGTGCTGAAGCTCTCCAGGGCTTCCAGGCCGCAGTTGATCTCGTCCTCGGTGAGCCCGGTGTGGGCGGCGAGGGCCGCGACGGTGGGTTCGGGGCTGCCGGGCGTCTGGGTGAGCTCGCGGCGGGCCACGCGGACCTTGTTGCGCAGTTCCTGGACGCGGCGGGGCACGCGCAGCGCCCACATCCGGTCCCGGAAGTGCCGCTTGACCTCGCCGGTGATGGTGGGCACGGCGTAGCTCTCGAAGGCTCCGCGCTCCGGGTCGAACCGGTCGATGGCCTTGACGAGCCCGAGGGCGGCGACCTGGCGCAAGTCCTCCACCGACTCGCCGCGGTCGCGGAAGCGGCCGGCGATGCGGTGGGCCATGGGGAGCCAGGCGGTGACCAGTTCGTCGCGTACGGCCTCCCGCTCGGGGCCGTCCTCCAGGACGGTCAGGCGGGCGAAGAGCTCCGCCGTGTCGGGGGCGTCGTCGTGGCGCCGCGCGGCGGCGCTCTGCGGGGCCTGCGTGCCGGGACGGCTGGTCGAGGTGTCGATGAGCATGCGGTTTCGCTCCTGAACGAGGGGTTCCAGGGACTTACCGCGGGAGGGTCGACACCCGGACCTGCCGAGGGCCCGGGGCGGTCATGCCGCTCCCGCTGGGCGCCTCCGGTCCGAAGCACGAACCTCCGTCTGCCCTGCGATCGGAGGAACAAACTCCGCTGCTCGAAATAATGTGACCGGCACGGGTCCGCTCAGGTCAGAGCGATCACCGCGGTGATGCACTTGCCGCCGGCCGGCAGCCCGGACACCCGCACGTCACGGGCCAGCCGGCACACGATGGGCCAGCCGCGGCCGCCGGCCTGGAACCGCCCGCGCGGGTCGACGGACGGCCTGGTGACCGGTATCTCGTCACTGCGGTCGCTCACCGACACGCACAGACAGGGTCCGGTGACGTCGACGCGGAAGTCCGTGACCCCGCCGCCGTGCAGGATCGCGTTGGTCGTGAGTTCCGAGGCGACGAGGACGGCGTCACCGAGGGCCTGCGGGTCGCACTGCGTGTGCGTGACACGGCAGCGCTCGGCCACCGCCCGCTCGACGGCCCGGCGCGCCTCGGCCGGCCTGCGCAGCCGCGTCGGCCCGGAGCCCTGAGCACCCGACGGGTCGTGGGCTGGGTCGGTCGTGTGCCGGTCGCACATCGCCTGGCTCCCTGGGGGCTGAGAGAACGGACTGGTCAATCTGTGAACGGCGCGACGGCGCCCGGTCGGCCCGCGTGTGTCGCAGCGGGGTTCGCGCCCCGTCGCGCCAGGCTTTCTCACGCTGCGTAGCAAAGCGGGTCCTTACCTTCGGCTCACCTTCATACGTCCCGTCAAACCTCCCGGGCGGGCCGTGGTGCGGGCCATGGCGCGACGCGAGCGGGGTACAGGGGATTCCATGACCGATGTCGTGGACTCAGACGAACTGCTGCGTCGCCTCCAGCGCGCCCGGGCCTGCGCGCAGCAGGAGGAGCGGGCGTGGCGGGACCGGCGGGAGGACCTCGGGGCCGCCGACGCGGACCCCGCCCGCGACGCCGTGGTGCGGGCGCTGGCGTACGAGACCGTGGTGCGGGTGCTGGACGAGATCCTCACTCCGGGTAAGCACGACGAGCCGAGCTGACGGGGCGCCCCTCCGGCGGCCCGTCTATCGGCACCCGCGGCCGCGGAAACCCGGGGGCGCATGACATCTGATCACCACCGAGCACCCGTACTGGAAGCCCTGGTCGGCTACCACCGGCGAGGAGAGCTCGCGTTCTCGCCCCCCCGGGCCACAAACAGGCGCGGAGAGCGGACCCCTCGGTACGCGAGGTACTCGGTGACGCGGTGTTTGTCGGGGACATGCTGGCCTCGGGCGGCCTGGACGACCGCCTCAGGGAACTCGCGGCCGAGGTGCGCGCCGCCGTCGAGGAGATCGACGGCATGCACGTCGACGACCGTGACGACTTGTGCGGGCAGGGCCTCGCCGACGACTTCGACCCGCTGCCGTCCAGAAGGTGGGGCCGCTGGTCAGGCAGACACCGTCGGTGTCGTCGTCCTTGGGCTTGCAGGTGGACATGCACCTCAACGACCACCGCCGCATCGGCGGCCGGATCACCCATGCCGACGACCGGGACACCACGGCCCAGTTGCTCGCCGCGCTCAAGGACCTCGCGCAGGCCGCGCCCGACCTGCCGTGCGCCCCGCGCGTGGAGGTGCCGGAACCGGCCGAGCTCCGGCCGGCGCAGGCCGTGCCGCCCCGGGACGCGTTCTTCGGCCCGACGGAGGACGTGCCCGTCTCGGCCGCCGCGGGGCGGGTGACGGCGGAGATGATCACGCCGTATCCCCCGGGCATCCCGGCGATCCTGCCGGGCGAACGGCTCACCGAGCTGTCGTGCGCCATCTGACGACCGGTCTGAAGGCGGGGTGAACCTGCCCGACGCGAGCGACCCCGAGCTGAAGACGATCAGGGTCGTGGCGGCGGACGCGGATCCCGGCGAGTGAAACAGGTCACTCGACCCGGTTTCCGCTACGCGAACCTCTCCCGAATGGTTTACCGTTCATGCATACGTGGTGCCGGAGTGGACCGTACCGTCCTCCGCCATCACCGCTGACGGCCCTGGCTGGCCTCCCCCGTCCAGCCAGGGCTTTTTCATGCCCTCGGGCGGATCGGCACGAAATGCCGCCGTCCGCCGAGGTGCTCTCGTCGCTCCGAGCGGCTGAAATGGGCTGAGGCAGACACCGGACCCCGGCCGGCGAGGAGCCCCGCCCCATGACCAAAGCCATCAAACTGCTGACCGCCCTTCCCCCGCCCCAACGCGGGCGCCTGATGGCACTCGCCAAGGAGGTGTCCTTCCCCGAGGACACCCGGATCTTCGAGGCCGGGGGCCGGGCCGACCGATTCTGGGTCATCCGCTCGGGCGCGGTCTCGCTCGACCAGCGGGTCAACTCCCTGCACCGGGTGACCGTGGCGAGCCTGGGCTCCGGCGATCTGCTGGGCTGGTCGTGGCTGTTCCCGCCGCACGAGTGGGACTTCGGCGCCGAGGCGTTCAGCCCCGTGCGCGCCTACGAGTTCGACGCGGCCGAGGTGCTGCAGCTGTGCGAGGAGGACCCGCAGCTGGGGATCGTACTGGTGCGCAGCGTGGCCGAGATCCTGGCGCACCGGCTGGAGATGACCCGCGGCAAGCTCATGGAGCAGTACACCTCGCAGCGGCGCCGCTCCCTGTAGCGCCTCACACGCGGTAGCGGCGCAGCGCCGGCACCGCGGCGGCCAGGGCCAGCATCGCCGCGACGACCAGCAGGCCGCCGCCGGCCACGGCCGCGCGCGGGCCGAAGGCCGAACCCGCGGTGCCGTGCAGGACGTCGGCCAGCCGCGGGCCGCCCGCCACCACCACCGTGAACACCCCCTGCATGCGGCCGCGCATCTCGTCGGTGGCGGCGGACAGCAGGATCGCGCCGCGGAAGACCATCGAGACCATGTCGGCGACGCCGGCCACGGCGAGACAGGCGGCCGCGATCCACAGGTTGCCGCTCAGCCCGAAGCCGGTGATCGCCAGGCCCCAGGCGACGACCGCGCCGATGACCATGACGCCGTGCCGGCGGACCCGGGAGAAGGTGCCGGAGAACAGCCCGCCCAGCACGGCGCCGATGGGGATCGACGCGAACAGCAGGCCGAGGGCGAACCCCTCGCCGTAGGAGCCGTAGGTCTCGGCGGCCAGCTGGGGGAAGAGGGCCCGGGGCATGCCGAAGACCATCGCGATGATGTCGGCGAGGAAGGACAGCAGCAGCACCTTGTGCAGGGAGAGGTAGCGGAAGCCCTCCGCGATCGCGCGCACGCCGGCGCGCCGGGTCGTGGCGCCCGCGAGCGGCGGCAGCGACGGCAGCCGGTAGACCGCCCACACGGTGACGCACAGCGCGAGCGCGTCGATGAGGTACAGCTCCGGCAGGCCGATGACGGGGATCAGGACGCCGGCGAGCAACGGGCCGACGACCTGGCCGGTCTGCATGACGGTCGAGCCGAGCGCGTTCGCGGCGGGCAGCTGCCCCTCGGGCACGAGCCGGGCGATGGAGGCGTTGCGGGCGGGGGCGTTGAGTCCCCAGAAGGCCTGCTGCATCGCCAGCAGCGCCATCAGCACCGCCACCGACCCCAGCCCGGTGACCGCCTGGAGCCAGAACAGCAGCGAGGTGACCGCGATACCCGTGTTGGTGATCAGCAGCAGCTTGCGGCGGTCCATGCTGTCGGCGACGGCGCCGCCCCACAGCGCGAACACGATCAGCGGGAGCAGACCGGCGAGGCTCGCGGCGCCGACCCACGCCGAGGAGTGGGTGATGTCGTAGATCTGCTTGGGCACGGCGACCGCGGTGAGCTGGCTGCCGACCGCGGTGACGATCGTGGAGGACCACAGCCTGCGGTAGGCGGGGATGCGCAGCGGGCGGGTGTCCATGGCCCAGCGGCGCCAGCCGCGCCGGGGCGGGTCGACCGCGACCGGGTCCGGAGTCTGCGGTTCGGTGCTGCTCTCGCTGGTGTCCACGGGCTTCCTGGTTGCTCGCTACATCTATCGGGTGCAGGGTTCACTATCGCAGCACCGGACGGGAGTTCGGGACACACGGTCGCGAGCGGGCGGACGGTCAGGCCCTGACGACGAGCATGCCTCCGATGCCGATCATCGTCGCGGCGACGAGTCCGTCCAGGACCCGCCAGGCCGACGGTTTGGCCAGCACGCGTCCGAGCAGCCGGCCGCCGAAGCCGAGCGCCGCGAACCAGCAGAGGCTGGCGAGCGCGGCACCGAGCCCGAAGGTCCAGCGCAGCGCGCCGCGGTCGGCGGCGATCGAGCCGAGCAGGAACACGGTGTCGAGGTAGACGTGCGGGTTGAGCCAGGTCAGCGCCAGGCAGGTGAGCACGGCGCGCCTGCGCGACCCCGTCGCCTCCCCCTCGGTCCGCAGGGCGCCCTGCGGCCTGATCACCCGGCGGGCGGCGAGCGCGCCGTAGCAGAGCAGGAACGCGCCGCCGATCCAGCCGACCGCGGTCAGCGCCCGCGGATACGCCACCACGACGGCGCCGACGCCCCCCACCCCCAGGGCGATGAGGACGGCGTCGGACAGCGCGCAGATGCCCACCACGGCGAGGACGGCGTCACGGCGGATGCCCTGCCTGAGGACGAAGGCGTTCTGGGCGCCGATGGCGACGATGAGCGAGAGGCCGGTGCCGAATCCCGCGGCGGCGGCGGTGAGTGCGCTGGTCATGACGTCGACGTTAGGGAAGCGATCTCCTGGCGTACAGCTAAGGATTCTTACGTATCATTAGCAGCCATGAAGACGGAGCTGACCGAGCTTCCCCTCGACCAGGTGCGCACGCTGCTGGCGGTGGTGGACGAGGGCACCTTCGACGCGGCCGCCTCGGCGCTGCACGTGACGCCGTCGGCGGTCAGTCAGCGGGTCAAGGCGCTGGAGCAGCGCACGGGACGCGTGCTGCTGATGCGCACCAAACCGGTGCGGCCCACGGAGTCGGGCGAGGTCGTGGTGCGGTTCGCCCGGCAGCTGGCCCGGCTGGAGCGTGACGCCCGGGCCGAGCTGGGCATGAACGAGGCGGGCGAGCCGACCCGGGTGTCGATCGCCGTGAACGCCGACTCCCTGGCCACCTGGCTGCTGCCGGCGCTCACCCGGGCACGGCACGAGCCGCCGCTCTGCTTCGAGCTGCGCCGCGAGGACGAGACGCGCACCGCGTCCCTGCTGCGCGAGGGCCTGGTGATGGCGGCGGTCACCTCCTCGCCCGAGGCGGTCACCGGTTGCTCGGTGCGCGCCCTCGGCCGGATGCGCTATCTGCCCGTGGCCCAGCCGGACTTCGCCCGCGAACACCTCGACGGGCCGCTGCGGGACGTGCTCGCCGTCGCGCCCACGGTGGCCTTCGACCGCAGCGACGACCTGCAGGACGCCTTCGTCCGCCGGCTGCGGCGCGGCACCGGGAGCGCGAGCCGGGTAAGGCACTTCGTGCCCACCTCGGAGGGGTTCGCCGAGTCGGTGGCGGCGGGCCTGGGCTGGGGCCTGGTGCCCGAGGTGCAGGCCGAGCCGCTGCTGCGTGCCGGACGCCTCGTGGACTTCGCGCCGGGGCGCTGGCTCGACGTGCCCCTGTACTGGCAGCAGTGGAAACTCGACTCCCCCGCGCTGGCCACGGTGGCCGAGGCGGTCACTCGTGCGGCGGCGCAGGCGCTGCGCGCGTGACCTCCGCCCGCAGCGCCTCCAGCCGCGCGGCGGCACTGTCCAGCAGCATCTCCAGCGCCGTCGGGTAGGCGCTGTCGACCATCCGCGCGCTCAGCAGCGGGGCGGCCTCGGCGATCCGGGGATGTGTCGTGGCGGGCAGGCGGGCGTAGGTGGAGCGCCACATGTTCTCGTCGGCGCGCAGCGCGGCGCTCGGCAGGGTCAGGGAGGCGGCGTCGAGGGCGGCGAAGGCCAGGGTCTGGTCGATGAAGGCGTGGTAGACGCGCACGGTGTCGGCGAGCGGGAAGCCCGCGGTGCGCAGAATGTCCAGCACGGTCTCGTCGGCGGCCAGTTCGTTGGCCCGGCCGGTGACCCGGCTGGTGGTCAGCACGGCCGCCTGCGGGTGGGCGACGTAGACGGCGTGGATGCGCAGGCCGACGGCGCGCAGGTCCGCCCGCCACTGTCCCGTCGGCCGCCACCCGTCGAGGGCCTGCCCGATGAGGGCGTCGCCGATGGCGAGCGTGAGGTCGTCCATGCCGCGGAAGTACCGGTAGAGCGTGCTCGGGTCGGCGTCCAGGGCCAGCCCCAGGCGGCGGGCCGTCAGGCCGGCGCTGCCGTGCTCGCGCAGCATCCGCAGCGCCGTCTCCACGATCAGGCGCTCCGACAGCACGGTGCCGCTCTTGGTGGGCCGCCGCCTGCGCCGCTTCTCCTCGGGCACCACGGCCTTCGGCATCGCCGCTCCCCTTCGCTTCGCTTCCCGCTCTTATGCCAACGCCATTGACCTTACGTGAGGGCCGGGCGTTGTATCTGCGGCGGGGCCCCTCCTTCTTCGACCCCGATCGACAGGGAGTGCTTGTCATGCGTGTACTGCTCGTGGGTGCCGGCGGTGTCGGCACCGCCATCACCCGGATCGCGGCCCGCCGCCGCTTCTTCGACGCGATGGTCGTGGCCGACTTCGACCCGGCCCGCGCCGAGGCGGCCGTGGCCGCGGTCGGCGACGACCGGTTCGCCGCGGCCCAGGTGGACGCGAGCGACGAGGCGGCGGTGACCGGGCTGCTGCGCCGGCACGCCTGTGACGTGCTGCTCAACGCCACCGACCCGCGGTTCGTGATGCCGCTGTTCCGGGCGGCCCGCGCCGCCGACGCCACTTATGTCGACATGGCGATGTCGCTGTCCCACCCGCACCCCGAGCAGCCGTACACCGAGTGCGGGGTCAAGCTCGGCGACGACCAGTTCGCGCTGGCCGGGGAGTGGGAGAAGGCGGGCGCGCTGGCTCTGGTGGGCATGGGCGTGGAGCCCGGACTGTCCGACGTCTTCGCGCGCTACGCCGCCGACGAACTCTTCGACGAGATCGAGGAGATCGGCGTCCGCGACGGCGCGAACCTCACCGTCGACGGCTACGACTTCGCCCCGTCCTTCAGCATCTGGACCACGATCGAGGAGTGCCTCAACCCGCCGGTCGTCTACGAGGAAGGGCGCGGCTGGTTCACCACGGAGCCGTTCAGCGAGCCGGAGGTCTTCGACTTCCCCGAGGGCATCGGCCCCGTCGAGTGCGTGAACGTCGAGCACGAGGAGGTGCTGCTGGTCCCGCGCTGGGTCGACGCCGGCCGGGTGACCTTCAAGTACGGCCTGGGCAAGGAGTTCATCGACACGCTCAGGACGCTGCACCTGCTGGGCCTGGACAGCACCGCGCCGGTGACCGTGCCGAGCCCGGCCGGACCGGTGGCGGTCTCGCCCCGGGACGTCGTCGCCGCGTGCCTGCCCGACCCGGCGACGCTCGGCGAGCGGATGCACGGCAAGACCTGCGCGGGCACCTGGGTCCGGGGCACCAAGGACGGGGCGCCCCGCGAGGTGTACATCTACCACGTGGTCGACAACCAGTGGTCCATGAAGGAGTACGGCAGCCAGGCCGTCGTCTGGCAGACGGCCGTGAACCCGGTCGTCGCCCTCGAACTCCTCGCCGGCGGCGCCTGGTCGGGCTCCGGCGTCCTCGGCCCGGAGGCGTTCCCGGCCCGCCCGTTCCTGGATCTGCTCACGGCCTACGGCTCGCCGTGGGGCATCCGGGAGCAATGAACACCGTTTCTCTGCAACTTCCTTCGTTTCACATGCGCATCGACAGGTGACCCGAAAGCGAGTAAGCCATTCGCGAGGGCACGATGACTTTCGATCGCAGGTGACTTTTTCATGGACTACTGGCGAGACCAGGCCGCGTGCCGCAACGAGGACCCCGAGCTGTTCTTCCCGATCGGCACCTCCGGCCCCGCGTTGATGCAGACCGCACAGGCCAAGGCGGTGTGCGCCCGCTGCCCGGTGCAGGAGCAGTGCCTGGAGTGGGCGCTGGAGCACGGCGAGATCCTGGGTGTGTGGGGCGGCACCGGTGAGAACGAACGGCGCGCCCTGCAGCGCAGGCGTCGGCGGACGGCCGCGAGCAACGGCTGACCGGGGGCGCGATCAGCGTCCGGGCATCCCGGTTCCCGGCAGGCGGAGGGTGAACGTCGCTCCCCTGCCGGGTTCGCTCTGCGCCGTGGCCGTTCCGCCGTGCGCGGCGATCAGGTGGCGGACGATGGCCAGACCGAGGCCGCTGCCTCCGGTGCGTCTGCTGCGCGACTTCTCCGCGCGCCAGAACCGCTCGAACACATGCGGCAGATCCTCGGCGGCGATGCCGCTGCCGGTGTCCGTGACGGTGAAGACGGCGTCGTCGCCGTCGCGTCGGGCGGCCACCGTGACCGTGCCGCCCGCCGGGGTGTGCCGCAGCGCGTTGGAGACCAGGTTGCCGAGCGCCTGCCGCATGCGTACCGGGTCGGCGTCCAGCCACGGATCGCCGCCCACGTCGGTGCGCACCTCGACGTCCGCGGTGACGGCCGCGACGCGGTGGGCGGCGGCGACCTGGTCGAGGAGTTCCGCGGCGCGCACCGGCTCCCGGTGCAGGCGCAGGGTGCCCGCGTCGGCGGCGGCGAGGTCCTGCAGATCGTCGATGATGCGCTGGAGCACCAGCGACTCCTCGTGCAGGGAGCCGAGCAGGGCGGGGTCGGGGTCGACGACGCCGTCCCGGGTGACCTCCAGCCAGCCGCGGATGTTGGTGAGCGGGCTGCGCAGTTCGTGCGCGATGTCGCTGACCATGGCCTTGCGCTGCTCCTCCAGGCGTTCCCGGCGCTCGGTGAGGTCGTTGAAGGCCTCCGCGAGGATGCCGGTCTCGTCCCGCGTCGTCACCGGGACCCGTACATGCAGCTCCGGGGGCTGCTGGGCGGCCGCCGTGAGCGCCCGCAGTGGGCGCACCAGCCGGGTGGCGACGACGGCCGTGACCGCGACGGTGACGGCGAGGACCAGACCGACGACACCGACGATCTTGGCCTTGTTGGCCGGGGACATGTCGAAGCGGGGCGGGGTCGTCTCGTCGCCGCCCAGGTACAGGTCGGCCACGGGGGCGACGTACGGGTCGAGTTGGGCGCGCAGGGCGTCGTCGGTACAGGCCTGTGCGGTCTTCACGTCCGTCGTGTCGCCCGCCTTGGCGTACTTGCCGATGACGTAGCGGCTCAGCGGGTCCCTGCCGGTGGTGTTGATGAACAGGTACAGCCGTGAGCCCTTTCCCCAGCCGTGTGCGCGCAGACAGGCGAGGGAGGCGTCGCTGAGCGCGTCCAGGGCCTTGCGCTCGGTCCGCACGGGTGTGTTCAGACCGTAGCCGCACTCGTCGGGCAGGGTCTGGGAGGCGTCCTTGCCGTCCTGGTCGAGCAGCACCGCCCGGCCGCTGGGGATGTGCACGAGCTTGGTGTCGATGCCGTACCGGGTGAAGCAGAGGCGGAGTTTGCGGGTCGTCGTGTCCAGGTCGGCGCGTTCGCGGGCCGTGAGCCGGTACGGTCCCACAGCGCGCGGGTCGACGCCCCTGAGCTGTGCGCCGGTCTGGGTGTAGGTGTCGGTGTGCAGGGGGTCGACGGTGGCGGCTGCGCCGAGCGGCAGTGCGGTGCCCTTGCGCGCGGAGTCGGCGATGGGGGCGCGGTCGGGGGTGGTCAGGGCGATGCGCCGCCCCGTGCGGGTGGCGAGGCGGTCGACGAGGGGCTGCACACCCTTCCACTGCGGATGGGTGGCCGCGTACCCGCTGAGCTCGGCGAGGATCTTCATGTCGTCGGCGAGGTCCTGGCCCTGTTCCTCGCGCAGGGCGCGGGTGGTGGTCTCCACCGCCAGCCAGGTCGTGGCCGCCACCGAGCAGACCGCGATGAGAGCGGAGGCGAACAGCAGCCGCACCAGCAGGCGTTTGCGCAGCGGTATGCGGCGCTTCACGGCCGGCCGCCGCTGAGCTTGTAGCCCACCCCGAACACCGTCAGCAGCCGGACCGGCCGGCGCGGGTCGGCCTCGATCTTCTTGCGCAGGTTCATGATGTGCACGTCGACGGCGCGCTCGGTGGAGGACCGGTCGAAGCCGCGGGTGGCCTGCAGCAACTGCCGCCGGGTGAAGACGCGTTCCGGCTCGCCGGCCATGGCCAGCAGAATCTGGAACTCGGCCGGCGTGCACTCCACCGGCTCGCCGTCACAGCGCACCTCGTGCCGCTCCGGGTCGACGGCGAGGCCGGCCGCGCGGATCACGGGATCCTCGCGCACGCTCGCCGGGCGCCCGCTGCGCCGCAGCACCGTGCGGATCCGGGCCATCAGCTCGCGCGGACTGTAGGGCTTGGTCATGTAGTCGTCCGCCCCCAGCTCCAGGCCGAGCAGGACGTCGTCCTCCTCGGAGCGGGCGGTCAGCATCAGCACCGGGATGCCGTCGCCGTCGGGGTCCGATCCGCGCAGCACCCGGCACACGCCGAAGCCGTCGACCACGGGCAGCATCAGGTCGAGGACGACGAGGTCGGGTCTCAGCCGCCGGGCGGCGTCCAGCGCCGCCGCACCGTCGTGCACGACGGTGGCCGTGTGTCCCTCGGCCAGCAGGGAGCGGCGTATGAGTTCGGCCTGCATCTCGTCGTCCTCGGCGACCAGCACATGTGCGCACACGCGGCGGAATCCTAGGCGCTCAGCGGGCGAGGGCGTCCGCGTCGCCCATCACGACGACGGGGTGGCGGCCGGGGTCGAGGGCGCGCAGCAGCTCCTTCATGTGCTGCTCGGCGATGCTGACGCAGCCGTGGGTGGGGCCGCCGTGGTCCACGTGGATCCAGACGCCGCCGCCCCGCCTCGCGCCGAGCGGACGGGTCCAGTCGAGGGGTGAAGTGCCCGGCCTGCGGTTGTAGTTGATGGCGACGACATAGTCGAAGGAGCCCGCGAGGGACTCCCCCTCGAAGCCGGTGCCGGGCGAGGTGAAGCCCCAGGAGTGGTGGTACGGCAGCCGGGTGCCGGGGTCGGCGCGCAGGCCGCCCGCGTCGGTGAGGCCGTAGACGCCGATGGGTGAGCGCAGGTCGCCGGCCATGTGGTGGTCGCTCCAGCCGCGCAGGGCGTTGTGCGCGGGCCATGTCGCCTCGGCCCGCCAGCCGGTGGCGGTGCGCTCGTACAGGACGACCGTGGAGAGCGGGGAGTTCCTGCCTCTGCCGGTCACGACGACGGCCTGCCGGGCCGAGGCGGGTATCGCGGCCAGCGTCTTGGGTCCCAGTCCGGGCAGGCCGCTCGGGGCGGACTCGGCGGTCGTCGCCGAGGAGGGCTCGGGGACCGGTACGGCCGGGGAGGTCGTCCCGGGCGCGGCCGCGCCGGAGGGGTGGCCCGGCGAGGCCACGGCCCCGCCGCCGCATCCCGTCAGCAGAAGGGACGCGGCGAGCAGGACGCCGTGGTGTCTGCGCGTGATCATGAACGCATCCTGACGCAGACATGTAAGGAACTGGTCAGGAACTACGCCCTGTTCGGCTTGCCCGGCGCATAGAGCCAGGTCTGGAACAGGCTGTTCAGGTCCTTGCCGGACTCCTGTCGGGCCAGGTTCACGAACTGCTCCGTCGTGCCGTGCCCGCCCCGGTGCCGGGCGGCCCAGTGGCGCAGGATGCGGAAGAACACCGGATCGCCGACGGCCCGGCGCAGTTCGTGCAGGGCCATGGCGCCGCGGGCGTAGACGGGGGTGCCGAAGATGTTCTTGCCGCTGCCGGGGTCGCCGGGCGGGAAGGCCCACAGGCCGTCGCTCGCGGGGCGCGCGTAGAGGGTGTCGAAGATCTTCTGGGCGGTGGGGGCGCCGTGCTGCTCGCCGTAGAGCCACTCGGCGTACGTGGCGAAGCCCTCGTTGAGCCAGATGTCCTTCCAGGAGGTCAGGGAGACGGAGTCGCCGAACCACTGGTGGGCGTTCTCGTGGACGAGGGTGCCGAGGTCGGGTGCCTGGTCGTACAGGGGCCGCGACTGGGTCTCCAGGGCGTAGCCGACGTGCGCCCTGTCGACGATCGAGCCCGCGTCACGGAACGGGTAGGGCCCGAAGACCTTGCTCTCCCACTCGAGGACGGACGGGAGTTGCTTCAGCACGGGTGCGGCGGCGGCCGCCTCGCGCGGATCGACGGCGTTGTAGACGTGCAGGCCGTCGCGGGTGGTGTACTGCTCGACCTTGAACGTGCCGACGGTCGCGGTGGCCAGGTAGGCGGCCATGGGTTCGGTCTGGCGCCAGTGGAAGGTGGTGCGGCGGTGCGCGGTGCGCCGGCTCAGCAGCCGGCCGTTGGAGACGGCGGTGCGGCCCTTGGGGACGGTGATCGTGATGTCGTACGACGA
Organism: Streptomyces panaciradicis; assembly: GCF_023516615.1. Taxonomy (GTDB): domain Bacteria; phylum Actinomycetota; class Actinomycetes; order Streptomycetales; family Streptomycetaceae; genus Streptomyces; species Streptomyces panaciradicis. The sequence continues at coordinate 38,559 of NZ_JAMGBF010000046.1, forward strand.
CTTGTCCTTGGGGTGGTTGTTCGCCGGGAACCAGGTCATCGCGCCCTGCGGCTCCCCGGCGACGAAGGCGCCGTCGTCGGTGGCGATCCAGCCGTCGGCCGAACCGTCGGGATCGGTCACCTTCCTGGGAACGCCGCTGTAGGTGACCTTCACCCGGAACTCCTGGCCCGGACGGAGGCTTCGGCGCGGGGTGACGACGAGCTCCTGGCCGTCGCGACGGAAGCGGGCGGCGGCGCGGCCGACCGTCAGGCCGGTGACCTTCAGTCCCTTGAAGTCGAGGTCGAAGCGGGACAGGCGCTGGGTGGCGCGGGCGGTGAGGACCGCGGTGCCGTCCAGGTGGCGGCTGCCGGTGTCGTAACGGAGCGTCAGGTCGTAGTGCTCGACGTGGTAGCCGCCGTTGCCGGCCAGCGGGAAGTACGGGTCGCCGACGCCGGAGGTGCCGGCGGTGTCGGCGACCGCCGTTCCGGCTCCGGCGAGCAGCGCCGCGACGGCGACGGGGACCGTCAAGGCCGTGGTGGTACGTCTGGCGGCCTGTCGGCGGGATGGGCTCACATGCGCTCCTTGGGGGGTGGCGAGTGACAGATCCGCCCCAGGCTAGGGTGCCGGGCCTCCCGCTTTCCTCCTCCTTTCGGTCAAGTCGCCCAGGATCACCCGACGCTCCCCGACTACGCTCGACGTCACCCGCCGTCACCGGAGGAAGAGGCCGAAGTGAGCGTTCGCCTGCGCCGCGTCTACGAACCGCCCGAGCCCGACGACGGGGTCCGCGTCCTGGTCGACCGGTTGTGGCCGCGTGGTCTGTCCAAGGACGCGGCGCACGTCGACGAGTGGCCCAAGGCCCTGACCCCGTCGACCGAACTGCGCCGCTGGTACCACGCGGGAGAGGGCTCCTACGAGGAGTTCGGCAGCCGGTACGAGGCGGAGCTGGAGGCTCCCGAGGCGGCCGGACTCCTCGACCGTGTGCGGATGTTGTCGGAGGAGGGGCCGGTGACGCTGCTGACCTCAGCCAAGGACCCCGAGCACAGTCACGCCGCCGTGCTGGTCCGCCTGCTCACCTCCCGTTCCAGGTAGTTCTCCGTGACGGCCAGCGCGGCCGCCATGATGCTCAGCTGCGGGTTCACCTCCGGGCAGCCCGGCAGCACGGAGGCGTCCACCACGAGGACGCCGTGCACGCCCCTCAGCCGCCCTTCGGGGTCGGCGGGGGCCCGTTGCGGATCGCCGCCCGCGGCGACCGTGCCGGTCGGGTGGAAGGCCGACAGGTGCAGATCGCGCGGGGTCAGGGTGGCGAGCACGGAGTCCAGTTCGGTGGGCGTGTAGACGCGGGGCGCCCGCGGGATTCCGGTGAGGACCTCCTGGGCTCCGGCCGCGAAGAGGATCCGCCCCATGGCGCCCACGGCCTCGATCAGCCGGGCGCCGTCGCGGGGGTCGAGGCGGTAGCGCACGAGCGTCCGGTCGCGGCCGTGCACCCGGCCCGACGGCCGGTCGGCGATCATGGCGCCGAGGACCGCGAGCCGGTCGGCGGCCTCCAGTTCGCGGCGCAGGGGGCGGCCCAGGCCGGGCAGTACGAAGCTGCTCATGCCGGGCGGGCTCGCGGTCGCCTCGATCAGGATGCCGCGCGAGTGCAGTTCCTCCACGCCCACGCTCTGCAGAACGCCCGACCAGGAGGTGACCGGTTCGGCGAAACGGCCCGCGACGCTGGTGGCGGGGTGGACGCTGAGGTTGCGGCCCAGCCGGGGGTGGCGGCCCAGGCCCGAGCGGCGCAGCAGCGCCGGGGTCTGCAGGGCGCCGGCGGCCGTGACGACCAGGGGGCTGAGGATCTCCAGTTCGCTGCCGTCGGCCCGGCGCGCAAGGACGCCCGCCGCCCGTGGCCCGCCCGGGAGGTCGCGGTCGAGGAGGACGCGCAGCACGCGGGCGCCGGTGACGATGCGTGCTCCCGCGGCGCACGCGTCGGGGAGTACGGACAGCTGGACGCTCTGTTTCGCCCCGGTGGGACAGCCCACCACGCACTGGCAGGAGCCCTTGCAGCCGGGGGCGTTGCGGCGCAGCGGTGCGGCCCGCCAGCCGAGCCGTTCGGCTCCGGCGAGTGCCAGCAGACCGTTGGCGCCGAGGACGTCGAGGGGCTGGGTGGCCACGCGCAGCGTGCGCTCGATCTCGTCGAGCCGGGCCGGCAGGCCGTCGGCGAGGTGGAAGCCGTACCGGCCGCTCCAGCGGTCGACGACATGGTCCGGAGTGCGGTAGCAGGTGCCGGAGTTGACGACGGTGGTGCCGCCGACGGCCCGTCCGACGGGCAGCAGGAGGGGCGGGTCGCCGAGGGCGGCGGTCGCGCCGCCGTCGCGGTACAGGTCGGTGAAGCGCTCCAGGGGTGCGCGGGTCCCGAAGGACGCCGTGGTGTGGTGCTCGCCCTCCTCCAGGACGACGACGTCGAGTCCGGCGCGCGCGAGGGTGCGGGCGGCGACCGCTCCGCCGGCGCCCGATCCCACGACGACCGCGTCGGCCCGGGTGCGGGTCGGCCACTCCGCTGCCGGGACGCAGTCCAGGGGCGGGTCGGCGGGGGCGGCGGACGGCCGGGGGGCCGGGGTGCGTTCGGTGGCCGCGGCGAGCAGGACGGGGACCTTCAGGAGGTCGAGGATCGGCAGGAGCCGGGGGCGGGCGGCGAGCGAGTCGAGGACCGCCTGCCGCTCGTCCGGTGTCAGGGCGTTCAGCCGGCGCCCGCTGTGCAGGACGGCGTAGGCGTCCACGGCGCCGGCTCCCGTGCGCACCGCGCCGCGCACGGGAGCCGGCAGTGCGGACAGGAACGCCTCCAGCCTCCCGGGCACACGGGCCGGCCACTCCTCCTCGCCGGTGTCGGCGAGCAGCGCGGCGACCAGCCCGGGCGCCGTCACCGGTCCCCCACTTCGGCGTGCGCGGTCCCGGACAGCGTCCAGGAGGCCTCGGTGCGCCAGCGGCCCCACCAGCGTTCCAGCAGGATCGTCGCGTCGGCGCTCTCGCTGTTGCGGCACACCGCCGGGGCTCCGTCGGGGTCGCGGTAGTCGAGCGCGAGGGTGCGCTCGGCGGGCTGGGTGACGTCGACGCGGATGCGGCGCAGCAGCGTGCGGCCGGTCACCGTCCAGCGGGGCAGACCGATGTCGGCGCGGAAGCGTCCCACGCCGAGCAGGCCCACCGCGGAGCGCTCAGCCCGGCGCGGCCAGGTGCGGCCCCGGTGTCGCAGGCGCAGGAAGACCAGCGGGGGCAGCCGCCGCAGCAGGGGTCTGGTCGACACGGCGGCGACCACTTCCAGCACGGCGCCGTCGCCCAGGTCGGCGTGCAGCCAGGCCCAACGGCGGGCGTTGCCGTGGCCGTTGATGCGGGCGGAGGCTCCGGGAGCACCGTGCAGGGTGAGCGTCCCGTCCGGGGTGGCGAACGTTCCGTCGTAGGTGGCCCGGGCGGCCGGGAGCATGTGGGTGGCGGGGAGCAGGGGGCGCCGCCAGGACCAGCGGGGGAAGGTGAACAGGGGCTCCGCCGCGGGCTGTTCGGTGAGGTTCCAGCTGAGGTCTCCGGCGCTGCCGCTGAGCCGGCCGGGGCCCGCCGTGACGTCGCCGGCCGTGAATCCGTGCGTGGGGCCGCTCCAGGGGACGGGGCCGAAGCGGGCGTGGGTGACCTTGCCCTCCGGTGGGAAGACGGCCGCCCAGCCGTGTGCCGTCGGCGCGGATCCGTCGGTGGGCGCGACCAGTTCGTGGTGCAGCCAGAGACCGGTGCCGGTGGCCGGGTCGGTCAGCGTCGTGTACCAGACCTCGGTGCGGCCGGGGCTGCCGTCCCAGCGGGGTGCGAGGAACCGGTCGCCGTCCTCGTGCCGGGGAAAGCGGAAGCTGAGCAGGAAGGGCGCGAGGCCCGTCGCGAGGGGGAAGCGGAGGGTGCCCTGTCCGATCGGTGCGCCGTCCTCGTACAGCGAGAAGGGCAGGACCGTCATCGACCGTACCGGGTGCCGCGCGGTCACCGACTTCCAGCCGTCCAGGGTGAGGCGGCGGCCCTGCGCGGTGAACGACAGCCGGTAGGCGATGCGGCGGCCGGCGAGCGGGGAGATCTCCAACTCGCCGGTGGCGTCCGGGTCGTCGGCCAGTCCGGCGACGCGGACGCGGCCGTCGACCCGGGCCCGGACCGTGCGGTGTGGGCGCAGGACCTCCTCGGCGCGGGCGCGCAGGTCGAGGCGGATACGGCGGACGGGGCCGCCCGGGTCGAGCCGGACCGTGCCGAGCATGGTCTCCGTGAACCGGGTGCCCCTCACGCCAGTCCCTCCAGCATGATCCGCTCGGTGTCCCGCAGGTAGGTGTCGGCGGCGGCGTGCGCCCTGCGGCCGTCGCCGGACACCACCGCGTCCACCAGCGGGACGAGTCGCCGGTGGGCGGTCTCGGCGTCGGTGAAGGGCCCGCGCAGCGCGGCCCGGACGGGGAGATACGCCTTGAAGAGGGTGTTGGTCAGCAGCGCGTAGACGCGGTTGCCGGTCGCCCGGGCGAGGGCCCGGTGCACCTCGATGTCGGCGAGCTGCACCGCGTCGGCGTCGCCCGCCTCCCGTACGGCTTCCAACAGGCGGCCCAGTTCGGCGTGTTGGGAGCGGGTCGCCCGCGCGGCGGCCCGCTCGGCGATCAGGGCACCGATCGAGCGCCGTACCTCGAAGATCTCGTGGAGCCACTTCGGGTCGTGGCGGACGAGCATCGGCAGCAGGTCGGCGCCGCCCTGCCGGGCGTAGTCGAGGACCTTGGTGCCGACACCGTGCCGGGTCTCCAGGAGCCCGGCCTGGACCAGCCGTCCGAAGGCGTGCTTGAGGGTGGTGCGGGTGACGCCGTAGCCGTCGGCCAGCCGGCGTTCCGGCGGCAGATAGCTGCCCGCGGGATGCCGGCCGGCGAGGATGTCCTCGCGCAGCCGTTCCTCGAGCACGTCCACGATCGTCTCGCGGGGCAGGGCCTCCACGGCTGTCTCCTCACGGTGCAGTGGCTCAGTGGCTGAGCCACTCAACCAAGAGGAGCGTGCGCGGGTCAATCCCCTTGCCGCCGAGCCCTGTTCACACGGGAGTGGGCGGCCGGCCGCCTGCACCGACCGCCCACGACGTCTTCGCCGGTCAGGCCGACTGCGCGGCCGCCGCCCGGCCGGCCGCCCGGCCGGAGAAGAGGCAGCCGCCGAGGAAGGTGCCCTCCAGGGCGTTGTAGCCGTGCACCCCGCCGCCGCCGAAGCCGGCGACCTCACCGGCCGCGTACAGGCCGTCGACGGGGGTGCCGTCGGTGCCGAGCGCGCGGGAGTCGAGGTCGGTCTGGATGCCGCCGAGGGTCTTGCGGGTCAGGATGTGCAGCTTGACGCCGATCAGAGGGCCGGCGGCGGGGTCGAGGATGCGGTGCGGGGTGGCGACGCGGCCGAGGCGGTCGCCGATGTAGCGGCGGGCGTTGCGGATGCCCTGGATCTGGGCGTCCTTGCTGTAGGAGTTGGCCAGTTGCAGGTCGCGGGCCTCGATCTGGCGGCGCAGCTCGGCCGCGTCGAGGAGCGGCTTGTCCGTCAGGTCGTTCATCTTCGCCACCAGCTGCTCCAGGTTCGGGGCGGTCACGAAGTCGGCGCCCTTGCGCAGGAAGGCGTCGACCGGGCCCGGGACGCCCTTGCCGAGGCGGTTCCTCAGGACGGCCGCCCGGTCCTTGGCGGTGATGTCGGGGTTCTGCTCGGAGCCGGAGAGCGCGAACTCCTTCTCGATGATCTTCTGGGTGAGCACGAACCAGGAGTGGTCGTGGCCGGCGAGGTCCTCGGTGGTGCGCAGGTGCCTGAGGGTGCTGAGGGTGTCGTAGCCCGGCAGGCACGGGTCCGGCAGGCGGCGGCCGAGCGCGTCGAACCACATCGAGGACGGCCCGGGCAGGATGCGGATGCCGTGACCGGGCCAGATCGGGTCCCAGTTGCGCAGGCCCTCGGTGTAGTGCCACATGCGGTCGCGGTTGACCAGGCGGACGCCCGCCTCGGCGCTGATGTCGAGCATGCGGCCGTCGACGTAGGCGGGCACGCCGGTGACCATCTCGGCGGGCGGGGTGCCCAGGCGCTCGGGCCAGTAGCGGCGCACGATGTCGTGGTTGGCGCCGATGCCGCCGGTGGTGACGACGACGGCCTGGGCGGTGAGTTCGAAGTCGCCGATCCGGTCGCGGTTGGAGGCGACGCCGCGGGCGGAGCGGTCCTCGGCGAGCACCGTGCCGCGCACTCCGCGGGCGGCGCCGCCCTCGACGACGAGCTCGTCGACCTGGTGGCGGTGGTGGAAGGTGAGCAGCCCGTCGCGGGCGGCCCGCCGGGCGGAGTCCACGAAGGGCTCGACCACACCGGTGCCGGTGCCCCAGCTGACGTGGAAGCGGGGCACGGAGTTGCCGTGCCCGTCGGCGCGCAGGTCGCCGCGCTCGGCCCAGCCGACCGTCGGCAGCAGCTTGATGCCGTGCCCGTCCAGCCAGGACCGCTTCTCCCCCGCCGCCCACTCGACGTAGGCGCGCGCCCAGCGCACCGCCCAGGAGTCCTCGTCGGCCACCCGGTCGAACCGTGCGCTTCCCTGCCAGTCGCTCCAGGCGAGGTCGAAGGAGTCCTTGATGCCCAGCCGGCGCTGCTCCGGGGAGTCGACGAGGAAGAGACCGCCGAAGGACCAGAACGCCTGGCCGCCGAGGTTGGCGGCGTTCTCCTGGTCGACCAGGGCGACGCGCCGCCCCTTGCTGGTGAGTTCGTGCGCGGCGACCAGGCCCGCGAGGCCCGCTCCGACGACGATGACGTCCGCATCCATGGCGACCGTTCCCTTTCTCAGTGGGCTCGTGGGGAGCTGCCGCTGCCGTCGGTCAGCAGGGCGGTGAGCAGTTGCTTGAGCCAGACACGGGCGTGTTCGACGTCCTTGTCCAGCAGGAGCTGGGTGGTGACTCCGTCGTAGGCGGCGACCACGGCGTGCGCCGCGCCGTCGATGTCGCCGAGCACGGCGGGCGGCGGGGTGAAGCCCCGGGCACGGGCGAGCCGGTCCGCGATCGCGCCGCGCAGCCTCGCCCGGTGCTCCAGCAGGGTCTCGGCCACCTTCGGCTCGCGGGCCGCGTGCACCAGGAAGTCGGTCTTCACCAGGAGCCAGTCGAGGTCGAGGAGCAGCACCTCGGTGACACGGTCCACGGCCGCGGGCACGTCCAGGTCGGGGCCGTCCAGGGCGAGGGCGCCGGAGACCTGCTCGGCGATCAGGTCGGCGCGCTGCCGGTAGAGGGCGAAGAACAGCCCGTCCAGGCTGTCGAAGTTGGAGTAGAAGGCGCCCCGGCTGTAGCCGGCGGCCTCGCAGACCTCCTCGATCGAGACCCGCCCGAAGCCCTTGGCCGCGAACACCTGGAACGCGGCGTCGAGCAGGTTCGCGCGGGTGCGCACCCGGCGCCTGGTCACGCGTCGCGTGGTCTCCTCGGTCTCCAATGGCCCGCCTCCGTTCGATACGGGAATGTATCCGATACACAGATGTATCGAAAGACGTGCGCCCACATTTGAGGGGAACGTATTTTCGAATCGGGAGTACGCTGAATCCATGACCACGCACCTCCAGGGCTCGCTCTTCGACCAGACCGACCAGCTGCGCCTCGGTCCCCTCGACGAGGTGCGCCGGACGTGGCTCGGGTCCGGCGCCTGGATCGACGTGCTGCCCGGGTGGCTGAGCGGTTCGGACGAGCTGTTCGAACGGCTGGCCGCCGAGGTGCCCTGGCGGGCCGAGCGGCGCCAGATGTACGACCAGGTCGTGGACGTGCCCCGGCTGCTGGCGTTCTACGGCGCGGACGACCCGCTGCCGCACCCGGTGCTGGACGAGGCCCGCGCGGCCCTGAGCGCGCACTACGGCGAGGAGCTCGGCGAGCCGTTCACCACGGCCGGCCTGTGCCACTACCGCGACGGCCGGGACAGCGTGGCCTGGCACGGCGACCGGATCGGCCGGGGCGCGCGGCAGGACACCATGGTGGCCATCCTCTCCGTGGGTGCCCCGCGTGACCTGCTGCTGCGGCCGGTGCGCGGGGGCGAGACCGTGCGGCGGCCGCTGGGGCACGGCGACCTGATCGTGATGGGCGGCTCCTGCCAGCGGACCTGGGAGCACTGCGTCCCCAAGAGCACACGGGCCGCGGGGCCGCGCATCAGCGTCCAGTTCCGCCCGCACGGCGTGCGCTGAGGCGGAGAGGCGGCCGCTTCGGGCGCACGCGGGGGCGGCCTCCGGCGGACGGTGCCGGAGGCCGCCCTTCCTCCGGCGTGGGCCCCGGACGAGGTTGGCGCGGACCCGACGCCTCCACTCCCGCCCCGGTCTGCTTTGCTGATCCCGTCGGACAGCAGCGGAGGACGTGGGGCGGTCATGCGGGCAGACGTACGGCAAGTCGCCGACGGCATTCATCTGGTGCACGGCAGCAACACCAACTGGGTCATCCTCACCGAGGGCGACGAACTCACCCTGGTCGACACCGGCTACCTCGGCGACCGGCAGCAGGTCCTCGCCTCCCTCACGGCGGTGGGCGGCTCGCCGGAGGCGGTCGCGGCGGTGCTCGTCACCCACGCCCACAACGACCATCTGGGCTCGGCCGAGTACCTGCGCTGCACCTACGGCACGCCCGTCTACCTGCACCCGGCCGAAGTACCGCACGCCCGCCGGGAGTTCCTGCACCAGGTGACCGTCGGCCAGGCGGCCCGCAACAGCTGGCGGCCCGGTGTGCTGCCGTGGGCGCTGCACGCCCTGCGCTCCGGCGGTATGACCGACGTCCCGGTCGCCGCCCCCGAGTCGTTCCCGGCGCCGGGCGCCCTGGACCTGCCCGGCCGGCCGGTCCCGGTGCACACACCCGGCCACACCGACGGTCACGTGGTCTTCCATCTGCCGCACGCCGGCGTGGTGATCGCCGGTGACGCGATCGCCACCGCCCATCCCACCTCGCGTCTGAGCGGACCTCATCTGCTGCCCGACATGTTCCAGCACGAGCGCGCCCGGGCCGTCGCCTCCCTCGACGTCATCGCCGCGCTGGAGGGCGATCTGCTGTTGCCCGGTCACGGTCCGGAGCACCGCGGTCCGATCCGTGAAGCGGCACTTCAGGCCAAGGAGCGTGCCCTCTAAGGTGAGGTGACGATCACGGCGAGGCGAGGACAGGCGACCCATGGCACTGCAGATCAGCGCGACGAACCCGGAGCACCCCGCGCTCCTGCTGGAACTGCCGTGGCACCTGCCCCTGGAGGAGTGGCCGGAAAGGTACCTCGTGCCGCTGCCGCGCGGCATCTCCCGGCACGTGGTGCGCTACGCCCAGGCCGGGGACGAGGTGATCGCCGTCAAGGAACTCGCCGAACGGCCCGCGCTGCGCGAGTACGAGCTGCTGCGCGACCTGGACCGGCTCGGCATCCCCTCGGTCGACCCGCTGGCCGTGGTCACCGGCCGCATCGACGCCGAAGGCGACCCGCTGGAGCCGGTGCTGATCACCCGTCACCTGCGCGGCTCCCAGCCCTACCGCTCGATGTTCGAGACGACCATGCGCCCGGCCACCATGCACCGCCTCATGGACGCCCTCGCCGTGCTGCTGGTCCGCCTGCACCTGGCGGGCTTCGCCTGGGGCGACTGCTCCCTGTCCAACACCCTCTTCCGGCGCGACGCCGGCGCCTACGCCGCCTACCTGGTCGACGCCGAGACCGGCGACCTGCACCCCCGGCTGAGCACCGGGCAGCGCGAGTACGACCTCGACCTCGCCCGGGTCAACATCAGCGGCGAGCTGCTGGACCTGGAGGCGTCCGGCGCGCTGCACCCCTCGGTGGACCCGATCGAGTTCGGCATGGAGATCTGCGCCCGCTACCGCGGCCTGTGGGACGAGCTGACCCGCACCTCCGTGTATCCGGCCGGCAAGTACCACTACATCGAGCGCCGGATCCGCCGGCTGAACGAGCTCGGCTTCGACGTGGCCGAGATGCAGATCCAGCACTCCTCCAACGGCGACACGGTCACGTTCGTGCCCAAGGTCGTCGACGCCGGCCACCACCAGCGCCAGCTGCTGCGCCTGACCGGCCTGGACACCGAGGAGAACCAGGCCCGGCGGCTGCTGAACGACCTGGAGAGCTGGATGGCCACCCAGGACGACTACGCCCCGGGCGACCCCCTCGCCGCCCGCCCCGAGGTGCTGGCCCACCGCTGGGTGCGGGACGTCTTCCGGCCCACCGTGCGCGCCGTGCCGCTCGAACTGCGCGGCTCCATGGACGCGGCGGAGATCTACCACGAGCTGCTGGAGCACCGCTGGTACCTGTCCGAGCGGGCGCAGCAGGACATAGGGCTGGACACGGCGGTCGAGGACTACATCACGAACATCCTCCCCAAGGCACGCGAGACGCTGCAGCCCACGACCGCCGAGTGAGCTCAGGCGTGCGGGACGACGGCCACCGGGCAATCCGCGTGATGCAGCACCCCGTGCGCCACCGAGCCGATCCGGGCGCCCACGGCCGTACGGTGCGCCCGCCGACCGACGACCATCAGCTGGGCGCGCGCCGCCACCGACAGCAGCACCTGCCCGGCGCTGCCCATCTCCACGTGCTCCACGACGGCCACGTCCGGGTAGCGCTCCCGCCACGGCCGCAGGGCCGCCGACAGGGCCTTCTTCTCGAACGGCTCCAGTCCGCCGGCCTGGTCGAGGATCTGCATGGAACCGGGGCTGTAGGCGAACACCGGCGGCAGCGTCCAGGCCCGTACCGCGCGCACCGAGGCCCCTCGGGCGTGCGCCGTCTCGAAGGCGAACCGCAGCGCCTCGGCGCTGTCCTCGGGGTCGCCCTGCTGGCCGACGACGATCTCCCGCCCGGCCGCCTCGGCCGAGGGCCGGTCCCCGGCGCGCACCAGCACCACCGGCCGTCTCGCCTCGGCGATCACCTGCTGTCCCACGGAGCCGAGCAGGAAGCCGACGACCGGGCCGTGCCCGCGTGAGCCGAGGACCAGCATCTCGGCCTCCGACCCGGCACCGACCAGCGTGTCGACGGTGTCCCCCTCCAGCACGTCGGTGATCACCTCCAGGCCGGAGTGCCGGGCCTCGACGGCCCGGGCCGCGTCGGCCACCGCGCCCTTCACCCATCCCGCCTGCGTCTCCCGGTCGCCGGCGTCGATCGCCTCGTACGGCTGGAACCGCCAGGCCTGCACCACCCGCAGGGCGAGGTTCCGGCGGACGGCCTCCCGGGCCGCCCACTCCAGCGCGGCGAGGCTCTCCTCGGTTCCGTCGACCCCGGCGGTGATCGGACGCGTCATGCGGTTGCCTCCCAGTGTCGTGCTCACGTCGGTCGGAGCCAGTCTTCACTACACTGTGCCCGTGATCTTGGAATGGGAACAGGTGATCGTGGACGCCGCCGATCCCGTGGCTCTGGGCCGCTGGTGGGCCGAGGCGCTGGGCTGGGTCGTGGTCGACGAGTCGCCCGACGAGTACGAGATCCGGCCCGCGAAGGACCGGCTGCCGGGGCTGCTGTTCGGCCGCTCCACCGACCCGAAGACCGTCAAGAACCGCCTCCACCTCGACTTCCGTCCCGAGGACCAGGAGGCCGAGGTGGCCCGGCTGCTGGCGCTGGGCGCGCGGCACGCGGACGTCGGGCAGACGGGCGACGAGCCGTGGGTGGTGCTCGCCGACCCCGAGGGCAACGAGTTCTGCGTGCTGGGGCCGAGGCGCGGCTGATCGTGCCGCCGTCCGCCACATGGCGGAGCGAAGCGGGACGATCGAACATACGATGGGCGGAAGCCGACGCGGCGACCGCTTCCTTCGGACGGCGTCCGCCGTGCCGTCGGTCCGATCCGCTCGGGGTGGGAGAGGTATGGCACAGGCGTCCGACGCCGCACGGACCGTGATCATGACCGTGGACGACGACCCGGGAGTCTCCCGCGCCGTCGCCCGTGACCTGCGGCGCCGTTACGGCGAGTCGTACCGCATCGTGCGCGCCGAGTCCGGCGAGTCCGCGCTGGAGGCGCTGCGCGAGCTGAAGCTGCGCGGTGACCTGGTGGCCGTCATCCTGGCCGACTACCGGATGCCGCAGATGAACGGCATCGAGTTCCTGGAACAGGCCCTCGACGTGTATCCGGGCGCCCGCCGCGTCCTGCTGACCGCCTACGCGGACACGAACGCGGCGATCGACGCGATCAACGTCGTCGACCTGGACCACTACCTGCTCAAGCCGTGGGACCCGCCGGAGGAGAAGCTCTACCCGGTGCTGGACGACCTGCTGGAGGCCTGGCGGTGCAGTGACTTCCGGCCGGTGCCCAGCACCAAGGTCGTGGGACACCGCTGGTCGGCGCGCTCGTCGGACGTCCGGGAGTTCCTGGCCCGCAACCAGGTCCCCTACCGCTGGTACTCCGCCGACGAGCCGGAGGGCAGGCGGCTGCTGGCGGCCGCCGGGGTGGACGGGCAGCGGCTGCCGCTGGTCATCACGCCCGACGGCACACCGCTGGTGGAGCCGGAGGCCCCCGAACTCGCGGCCCAGGTGGGGCTCGCGACGACGCCGGCCGCCGACTTCTACGACCTCGTCGTCATCGGCGGCGGGCCCGCCGGGCTCGGTGCCGCGGTGTACGGCGCCTCCGAGGGGCTGCGGACCGTTCTCGTGGAGCGGTCGGCCACCGGCGGCCAGGCCGGGCAGAGCTCCCGGATCGAGAACTACCTCGGCTTCCCCGACGGCGTGTCGGGAGCACAGCTCACCGATCGGGCGCGGCGCCAGGCCGCGAAGTTCGGCGCCGAGATCCTCACCGCGCGCGAGGTCAGCGGACTGGAGGTCAACGGGGCCGCCCGCACGGTGCGCTTCTCCGACGGCTCCGCGGTCGCCGCGCACAGCGTGATCCTCGCGACCGGCGTCTCCTACCGGCAGCTGACGGCGCCGGGCTGCGACGACCTCACCGGATGCGGGGTGTTCTACGGCTCTGCACTGACCGAGGCCGACTCCTGCCAGGGACAGGACGTGTACATCGTCGGCGGCGCCAACTCGGCCGGACAGGCGGCGATGCACCTGTCCAAGCGCGCCAAGTCGGTGACGCTGCTGGTGCGCGGACCGGACCTGGCGGCGTCGATGTCGCACTACCTGATCCAGCAGATCAACGAGGCGCCGAACATCTCGGTGCGCGCCCGCACGGTCGTCGAGACCGCGCACGGCACCGACCACCTCGAACAGCTCACCCTGCGCGACGTCGACACCGGCGAGACCGAACTCGTCGACGCGCAGTGGATGTTCGTGTTCATCGGCGCGGCCCCGCTGACCGGCTGGCTGGACGGCACGGTCCTGCGCGACGAGCACGGCTTCATCCTGGCCGGACCCGACCTCACCCCGGACGGCCGGCCACCGGCCGACTGGGAGCTGGACCGGCCGCCGTACCACCTGGAGACCAACGTCCCCGGCGTGTTCGTGGCGGGCGACGCGCGCGCCGAGTCCGCGAAGCGCGTCGCGTCCGCCGTCGGAGAGGGAGCCATGGCCGTGATGCTCGTCCACCGGTACCTGGAGCAGTCGTGAGCGGGCGGGCGCTGCCCTGCAGCCCGCAGGAGATCGGGTCGCTGTTCCTGTTCGAGAAGCTGTCCCCCGAGCAGCTGGGGCAGCTGTGCAGCGCGGGCCGGGTGGAGCGGTTCGAACCGGGTCCCGTCTACACCGAGGGCGACGCCGCCACCTGCTTCTACGTGATGATCGAGGGCACCGTCGTGCTGTCGCGGCGGGTCGGCGCCGACGACGTGGAGGTCACCCGCACCTCCCAGCGCGGCGCCTACGCGGGCGCGATGCAGGCCTACCTCGGCGACCGGGTGCGGCAGGTGTACCACAACTCCATGAGGGTGACCGAGGCCTCGCGGTTCTTCGTGCTGCCCGCCGAGAAGTTCGCACAGTTCATGGAAGAGAACTTCCCGATGGCGGTCCATCTCCTGGAGGGCCTGTTCTGGGGTTCGAAGAACACCCAGCGCGCCGTCGGCCAGCGCGAACGGCTGCTGGCGCTCGGCTCGTTGTCGGCCGGTCTCACGCACGAGCTCAACAACCCCGCGGCCGCGGCGGTTCGGGCCACGGCGACCCTGCGCGAGCGGGTCGGCAAGATGCGGCACAAGCTCGCCGTGATCTCCCAGAGCGCGTACACGCCCGAGGACTTGGCGAACCTGATCGACATCCAGGAGCGCACCGCCGAACGCGTCGCCAAGGCCCCGGTGCTCAGCCCCTTGGAGGCCTCGGACCGGGAGGACGCCCTCGCCGACTGGCTCGACGACCACGGCATCCAGGAGGGCTGGCGGCTCGCGCCCACCTTCGTACAGGCCGGACTGGACGTGGACTGGCTGGAGCAGGTCGCGGCGGCCGTCGACGAGGAGATCCTGCCGAACGCGATCGGCTGGCTCAACTACACCGTCGAGACCGAGCTGTTGATGGACGAGATCAACGACTCCACGGCCCGCATCTCGCACCTCGTCGACGCCGCCAAGCAGTACTCGCAGCTGGACCGGGCGCCCTACCAGGTCGCCGACGTCCACGAACTCCTCGACAGCACCCTGCTGATGCTCTCGGGGAAGATCGGCGAACGGATCAAGGTCGTCAAGGACTACGACCGGACGCTGCCGAAGATCCCGGCCTACCCGGCGGAGCTCAACCAGGTGTGGACCAACCTGATCGACAACGCGGTCTCCGCCATCAACGACACCGGCGGGGACGGCACGTTGACCGTGCGGACGGCCCTGGACAACGACCGGCTGCTGGTGGAGTTCAAGGACACCGGACCGGGCGTGCCGCGGGAGATCCGCGACCGTATCTTCGACCCGTTCTTCACCACCAAGCCGGTGGGCGAGGGCACCGGGCTCGGGCTGGACATCTCCTGGCGGATCGTCGTGAACAAACACCACGGCACGCTCCAGGTGGTGTCCGAACCCGGCGACACCCGCTTCCAGGTCCTGCTTCCGTTGACGGCTGCGGCCGACGAGACACCCGAGGAGAGCGCATGAGCAGCGGCGACGGTATCGACCCCGGCGTCCCGCCGAGCGGCACCGGCTGCGTGGAGTGCGAGGAGGCGGGCGGCTGGTGGTTCCATCTGCGGCGCTGCGCGCAGTGCGGGCACATCGGCTGCTGCGACGACTCCCCCGCCAAGCACGCCACCGCGCACTACAAGGCAACCGGACACCCGGTGATCCGCAGTTACGAGCCGGGCGAGGAGTGGTTCTGGGACTTCGAGAGCTCCCAGCTCTACGAGTCGGGGCCCGAACTGGCGCCCCCGGCGAACCATCCGGTGGAGCAGCCGGCGCCCGGGCCCGCGGGGCGCGTGCCGCAGGACTGGGCGCGGACCCTGAGGGGATGACCCCCCGGGGGAACCGCGGGGCGGCGAGCGCGGGGTGCCCGCGGCTCGTCGCCCTCCCCATATCGGACGCCCGCTGTCAGTGGTGGGTGCCAGGATGGGCGTGTGACTGAAACCGGCTTCGCCACTCCGCTGATCGGGCGCGACGAGGATCTCGCCCGGCTCGACGACGTCCTCGCGCGTGCCCGGCGGGGCGAGGCGGGGGCCGTGCTCGTGGCAGGGGACGCCGGAGTGGGCAAGACCCGGCTGCTGGACGAGGTCGCCCGACGGGCCGCGGGCGCCGGCACGACCGTGCTGACCGGGCACTGCGTCGACCTCGGTGACGTGGGCCTGCCCTATCTGCCGTTCACCGAGGTCCTCGGGATGCTCGCCGCCGACGAGCGGTTCGCGCCGGTGCTCGCGGCGCATCCCGTGGTGGACCGGCTGCTCGGATCGGGGCCGGAGGCGGTGCGGGACGCGGGCGGCCGGCTGCGGCTGTTCGAGGGCATGGCCCAGCTGCTGGCCGACCTCGCCGACCGCGCACCGGTGCTGCTGGTCCTGGAGGACCTGCACTGGGCGGACCAGTCCTCCCGCGACCTGCTGCGGTTCCTGCTCAGCCGGGGCGTCCTGCAGCGCCCCGCGGGCGGCGCCCCCGCCCACCGGCTCGCGGTCCTCGCCTCCTACCGCTCCGACGACCTGCACCGCCGTCATCCGCTGCGTCCCCTCCTGGCCGAGCTGGTGCGACTGCCGGCCGTGGAGCGCCTGGAACTGCGGCCTCTGGCGGACGCCGAGGTGACCCGCCTGGTGCGGGCGCTGCGGACCCGGCCGCTGCCTGAGGCCACGGTCCGCCGCATCGTCGAGCGGGCCGAGGGCAACGCCTTCTACGCCGAGGAACTGGTCGCCGCCACCGGCTCGGAGGCCGGCGGAGTGCCGAGCGGCCTGGCCGACGTGCTGCTCATCCGCGTCGAGCAGCTGTCCGACACCGCCCAGCAGGTGCTGCGCACGGCCGCCGTCGCCGGCCGCCGCGTCGAGCACGACCTGCTGCGGGACGCCATCGGGCTGCCCGAGGACGAACTGGAGTCGGCGCTGCGCGAGGCCGCCGGGCACCAGCTCCTCGTCCCCGGCGACCGGGACACCTACGCCTTCCGGCACGCACTGGCACGCGAGGCCGTCTACGCGGATCTGCTGCCCGGCGAGCGGGCCCGGCTGCACGGCGCGTTCGCCCGGCTGCTCGCGGGCCGGGGCCGCTCGGGCGAGACCGCGGCCGAGCGGGCCCACCACTACCGCGAGAGCCACGACCTGGCCGAGGCGCTCGCCGCCTCGCTGGAGGCCGCCGACCACGCCCAGCGGGTGGGCGCTCCCGCCGAGGAGCTACGGCACCTGGAGACCGCGCTCGACCTGTGGGCGTCGGTGGACCCGGCGGCCCGCCCCTCCGGCGAGGGCGTCGACCGGGTGACGCTCACCCTGCGGGCCTCGGCGGCGGCCGCGCACGCCGGTGAGACGCACCGGGCCGTCTCCCTCACCCGGGCCGCCCTGGCGGGGATCGGCGCGGACGCGGACGCCGAACTCGCCGCCCGGGTCCGCTACACCCTGGCCGGCAACCTCATGAGCGTCGACAGTCTCACGGCCGCCTTCGCCTACAGCAGCGAAGCGCTGTCGCTGATCCCCGCCGAACCGCCGAGCCGCACCTGGGTGTGGGCCGCCGCCACGCACGTCATCGCCGCCCGCCACATCGGCGAGAACGACGTCGCGCTGCGGGTGGCGCGGCATGCGCTGGGCGTCGCCGAGCAGTTGCGGGTGAAGGACGCGCAGGCCGACCTCCTCGTCTCCCTGGCCGTCCTGGGCCCCGGCGGCCGCGGCGGGGCTGCGGGGCGCGCACAGCTGGCACAGGCCCGGGAGCTGGCCCGCGCCGCGGGCAACGCGCCCGTGGAGATGCGGGCCCTGTTCAACCTCGCCATCGGCAGCTTCGAGGCGGGCGACCTCGAGGAGTGCCTGCGCTGGGTGACGGAGGGCCTGGAGCGCGCCCGCCGGGCCGGACTGCTGTCCTCGCCGTACCCGCTGGAGATGCGGTACCTGCATCTGGTGGCGCTGTACACGCTGGGCCACTGGGACGAGTGCCTGCGGGCCGCGGCCGCCGACGCGGCGGTGCTCCCCGCGGCGGGCGGGTACGCCATGGCCCCGGCCCTGTACGTGGCGCTGGCGCGCGGTGATCTGGAGGCCGCCGAGCGGGCGCGGTCCCTGCTGGAGGGGCCGTTCGACTGGATGGCCACGCTGGTCGCCGGCATCGTGCTGACCGAGGCGGCGGTGCTGCGCGGCGACCCGCGGGAGGCGGTGGAGCGGGTGCGGGCCACGGTCGGAGCGCTGACCGACGAGACGGGCACCCGCCCCGACGTGACCGTCCGGCTGGCGGCGCTGGCGCTGTCGGCGGTGGCCGACGCCGCGGTGGAGCTGCGGTCGGCGGGCGGCGAGCCCCACCCGTGGCGGGAGAGCGCCGACGAGCTGCTCGCGCTGGCCCGCGAGGTGGCCCGGCGTGACGCGGACGCCCCGCCGCAGGGCCCCGAGGGCCGGGCGTGGCTGGCCCGCGCCGAGGCGGAGTGGACGCGGGCGGTCTCCGGGCCGGACGCGGCGGCCTGGGAGAAGGCGGTGGCCGCGTTCGACTACGGAGACGTGTACGAACGGCTGCGCTGCCAGGTGCGCTACGCGGAAGCCCTGTTGGCGGCCGACCAGCGGCAGGAGGCGGCCGCCGAGGCGAGCGCGGCGCGGGCGGTGGCCGAGCGGCTCGGCGCGGCGCCCCTGCTGGAGCGTCTGGACGGGCTGATACGCCGCGGCCGGCTCGCCGCCGGCCCGGCGGACGGGGAGCGCAGTTCGCCGCTCACGGCCCGCGAGCAGGACGTGCTGCGGCTGCTGGCCCGGGGCCGCAGCAACCGGCAGATCGGCGAGGAGCTGTTCATCACCGGCAAGACGGCGAGCGTGCACGTCTCCAACATCCTGGCCAAGCTGGGCGCGGCGAGCCGTACGGAGGCGGTGGCGATCGCCTACCGGCAGGGGCTCGTCACGCCCGAGCACCAGGCATCCGGCTGAGCCGGCGTCCTCACCTCCGTCCGGTGCAGTCGAGGCGCGCGAGGTCGACGGCGTCGGCCATCGCCTGCATGCCCTTGTCGTTGGGATGGATGTGGTCGCCGCCGTCGAAGAAGGGCAGCATCCGTTCGTGGTCGTAGGGGCTGCGCAGGATGTGGTCGAAGTCGGTGACCGCGTCGAAGTCCCCGCTGCCGCGCAGGTAGGTGTTGACCTCCCGGCGTACCGCCTCCGCCGCCGGGTCCCACTCGGACCAGCCCTTGAAGGGGGCGACGGTCGCGGCGACGACGCACTTGCCCGCCGCGTGGACCCGCCGGGCGATCTCGCGGTAGCCGGCGATCAGGTCCTGGGCGGTGACCCCGGTGTGGGCCTTGAGGTCGTTGACGCCCTCGAAGAGGAAGACGGTGCGCACGCCCGGCTGGGACAGGACGTCGCGCCGCAGCCGGTTCAGGGCGCTCTGGCCGGCGCCGTCGGCGAGGACCTTGTTGCCGGAGATCCCCTCGTTCGCGACGCCCTTGACCTGGGTGTGGGCGGTGCGCAGGCGGCGGGCGAGGTAGTCGGGCCAGCGGCGGTCGAGGTCCGTGGTGGACTGCCAGCCGTCGGTGATGGAGTCGCCGAGGGCGACGACCGCCGCCGTGCCGGTGGGCGGGCGTACGGAGACGGCGTCGAGGTAGGTCCAGGACCCGGTCGTCTCCGTCCAGGACCGGGCGCTCTCCTCCGCGGTGTGGTCGCCCTGGGTGGCGTAGGAGGTCTGCATGGCCATCCAGTGGCCGGTCGCCGGGCCCGCGGCGTCCGGTGTGTGGATGCTGATCACCAGGTCGGCCGCGGCCGGGACCCGGCCCGGCAGTGGGTCGCTGAGGGCGACGCCGCCGGCGGGGACGACCACGGAGCGCGCGCCGGAGAAGGTCAGCGGGCGGTTGCTGCCGTGGACGAGTTCCGCGCCGTCCCCGCGCAGACCGGCGTAGACGCTGTCGAAGGTCACGGGCCGGTCCCCGAAGGCGTTGGAGAGCCGGATGCGCAGATCGCCGCCGCCTACGCTGGTACGGACGACCAGCCGGTAGCTGCGGTCGGCGACGGCGTCGCCCATCCGGTCGGCGCTCGCGCCCCAGGTCACGACGTCCCGCCGGTCGGGGGTGCCCAGGACGGTGAACGGGTGCGCCACCTCGGATGCGTGCACCGGTGCCGCCTGGACGGTGCCGGCCAGCACCAGCAGGGCGGCCAGCCGGGCGGCTCGCGCGAATCGGCCCCTCACCGCACGAAGTCCTTCCCCTTGAGGATCATGGAAGCGCCGGGTTCCACGATCACGGTCCGGGATGCGCCGCGGTAGGCCACCGTCGTACTGCGGCCGCCCACGCTGCGGATGCGCACCTCGGTCGGCCTGCCGTCCGTCCAGCGTAGGTCGACGACGAATCCGCCGCGCGCCGGAGCCCCGGTGAGGGAGCCGGAGGCGGCCCAGGCGTCGGGCAGGGCCGGGAGGAGCTCCAGGTGGCCCGGGCGGGAGTACAGGAGCATCTCGGTCACGGCCGCCGGGGTGCCGAAGTTGGCGTCGATCTGGAAGATGCCGTCGCCCGGGCCGAGTTCGTAGATGTCGAAGAGGTTGAAGGCGGTGCCGTTGCCGCCGCCGGTCGACGGGCGGAGGTTGTTGACGATCAGCCGGTAGGCGTTGTCGGCGTGCTTCAGGCGGGCCCAGCACAGGCTTCGCCAGGCGTTGGCCCAGCCGAAGCTGTTCATGCCGCGGGCGGTGAGCAGCGCGGTGGCGCCGGCCACGATGTCGGCCGGGGTGGAGCCGTCGGGGCGGATGCGGTCGCCGGGGAACAGGCCGACGAGCGGGGAGAGATGACGGTGGGTGGTCTCGCCGAGGTTGTCGGGGGACATCCACTCCTCCAGCCAGCCGGTCGTGGGGCTGACCTGGGGAAGGTAGAGGCGCTTGCGCAGGCCGGCGACGGTCTGCGCGAAACCGCCGTCGCGTTTCAACGCGGCCGCGGCCACGAGGTAGTTGCCGAACAGGGCGTGCACGAGCTCCTGGGCGTACGTGATCCCCTTGGCGTCCAGCGGGCCCTGTTCGGGCGACCAGTCGCTGTCGGCGATCAGCACCTCGCGGGTGGTGCCCGGCAGGGTCGTGGTCAGCAGCCGCGCCTCCCAGAACTCGCAGGCACCCTTGAGGAGCGGGTAGATCTTCTCCAGGTGGGAGCGGGAGAGGGTGTACTCGTAGTGCTCCCAGAGGGTGTTGCACAGCCAGGCGTTGCCCGCCGGGTGCCACCACCAGCCGCCTCCGCCGTAGGGGTTGGTGGAGATGGCGACGGTCCAGCCGGCGTTCTTGCCGGTGGAGTTGCGGTAGCGGTTGCGCGGATCGTCGAACAGGCGGCGGGTCAGGTCGGTCCAGGACGGCAACTGGGCGACGCAGTAGTCGGTGAACGCCTCGAAGCAGCCGGACAGGCCGACGCGGTCGGCCATCCAGTAGTTCATCTGGATGTTGATGTCGGTGTGGTAGTCGCCCATCCACGCCGGGTCGTTGCCGTCGAGCCACAGGCCCTGCAGGCCCATCGGCAGGCTGCCGCGCGACCCGGAGATCATCAGATAGCGGCCGAAGTGCACGTACGCGGCTTCGAGTTCGGGATCGGGCTCGCCGTCGCGGGCGCGGGCCCGGATGCGCTCCCAGGTGTCCAGGGAGCGCTGCTCGGGAGTCGAGGCGCCCAGGGTCAGGCCGAAAGCGCCGGACTCCGCGCGGTAGTCGGCGACATGGGTGCGCAGCAGGGTGTCGGCCGAGTGGGCGACGGCGTCACGCACCTTGGCGCGGGCGAGCTTTCGGGGGTCGAGCGAGGGGTCGCGGTAGTTCCTGGCCGCGTCCGGCGCATAGTTGGTGCCGCCGCCGACCACGACGGTGAGGTCCTTGCAGCCGGAGAAGGAGATGTGATCGCCGTCCACGGTGACGCGGCCCGCGGTGCTTCGGGCGGTGACGGCGGCTCCGTACTTCAGGCCGTTGGGGAAGGCCGCCCCGAACGAGACGTCGGGGTCCTCGCCGTGGGTGCCGGCCAGCGTGACGGTGCCGGTGTAGCGCCCTCCCCCGCTCTGGGTGAAGTGCAGGACGATGACGTCGTCGGGGCGGCTGGCGAAGATCTGCCGCCGGTAGGTGACGCCGGAGCGGACGTACGACGTGGTCACCACGCCCCGCTCCAGGTCGAGGGCGCGGCGGTAGCCGGAGACGGCGCCGAGGTCGTGGTCGGGGAGGTCGACGGCGAGCCGGGCCAGCAGCGTGAGGGAGCCGAAGTCGTCGCGGCCGTAGGGGAACTGGCCGTCGGCGTCGAGGGTGTCGTTGAGGCCCCCGGTCCACATCGTGGCGTCGGTGAGCAGGAGGAGTTCGTGGCCGGGGTCGTTGCTCGCGAGGGCGCCGAGGCGGCCGTTGCCGACCGGGAGGCCCTGTTCGATCAGGGAGTTGTCGTCGGCGGGGGCCTGCCACCACAGCTCGTGGCGTGGGTCGGCGCCCTGGGCGGTCTCGGCGGTGGTGGGCCGCTGGGGTGCGGCGGACGCGGTGAAGGCGGGCAGGGTGGCGAGGGCGGCGCCGGTCGCGGTGGCGAGGGCGAGCACGTCGCGTCTGGGCAGCGGGGTGTTCATGGCGGCTCCTGGTGGCTCGGTCAGGACGACTTGGGTACGTCGATCCGGTCGATGTCGGGCGCGTAGCCGTTGCCGCTGTCGAAGGTGATCGTGTTGGAGCCGGCCTTGAGCGTCAGGGGCACGCTCACCGTTTCCACCGTCGACCAGTCGCCGGTCGAGGGGAACTTGTGATGCGTCGCGCCGCCGCCGTTCACGGAGACGGCCGCCGAGCGGGCGTCACCGCTGACGTAGGCGATCTTCACCTGGTAGGTGCCCGCCTTGGGGACGACGACGTCGTTGACCGTGAGCTTGCCGCCCAGGTAGAGGTTGCCGACCTTCTTGCCGCCGGAGCAGGCGGAGCAGTCGGCGACGGAGGCGTTGCCGCCGAGCGTGTTGCCGCTCGCCTCGGCCTCGTAGCCGGTGAAGGCGAGGGCGGTGCCGTGCGGGGTGACGGTGAACAGGCGGGAGCCGTGGGCGGGCAGGGCCTCGGTGACCTTGTCCTTGAAGCTGCCGAGGTTCTCGTGGTTCCACAGGTCCCGTACGGCGGCCTTGCCGGTGAAGCCGAGGGAGGCCCAGGAGGCGGAGACGGCGGCGGGGCTGTCGGCGAGGTTGAACAGGGCGACGGTGTAGCTGCCGTCGGGGTTCTTCGCGGCCCACACCTGCTGCGGGTCGGAGGGGGTGATCGGGCGTGCGGGCGGGGTGCCGCCCTGGTTGAGGGCGATCACCTCCTTGTTGGTGAGCAGCGAGAGGCCGTAGGAGTCGAGGCGGGTGAGGTCGTCGCCGGTGTAGAGGGGGGACTTGGCGATGGCCCACAGGGTGGCGTAGCTCTGGCGCTCGGCCTTGGTCAGGCCGTCCATCGCGCCGTTGCCGACGTCGAGGGAGTCGAGGTCGTTCCAGCCGCCGGGGCCTGCGTGGCGGGTCCAGCCCGGGGCGTCGTCCCAGCGGTCGTCGACGGAGTTCTCCCAGCTGACGAGGGTGTTGCAGTAGCACTCGACGTCCGTGTCGATGCGCCAGCCGTTGGAGTACTTCTTCCAGTCGGCGGCGTGGCCGATGTCCAGCGACCAGGAGACCTCGAGGTGGATCGGGCGGCCGCTGGTGGCGATGGCCCGGTGCCAGGCGGCCACGTCGGCAACGTTGTCGTACTGGTCGCCGCTCTTTCCGGAGCCGGGGCCGACGCCGTCGAGCTTGAGGAAGTCATAACCCCAGCCGGCGATCAACTGGGCCTGGGAGTCTATGTACTTCTGGGTGCAGGGGCGGGAGAAGTCCAGCTTGTAGGAGCTGTCCCAGCCGTTGGTGGTGCGCAGGTCGCCGTAGACGATGTCGGCGGTGGTGCAGCCGTCGGCGTTCCAGATCGGTGTCCTGCCGTCGTTGTACGCCTCCTTCTCCAGGCCGGCGGGGAGGTAGATGCCGGCCTTGAGGCCCTTGGCGTGGATGCGGTCGGCGACGGCCTTCATGCCGCTGGGGAACCTCTTGGGGTCGGCCTGCTGACGGCCGTACCGGTCGTACTCGGGTTTCCAGGTGGTGTCGCGCCACCAGCCGGCGTCGATGTTGACGTACTCGTAGCCGAACTTCTTCAGCTTGGCGGCCAGGGCGTCGGTCTGCTTGGTGACGTTGGCCTCGGTGAGGTAGCTGTAGTCGCCGTCCGGGTTGAGGCCGGGGTACTTGGACGACTGCATGCTCCAGCTCGACCAGCCCATGTAGGGCTTGGCGGCGATCGGTGCCGGGTCGGCGCTCGCGGCACGGGCCGCGGGGGCGACGGTGACGGCGCCCGCGGCGAGGGCCAGGACCACCGCGGTTCTCAGGGCGCGTGCGGGCAGGACGGAGTACGAGGATGACCGCATGGGTCGTACCTCCAGGGGGAGTCGGTTCAGCGGCTCGGGTGCGGGTCGTCGGGGGTGATGAAGGACTGGATCGCGGTGGCGGCGGCACCGCGGGCCCACTCCTCGAAGGGCAGCGGGCGGGTCTGTACGTCGCACTGGGCGGCGGAGCCGAAGGCGGCGGCGGTCAGGGTGTCGCGGATCTGCTCGGCGAAGAGGTCGTAGGCGGCCAGGCCCTCGCCGGAGATGATCACGCGTTCGGGGCCGAGGAGGTTGGCGACGGTGGCGATGCCGCGGCCGATGGCCTCGCCGGCCCGGGCGTACACCTCCCGTACGCCGGGGACACCGCGGTGGGCGAGGGTCACGGCCTCGGCCGCGTCCCGGACCTCGACGCCGGTGGCCTCGCGGACCTGCCGGACGATCGCCTCCTCCCCCGCGATCGCCTCCACGCAGCCGCGGTTGCCGCAGTGGCAGGGCGGGCCCGCCGGGTCGACGGTGACATGGCCGATCTCGCCGGCCACGCCGTGGGCGCCGGCGACGACCCGGCCGTGCACGACGAGTCCGCAGCCGATCCCGGCGCCGACGGTCACCACGGCGAAGTCGGACAGGCCCACACCGGCTCCGAACCACTGCTCGGCGACGGTGAGGGCGCGTACGTCGTTGTCGACGGTGACCGGCAACCCGACGGTGAGGGAGGCGAGTTCGGCGAGGGGCACGTCACGCCAGTTCAGGAAGGGCGAGTAGCGCACGACGCCTTCGGCGCGGTCGACGTCCCCGGAGACGGCGACGCCGACGCCGTGGACGCCGACGCCCAACTCGTTCGCCTGGGAGAGGAGTTCGGCCACGACGTCCGCGATCGCCGTGAGGACCGGCTGGGGGGCGCGGTCGGCGAGCGGCGCGCGGCGGGCGCCGCGGGTGCGGCAGCACAGGTCGGTGAGGACCCCGATGATCTCGTCGCCGGTCACCTTGACCCCGAGGAACAGGGCCCGTCCGCCGTCGACCCGCACCGGGTTGGCCGGCCGGCCGAGGGCCGGGCGCGCCTCGTCGGCGGCGTCCTCCACCAGGTACCCGGCCTCGATGAGGGGCTTGACCGCCTTGGTGACGGCGGCCGGCGACAGCGCCGTGCGCCGGGCCACCTCCAGCCTGGTGAGGGGCCCTTGTGACAGGACCGTGGTGAAGATCTGCGAGGCGGCCGGCGTGTTCGCCGGGAACGTCTCGACGCGAGGGGTCGGGCGCATGGCCGGGAACCTATGCCCCTTCTTTTCCCTCGTCAATAAAAGAAGCAGGATTGGTCTGTGAGAGGGCTGTCAGCGCCGGAGGTGGCGAGAGGGGACGCCGGTCCGGGGAGGACCGGCAGGGCCCACTGCCCCTCCCGCGGCGCCGAGTTCGGCGTGTCCGACGAGACGGAGGGGCAGTGGGCGGGACGCGGGTGGTGCGGCGTCAGTGCCGGTCGGCCGGGGTGTTGGCCTCGGTGACGTTGACGGCGGCCCAGGACTGGTCCACCGTCCGGTACTCGACGCTGTTCGCGCCGTACAGGTCCTGCGCCGCCTTCAGCGTCGCGACGCGCGCGTCGTGGAAGTCGGTCGTGGAGACCATGTAGCGGGTCAGGGCGCGGTAGTAGATCGCCGTGGCCTTGGTGCGGCCGATGCCCTTGACCGTGGAGCCGTCGAAGGTCGGCGAGTCGTACTTGACGCCGCCGATCGTCTTCTGGCCGCTGCCCTCGGCGAGCAGGTAGTACGCGTGCGAGGAGACGCCGGAACCGGCGTGCACCTCGGCGTCGTACACCTCGGGCGCCCAGTAGTCGATGGTTCCCTCGAGCTTGTCCAGCGACGGGTGGTCGAGGCGGCGCAGGAACTTCTGCGCCAGGCCCATCTTCTCGCCGATGAGGTAATCCGGCTTGTCGGTCGCGTTGTTGGTGGCGAACTCGACGTTGGAGGCGAAGATGTCGGCCAGGGACTCGTTGAGCGAGCCGGGCTCGCCGTACTGGTTGCCCTGGTCGTCCACCCGCGTCGGCTCCAGCTTGGCGGTGGCGTCCACCACGCCGTGGGTCAGCTCGTGGCCGGTGACGTCCAGGGCGACCAGCGGCTTCTTGAACATGTCGCCGTCGCCGTCGCCGTAGAGCATGCAACCGCAGTCGGAGTCCCAGAAGGCGTTGGCGATCTTCTTGCCCCAGTGCACCATCGCCTTGGCGGGCTTGCTGTTGTTGGCGATGCCCTTGCGCCCGAAGGTCTTCTTGTAGAAGTCCAGGGTCTTGGTGATGCCGTACTGGGCGTCGGCCGCCGCGCTGTTGCGGCTGGTGGTGGCGCCGTTGCCGAAGACGTCGTTCTTGGTGGTGATCTTCGTGCCGCGGCCGAAGCTCTCCGTGTAGCTGCCCTTGGCGTCCCGGGTCTCGCTGCCGTAGCGGGTGGGGTCCTTCAGCTGGAAGGTGGTGCGGGCCGTCTGCGTCGTCTTCAGCGGGACCTTGCCGACGAAGAGGGACTTGCCCGTGCCGTTGGCCGTCACCGGGTAGCGGGTGGCGGCGGCGGCCGATCCCGCGAGGAGCCCGGCGCTCTGCGCGCCGGCGCCGGTGACGGGCGCCGAGGTCTCGCCGCGCTCGCGCAGGGTGTCGAGCAGCTTCGGCGAGAGGAACTCGTCGTTGTCGGGCAGGTTGCTGCGTACCTTGCCGCTGACGGCGTCGACGACGACCGTGCGGGAGCCGGCGCCCTGCGTGGTGGTGCTGTCGCTCACGGACACCCGGTAGGCGAGCGCGGAGGCTCCGTCGCGGGCGTCGACGACGAGTTCGGCCGGGCCGGCGTCGCCCTTGGCGACCGATGCCGCCTTCTGCTCCGCCTCGGCGGCGGAGAGCTTGGCGCCGGAGGCCGGGGCGGCCTTCACGGCGTGGTCGGCGGCCCGGGTCACGCCCGCGTACGAGAGCTGCCGGGTGAGGTGGACGACGAGGTCGCCACCGAGGACCGGCAGGCCCTGGTGCGTCCGGGTGAACCGGACGTGCCGCGCTCCCTCGGGGTCGATCATGACGTCCTGGGCCTCAAGGCCGTCCCCCTGGGAGACGCCCGTGGCGGAGGCGTGGGCGAAGGCGGCGGACTCGGCGGCCTTCACGACGGCGGAGGCCGAGGCGTCGGCGGCGGTCGCGTGGGTCCCCGTGTCCGGGCCCGCGAAGGCGGTGCCCGCAAGGCCGGTGGCGGCCGTCGTCACGGCGACGGCGACCGCCACGCTGCGTATGTGCGGTCTGCGCACTGGTGAGGGTTTCCTTCCTCGCAGAGCGACTGGGATCACCAACCGCCCTGAGGGATGGCGCCGTTGGGCGCCATGGGGCTGGTCGGGCCCTGGAACGGAACCCTTTCGGATGAGTCATGCACATGTAAAGCCCAAATGATCGCTTTCCATGCGATAGAGGGCAATACTTTGCAAATCCACACCGCTCGGTGATCGAGCGGTCACCAACTGTGTGTCGTCTGTAGAGATGTGACGAGACGGAAGCAGGTTGCCTCCAGTGAATGTGACTCATCTCGCAACAAGGGGAACGGCCCTGGGCGCGGCCGCGCTCTTCCTCCTCGCCGGAACCGCGCACGCCGCACCGGCGGCCCGGCTCCCCAAGCCGGATCTCGCGGGCGTCGACAGCGTGTTGCGCACCGCGCTGCGCCAGGGCGCGCCCGGGGCGATCGCCCGCGTCGACGACAACGGCACGGTCAGCACGACCGCCTTCGGCGTCGCAGACCGCGGCACCGGACGGGCCATCTCGAACGCCGACCGGTTCCGCATCGGCAGCGTCACCAAGGTCTTCTCGGCGGTGGTCCTGATGCAGCTCGCCGACGAGGGGAAGCTGAACCTGGACGCGTCGGTCGACCGCTACCTGCCCGGCCTGCTGCCCGACAGCCGGATCACGGTGCGTCAGGTGCTGGGCCACCGCAGCGGCCTGTACGACTACACGAACGACATGTTCGCGAAGTCGGTCTCCGGCTTCGAGTCGGTCCGCTCCAAGGTCTTCACCTACCGCCAGCTCGTGGACCGCTCCCTGCGGCACGCCCCCACCAACGCCCCCGGCGCCGCGTACGCGTACTCCAACACCAACTTCGTGGTCGCCGGGATGCTCATCGAGAAGCTCACCGGTCACTCCGTCGGCACCGAGTACACGAACCGCATCATCGAGCCGCTGAAGCTGCGCGACACGTTCTACGTGCATCCGGACAAGACCATCCCGGGCCGTTACGCCCGCGGCTATCTCACCCCGGACTCGGCGGGCGCCCCGCTGGTGGACGCGACGCAGCAGACGGTGTCCTGGGCGCAGAGCGCCGGCGCGCTCATCTCCAGCACACGGGACCTGGACACCTTCCTGTCGGCCCTGCTGGGCGGCCGGCTGATGTCGGCCACGCGGCTCGGGCAGATGGAGCGCATGATCCCGGTGAACAGCACGCAGGCCTACGGACTCGGGCTGCGGCGCCGCGACCTGTCGTGCGGGGTCTCGGTGTACGGCCACACGGGCGCCGTCCAGGGCTACTACACGTACGCCTTCGCGACGAAGGACGGCCGCCGCAGCCTCACCGCACTCGCCAACACGTCCAACAACGGCGCCGTCCTCAACACCATGCTGGGCACGCTGGAGTCGGCGTTCTGCGGTAAGCCGGCGAAGGTCCGGCGCGGCTCCGCCGCCGTGGAACGCCAGGGGGACATGGCCCCCGAGGCCGCGCGGGACTGACCTCGGTCCTCCCCGGTCCGGTGCGGTCGCCGCCGGACCGGGGGCGGCGGGTGGCGGGCCGGGGGCGACGGGTGGTGGGCGGCGGGTGGCGGGCCGTGGGCGGACACTGGTACCCGTGACGCGCATCTCCCGTCGCGCCGCGCTGCTGGGCGCGGCCGGCTGCGTGTGCGGGGCGGCAGGCTGCACCGAGCGGTCGCCCCGGGCCGCCGCGCGCCCGCGGGGGACCACCCGGACGGGGCCCGCCTCGCCGTCGCCGCGTCCGTCGCACGGCGGCGAACTGCCGCGCACGACACCGTGGCGTCCGAGTGCGGCCGAGGTCACCCCCGCCGCGAAGCTGCGCGCCGTCCAACTCGTCGAGGCGCTCGGCGCGTGGCGCCCGGGGGAATCCGGCACCGCCGCGGCCAGGTCACGGGTGAGTGCCCTGCACCTCGGCCCCGCTCTGGCAGACCAGGCGGGCCCCCTGCTGCCGACGGCGGACGCGGCCGCCGTGCAGGTGATCGACGCCCAGTACGGCGGCATCCTCGCCGACTCCGCGAGCGTCCTGGTGGTGTGCCGCCAGTGGACCCGCACCGGGGACCGGGTGAGCGCCGTCGGGACGACCGTGGACGTACGGCTGGTCCGCACGGCCTCCGGCTGGACGGTCACCGCCCTGCACCCGGCCCACCCCGGAGCGGCCGAGCCGC
This sequence comes from Streptomyces panaciradicis, assembly GCF_023516615.1. Classification (GTDB taxonomy): domain Bacteria; phylum Actinomycetota; class Actinomycetes; order Streptomycetales; family Streptomycetaceae; genus Streptomyces; species Streptomyces panaciradicis. Next base: position 67,653 of record NZ_JAMGBF010000046.1, read on the forward strand.
GACCGCCGTCCCGGGTCCGCCAGATCCTGTCCGACCCGCACATCGAACTGCCGCCCGCCGCTCGGGCGGACCTGCTCGCCGGGCGGGTCCACGACAGCGTCCTCGCCGCGATGCTGCGGCTGGCGGGCACCTACCGGATGTCCGTCAGCGTGGTGCGCTCCGGCCATCCCCTCGATGTCTTCGGCACCCGACGCCCCAGTGACCATCCGCGCGGTCGGGCGTTCGACGTGTGGCGGATCGACGGCCATCCGGTGGTCGACCCGGGCACCTCCCGCGCGCTGGTCGAACGCTTCATGCGGGACGCGGCATCCGCCGGCTCCTACAACGTCGGAGGCCCGCTGCGGCCGTCCGGCGGCGCCACCGCGAACCAGTTCTTCAGCGACGCCACCCACCACGACCACGTCCACATCGGTTTCCGCGCCTGAAGCACGCACTCCGCTCCGCGATCTTGGCGGAACGAACCCCTCCGGGACAGGATGCCCGCATGAAGGGTTCCCTCTTTTCCAGCGAGCACATGGTGCAGCCGGCCACCGCGCCCGGCATGACCGTCGAGAACGCCAAGTGCATCAAGTACGCGGTCAACGGCGAGATGCTCGCCCGCCAGGGCGCGATGATCGCCTATCGCGGCAACCTGCAGTTCGAACGCAAGGGCCAGGGCGTCGGCGGCATGCTCAAGCGGGCGATGACCGGTGAGGGGCTGCCCCTCATGGCGGTGCGCGGGCAGGGCGAGGCCTGGTTCGCGCACGAGGCGCAGAACTGCTTCATCGTGGACGTCGACCCCGGTGACGAGTTCACGGTCAACGGCCGCAACGTCCTGTGCTTCGACGCCTCGCTGTCGTACCGGATCTCCACCGTGAAGGGCGCGGGCATCGCCGGCGGCGGACTGTTCAACAGCGTCTTCACCGGGCAGGGCAGGCTCGGCCTGATCTGCGAGGGGAACCCGCTGGTCATCCCGGTCTCGCAGCAGTACCCGGTGTTCGTCGACACCGACGCGGTCGTGGGCTGGACGGCCGGTCTGCAGACCTCGCTGCACCGTTCGCAGTCCATAGGCTCGATGCTGCGCGGCGGCTCGGGCGAGGCGGTGCAGCTGATGCTGCAGGGCGAGGGGTGTGTGGTCGTGCGGCCCAGCGAGGCGACCCCGCAGAAGCCGCAGCAGCACTGACGCCCCGTCGGGTGATCTACGCCTCACAGGCAACCTCGCCGACGCGCGCGACGTCTTGACCGACATCAGGTGATGCCCTGGCCCCTTGGGCCAGGGCACTTCTTCGACGCTCTATACATGCCATGTATACACAGAGTGTAGAGATGGCGGGTAGACATGGCGTGTATAGCGACCGAAAGGGATGCATGTACGGCAAGGCATTCGCTCCGGAGTACCAGGGCGCCCTCACCAAGCTGTCCGTCAACGCCTCACTGACCGACGTACTGGACGCCGGGACACGGCAGTTGAAGGAGGCCGAGCGGGAGGGACGGCACGGGGAGGCGGCGCGCTCCGGTCTCGCGGTCGCCGAGGCGCAGCGCCGGCTGGGCCGGATCGGGGACGCGGACCGCGCCTGGAAGGCGAGCTACCGCGCCGCCCGGCAGGCCGGTGACACCGCGGCGATGGCCTGGGCGCTGTGGAGCGGCGGCACCCTGGCCCGGCAGCGGGGCGCGTTCCCGCTGGCCCGGCGGCTGCTGGCGCTGGCGGCCGAACTCGGCGAGCGCGGCGGCGACGTGGTCGTCCGCGGCTACTCCCTCGCGGGACTCGCCGAGACCGGGCGCATCCAGGGCGACTACGAGGAGGTCGCCCGGCTGCACGAACAGCTGCTGGCCGAAGCCCGGCGGCGCGGCGAGGCACGGCACACGGTGTGGGCGCTGGAGGGCATCGCGCAGATCCACCGCAACCGGGGGGACTACGACACCGCCCTCGCCCTGTTCGAGGAGGCGGCCGAGATCGCCGCGCAGGCCGACGACCGGCGCGGACACGCCTGGGCGCTGCGCGGCCTGGCCGACATCGTCTCGGTCCGGGACGGCGACGTCGAGCGGGCGCTCGGACTGCTCTCGGAGGCGGAGCGCACCTGCCGCGCCATGAACCTGTCCAGCGCGCTGGCCTACAACCACAAGATGCGCGGCAACGTCCTGTACCGCGCCGGGCGTTACGCCGAGGCCCGGGACCTCTACGAGCAGGCGCTGGCGGAGTTCCGGGCGATGAGCGAGCCGCGCGGGCAGGCACTGGCACGGCTCGGGCTGACCAAGTCACTGGCCCGGCTGGGCCGCGACCGCTCCGAGACCGTCGCCGAACTCGCCTCGCTCGCCGACGAGTTGGACCGCATAGGTCTCCGGCACGCCCGGCAGATGGTGGCGCGGGCGCAGGAGGAGCTCTTGGGCTCCGACGCGCGGCGCACCGGCCCGTGCCCCGCCCCGGCCGGCGTCCGGGCGGAGGCGGCACGGTGACCGCGCCCGTCTCGGCACTGCCCGCGCCCCTCGACACGGCCCTGACGCTCGCACGCTGCCGGGAACTGGTGCGGCCCGCCCTCGCGGACGCGGTCGGGCGGCTGCATCCATGGGTCGGCGAGATGGCCGCGTACTCCTTCGGCTGGTGCGAGGTGGGCGGCACGCAGGCCGCCTGCTCCGGCGGCAAGGGGGTGCGGCAGGCACTGGCCGTGCTCGGCGCCGAGGCGTCGGGCGCGGCCGGTCGGGCCGGGGTGCCGGCGGCGGTCGCGGTGGAACTGGTGCACGCCTTCTCACTGCTGCACGACGACATCATGGACGGTGACGCGGCCCGGCGCGGCCGCCCCGCCGTGTGGCGCGCGTACGGCACCGGACCGGCCGTCCTCGCGGGCGACGGCCTGTTCGCCCTGGCCGTCGAGACGCTCGCCGCGGTGCCCGGCGGCGGGCGGGCGGTACGGATGCTGTCCGTGGCCCTGGGCGACCTGGTGCACGGGCAGGCGGACGACCTGCTGTTCCCCGGACGGCCGTGGACGGGGCCCGGGCGGGTCCGGCCGGAGGAGTACCGGTCGATGGCCGAGAGGAAGACCGGTTCCCTGCTGGGCTGCTCGCTCGCCCTGGGCGCGCTGCTCGGCGGTGCCGCGCCGGCCACGGTCGCCGCGCTCGACCGGGCGGGGCGGCAGCTCGGCATCGCCTTCCAGATCGCCGACGACGTACTCGGCATCTGGGGCGACAGCGCCGTCACCGGCAAGCCCGTCCACGCCGACCTGCGGGAACGACGCAAGACGTTCCCGGTGCTGGCCGCGCTCGCCTCGACGGCCCCCGAGGCCGGCCGGCTCGCCGCGCTGCTCGACGCCGGCGGCGAGCCCGAGGAGGCCGCTGCCCTGATCGAGGCGGCCGGCGGGAAGGCGGCGGCCCTGGCCGAGGCACACCGCCACATCGCCGCCGCCGAGGCCACCCTCGCCGGCACACCGCTGGAGGACGGCGCCCGGGAGGAACTGCGCTCCCTGGTGGGCTTCCTGGTCCGGCGCGAGCGGTAGGACGGACACGGGGACCGGGCGGTCCGTCGGCGCGCCGGGGACCGCCGGAGTCGTCGGCGCGCCGGACTCCGCCGTCCGCCCGCGGGCCCTGGCGGGTCCGGGTTGACCAGGGGCGTTGCCGGGGGTCAGGGTGCAGACGGTGCGGATCGTCGTCCCGTGCCGGAAGGATGAGTGCCTTGATCGGGATCTCGGAGATCGAAGCCGCTGCCGAGCGCATCGCCGGGCATGTCGTGCGCACCCCGACCCTGCCGAGCCCCGGCCTGTCCGGCCTGCTCGGCGCCCCGGTCACCGTCAAGCTCGAACTGCTCCAGCGCACCGGCTCCTTCAAGGCCCGTGGGGCGACGGCCAAGCTGCTGTCACTGGGCGAGCCGGAACGCGCTGCCGGTGTGGTGGCGGTCAGCGGCGGCAACCACGGGATCGCCCTCGCCGTCATGTCCGCCGCCCTCGACGTGAAGGCGACGATCGTCATGCCGCGCTCGGCGCCCGCGCGGGCCGTCGAGATCGCCCGGGAGTCCGGCGCGTCGGTGCGGCTGACCGAGGACATGGCCGGGGCGTTCGCGCTCATGACCCGGCTGCAGGAGGAGGGGCTGACGCTGGTGCACCCCTTCGACGACCCGGTCGTGATCGCCGGACAGGGCACGGTGGGGCTGGAGTTCGCGGCCGACGCCGGCGAGCTCACCGACGTCCTGGTCAGCGTCGGGGGCGGCGGGCTGATCTCCGGTGTGGCGGCCGCGCTGCGGGAGCGGCGGCCGGAGGTGCGGATCTGGGGTGTGGAGACCGAGGGCGCCGAGGCCATGTCCCGGGCGCTGGCGGCGGGCGGCCCGGTGCCGGTCGCGCTGTCGTCCCTCGTCTCCACGCTCAGCGCGCCGTCGGTGTCGGAGCTGACGTACGCGCATGTGGCCGCGCTGGTCGACGATGTGCTGGTGGTGCCCGACCGGGAGGCGGTGCGGGGCACGCTGGATCTCGCCGACCACGCCAAGGTGTGGGCCGAGCCCGCCGCGGGCTGTCTGCTGCCGGCGGCCCGCCAGGTGCTCGAGCGGGTCGGCGAGGGGGCCCGGATCGGGCTGGTGGTGTGCGGGGGCAACGCCACGACCGGTGATGTCATGGGCTGGGCGGAGCGCTTCGGCCTGCGCTGACCCCTCTCGCCGGTACGCCGGAACACCCGCTTCTTGAATTGCGGTCAGCAAAAAGGGGAATTGCGCGAACGCGGGCGGCTCCCGGTGAACAAAACGCTTCATCCACGGGCGAGTTGCAGATTCTTTGAACACATCCCGTCGTACCCCCCGTACCTCTGCGTGAAAGGTGAGAGCCAGGGGTTCAGCGAGGGATGACCATGGTCAAGGCGCACGTCTTCACACACGAGTTGGTCGCCGGAAGGTACCGGCTCGTCGATGTCGTCCATCGCGAGACGAACCGCGTCTGCTGGTACGGCAAGGCCGTGGAAGGCGCTCAACGCCCCTATCTGCTCACCGAGACAGCCCTGCCGGCCGACTCGGAAGGGGAGGCGCCACCGCGGGCGAGCGCGACCGTCATCCGGATGTCGGAGACCATGGGGACACTGTGCCCGGGCAGGGTCGCCCCGGTCGTCGACGCCGTGGAGGAGAACGGCACCCTGTGGACCGTCACCGAGTGGATCGACGGCACGCCGCTTGGCGAACTCCTCGTCCAGCAGGGCACGTTCAACTACGTGCGGGCCGCGCGCATCGGCCTGGAGCTGCTGGACGTGCTGGAGGCGGCGCACGGCGAGGGCATCACCCACGGCGAGCTCAGCCCCGGGCAGGTGTTCGTGCCGGACCGCGGCCCCGTCGTGGTCACCGGCTTCGGGCTCGCGGGCGCCACCCTGGCCCCCAGGCTCACCGCACCGTCGTACGCCTCCCCCGAGCAGGCCCGTGACGAGCGGATCGGACCGGCGGCCGATCTGTGGGCGCTGGGCGCCATCCTCTACACGATGGTCGAGGGACGGCCGCCCTTCCGGGACCGGGACCGGCCCGAGGCCACGCTGAAGGGAGTGGACCGGCTGCCGCTGCGCACACCGGTGCACGCCGGCCCGCTCACCCAGACCGTGCTCGGACTGCTGCGCAAGAACTCCCGGGAACGGCTGACCCGTCATGTGGTCCGCGAGGGCCTGAACCGCGTCCTGACCGAGGACCCCGACACGCTCGCGGACGCCGCCGTCCCCCGGCCGCGGCTGCGCGGCGTGTACACCGCCGCCGCCCACGCCGTCCCCGGCTGGAGCCGGACCACCCTGGCCGTCGGCACCGCCCTCGCCGTCGTCACCATCGCCGTGGCCGCGCTCGCCGCCACCCACGAACTGCCCGGGACCGGCACGTCGTCGACCGACGCGGGCTCCCGGCCGACCGCCTCCGCTCCCCCGCCGCCGCCCGCCGACCGCACCGACGGCAGAAGCGGCACCCCTTCCGCCTCGCCCACGCCCGGCCCGTCCGCGAGCCGCACCTCGTCGGCGCCGCCCTCCTCACCCCCGCCGTCCGCCTCGGCCGCCCCGCAGCAGGTCTTCCACCGATACACCGCGCCCGAGGGCTTCTCCGTGGACCTCCCCAGCGGCTGGAAACGGACCGGCACCAAGCGCGTCGGCGACCTGTCGTACCGCGTGACCTTCGGCGCCAAGGGCGATCCGCGCTCGCTCGCGGTCACCTACAGCACGGTGCTGGGCCCGGACCCGGTGGCCGTCTGGCGGGACGACGTCGAGCCCGAACTGCAGAAGGAAGGCGGCTACCAGCGGATCGGCGCCATCGAGGCGACCACCTACCAGGGGCACAAGGCCGCCGACATGGAGTGGTACTCCGACGCCGGCGGCGTGCGGACACGGACGTTCGGACGCGGTTTCCTCCTCGGCGGCGGCCGCGGCTTCTCCCTGCGCTGGACGACTCCGGCCGACGACTTCGGCGCCACCGCGAACCAGCAGGCGCTCAAGACGTTCCTACGGACGTTCCGGGTGACGTCGGTCTGAGGCACGCGGCGCCCGCATCCGGCGCAGCGGTGTGCTGCGCAGCGGTGTCGTGTGCCAGCGGGCGGTGAACGTCCCCTCGGGCAGCGAGCAGGTCAGCGTCAGCCGGTGGGGCGTCTCCAGGAACACCAGATCCACGGCGAGCGTGTCCGCGTCGGCCCATCCGCCGCTGACCGCCACGGGCAGCGGCTCCTCGGCGAGGCTCCAGCCGCTCGCACCGAGCGGCACCTGGAGGGGCTCGGCGTCCTCGGTGAGCGTCAGGCTCCAGCCGTCCGCGGCCGGCGCCACGGCGACCGACGTCAGCGCGGGCAGAGCGGCGCAGGCGCCGCCCCGCGGGGTGAACTCGGCCCCCGTCCACCGCGCCGTGCGCTCGGGCGGGGCGGGCTTGCCGGCGGCCGGCGCCAGCGTGAGCCGGGCAAGCCGCTCCCGCAGGGCCGCGTCCGCCGCGTCGGCGCCGGTCAGCGGTTCGGGACGGAAGGCGGGCAGCAGATGCTCCCAGACCAGGTCGAGCAGCTGCGGCATCTGCTCGGTGGCCGCCGTGGTCGCGATCACGGCGTCCTGCTCCGGCAGCACCAGGCAGTACTGCCCATAGGCGCCGTCGCCGCGGTAGCCGTGCCGGGACATCCAGAACTGGTAGCCGTAGCCGCGCTGCCAGTCCGAAACGACCGACGCGCCGCCGGAGTTGTCGATGTGCGGACGCGTCGCCTCGGCCACCCAGCCCTCCGGCAGCAGCCGCTTCCCCTCCCAGACGCCGTCGCGCAGATACAGCTCGCCGAGCCGGGCGACGGCGTCGGTGCAGGCGTGCAGCCCGCTGAAGCCGATCTCGCGGCCGGCCCGGTCGGTCTGCCAGACGGCCTCGCCGATGCCGAGCGGATCCAGCAGGCGCGGGCGGAGGTAGTCGGTGAGCGACTGCCCCGTGACCCGCTGCACGATCGCGGCCAGCGTGTACGTGGTGGGCTGGTTGTAGGCGAAGACGGTCCCGGGCTCGCGCTCGGGCGGCAACAGGAGGAAGCCGCGCACCAGTTCGTCGCGGTCGGCGGCGAGCGCCCGCTCCAGGGTCTCGGCCTCGTGGCCGCTGGACATGGAGGCCACGTGCCGCACCAGCATCGCGCGGCTGCGCGGGTCGGTGATGTCGGCCTCGAACTCGGGGAAGTAGGAGATCACCGGATCGTCGAACCGCAGCAGCCCCTCGGCGGCGGCCAGGCCGGCGGCCGTCGCGGTGAAGCTCTTGCTCAGCGAGTACAGCAGATGGGGGCGGTCCACGGTGTACGGCGCCCACCAGCCGGAGGCGACGAGCCGGCCGTGCCGGAGGATCATCAGGCTGTGCGGCTCGATGTCGGGAGCGGCTTCGAGGGCGTCGAGGAAGGCGTGGACACCGGCGGCGTCGACGCCCTGGGAGGCGGGGGCAGCGGGCGGCAGCGGGGATGCGGTCATGACCGCATCCTCGCCAATGATCGCCCGTGAATCGAGACCCGTTTTCCGTCGCCCGCCCAGGGGACTCGGCTCTCATGGTGCAAATCGGATACACGATGATGACCGAGCAGGCGGGTCCGCGTGAGCTGGTGGACCACGTGGTGCGCGCCGAGGAGGCCGGTTACGACTTCTCGGTGACCTCGGACCACTACTTCCCCTGGCTGCGCTCGCAAGGGCACTCCCCGTACGCGTGGAGCGTGCTGGGCGCCGCGGCCCAGGCGACCTCGCGCATTCCGCTGATGACGTACGTGACGTGCCCGAGCGTCCGCTACCACCCGGCGATCGTCGCCCAGAAGGCCGCCACCATGCAGCTGCTGTCCGAGGGCCGGTTCCGGCTGGGCCTCGGCTCCGGCGAGAACCTCAACGAGCATGTGGTGGGCGGGGGCTGGCCGTCGGCCGACGTGCGCCACGAGATGCTGGAGGAGGCGGTGGAGATCATCCGGGCGCTGTTCGAGGGCGGCCACGTCAACCACCGCGGCAAGCACTTCGACGTGGAGTCGGCCCGGCTGTGGGACCTGCCGGACGAGCCGCCGCCCATCGGCATCGCCGTCTCCGGCGAGCAGTCCTGCGCCCTCGCTGGCCGGCTCGCCGACCTGGTCATCGCCACGGAGCCCAAGGAGGGGCTGCTGACGGCGTTCGACCGGCACGGCGGCGAGGGCAAGCCCCGGGTGGGCCAGCTGCCCGTCTGCTACGACCCCGACCGGGACGCGGCCGTCGAGCGGGCGCACGCGCAGTTCCGCTGGTTCGGCAACGGCTGGAAGGTCAACGCCGAACTGCCGCATCCGGACGCGTTCGAGTCGGCCACCCAGTTCGTCACCCCCGACGACGTCGCGGCGTCGATCCCGTGCGGCGACGACCCGGAGGACTTCGTCGAGGCCGTACGGCCGTACGCCGAGGCCGGGTTCGGCGAGATCGCGCTCGTGCAGATCGGCGGCGAGTCGCAACCGGCCTACCTGGACTGGGCGGAGAAGACGCTGCTGCCCGCGCTGCACGACGCGTTCGGCTGACGCGTCAGCGCGCCGCCTTCCGGGTCTGCCAAACGGTGGCCAAGCGGTGCATATAGGCTGCCGGTCTGCACGTTCGCAGCCCGACCAGCTTTGCACAGGAGAGTCATCGGTGACACTGGCGATCGACCCGTCCGAGGCGTCTGAGACCTCTGAGCCCGACCCGGCCCCCGTGCCGCTGTCCGACCTCGTGGCGCGCGACGCCCGGGAGTTCGGGGTGTACGCGCGCACCGGCGGCTGGGCCTTCGGCCTGATGGTGGCGCGCAGCGTACGGCCCGGCGGTCAGGGCGCCCAGGAGACGCCGAAGGTGTCCGCGAAGGAGTTCGCGGAGCTGGCCGGCTGCTCCCCGGAGCGCGTGATGCGCTACTACAAGGCCTGGGACCGGGCCGCCGACGACGGTCTCGTCCCGCACTTCGAGGAGCTCGCGCCGGGCCAGGAGGTGGAGCTGCCGGACGCCGACGTGTGGCTGGGCTACTACGTCTCCCGCAACAGCGCCGCCTCCGAGCGCGGCACCGCCATCGCGGAGGCCGCCGAGGCCGAGGGCATCCGGCCCACCAAGGCGCTGGAGGTCGCCGAGAACCCCACCGCCCTGCGCGCCGCGATCCTCGCCGACCCCTCCACCGCCCGCGCGGCCCGCCAGGCACTGCTCGACCGCGTCCGCGAGGACCCCGACCTGCAGGCCGAGCTGGCCCGGGACGTGGTGCGCACCGACGACCTGAAGAAGGCGGTCGCCACCGAGAGCCGGGCCGCCGACCGCATCGGGTACGTCCGCCAGATCGCCGAGTCGGGGCAGGTGAAGACCCCCGCCGGACAGACCATCGACGCTCCGGCCGACGTGCGCCAGGAGGCCGAGCGGCATCTGTCGCTCATCGACGAGCTGGACGAGGACGAGGACACCGGCGAGTGGGCCACCGAGGCCTACGACAGCATGAAGTCCCTGGTCGCCGAGGCGGTGGAGGCCGATCCCGAACTGCGCGTCACGGAGCGGCGCACCAGGTTCTACAGCAGCCTGCAGAAGGCGACGAAGGCGTTCGAGGAGCTGACCTTCGACGATGTGCAGGAATTCGTCGAGGACGACATGGTGCAGCAGCTGGAGGAGCTCCAGCAGGCCATCGCCTCGTGCCTGAGCGCGCTGCGCGGCACCAGGGACTGACGCGCGCGTACCCGGCCGGGGCTGAGTAGCGGTACTCATGCCACCGGCCGGCCGCCGCGGCCAGCATGGGGGCTCCCGGTGGAAAGGAACCCCCATGTCGATCGCCGTGCAACCGGCCGTCCCGCGACGGCACGTGCCCGCCGTGGCCGTCGCCGTCACCGTGGTGGGACTCGCGGTCTCGGCCTGGAACCCGCACGACCGCACGACCTGGTTCCTGGAGACGGTGTGGGCGCTGGTCGGCCTGCCCGTCGTGGTGCTCACCCGGCGGCGCTTCCCGCTGACCGACCTGCTGTGCTGTCTGCTGGCCGCGCACGCGCTCGTGCTGGCCGTCGGCGGCCACTACACCTACGCGCAGGTTCCCCTGGGCGACTGGGTGCGCGACACCTTCGGCCTGGACCGCAACCCCTACGACCGCTTCGGCCACCTCATGCAGGGCTTCGTGCCCGCGGTGCTGGTGCGTGAGCTGCTCAGCCGCACCTCGCCGCTGCGCGGCAGCCGCTGGCTGGCTCCCCTGACCGTCTGCGCGTGCATGGCCTTCAGCGCCGTCTTCGAGCTGCTGGAATGGCTGGCCGCGGAGGTCGGCGGACACTCCGCGGACGCCTTCCTCGCCACGCAGGGCGACGTGTGGGACACGCAGTGGGACATGTTCTGCGCGCTGATCGGCGCGACGGTCTCGGTGCTGGTGCTCTCCCGGCTGCACGACCGGCAGCTGGACGCGCCGGGCGTCAGCGCGACGTATGGCGGCGCAGCGTCCACATCGGCACCACGAACCAGCACAGGCCGTACCACGCGACCACCCCGCTGACGATCCAGGGGACGATCGCGTTGTGTGTCGCGACCCGCAGCACCAGCAGGAGCGAGGAGGTCATGGTCGCGAGCAGCAGCACCAGGCCGGCCAGGGTCATCCTGGAGGCCCACTGCACCGCTTCCGCCTTGACCCGCTGCCCGGACACCAGACGGTGCAGCGAGACCGGCCCGATGAGCGCGCCCGTCGTGGCGGCGCCCAGGATCACCGTGACTATGTAGATGGTCTTGTCGGTCTGTGCCAGCGTGGCGTACTTCTGCTGGAAGACCACGGTGAGCAGGAATCCGAACAGGATCTGCACGCCGGTCTGGGCGACCCTGACCTCCTGGATCAGCTCACCCCACTTGCGGTCGGCTCTCTCCTCCTCGGTCTCGTTCCGACCCCAGTCGTTCACGTCCGCACCGCTTTTCGAGACCGTCAACGTTCCTCCTGCTCATCGGCCCGCGCCTTTGCTGATCCGAGTTCCCTGATCGCGCGATTTTGACCGTCCCTTTGCGGAAGGCGGCGGCTGTTTGGACGATCACGGGACGGTTACACGGTGCGGACGGCCCACGACGACCATCCGAGGAGTCCGACGACCATGTCCGGCAGCGAACTCACGCTCACTCTCAGCGGCGCCACCCCCGCCGACGCGCGCGCCGTCGTGCACGTCCTGGAACCGGCCTTCGGCAGTCCGGAGGAGGAACTTCCCGCCGACGACCGCGTGACGGTGTACACGGCGAGGTTCGCGCACGATCCGGCGGCCCGGCCGTCCGGGACCGCGCCGGCCGGTGGCACCGGCCATCTGTCCGGGGCGGTCACCGTGACCGTCCAGGGCGCCCCGGACGCGGTGGCCAAGGCACGGGACGTGCTGACCCGCTCGTTCACCGCGCAGGACCAGGGCGCCGTCTCCGGCGACCAGGAGCAGGAGAGCCAGCTGCTCCTGGAGCCGTGAACGACCGGACCGCGGCCGCTACCAGCGGCTTTCGACCTGGTCCTTGATCCGGCGGTCGTAGAGGTCGCGGATCGCGGCGAGGGTCTCGTCGGAGAGGTCCGGCAGCTTGGCGGCGGCGGCGTTGGCGCGGGCCTGCTCGGGCGAGCGGGCGCCGGGGATCACGGTGGTGACGCCGGGCTGCTGGACGATCCAGCGCAGGGCGAGCTGCGCCGGGGTGTACCCCTCGGGAGCGAGGGCGGCGAACTCGGCGGCCGCCTCGACGCCGGTCGTGTAGTCCACGCCGGCGAAGGTCTCGCCGACGTCGAAGGCCTCGCCGTGCCGGTTGTAGGCGCGGTGGTCGTTCTCCGGGAAGACGGTGTCCTTGGTGTACTTGCCCGACAGCAGGCCGGAGGCGAGCGGGACGCGCGCGATGATGCCGACGCCGGCCTCCCGGGCCGCCGGCAGAACCTCGCGCAGCGGCTTCATGCGGAACGGGTTGAGGATGATCTGCACACTGGCCACGCCCGGCCGCGCGATCGCGGTGAGCGCCTCCTGGCAGGTCTCCACGCTGACGCCGTAGTGGGCGATGCGCTCCTCCTCCACGAGGGTGTCCAGGGCGTCGAACACCTCGTCGGTGGAGTAGACGGCCGTGGGCGGGCAGTGCAGCTGGACCAGGTCGATGCGGTCGACCCCGAGGTTGCGACGCGAACGGTCGTTCCAGGTGCGGAAGTTGTCGAGGACGTAGTTCTCCGGGATCTGGTCGACCCGGCGGCCCATCTTGGTGGCGACCAGTACGTGCAGGTCCGGCCGGCCCGCCAGAAAAGCGGCGATGGTCTGCTCGCTGCGTCCGTCGCCGTACACGTCGGCGGTGTCGAAGAAGGTCACGCCCGACTCGGCGGCCGCCTCCAGCACCGACAGGGCTTCCTTGTCGTCGACGTCTCCCCAGTCGGCGCCCAGCTGCCACGTGCCCAGACCGATGACGGAGGCGTGCTGACCCGACCTGTCGAAAGTGCGCTCGTCCATGACGTCAGTCTGTCACCCACCGCCGCCGAGTGCGGAACGAGCCGCTCCGATGCATGCCTTGTGAATCTTTCACTCACACGAGTGACGTCTTTCGGCAGCGGGTGGACTCGTGTCACCCCACGCCTAGCGTGACCCCGTGACTGATCGTTCAGTGAGCAACCTCCCCTCCGAGAGCGGGAACGACGCGCCGTGGAGCCGCCGCGGCTTCCTGTTGTCGGCCGCCGCCCTGGCTGCCCTCCCCGTCCTGGTGGCCGCGGATCCGGCGGTGGCGGCGCAGGAACTGCCGGACTTCCCCGAGGGCGTCGCGCTGTACCGCTCGGCGTACCGCAACTGGGTGGGCGAGATCACCTGCGACGGCCTGTGGGCCTGCGCTCCCGAGAGCCCGGCCCGGGTGGTCGACGTCGTCAACTGGGCCTGGCGGCAGGGCTGGACGGTACGCGCCCGCGGTGCCTCGCACGGGTGGTCGCCGCTGGCGGTCACCGCGCACACGCCGTCGGACGCCCGCGTCCTCCTCGTCGACACCGCCCCGCACCTCAGCGGCCTGAGCCTGGACTCACCGTCCGCCGTCCGCGCGGGGACAGGCGTGACGATGGACGAACTGCTCGGCCATCTGGAGGAGCACGGCCTCGGGGTCACCGCCGCTCCCGCCCCGGGCGACCTCACCCTGGGCGGCGCCCTGGCCGTCGACGCGCACGGCACCGCCTTACCGGCCGAGGGCGAACGGCGGTCGCCCGGGCACACCTACGGATCGCTGAGCAATCTGGTGCTGTCGCTCACGGCGGTCGTGTGGGCCGAGGACTCCGGGGCGTACGTCCTGCGCACCTACCGGCGTGCCGAGGCGGACTGCGCCGCGCTGCTCACCCATCTCGGCCGCTCGCTGGTGACCGAGGTCGTGCTGCGGGTGGGCGCGAACACCGACCTGCGGTGCGTGAGCCGTACGGACATCCCGGCGGCCGAGCTGTTCGCCGCGCCGGGGTCCGACGGGCGCACCCTCGAAACCTTCCTCGACCGCGCGGGGCGCGTGGAGGCGATCTGGTTCGCGTTCACCGACGCCCCGTGGCTGAAGGTGTGGAGCGTGGCGCCGACCCGGCCGCTCACCTCACGGCATGTGACGTCGCCGTACAACTACCCCTTCTCCGACAACGTGCCGACCGTGGTGGCCGACCTGGTGGGGCGGATGACCTCGCAGGCCGCCTGGTACCTGGCCCCGGTGCTGGGCAACGCGCAGTACGAGGTGGCCGCGGCCGGGCTGGTGGCGACGCTGTCGGGCGACATCTGGGGACCGTCCAAGAACACGCTGCTCTACATCAGGCCGACGACGCTGCGGCTGACCGCCAACGGCTACGCGGTGCTCACCGCGCGGAGCCGGGTTCAGCAGGTGGTCAGCGCGTTCACGTCCTTCTACCGGGAGCGGCTGGCCGTGTACGCCGCCCTGGGCCGCTACCCGGTCAACGGCTCGGTCGAGATCCGCGTGACCGGCCTGGACGATCCCGCCGACGCCGAAGTCGACGGCGCCCGCGCCCCGTTGCTGTCGGCGCTGCGGCGCGACGAGAGCCGGCCCGAGTGGGACACGGCGGTGTGGCTGGACGTGCTGACGCTGCCCGGCACCCCGCACGCGGAGGAGTTCCTGCGGGAGTTGGAGCAGTTCCTGCTGCGCGAGTTCGACGGCGAGGACGCCCTGACCCGGGTCGAGTGGTCCAAGGGCTGGGCGTACACCGAGGACGCCGCCTGGAGCGACGAGGAGGTGCTGGGCACGGTGATCCCCGGTTCGTTCGGCGAGACGGTGTGGGGGCAGGCGGCCGGGGTCCTGGACCGGCTCGACCCGCACCGGGTCTTCGGCAACGGCTTCCTCGACCGCCTGTTCCGATAAGAGGTTGCCGTCGCCGGGCGCGGCTGGAAGGCTCGCGATCATGCCTGCCTTCGCTGCGCCCGACGGGACCCAACTCGCCTACCACGTCTTCGGGGACGAGGGGCCGCCCGTCGTCTGTCTGCCCGGGGGCCCGATGCAGGCGTCCGCCTACCTCGGTGAGCTCGGCGGTCTGTCCGCGCGCCGCCGGCTCGTCCTGCTGGACTTCCGGGGCACCGGCGACTCCGCGCTCCCGGAGGACCCCGCGACCTTCCGCTGCGACCGGCTGGTGGACGACGTCGAGGCCCTGCGCGCGCACCTGGGCCTGGAGACGATGGACCTGCTCGGGCACTCCGCGGGCACCAATCCGGCCGTCCTGTACGCCGCCCGGCACCCGCGGCGTGTGGACAGGCTCGCCCTGATCACGCCGAGCGCCGTGGCCGTAGGGCTCGGCGTCCCGCCCCAGGTGCGGCGGGACACCGCGCGCTCACGCCAGGCCGAGCCGTGGTTCCCCACCGCGTTCGCCGCCCTGCAGGCCATCACCACCGGCCGCGCCACCGCCGCCGACTGGGAGGCCATCTCGCCTTTCCTGTACGGCCGTTGGGACGACACGGCGCGTGCCCATCATGCCGCCGGAGCCGCTCAGCGCAATCAGGAGGCCGCCGCGGTCTTCGGCGCCGAGGGGGCGTTCGACCCGGCCGCCACCCGGGCGGCGCTCGCCGGTCTGGCGGCGCCGGTGCTCCTGCTGGCCGGCGAGGTCGACCTCAACTCCCCTCCGCCCATGGTCGCCGAGTTCGCCGGGCTCTTCGCGAAGGCCGAGTCGGTGGTGCAGCCGGGAGCCGGTCACTTCCCGTGGCTGGACGACCCCGAGCGGTTCGTGGCTACGGTCGGGGCGTTCCTGGCGTGAGCTGCCCCTGGACGAGCGGGGCGTACCGCTCCACGATCTCGTCCAGCTCCGCCGCGCGCACGTGGGTTCCGCGGGCGACGCCGTAGATCACGCCGAGGCCGAGCAGCGCGGCCACGGCGAGTTCGGCGCGCAGGCCCGCGTCGGCGCCCGTGAGGCGCTCGGTGAGGCGCTCGGTGACCTGGGTGCGGAAGTTGGCGCGCAGGATGTCGCCCTGTTCGGCGTGCAGGGGCGCGAACACGATACGCAGCAGCGGGTCGGCGCCGTGCCGGGACTGGCCGATCAGCACGTGCCGGACCATGTGCCGGCCGAGGTCGTCGAGCGGGGCGTCCAGCAGGGCGTCCGCGTCGGTCTCGAAGGACATCACGCGGGCGAAGAGCGCGTCCTTGTTGCCGAAGTACTTCAGGATCAACGGCGGGCTGACACCGGCGCGTTCGGCGACGGCCTTGAGGGTGATGTCGGCGTGTGCGTGCCGAGCCAGCAGGTAGCGGGCGGCCTTCAGGATGGCCGCCTTGGTGGCCTCGGCGTCCCTGCGGGCGGGCGCGGTCGCGGTGGGGGGAGTGCTCACGGCACTCATGCTCCCTCCAACGCCTCGTCCCGCGCATCCAGGGTGCCGCTGCCGGCCCGGCGCGAACCCCGCCGCCCGGCGTCACCCGGGATGGTCAGCGCCGTGGCGCTCGCCACCAGGGCGACGATGCCGGCCACGGTGAAGGCGAGCAGGTAGCCGTGCAGGGTGGGCACCGGGACGCCTCCGACCGGGCTGGTGTGGTGGATCAGGACGGCGGCCACGGCGGCGCTGGAGGTGGCCTGGCCGATCGTGCGCATCAGGACGTTGACGCCGTTGGCGGACGCGGTCTGCTCGGCCGGTACGGCGCGCAGGATGAGGGTGGGCAGGGCCGAGTAGGCGAGGGTGGTGCCGGTCGCCACGACGGTCGCACCCAGGATGATCATCCACAGGTCGCGGCTGTCGGCGATGCGCAGCGCGTAGCCGCAGGCGATGACCGCGGCTCCGATGGCGAGCGTGACGCGCGGGCCGCGTGCCGCGGAGATCCGGGCGGACAGCGGCGAGAAGAGCAGCATCGTCACGCCGCCGGGCAGCAGGCACAGGCCGGTCTCCACGATCGACAGCCCGAGTCCGTACCCCGTGGCCTTCGGCGCCTGCACCAGCTGGGCGGTCACGAGCGAGTTGGCGTAGAAGGCGAATCCGGTGAGCAGGGCCGCGACGTGGGACAGGCCCACCCGGGGCCGGGAGACCAGGCGCAGGTCGACCAGCGGCCGCTCGGTGCGCAGCTGCTGCCACCACCACAGCGCGAGGACGGCCACGGCGGCGGCGAACAGGCCCAGGATCCGGGCGCTGGTCCAGCCCCACTGTCCGCCCTGGGACACCCCGAGCAGCAGGCAGACCAGTCCGGCGGCCAGCCCCAGGGTGCCGGCGACGTCGAACCGGCCGGGCTCGCGGACGGGCGACTCCTTCACCGCCCACCACACGGCGGACACGCCCACCGCGCCGAGGGCGCTGGTGAGCCAGAACATGGTGTGCCAGTCGTAGTACTGCACGACCAGCGCGGCGAGCGGCAGGCCGAGGGCGGCGCCGATCCCGACGGTGGAGCTCATCAGGGCGACCGCGGAGCCGCGGCGCTCCGGGGGCAGCTCGTCGCGCAGGATGCTGATGGACAGCGGCACCACGGAGGCGGCGGCGCCCTGGAGGGCACGGGCCGTGATGAGGACGGCGATGTCGGAGGACAGGGCGCACATCACCGAGCCGACGGTCATCAGCAGCAGGGCCGAGGTCAGCACCCTGCGTTTGCCGTACATGTCGCCGGCCCGGCCCAGGACGGGGGTGAGGACGGCGCCGGACAGCAGCGTCGCGGTGACCGTCCAGGAGACCGCGCCGGGCGAGGAGTGGGTGAGCCGGGGCAGGTCGGGCAGCAGGGGGACGACGACCGTCTGCATGACGGCCATGAGGATGCCGCCGAACGCCAGCACCGGGATCGTGAACCGACCCCGCAGGCCCGGCCGCACGGTGGGCTGGGCTATCGGCGCGGGCTGCTCCATCGGTACTCCAGCGGGTGACAGGCGGAACAAACGGGTGAATGGCAATTCACCTTAGCCGGTGAATTGCCATTCACCCAAGAGGGGTGCCGGCCGTCAGCCCTGCTTCCGCGAGGCGAGTTCCCGGGCGTGCACGGTGCGCGCGACCCTCGGCCCGAGCCAGCGCTTGAGGCGGCGCAGCGCCTCGAGCCGGCCGGCCGCCCGGTCGATCCGGTAGTAGAGCTGCGGCGGGACGTACGGCAGCAGGGGCGAGTGCCGCTGGCCGAGCAGGGAGAACATCTGCTCCGGGGGCAGGTGGATGTAGCGGGGCAGGTTCTCGTACCACCGGGCGCTGTAGCGGGCCGCGCTCTGGATGGACAGCAGCTCCGCCTTGCGCTGCCGCTCGTATCCGGCCAGCGCCTGCGGCAGGGAGGGCTGTTCGCGCAGGGCGCCGGCCAGCGCGATGGCGTCCTCCAGGGCGAGGGTGGTGCCGGCGCCGATCGAGTAGTGCGTGGTGTGGGCGGCGTCGCCGAGGAGGACGAGGTTGCCGCGGGACCACGTGCGGTTGGTGAGGGTGCGGAAGTTCAGCCACTGGGCGCTGCCGTCGGACGAGGAGCGCCCGATGAGGGGGTGGCCGTCGAGGACGTCGGCGAAGAGCTTCTCCAGCACGGCGAGTCCGTCGGCCTCGTTCGCGGTGCCGAACCCGAGGCCGGTCCAGGTCTCGGGGGCGCATTCGACGACGCAGGTGCTGCGTTCGGGGCTGAAGGGATAGCCGTAGCACCAGATCCAGCCGTGGTCGGTCTCCACGAAGGCGAAGGTGAAGGCGTCGAAGACCTTGGTGGTGCCGAGCCAGATGTAGGGATTGCGGCCCTCGCCGACCTCACTGCCGAAGTGGCCGGCGTGCCGGGTGCGCAGGGCGCTGTTCACGCCGTCGCCCGCGACGAGCAGATCGGCCGCGGGCAGGTTGCCGTCGGTGATCTCGTGCTCGAACTCCAGCCGTACGCCCAGCGAGCGGGCGCGTGCGGCGAGGATCTCCAGGAACCGGTGGCGGCCGATGCCGAAGCCCTCGTCGCCGTCCTGCCGGGTGGCGAGGTCGCGGACGTGGGCGACGCCGGCGTTCCAGCGGACGGAGGCCTGCTCCAGTGCGCGCGCCGACTCGGGGTCGTGCTCGTGGAGCTTGTCGAGCAGGCCCCGCCAGTACGTCACGCCCCAGCCGTAGGTCGATCCTTCCGGATCGCGTTCGTGGACGGTGATGTCGTGGGACGGGTCCTGCCGTTTCAGCAGGATCGACAGATACAGGCCGGCGGGCCCGCCGCCGATGCAGGCGACCTTCACGCACACCCCTAGGAATTACCCAAAGCGGTCATTTGGCAACGCAGGGTAGCAGGAGGCCGCGGCGCCGCCCGGCGTTCGGGATCGCGCCAGTTTTCCGAGGTGAGGCGGGCCACAGGCGGCGCCGCCGGCCGGGAAGGATCTTCCGGATCACGGCTCCCCGGCGAAGGAATTCCCTCTTCCGGGGACGGCGGGCCCCGCCCACAGCAAGATCAACTTCGTTCAACCTTGCACGACATGTAGGCAATTGTCCTGATCGCAGCCAACCGGTCTCGGCCGATTTCTCCCGCTCTCACCAGGGCGGATAGGCATGCCGGGTCGTCAATCGAACGAATTCCCGGGAGATCCCGTATGCCCGAACTCAGCCGCCGCCGCGCCCTCGGCACCGCCGCCGTGCTCACCGCGGCCGCCGCCGCCCACACCCTCTCGGCGCCCGCCGCCTCGGCCGCGCCCGCCGCCTCTCACCACGACTCCCCCGAACCCTTCGACGAGGTCTACAAGGGCCGCCGGATACAGGGCCGCCCGGCCTCCGGGCCGATGCACCACCACCACGGCGACGGCTTCGAAGTGCTCGTCGACGCGGTCCCGTTGCACGTGATGCGCAACGCGGACGGCAGCTGGATCAGCGTCGTCAGCCACTACGCCCCGGTCCCCACGCCACGGGCCGCCGCACGGGCCGCGGTCGACGAACTCCAGGGCGCGGTCCTGCTGCCCTTCCCCGCCAACTGACCCACCCCGCACGACACTTCGGAGCAACCACCACCATGACCGTCCGCAAGAACCAGGCCGGCCTCTCCGCCGACGAGAAGCGCCGCTTCGTCGCGGCCGTCCTGGAGCTGAAGCGCAGCGGCCGTTACGACGCCTTCGTGACGACGCACAACGCCTTCATCCTCGGCGACACCGACAACGGCGAGCGCACCGGCCACCGTTCGCCGTCCTTCCTGCCCTGGCACCGCAGATTCCTGCTGGAGTTCGAAAGAGCGCTGCAGTCGGTGGACGCCTCGGTCACGCTGCCCTACTGGGACTGGAGCACCGACCGTTCACCCCGCTCCTCGCTGTGGGCGCCGGACTTCCTCGGCGGGACGGGGCGCAGCCGCGACGGGCAGGTGACGGACGGCCCGTTCGCCGCGTCGGCAGGCAACTGGCCGATCACCGTGCGGGTGGACGGCCGTACCTTCCTGCGCCGCCAACTGGGCGCCAACGTACGGGAGTTGCCGACCCGCGCCGAGGTCGACTCGGTGCTGTCGACGGCGACCTACGACATGCCGCCCTGGAACAGCGCGTCGGACGGCTTCCGCAACCACCTGGAGGGCTGGCGGGGGGTGAACCTGCACAACCGGGTCCATGTGTGGGTCGGGGGCCAGATGGCGACCGGCGTCTCCCCCAACGACCCGGTGTTCTGGCTGCACCACGCCTACATCGACAAGCTGTGGGCCGAGTGGCAGCGACGCAATCCCCGCTCCGGCTATCTGCCGACCGGCGGGACGCCGAACGTCGTCGACCTGGGCGAGACGATGAAGCCGTGGAACGACGTCCGGCCCGCCGATCTGCTGGACCACACCGCGTTCTACACCTTCGACACCGACTGACCGCCGGGATCGGGTGGTTCGCCCCGCAGGTCACGGGTACCCGCCGGGGACACAACCGACAGCAGAGCGAAGGAGGGGTTCACCCGTGTCGCAGGTCGAGGAATCCATCGAGGTCGGCGTCCCGGTGCGCACCGCTTACAACCAGTGGACGCAGTTCGAGTCGTTCCCCGAGTTCATGAACGGCGTGGACCGCATCGAGCAGCGCACCGAAACGCTCACCCACTGGGTGACCAGTGTGAACGGCGTCCACAAGGAGTTCGACGCCGAGATCACGGAACAGGTCCCCGACGAGCGGGTCGCATGGACGACCGTCGCCGGTGAGGCCAAGCAGGCCGGGGTGGTGACCTTCCACCGCCTCGACGACGCCCACACCAAGGTGATGCTGCAGATGGACTTCCATCCGGACAGCCTCACGGAGAAGGTCGGCGACACGCTGGGCTTCGTGAAGCGGCAGGCCAAGGGCGACCTGGAGCGCTTCAAGACGTTCATCGAGAACCGCGGCCGGGAGACCGGCGAGTGGCGCGGCGAGGTCAGCTGACCGCCGCCCGCTAACCGGCCTCGGCCGTACGGCACTCCGGGTGCCCCCAGCCCTGACCGTTCTTGGCGATGGACTCCCCCGCGGCGTAGGAGCGGCCGCACAGGCAGCGGCCGGGGAACTTCGCCTTGATCGTGCGGGAGGACGAGGCACCCTTGCGCGCCGCGCCGGACTTCCGGCGCGGCGCGTCCGTCTTCGCCTTCGGCGTGTCCGGGGAGGGCGGCGGCTCCGGCGAGCCCAGTCCACTGCCCGCGGCCTCCTGCACGACGGCCGCCTGGCTGGCCGCCCGGTCGGCGAAGTCGTTCAGCGGATCGCCGTCGACCTGGTGGGCGGGCACGTAGCGGAAGTCCACCGAGCGGCCGTCCAGCAGCTCGTCGATGCGCACCACCAGTTCCTGGTTGGCGACCGGCTTGCCGGCGGCCGTCTTCCAGCCGTTGCGCTTCCAGCCGGGCAGCCAGGTCGTGACGGCCTTCATCGCGTACTGCGAGTCCATCCGCACCTCGAGCGGAACGGCCGGGTCGGTCGAGGCCAGCAGCCGTTCCAGCGCGGTGAGTTCGGCGACGTTGTTGGTGGCTCTGCCGAGCGGACCGGACTCCCAGCGGGCCGGGGTCTCCGACTCGTCCGCAACGACCCAGGCCCAGCCCGCCGGACCGGGATTTCCCTTCGAAGCCCCGTCGCACGCGGCCACCACACGTTCACGCATGGGCCCGATCATGCCATGGCCCGGCGGGCCGCTCGCGCCTGGTTCAGGAGACGTCCGTGACCTGCGGCATCTCCCCGGCCGTCGTCGTGATGTCGATCACCGAGAAGCTGGCACCCTGCGGGTCGCTGAGCGCCGCGAACCGCCCGAACGGGCTGTCCATCGGCCCGAACCGCAGCACGCCACCCAGCTTGGTCGCCCGGGCGACGGCATCGTCGCAGTCGGCGACGGTGAAGTAGACGTTGATGTACGGCGGCACCTCGGGCGGGAAGTCGTCCGTCATCTTCATCCGGCCGAGAACCGTGTTCCCGTCGAGGTCGAACATGCGGAAGTCGATCGCCTCGTCCTGCATCTGCTTCGCCGTGTAGGGAAACACCGAGGTGAAGAAGGCGTCGGACTTCTCGGGTTCGCGGGTGAAGACCTCGGCCCAGCAGTACGCGCCGGGCTGCTGCGGCGATGCCTCGAACCCCTCGTGGACCCCGGCCTGCCACAGGCCGAAGGCCACCCCGCTGGGATCGCGGGCCAGGCACATCGTCCCGAATTCGCCGACCTTCATCGGCTCCATCAGCACCTCGCCGCCGTTGTCACGGATCTTCCCGGCGGTCGCGGCGGCGTCCTGCGACGCGAAGTACAGGCACCACTGCGAGAAGCCTTCCTGGCCCGGCATCGGCGGTACGACGGCGGCGACGGCCTTGCCGTCCGCGTAGGCCTGGGTGTAGTTGCCGTACTCCGACGACGCCTCGCCGAAGGTCCAGCCCAGGACGTCGCCGTAGAAACTCTTGGCTCCCTCGACATCGCTGAACATCGCGTCGGCCCAACAGGGTGTTCCCTCAGGTTGCACGGCCATGACTGCGGCCCTCTCCTGTGTCGGCGGTTGGTCCGCTTCCTCACGCTAGTCACCCCTTCGCCGAAGCGCGCGCCGAACGTGCGCGCGCGTCCCACACTGGTCGGGACAGGGGTTTCGAGCGCTCGGGACGGGGTGCGGGATGGCTGACGCAACGATGCGCGCGTGGTCGGTGACGGTGCCCGGCCCGGTGGAGGAGGCGGGAGGGCTCCGCCTGGTCGAGAAGCCGGTTCCGGAGCCCGCAGGCGACGAGCTGCTCGTGCGGGTGCGCGCGTGCGGGGTGTGCCGCACCGATCTGCACGTGGCCGAGGGTGATCTCGCGGTGCGCCGGCCCGGTGTGACGCCCGGACACGAGGTGGTGGGCGTGGTGGCGGGCCACGGCGCGCGGGTCGAGGGCTTCGAGGCCGGTGACCGGGTCGGCGTGGCCTGGCTGCGGCGCACGGACGGCACCTGCGTCTACTGCGCGCGCGGGGACGAGAACCTCTGCCCGGCCTCCCGCTACACCGGCTGGGACGCCGACGGCGGTTACGCGGAGTACACGACCGTGCCCGCCGCCTTCGCCCACCGGCTGCCGGCCGCCCTCGGCGACGCCACCGCCGCTCCCCTGCTGTGCGCGGGGATCATCGGCTACCGGGCGCTGCGCCGGGCCGCGCTGCCGCCGGGCGGACGGCTCGGGCTGTACGGATTCGGGGGCAGCGCCCATCTGTGCGCGCAGGTGGCGCTGGCCGAGGGCGCCACCGTGCACGTGCTGACGCGCGGAGCGGCGGCCCGGCGGCTGGCGCTCGACCTGGGCGCCGCCTCGGCGCGCGACGCCTACGACATGCCGCCCGAGCCGCTGGACAGCGCGATCCTCTTCGCCCCGGTCGGCGACCTGGTTCCGGTCGCGCTGCGCGCCCTGGACCGCGGCGGCACCCTGGCGGTCGCCGGCATCCACCTCAGCGACATCCCGTCCCTGCACTACGAGACGGAGCTGTTCTACGAGAAGCAGGTGCGCAGCGTCACCTCCAACACCCGTGCCGACGCCCGGGAGTTCCTCGCGTTCGCCGCCCGGCACGGGGTGCGCGCCACCACCCACACCTATCCCCTGTCCCGCGCCGACGAGGCGCTGCGGGACCTGAAGGCGGGACGCTTCGACGGGGCCGCGGTCCTGGTCAACGACCTGTCCTGACACGCACATCGGGGCCATGGCCCGCGAACTGCCTTGTCCGTCTTCCCTCTTGGGCCCGGCTGTGCTTGCCTGGGGAGCCGTTTTTCGGTTGCCGGGGCGGGAGTCGCCGCATGCGCGGACCGTGGATCGTGGGGATGCTGCTGACCGGTGTGCTGCTGCTCGGCGCGTGCGGCGACCCGTCGTCCGGGCCTGAGGCCGCGCCGCCGTCCCCCGTCGTACCGGGGGCCTCCGCCGCGACCACGCACCAGCGGGCGCCGGCCTCGCCCCGCGTCCCGGCCGTCGGGCCCCGGGTGCTGTACCTGGGCGACTCGCTGGCCGTGGAGGCCCAGAAGGTGCTCGGGCAGGAGCTCCGCCACGGCCTGAACGCCACCTACACCGGCGCACCGTACTCGGGCACGACGCCGTGCGACTACCTGGAGGGCACGGGGGCACGCTCGCTCGTGCCGGACGCGGCCAAGGCCGCCGCGCTGGTCCGCGCGCGGCACCCGGACTACGTGGTGCTGCAGTTCTGGGGCAACGCCTGGGTGTACACGTGGTGCATGGACGGCATCACCTACGACGCCTCCCCGCAGCGGTACTTCGACCGCTACCGCGCCGACCTGCGCCGGCTCACCGAGCAGATCGCCGCGGCGGGCGGCGCGAGACGGCCGCGGATCGTGTGGGTGCTGCAGGGCCCGGACCCGATCACCCCCGACCGGGTGCGCCGCGTCAACGAGATGTACGAACGGCAGGCGGCTGCGTCCGGTGACCTCGTCGCCGACGCGGGCCGCACGGTCGCTCCGGCCGGCGCCCGCTACACCTGGAGCCAGTACCTGCCGTGCACCGCCTACGAACACGAACACGCCGGCTACTGCACCCAGCCGGGGCGCGACCGCACCGCGCTCCACCTGGACTCGGACTACCTGCACTTCTGCCTCGCGCCCACGACGTCCACCCCGAAGCCGTGTCCGGTCCGCTCCCCCGGCATCCTGCGCATCTCCCGGGAGATCACCGGGGTGATCCGCCGGGCCGTCAGCCGGTGATCCGCGCGCCCGGCCGCGTCACCCCGCGGTGGGCCGGCGGCCGATGGTCGAGTAGGTGAAGTGGCTGCGCACCACCAGCCGGGGGTCGGCGGCCAGCCGGTGCACCTCGTCGAGCTGCTCCGGGGTCATGCCGGCCGCCAGGAAGTCCTTCCTGGCCTGCGCGATGTTGGCGGCGATCAGCAGCGCGCCCGCCGTGCCGCCCGGCCAGGAGCGGGCGTGCATGACGGTGTCCACATCGGTCAGCCCCTCCTCCCGCATCAGCGCGGGCACCCGGCCCGCCCAGCTCGGGTCGTTGCCGTGGGCGGGCAGGACGTGCTCGATCAGAAGCGTGTGGTAGGTGTCGATCAGCTCGGCCGCCTCCGGGCTCGGGGCGGCGAGGACCATCTTGCGAAACGTCGCCTCGAAGTCCTCCACGACGAGCGCTCCCCCGGGAGCGAGTGCGGCGGCCAGGCGCCCGAGGATCTCCCGTCGCCCGGGCAGGTGGAGCAGCACCAGCCGGGCGTGGATGACGTCCCACGGCCCCTCGGGCACCGGTTCGGTCTCCAGGTCGTGGCGCAGCACCTCGTACGGTGGATTTGGCGGCAGATGACGGGTGTTGAGGTCCGTCGCGAGCACCCGGCCGCCGGGCCCCGCCGCGCGGGCGAGCCAGGCGGCGATGCTGCCGCCCCCGGCGCCGACCTCCAGGCACCGCCTGCCGGTCAGATCACCGAGCCCGGACAGCCGCTGGACGGTGAACTCGTCCAGCAGGGTGGCGAGATGGACGTGCCGGCCCACGGCTTCGGGGTCGTCGTTGTCGAAGGCGTACGTCAGCGGGGTCGCGGGCACGGGCGGCTCCTTCGGGCGAGGGGCGGTCGGCGGGCGTGCGCCGTCGCGCGGTGGACGGCGCCGCCCGGTGTCCTACCCACTCGGCGGCCGGCGCCGCCCTCCGGCGTGCCGCCTACTCGCCCTCGTACGCCCGGCGCAGGGCGGCGATGTCGAACTTGCCCATCGCCATGAACGCCTTGGTGGTGCGGGAGGCCTTCTCCTGGTCGGGGTCGCTGATCATGTCGATGAGGGTGTCCGGGACGACCTGCCAGGACAGGCCGAACTTGTCCTTCAGCCAGCCGCAGGGTCCGGGCTCGCCGCCGCCCTCGGTGAGCTTGGCCCAGTAGTAGTCGATCTCCTCCTGGTCCTTGCAGAAGATCTGGAAGGAGACCGACTCGTTGAACTTGAACATCGGGCCGCCGTTGAGCGCGACGAACTTCTGGCCGTTGGCCGTGAACTCCACCGCCAGCACGGAGCCGACCGGCCCCGCTCCCCCTTCGACGTTGCGGCCGACGCGGCCGATGCTGGAGTTCTTGAAGATCGACACGTAGTGGTGGGCGGCCTCCTCGGCCTGGCCGTCGAACCAGAGACACGTGGTGAATCCGTCGGTGGTCATGGGCACCTCCTGGGCGTGGAACGCGGTCACCTGTACCGACCGATCCTCGGCGCGAAACTCATCGGTGGGGCGGCCGGTTAATCCATGTGGCCCCGTCGCCGTCGCGATCTAGGCTCCCGCCATGACGTCATCCCCCGCGGACCCCGCCGTCCAGGTCCGGCCGTTCCGGCTCGACATCCCGCAGAGCGACCTCGACGACCTGCACGACCGCCTCGACCGCACCCGCTGGCCCGACGACCTGCCCGGCACCGGCTGGGCCTACGGCGTACCGGCCGACTACCTGCGCGAACTCCACCACCACTGGCGCCACGTCTACGACTGGCGGGCCGCCGAGGCCCGGCTGAACGAGTGGCCGCAGTTCACCACCACCATCGACGGCTCGAACGTCCACTTCGCCCATGTCCGCTCCCCCGAGCCCGACGCCACACCGCTGATCCTGACGCACGGCTGGCCGGGGTCGATCGTGGAGTTCCTCGACGTCGTCGGGCCGCTCACCGATCCCGCCGCGCACGGCGGAGACCCGGCCGACGCCTTCCACGTGGTGGTGCCGAGCATCCCCGGGTTCGGTCTGTCCGGGCCGCCGGCGGACACCGGCTGGGAGGCCGCCCGGGTGGCGGACGCGTGGGCCGAGCTGATGCGGCGGCTCGGCTACGAGCGGTTCGGCGCGCAGGGTGGCGACTGGGGCGCCGCCATCTCCCGCGAGCTGGGCCGGGCCCATCCCGACCGGGTGATCGGTGTCCACCTCAACCTCCTGCCGGGCGGGCAGCAGGCCACCGAGCCCACGCAGGAGGAGCTGGACGAGCTGGACACCGAGGGGCAGGAGCGGGCGCTGCTGTCGTGGCGCCGGTGGAGCGAGTGGTCGCGCGAGGGCACCGGCTACGCGGTGTTGCAGGCGACCCGGCCGCAGACCGTGGCGTACGCCCTGACGGATTCGCCGGTCGGTCAACTGGCCTGGATCGTGGAGAAGTTCCAGGAGTGGACGGACTCGCAGCGGCTGCCGGAGGAGGCCGTGGACCGGGACCGGCTGCTGACCAACGTGATGCTGTACTGGCTGACCGGGACCGCGGGTTCCGCGGGCCGCATCTACTACGAGCGCGCCCACGCGACGACCGGCGGCGCCCGTCCCACCGAGCCCTCCACCGTGCCCACCGCGCTGGCGCTGTTCCCCGCGGAGCCGCAGCTTCCGCTGCGGCACAAGGCGGAGCGCACGGAGAACCTGGTGCGCTGGACGGAGTTCGACCGCGGCGGCCACTTCGCCGCGATGGAGGAGCCGGACCTGCTGGTCGGGGATGTCCGGGCGTTCTTCCGGCAGTTGCGCGAGAAGGACTGAGCGCGGGGCTCTGCCCGTGGCGAATCTGCCGCGGGCAGAGAAACCGCGTCGGCGGCCGCCCGCGGGCCGAGAGTGGGGTGGACGGCATCACCGCACCGACGGGAGACACCATGACCGCACTCGCCCCGCTCACGCCCCGGGCCGAGGAGGGCGACACCGCGCCCTCCCGGTTCGACGACCATCTCGCCGCCCAGCTCCTCGGCCAGCGGATCGTGTTCCTCGGCACCCAGGTCGACGAGGTGTCCGCCAACCGGGTCTGCGCCCAGCTGCTCCTGCTCTCCGCCGAGGACCCGCGCACCGACATCAGCCTGTGCATCAACAGCCCGGGCGGCTCGGTGTACGCGGGCCTGGCCATCTACGACACGATGCGGCTGATCCCGAACGACGTCTCGACGCTCGCCATGGGCTTCGCGGCCAGCATGGGCCAGTTCCTGCTCTGCGGTGGCGCGCCCGGCAAGCGCTACGCCCTGCCGAACGCCCGGATCATGATGCACCAGGGGTCGGCGGGCATCGGCGGCACCACCGCCGACATCGAGATCCAGGCGGAGAACCTGGAGCACAGCAAGCGGACGATGGAGCGGCTCATCGCGCAGAACACGGGCCAGACCCCGGAGACCATCGCCCGGGACGGCGACCGCGACCGCTGGTTCACGGCCGAGGAGGCCAGGGAGTACGGCATGGTGGACCAGGTCGTGGAGTCGCTCGCCGACGTCCGCCCGGCCGCCTCGAAGCGACGGATGGGGCTGTGACATGGGCAACTACACGATTCCGTACGTCGTCGAGCGCACCGCGCACGGCGAGCGGTCCTCCGACGTGTTCAGCCGGCTGCTGTCCGAGCGGATCATCTTCCTCGGCACCGAGATCGACGACGGAGTGGCCAACGTCGTCATCGCGCAACTGCTGCATCTGGAGTCGGCGGCCCCGGAGAGCGAGATCGCGATCTACCTCAACTCCCCCGGCGGCTCGTTCACCTCGCTGATGGCGATCTACGACACGATGACCTTCGTGCAGGCGCCGATCTCGACGTTCTGCGTCGGGCAGGCGGCGTCCACCGCGGCCGTCCTGCTGGCCGGAGGCGATCCCGGACGGCGGTTCGTGCTGGAGCACGCGCGCGTGCTGCTCGGCCAGCCCGCCAGCGGAGGCAGCCGGGGCGCGATCTCCGACCTGACGCTCCAGGCCAAGGAGATGGTCCGCATCCGCTCCCAGGTCGAGGAGGTGCTCGTCCGCCACACCCACCACGACGTCGCCACCCTGCGGGCCGACATGGACCGCGACAAGGTGTTCACCGCCGCGGAGGCGGTCGCCTACGGGCTGGCCGACGAGGTGCTGAGCCGGCGTCTCGTCGCGGTCTGAGGCGCCGGCCCGTCCGGTGCCGTCAGGCGGCCAGGCACAGTCCGTCGTGGCGGGGTGCGGAGGCGCCGCGGCCCCGGGCGGCGTGCCGGCTCGTGACCCGGGTCAGCTCGCCGTGCGCCAGCGACAGCAGATCGCCGAGGCCCAGTCCGAGGGCGTGAGCGGCGGCCGCGAGGACCTCCGACGAGGCCTCCTTGCGGCCCCGCTCCACCTCGGAGAGGTAGGGCATGGAGATCCGGGCCGCGTCGGCGACGTCCTTCAGGGTGCGCTCCTGGGCGAGGCGCTCGCGCCTCAGCACGTCACCGACCAGGTCGCGCCACAGGGGCTCCTTCGGTGCCGGGGCCGCGGGGACCGCCGACGCCTTGCGCGGCGGCGGGGCGGCCGGAGCACCGGCCTGCGGGCGGCGCAGGGGGATGACACGGGCTTCGTCGGGCGCTTGGCTGGTCACCGCTTCAGACTAAATTCCCTCGCCGCGAAGGGAAGGGGTCGGCATTCTGCCCTGGGTGAATCACCGGAAGCGGAGGGTGCCATGACGGCGTTGCGGGAGACGTTCAACGAGGACGCCGAGTTGTACGACCGGGCACGGCCGCGCTATCCCCCGGCGCTGGTCGCCGAGTTGGCGCGGGTCGCGGCCCTCGGCCCGGACAGCAGGGTCCTGGAGATCGGCCCGGGCACGGGTCAGCTGACGCTCCCGGTGGCCGAGCTGGGATGCCGCGTCACCGCGGTGGAGCTCGGTGACGCGATGGCTGCCGTGGCCCGTCGGCGGCTGCGCGACCATCCGCGCGCCGAGGTCCGGGTGGCGGAGTTCGAGAGCTGGCCGCTGCCCGAGGAGCCGTTCGACCTGGTGGTGTGCGCCACCGCGTTCCACTGGATCGACCCCGGGGTGCGGATGGTCAAGGCGGCCCGGGCGCTGCGTCCGGGCGGACGGCTGGCCCTGGTCCTCACAGAACACGTGGCGGGCGGCACGGAGGAGTTCTTCGCCCGCGTCCAGGAATGCTACGAGCGATGGGATCCGGCCACCCCGCCCGGCCTGCGGCCGCTGCCGGCGTCGCAGATCCCCGCCGGCACCGCCGAGGCGGCCGGCTCCCCCTACTTCGAGCGGGTGACGGCGGCCCGCTTCACGCAGGACATCACCTACACCACCGACCAGTACCTCGACGTCCTGCTCACCTACTCCAACCACCGCGCCCTCGACCAGGCGGCCCGCCGGGGCCTGCTGGCGTGCATCCGGAATCTCGTCGACAGTGGGTTCGCCGGCAGCGTGACCAAGCGCTACCTGCACGAACTGGTCCTCGCCACCCGGGTCGCGGAGTGATTTTGCGCCGCATCGGAAAATGGTGGGAATGGCCTGCCCGACTCGGGGTACCCGCAGGACGAGGATTCGAGCGGACAGACGTCGGATCGTGACTCGTGGGAGAGGAAATGAATACCGCCGTGAATCGGTCGAAGACAGCGATCGCCCAGACGACCGCCGGGACCGGCACGGAGAACGGTGTGCTGCCGGGCATCGAGGAGCCGCGTTCGGTGGCGCCCCGTGACGCCCGGGAACTGTCCCGCCAGTTCTTCCAGCGCCTGTCCGAGCTGGAGGAGGGCACGCGCGAGTACCAGTACGCGCGCAACACCCTCATCGAGATGAACATGTCGCTCGTGCGGTTCGCCGCCGGGCGTTTCCGGGGTCGCGGGGACGAGATGGAGGACCTCGTCCAGACGGGCATGATCGGCCTCATCAAGGCGATCGACCGGTTCGAGCTGTCCCGCGAGGTGGAGTTCACGTCGTTCGCGCTGCCGTACATCGTCGGCGAGATCAAGCGGTTCTTCCGCGACACCACCTGGGCGGTGCACGTGCCGCGGCGGCTGCAGGAGCTGCGGGTGGAGCTGGCCAAGGCGCGCGAGGAGCTCGGCAGCCGGCTCGACCGTCAGCCGACGGTCGCGGAGCTCGCCACGCTGATGAACATCTCCGAGAGCGAGGTCGTCGAGGCGCAGATCGCGGCCAACGGATACAACTCCTCGTCCCTGGACGCCGCGCTCACCGGTGACGGGCCCGAGGGCGGCGAAGCGGTCCTCGCGGACTTCATCGGGGTGGAGGAGGACGGGCTGCGGCTCGTCGAGGACTTCCATTCGCTGGCCCCGCTGATGGCGGAGCTGGGCGAGCGCGACCGGCAGATCCTCCACATGCGGTTCGTGGAGGAGGCCACGCAGGCGGAGATCGGTGAGCGGCTCGGCTGCTCGCAGATGCACGTGTCCCGCCTGATCAAGCGGATCATCGCGCGACTGCGCGAGGGGATGCTGGGCGAGCTCGGCTGCGCCTGAGGGAGCGGTACGCACGAGGGTGACCGTCGCGGGTCCGACCGCGGCGGTCACTTCGCGTTCAGCGACACCACAGCGGTGACCCGCTTGCCGACGGGCACTCTCTCGACGACGACCTGGGAAGCCAGCGCGTGCACTATCTCCAGGCCGTGCCGGCCCACCCGGTTCGGATCACGCGGGAAGCGCCGCGGCAGGGCGACGCTGCTGTCGCAGACGCACACGGTCACGGCCGCGTCCGTGCCCTCGAGCTCCAGGATGTAGGGGCCGTTGCTGTGCCGGTCGGCGTTCGTGACCAGCTCGCTGACGACCAGCAGCACCTCGTTCTCGGCCCGCTCGTCGACCGCGGCGCACCACTCTGTCCGCAGACTGTTCACGAAGTGGGCGGCGAAGGAGCGGGCCTCGGCGATGCAGCCCTGTTCGCCGGTGTAATGGGCGGCCCGCCTCAGTGGTTCCACCGGCACGTCGAAACCCGTCGGTATCACTGCCCCGCCCACCTGGTCGTTCATGCGTTTCTCTCTCGGAAGCCGGACTGGCCGGACGCTGTTGCACCAGTGCTGATACCCCGAGCCGGGCCGTGCAGTCCCCTGTTGCGGGTGATGTGTCCCTCTCGGCTCACGCGGACGGTGACGTGGCGGAGGAGACCGGTGCGCTCACCGTCGTGCTGTCGGAGGCGAGCGGAGGCTGGGGCGGGGAGCTGCCCGGGGAGCTCTCCGGCTTCGCGGGCGGCTTGCTGGAGCTCGAGGGCGGCGTGGGGCCGGACGACGACGAGGACGGCGGGGACGACGACGGGGTGGAGGTCGACGGGCACGGGCTCGGCTTCGCGGTGCCCGGTCCCGGCGAGGAGACGCACGGGGACGGCGAGCCCGACGACGAGGGTGCCGAGGGGGTGGTCACGCTCACGGACGGCGAGGGCCGCACCGGCGGCTTGACCGGCCGGTCCTTGTGACCGGTGTCCCCGCGGTGCCGGGCGATCCACTGGTGGTGATCCGGGTCGTAGATCACGAAGATCTTGATGATCTGCGGGGCGGGCGTGACCACCACGACGTTCGAGGAGCGGTACGACGGCCAGGAGTCGCCCGTCGGCGTGGGCGTCGTCTGCTGGGCGACGGGCGGGGTCAGCGGGTTGCCGCAGGCGCACCGCGTGCGGGGCACGCCGTGGCCGTCGACGAGGACGGCGGTGCCGGCCTGCAGGACGGCCTGGTAGCCGGTCGCGGTGCCGTCCTGGTAGCCGTGGTTGGTGACCCGGGTGTCCATGCGCAGCTGCACGGGGGTGAGGGAGCGCAGGTAGGCGGGGACCTGGGAGGGCTGGACGCCCACGACGGAGGCGAAGGCCCGGTTCTTCGCAGGGACGGCCTGCAGGTACCTGATCTGCTTCTCGACGTCGCAGCTGGAGACATTGCGGCTGCCGCCGTACAGTCCGGCCGCCCCGCCGTCCACGCCGCGCACGGCGTTCGCGGGCGTCGACTCGGGGGTGGTCGGGGAGGCGGAGACCGTGGCGGTGGAGCTGTCGTTCGCCGTCGAGGGGGTGAACGGGTCGGGGCCGGTCTTGCCCGCGGCCTGCAGGAAGACCTCGCCCCCCTTGGCCGAGCCGGCACCGCCGCCGGACCGCGAGAGGACGACGGCCAGGACGACGGCGGCGACGACCGCAGTGGTGAGCACCGCGATGCGGGGCGCGGACTTCCACCAGGGGTGGCGGGGCTCCGGCGCGGGGGTGTTGCCGCTGCTGCCGGGCGGCGGCTGGGAGGGCGGGCCCGAGGGCGGCTGCGAGGGGCCCGAGAGCGGGCCGGAGGGCGGTCCTGTGGGGCGGCCGGACGACGGCGGTTCGACGCTCACGAGCTCTTCTTCCCGACGTGGTTCCTCTGCGGCTCTCCCCGATTTCTGCCGCTTTTCTGCCATTCCTCCTTATTGTGTGCTCCGGTTGCCCGCCGACCGCAAGCCGACGCGGACGGACCTCCCGGCGGGCGGGGCGGGCCGGACCTGCCTAGCGTGGCAAGGGTGACCCCGCGAGCCCCCTCCGCCCCGGCCGTGGCCCGGCACGGCTGGGTGCAGGCCCTCGTCGCGGTGCTGGCCCCGCTGATCGCCATGGGGGTCGTCGCCGCACTGGGGCTGTGGGCGGCCGGGGCGACGGACCTGCCGGACGGGGCCTTCCCGAGGGTCGTCGCGGCGACGGTGGTCACCGCGGTGGGCGGCACCGTGAAACTCTCCGGCGACGCCGGAGCGCTGGCCGGCGCCGACGCCGGGCTGACCGTGATCCCGCTGTCCGTCACCCTGGTCGGCGCCCTCGTCCTCGCCGCCGGTTTCCTGCGCCCGCTGCGGCACCGGGCGGTGGCGGGCGCGCAGGAACTGGCGGGCTGGGCCGGCCGCGTCGCCGTGCTCTGGCTGCTCGCGCTGCTCGGCCTGGCCTTCGGCGCCCGCCACACCTTCACGCTGTCCCTCGGCGACAGCACCATCAGCGACATCGGCGGCCTGTTCGGTGTCTCGCCGAAGGTCGGCTTCACGACCGACGTTCCGCTGACGGTGCTGTTCGGGCTGCTCTGGCTGGCCGGTGTGCTGGTGCTGGCCCTGCTGGTCTCGCGCGGCGCCCCGCTGCCGGGGCGGCTGCTGCGCTTCCAGGAGTCGGTGCGCCCGGCCGCGTACGCGATGGTCGCGCTGCTCCTGGCCTACGTCGCTCTGGGCGTCGTCGTCGGTCTGGTCGTGGCGGTGACGCGCGGGCATCGCGCCGAGACGCTGGCCGTGATCCTGCTGGGCCTGCCGAACCTGGCCTGGCTGGCCCTGACCCTGGGCCTCGGGGTGACCTGGAACGGGCGGGTGCAGGGCCCGTTCGGGCTGCCGATGCCCCATGTGCTCGACGAGGTGCTGCGTACCAAGGACGTCTCGGCCCTCAACCTGAGCACGCTCTCCGAGCACGACGGCCGCGTCTGGTGGCTGCTGGTGGTCGACGTGGTGCTGCTGCTGGCGGCCGCCTTCGTGCTCGCGGCCCGCTCGCCGGCCCGGATGCGGGCCTGGCAGCACGCCCTGCACATGGCGGTCGCCCTGGCGCTGACCGTGCTCATGATCTGCCTGGTCGGCCGGATCTCCGCGCACTTCGGGCTGTCGGTGCTCGGCATCGGCGACCTGGGCGGAGGACTGGCCGGGAAGGTGCTGCTCGAACCCGAGGTGTGGTCCGCGCTGGGTCTCGCCCTGCTGTGGGGACTGGTGACCGGATTCCTCGGCGCGCTGCTGGCGAGGCCCGTGCGGCGGCGGGGACCGGCGGAAAAGAGGTGGGACGGATGACGTCGTCCGTGGGAGTGTGCGCCGAGTCGAGGGAGGGGCACACCATGGCGTTGGCAGTCGAGGACCGTCTGGCCGTCACGGAGCTGATCGCGTTGCACGGCCATCTGGTCGACGCGGGGGAACTGGACCGCACGCACGAGGTGTTCACCCCGGACGTCGTCTACGACCTGTCGGACTTCGGCCAGGGCGAGGTCGTCGGTCTGGCCGCCCTGACCCGGGCGGCGCTGGCGCTGGGCGCGGCGAACCCGGTGGCGCACCACGTGACCAACGTGGTGGTCGAGGAGGTGGCCGAGGGCCGGGTCCGGGTCCGGTCCAAGGGGCTGGGGATCATGGCGGACGGGTCGTGCGGCTCGGTGACGTACGAGGACGTGGTGGTGCGGACGGAGGCCGGCCGGCGCATCCGCCGGCGCAGGGTGGTGGCCCGGCGGGTGCCGCTCAACGGGCGGGGCCAGGGGTCCTGAAGACCGGCTCGGCCCAGCGCGGCGGCGGCTCGGGCCGCTCCTCCCCCGCCGCCCCCGCCACCACGGTCGGCGGATGGCCGGTGTCCTCGCGGCCCGCCACGGCCGCGCGCAGCGCGGCGACGAAGGCGAGGCAGGAGTCGTGGCGGTCGTCGGGGCTCTTGGCCAGAGCACGGTCGAAGACCGTGTCGACGGCGGCGGGGAGGTCGGGGCGGAACTCCGTCAGCGGGGGTGGCTGGTCGTACTGGTGGGCCCAGAGCAGTGCCATGTCGTCGTCGCGGCGAAACGGCGGGCGGCCGGCCAGGGTCTCGTAGATCACGCAGGCGAAGCCGTACACGTCGCAGCGGCCATCGACGGGGCGGCCGGAGATCTGCTCGGGGGCCACGTAGTCGAGGGTGCCGACGAACTGCCCGACACTGGTGAACCCGGTCAGCGACAGGGACTTCTTGGTCAGGCCGAAGTCCGTCAGGTAGGTGTGCTCGGGGTGGTCGCTGTCGGTGCCGCGGGCGACCAGGATGTTGCCCGGCTTGACGTCCCGGTGCACCAGCCCGTGCTCGTGGGCCGCGTCGAGCGCCGAGGCGACCTGCGCGGCGATGCGCAGGGTGGTCGAGGGCGCGAGCGGGCCCCGCCGGTCGAGGAGGTGGCGCAGGTCGCTGCCGTCGACGTAGCGCATGGCGATGTACAGGACTCCGTCCGTCTCGCCCGCCTCGTAGACCGGAACGATGTGCGGGTGGTCGATCGCGGCGGCCGCCCGGGACTCGTGGGTGAAGCGCCGGCGGAAGGTGTCGTTGCGGGCGAGTTCCGGGGCGAGCAGCTTGAGGGCGACGGTGCGTTCCAGGCGCAGGTCG
The DNA here is from genome assembly GCF_023516615.1 of Streptomyces panaciradicis. Lineage (GTDB taxonomy): Bacteria > Actinomycetota > Actinomycetes > Streptomycetales > Streptomycetaceae > Streptomyces > Streptomyces panaciradicis. The sequence goes on from NZ_JAMGBF010000046.1 coordinate 103,413, forward strand.
AGGGCGCGGTAGACGACGGCCATGCCGCCGCGGCCGATCTCGCGCTCGATGCGGTAGCCGGCCACCTGGCGGCCGACCAGCTCCGAGGGGCGGCCGGAGAACAGGCTGGTGTCACGGGCCATCGGGCGTCACGACCTGGGTGGGCGCGTGCCCGTGGTCGGCGGCGGAGCGGGGCGCGTCGTCGGTCGCGTAGGTGCTCAGGCGTGCTCCGTCGCCGTAGACCCAGCGGCCCTGTTCGGTGTCGTAGAGCCAGACGGACTCGCCGTCGACGACGATCCCGACGCGCAGCCCCCTGGTGCGGCCGCGGAAGGACTCCCCGTCCCCGCCCGCGGCGAGGTCCTCGACGGCGGCGCGGTAGCGGGCCAGGGTCTGTTCCGCGCGGGCGAGCAGGGGGCGCGGGTCGGGGGTGCGGGCCTGGGGGCCGCCGGCGGCGGGCGGGTCCTGGGGTACGGCGACCAGGAGGCGGCCGTCGACCCAGGCCGACCAGCCGTTGGCGCACAGGACGTGGGCCCAGTCGCCGCGCCGCTCGACGAGCTGGACGGGCAGCAGCGGGTCGAGCGCGACGGTGGGCCGGGCGGGGTCGGGGGCCTCCCAGGCGGGCATGCCCTGCTGGGGGACGACGTGGGTGGGCCGGAAACCGGGGGTGGTCATCGCGGCTCCTACTTCCGCATGACGGCCGGTTCGTGCCGGCGCAGCAGCCGGGAGACCACGAAGCCGAAGAGCGCCGAGAGCACGACGAGCATGGCGATGTTCAGCAGCCACGCCCCGGCCGAGTGCCGGAACAGCGGGTCGGAGGTCAGGTCGCCGGGGACGATCCGGGCGAGGCCCACGGTGCCGGCCATCGCGCCGAGCGCCCACCGGGAGGGCACGAGCCAGGAGAGCTGTTCGAGGACGGCCACGCCGTGCAGTTGCAACAGGGCGCCGCAGAAGACGACCTGGACGATGGCGAGCAGCACGAGCAGTGGCATCGTCACCTCCTCCTTGCGCACCAGCGCGGAGACCACCAGGCCGAGCATCATGGCGGTGAACGCCAACAGGGCGACGGCGACGATGATTTCCACCAGGGGCGGCATCAACACGCCTTCGCCGCCGGGTGCGTTCAGGTCGACGCCGAGGAGTGCCACCAGGGTCAGCACCACGGCCTGGAGCACGGTGACCGTGCCCAGCACGACGACCTTCGACATCAGGTACGCCGATCTGGACAGGCCGACCGCCCGCTCCCGCTGGTAGATGCCGCGTTCCTTGACCAGTTCGCGCACCGCGTTCGCGGCGCCGGTCAGGACGCCGCCGACGCACAGGATGAGCAGCGCGTTCATCGCCGTCTCGCGGGTGAGGGCGCTGCCGGCCAGGGCGCGGGCCATGGCGCCCATCACGAACGGCAGGGCGATCATGATGGCGAGGAAGGTGCGGTCGGCGCTCAGGGCGGCGGCGTAGCGGCGGACCAGGGTGCCCAGTTGGGCGCCGCGGCTGCGCGGCCGGGCGGGCGGGGTGATCACGACAGGGCCGGAGCGGGGCACGCGGGGCTGCGCGCTGGCCTCGGTGACGTAGTACCGGTGGAACGGCGAGTGCAGGAAGTCGCCGCCCCAGTCGCGGTCGCGGTCCTGCTCGAAGGCTTCGAAGGCCTCCGGCCACTGTTCGAAGCCGAAGTAGGCGAGGGCGTCGTCGGGCGGGCCGTAGTAGGCGATCCTGCCGCCGGGTGCGAGGACCAGCAGCCGGTCGCACACGTCGAGGCTGAGCACGCTGTGGGTGACCACGATGACCGTGCGGCCGTCGTCGGCGAGGCCGCGCAGCATGTGCATCACCGAGCGGTCCATGCCGGGGTCCAGGCCGGAGGTGGGCTCGTCGAGGAAGAGCAGGGAGGGCTTGGTGAGCAGTTCCAGGGCCACGCTGACCCGCTTGCGCTGGCCGCCGGAGAGGCTGTGCACGGGCTGGTCGGCGCGCTGTTCGAGACCGAGTTCCCGGATCACCTCCTCGACCCGGGCCCGGCGTTCGGCCTTGACGGTGTCCTCGGGGAAGCGCAGTTCGGCGGCGTAGGACAGGGCGCTGCGGACGGTGAGCTGGGCGTGCAGGATGTCGTCCTGCGGGACCAGGCCGATGCGCTGGCGCAGCTCGGCGTAGTCGCGGTAGAGGTCGCGGCCGTCGTAGAGGACGGTGCCGTGGTCGGCGGGGCGCTGTCCGGTCAGGGCGTTCAGGAGCGTGGACTTGCCGGCGCCGCTCGGGCCGACGACCGCGAGCAGGCACTTCTCGCCCACCGGGAACGACACGTGGTCCAGCAGCGTCTTGCGTCCGCGGTCGACGGCGACCGCGAGGTCCTGCACGTCGAGGGAGACCTCGCCGCTGTCGACGTACTCCTGCAGTTCGTTGCCGACGAGGCAGAACACCGAGTGGCCGATGCCGACGATGTCGCCGGGGCCGAGGGGGGCGGCGACGACGGGGGCGCCGTTGAGGTAGGTGCCGTTGTGGCTGCCGAGGTCGGCGATCTCGTACGTCCCGTCGGGCAGCGCGCGCAGTTCGGCGTGGTGGCGCGAGACGACGAGGTCGTCGATGACCAGGTCGTTGTCGGCGGCGCGGCCGATGCGGACGGTGCGGGCCGGCAGCGGGCGGACGCTGGTGGGCTGCCGGAAGGTGCCGGTCAGACCCGGCATCGAGACGGCCGAGGGGCGCTCCCGGACCGGGGAGGGACAGGCGAGCAGGACCAGGCGCGGACCGTCGGACGGGCTGCCGAACCGGATCTCGCTGCCGGGGCCGACGCCCCACTCGTGGACGCGACGGCCGTCGGCGAAGGTGCCGTTGGTGCTGTTCTCGTCCTCGATGGTCCAGTGGTCGGCCTCGGGGCGCAGGACCGCGTGGTGCCAGGAGACCCGGGCGTCGTCGATGACGATGTCGCTGAGCGGGTCGCGGCCCACGTGGTAGTCGTGGCTCGGACTCATCACCGTGGAGCCCGACTCGGTCTCCAGGACCAGTTCGGGCGCGCCCGGCATGAACGACCGTTCCGCCATGCGGGTGATTCTACCGATTTGTGCATGTACGCGCCCGGCGGGCGGCCGAGCTCGGCGCACTCGGCAGGTGCGACCGGGGCGGTCTCAGCCGACCGGCATCACCAGGGCCGGAATGATCCGCTGCATGCGCAGCGCGTCGACGGACTCGGCCAGCAGCTCGTACTCCGTGGTCTCGTCGCAGAGGGCGACCCGCACGAGCCGCCCGGCCGCCAACTCGTCGGCCACCAGCTCCTGTTGGCCGAGATCGGCGCACCACCAGCGCAGTGCGGCCGGGACGTCGGGCACGGTGTCGGCGACCGGGACGAGCGAGCTCGGCGGAAAGTGCTCGGCCTCCGGCCGCGGATCGAGCCGGTCGGCCATCCAGTTGGCGCGGTCGCGCAGCCACCACAGGGCGAGGGCGAGCGTGGGGGCCCGATAGGTGCCCAGGGGGACGCCGATGCGCTGACCGGCGCAGACGCCGTAGGCGGTGACGTGGCATAAGAACTCGTCATGCATGGTCATTCCCCCGCTGCTCGTTCGCCTCTCGGCCTTTCCTCGCTTTCCGTGCGGCTCATGTGCGGTACGTGACGGCGCCTTCGCTCGCCGTTAAGTGCCTCAACTGTTGAGTATGTTCACCGCTGAATCACTGTCACCATGAATTTCCGGCCAGTCTCCTGGCATATTCACAGCGGCAGTTGGCCGAAACGTGACGGGCGCCGTCATTACGTGCGGGGTAATCGACCCTTCCGCCCCGGCCGGGCATGGTGGTTCCACCGGGTCGCCGAGACCGCGAAACGGTACCTGACCAGCAACGACTACCTCTGTGGAGGCTGATCGCCATGTCCGCGAACACCGAGCGCTACGAGAACGCCGTCGCCCGCTACTTCGAGGCCTGGAACGCCGCCGGCGAGGAGGCGGTGGCGAAGGCCGTCGCCGCCGCCTGGACAGCGGACGGCTCCTACACCGACCCGCTCGCCGATGTCAGCGGGCACGACGGGATCGCCGCGGTGATCACGGCCGCCCACGCCCAGTTCCCGGGGTTCGCCTTCCGGCCCGTCGGCGCCGTGGACGGCCACCACGACACGGCCCGCTTCGCCTGGGAGCTGGTCAGCGAGGCCGACGGCTCGGCACCGGTGGCAGGCTTCGACGTCGTCACGCTGGACGCGGACGGCCGTATCCGCACCGTGCTGGGCTTTCTGGACCGGGTGCCCGCCGGAGCATGAGGAGGTGCTTGCCGAGGTCCGGCCGCCGTCGCGGACGCAAGCCGGGGCGACGGCGGCGGGACCCCTCCGGCGCGGCCGAAGACCGCCGTGCTCCCCCGCGCGGCCGAAGACCGCCGCGCCGGAACGGGCCTCAGCGCCCGCCGGCCTCGCGGTAGCGGCGGGGCGCGACGCCCGTGGACCGCTTGAACGCGTTGCTGAAGGCGCTCTCGGAGCCGTAGCCGACGCGGCGGGCGATCGCCGCGACGGGGGCCGTGTCCTGCCGCAGGGCGCGGGCGGCCAGGCTCATCCGCCAGTTGAGCAGATAGGTCAGGGGCGGCACCCCGGCCGCCTCCTTGAACCGGACGGCGAAGGTGGTGCGGGACATCGCCGTCGCCCGGGCGAGTTCACCGAGCTGCCAGGGGTGCGCCGGATCGCCGTGCATCAGGCGCAGGGCGGGGGCCAGGCGCTCATCGGCCAGGGCGCGCAGCCAGCCGGGCGGCAGCCCTTCGGACTCGCTGAGGCAGACCCGCAGCACCTGCACGAACAGAAGCTGGGCGAGATGGTCCGAGGCGAACTCCACCCCGGCCCGGTGCGCCCTGACCTCGTCGGCCAGCCGGCCGATCAGCCAGCCGAGCACCGGCGCCTCGGCCGCGTCCGCCCGCACGTGGATCAGCTCCGGCAGCGCCCGGCGCAGCAGTTCGCCGCTGTCCCGGCTGAGGTCGATGTGCCCGGAGACGCAGACCACGTCCTCGTCCACGCCCTCGCCGAGCCGCGCCATGCGGCTCGCGGGGTCCATGACCGCCCGGCCGGAGTCCAGCGGTTCGATGCCCAGGTCGCTGCACAGGACGTAGGGCCCGGCGCCGTCGGAGACGACGACGTCCCCCTCGGACACCTTCAGCGGCTCCCCGCCGCCCTCCCGGACCAGCAGACACCCGCCGCGCACCACGGCGACCACCTTGAGCCGGTCGCGCCCGCGCAGCCGCACCGCCCAGCTCCCGCCGGCGGTGAAACCACCGGAGAAGACACTGCGGGCGTCGGCGACGGCCAGGGCGTCGGACAGCGGGTCGGCGGACACGCTCGAACTGTCACGCAAGTAATCCGAACTCACAAGCATTCATCGTACGGCTCCGCGTTCCTACGGTGGCAGGGACGGCAACTTCAGAGGAGACACGCACCATGACCACCGCACAGCAGCCCCTGCCCTCCGGCTTCGGCGCCGCATCCACCGCCGAGGAGGTGATCGAGGGCGTCGACCTGACCGGGAAGGTCGCGATCGTCACCGGCGGCTACTCCGGGATCGGCCTGGAGACGGCACGGGTGCTGCGCTCCGCCGGCGCCGAGGTCGTCGTACCGGCGCGCGACCTGCGGCGGGCCCGGGCCGCCCTGGAGACGGTGCCGGGGGCCGAGGTCGAGTACCTGGACCTGCTGGACCCGGCGTCGATCGACGCCTTCGCCGAGAAGTTCCTCGCCTCCGGGCGCCCGCTGCACATCCTGGTGAACAGCGCCGGGATCATGGCGACCCCGCTGACCCGCGACGCGCGCGGATACGAGGCGCAGTTCGCCACGAACCACCTGGGCCACTTCCAGCTCGTCGCCCGGCTGTGGCCCGCGCTGGTGGCCGCCGGCGGCGCCCGCGTGGTGTCGGTGTCGTCGCGGGGCATCCGGTTCGGCGGCGTCGACTTCGACGACCTGCACTTCGAGCGCCGCCCCTACGAGCCGTTCGTCGCCTACGGCCAGTCGAAGACGGCCAACGCGCTGTTCGCCGTGGAACTGGACCGGCGCGGGCGCGATGTGGGCGTGCGGGCCTTCTCGGTGCACCCGGGCATCATCATCGACACCGGGCTCGCCAAGCACGTGTCGGCGGAGACGGTCCACGCCTCCGGAGCCGTCGACGCGCAGGGACGGCCGGTGCGCGACCCCGCCCGCCAGCTCAAGACGGTCGCGCAGGGCGCCGCCACCAGCGTGTGGTGCGCGACCGCCGCGCGGCTGGACGGGCGGGGCGGGGTCTACTGCGAGAACTGCGACATCAGTCCGCTGGTGGCCCCCGAGGAGGAGGCCGCCTGGCGCTCCGGGGCGGAGACCGCCGGGGTCCTGCCCTACGCCGTCGACCCGGAGGCGGCGGCCCGCCTCTGGGAGGTCAGCGAACGGCTCACTGCTTGACGATCGCGTCGATGCGGGCGAGCTCGTCGGCGTCGAAGTCGAGGTTGCGGGTGGCCGCGACGCTGTCCTCGATCTGCTGCGGGCTGCTCGCGCCGACCAGGGCGGAGGTGACCCGGCCGCCGCGCAGCACCCAGGCCAGGGCCATCTGGGCCAGGGTCTGGCCGCGGCCCTCGGCGATCTCGTTGAGCGAGCGGAGCCTGCCGACGAGGTCCTCGGTGACCGCGTCCGAGTTGAGGAAGGGGCTGTCGCTCGCCGCCCGCGAGTCCTCCGGGATGCCGTCGAGGTACCGGGAGGAGAGCAGGCCCTGCTCCAGCGGCGAGAAGACGATCGAACCGACCTTGAGCTCGTCCAGGGCGTCGAGCAGGCCCTCGTCCTCGGGACGGCGGTCGAGCATCGAGTAGCGCGGCTGGTGGATCAGCAGCGGGGTGCCGAGCTCGCCGAGGATGCGGGCGGCCTCGCGGGTCTGCTCCGCCGAGTAGTTGGAGACGCCGACGTAGAGCGCCTTGCCCTGCTGGACCGCGGAGTGCAGGGCGCCCATCGTCTCCTCCAGGGGAGTCTCCGGGTCGGGACGGTGGGAGTAGAAGATGTCGACGTAGTCCAGGCCCATCCGCTTCAGGCTCTGGTCCAGCGAGGACAGCAGGTACTTGCGGGAGCCCCATTCGCCGTACGGGCCGGGCCACATGAGGTAGCCGGCCTTGGTGGAGATCACCATCTCGTCGCGGTAGCGCGTGAAGTCGTCCCCCAGCGCCTCGCCGAAGGCCAGCTCGGCGGCGCCGGGCGGGGGGCCGTAGTTGTTGGCCAGGTCGAAGTGGGTGACGCCGAGGTCGAAGGCGCGGCGCAGGATGGCCCGCTGGGTCTCCACGGTGCGGTCGGCCGGGCCGAAGTTGTGCCACAGGCCGAGCGAGATCGCGGGCAGCTTCAGGCCGCTGCGTCCGGTGCGCCGGTAGGGCAGGTCCGCGTAACGGTCGGGGTGTGCGGTGTACAACGCGACTCCAGTGGGGTTGGCACACGGATTGACGGTTCCGGGGAACCGGTCACCACTCTTTCGTGACCTGCGGCCATGGGTCCAACAGGCGAATGCGATGGAATTCAGCGGGTCGGCTTCTCAATCGTGGGCCGTAGGGCCCGCCGGGGGGCCGTTCGGTACCTGCCGGTGGTGGCGTTCGCGGGCGCTCCATGGAGGCATGGCGCATGTGCAGGACGTACCGCAGGCAGCCCCGGCACCCGGCGCGAGCGGCGGAAGGAGCCGCTGGACCGCCCTCGTGGTGCTGTGTGTGTCGCTGCTGATCGTGACCTTGGACAACACCATTCTGAACGTGGCCCTGCCCACGCTGGTGAAGGAACTCGGGGCGACGACCACCCAGTTGCAGTGGATCGTGGACGCGTACGCGCTGGCGTTCGCCGGGCTGATGCTGGTGGCCGGCAGCAGCGCGGACCGGTTCGGCCGCAGGCGGGTCTTCACCACCGGCCTCGCCGTGTTCGGCGCGTCCTCGGCGTGGGCCGCCTACTCGGGCTCGGTCGGGATGCTGATCGCGGCGCGCGCCGCGATGGGGGTCGGCGCGGCGATGATGATGCCGGCGACCCTGTCGATCATCACGAACGTCTTCCGCGACCCCGGCGAGCGACGGCGGGCCATCGGCGTGTGGGCCGCCACCAGCGGGCTCGGGATCGCGATCGGCCCGGTGGCGGGCGGGCTGCTGCTGGAGCACTTCTGGTGGGGCTCGGTGTTCTGGGTCAACATCCCCTTCGCGCTCGCCGGGCTGGTGTGCGCGCGGCTGCTGGTGCCGGAGTCCCGCAACCCCGCCGCGCTGCGGCCGGACCCGGTCGGCGCGGTGCTGTCGATCGCGGGCCTCGGACTGCTGCTCTGGTCGATCATCGAGGCGCCGGTGCGCGGCTGGTCGTCGGCGCTGGTGCTGGGCGCGGGCGGCGCCGGACTGGCCGTGCTGGTGTGCTTCGTGCTGTGGGAGCGGGCCTGCACCCACCCGATGCTGAACCTGCGCTTCTTCGCCGAACGGCGCTTCTCGTTCGCCACCTCCTCCGTCGCCCTGGCGATGTTCGGACTGTTCGGCGCGCTGTTCGTGCTCACCCAGTACCTGCAGTTCAGCCTCGGCTACTCGGCCCTGGCCACGGGCGTCCGCATCCTGCCGGTGGCCGGCCTGCTGGCACTGGTGGCCCCGCTGTCGCCCGTGCTGGTCCGCGCGGCGGGCACCAAGGCGGTCGTGGGCACGGGGCTGCTGGTCGTCTCGGCCGGTCTGTGGCAGCTGTCGCGCGCGGACGTGGCGTCGACGTACGGCGACGTCCTCACCGGCATGCTGCTGCTCGGTCTGGGCGCGGGCCTGGTGGTCCCGGCCGCGCTCGACTCCCTGATGGGGACGCTGCCGCCGGGAGACACCGGCGTGGGTTCGGCGTCGAACGGCGTCTCCGTCCAGCTGGGCGGCGCACTCGGCGTCGCCGTCATCGGCAGCCTGCTGACGACCCGTTACCAGGACCGCATGGGCCCGCCCCTCGCGCCGTACCACCTGCCGCGCGGCCTGTCGGACAGCGTCCTCGGGTCCCTGGGCGGCGCGCTCGAACTGGCCGGGCGGGTGGGCGGTACGTCGGGGCGGATGCTCGCGGCGCTGGCCCGCTCGGCGTTCGTCAGCGGGATGGGTCTCGGTCTGACCGTCGGCGCCGTCGTCGCGGCGTGCGGTGCGGCGCTGGCGTTCGCCGCCCTGCCGTCCCGGCCCCGCGACTGATCCGCCGGCCCGGCGTGACGGACCGCGGTCCGTCACTCGTGCGGTGCGATGCCGGCGAGGACGAGTTCCACCACGCCGTCCAGGAACGTCTCGTCCAGGGGCTCGCGGGTGAGCAGCAGCCGCATGTGCAGGGGGCCCATGAGCGCCTCGAAGACGAGACGGTGGTCCAGGCCGGGACGCAGTTCGCCCCGTTCCTCGCCCCGGGCCAGCACCGCCGACCCGGCCGCGAAGCGGTGGTCCCAGAACCGCTCGCGGGCGCCCTCGTAGTCCGCCATGTCCTCACGCAGCGCCAACCGCAGCAGCAGCTCGCCGAGCGGAGTGCGGACGAACGCGGCGGTGCCGTGCAGCAACGCTGCCAGATCGGTGCGCAGGGCTCCCGTGTCCGGCACGGGCACTTCCGTGCGGGTCCGGTCGAGCACCGCTTCGAGCGCGAGGTTGAACCGGGTGCCCCAGCGGCGGTACACCGAGCTCTCGTGCACACCGGCGCGGCGGGCGATGTCGCCGATCGAGAGGGCGTCGAGGCCGCCTTCGAGCAGGACGTCGACCGTCGCCGCGAGGACCGCGGCGCGGACGCGCGCGCTGCGGCCGCCCGGTCGGCGCACTCGGGGGGAACGGGGGCCAGGCATCCCGCCAACGTATCTCAGGAGCCGTCACGGCAGGCGGCGGTCAGCCTGCCTTCCGGTGCGGCTCGGGGCGCTGCGCCGGCCGCGGGAGGCGTACGACCGTGACACCCGGGTCGGACGACCGGTGGGGCGTCCGCGGCCGGTGACCGGTGCCGCCCGACGTGAGCGCGGCGACCAGCAGGGCCGCCCCCGCCGTGGCCACCAGACCGGCCAGGACGACGAGCGTGAACGAGATCCAGAAACCGTCCGGGAGAAGCATCGAACGACCTCCCACTAAAGCGAGATTCCTTGCGTCTGCAAGTCTCCCGCCGCGCAGACCTCTATCGCAAGGCGTCTTGCCTTTGGGGGGCGGGAACCGGCCGGAGAGCGCCTGCCTACCATTGCGGGGTGAGACCGGTCGTCGCCTGCGAGAAGGGGTCCGATGGAACTGCGCCATCTCCAGCACTTCGTGGCGGTCGCCGAGGACCAGCACTTCACCAGGGCGGCCGAACGCCTGATGGTGTCCCAATCGGGTCTGTCGGCCTCGATCCGGGCGCTGGAGCGGGAGCTGCAGACGCCGCTGTTCGTGCGGACGACCCGCCGGGTGACGCTGACGGAGGCCGGACGGGCCCTGCTGGGTGAGGCGGAGCGGATCCTGGCGCAGGTCCGGGCCGCCCACGAGGCGGTGGCCGCGGTGCAGGGGGTGCTGCGGGGCACGCTCTCGCTGGGCACCGAGCAGTGCATCGCGGGGGTGCACACGGCGCGCCTGCTGGCCACGTTCCGGCACCGGCATCCGGACGTGGAGATCCGGCTGCGGCAGGCGGGCTCGGCCGAGCTCGCGGAGGAGGTCGCCGCGGGCCGGCTGGACCTGGCCTTCGCCTACCGCACGCAGGCGGACACCGACCAGCTCCGCTCGGTGGCGCTGACCGCCGAGCCGATGACCGTGCTGTGCCACCCCAGCCACCGGCTGGCCGGCGACGGCGCGGCCGTCACCCCGGACGACCTCGCGGACGAGGTGTTCGTCGACTTCCACCCCGACTGGGGCCCGCGCCGCACCACCGACGCCGCGTTCGCCGCGGCGGGGGTGCGGCGCACCGTGGCGCTGGAGGTGAACGACGTGCACAGCCTGCTGGACCTGGTCGACGAGAACCTCGGCATCGCCGTGGTGCCCCGGCACTTCCGGCACAAGCGGGAGACGCTGACCGCCCTGGCCGTGAAGGACACCGACGAGACCGTGTACGAGACGGCGGCGCTGCTGCCGCCGCACCGCGCGACCAGCCCGGCGGCCCGGGCCCTGATGGCGCTTCTGGAACAGGGGACGCACGACGGGCCGTGATGCGCGATGGTGGAGGGATGCATGCCAAGGACATCCTCATCGACGCGTTCAGCCGCATCCGGGAAGAAGTCCACTCCGCCGTCGAGGGACTCGGACCGGACGAGCTCAACGCCCGCCCGACCCACGACTCCAACTCCATCAGCTGGCTCGTCTGGCACCTCACCCGCGTCCAGGACGACCACATCGCCGACGCCTTCGGCCTCGACCAGGTGTGGCTCACGGAGGACTGGGAGAAGCGCTTCGGACTGGACCTGTCCCGCCGTGACACTGGGTACGGCCACAGCTCGGCGAAGGTCGCCAAGGTGCGGGTCGACTCCCCCGACCTGCTGAGCGGCTACTACGACGCCGTCCACGAGCAGACGCTGCGAGCGCTGCGCTCACTGGCCGCTGCGGACCTGGAGCGGGTCGTCGACGAACGCTGGGAGCCGCCCGTCACCCTGGGCGTGCGGCTGGTCAGCGTCCTGTCCGACGATCTGCAGCACGTCGGACAGGCCGCCTATCTGCGCGGGCAGCTTCAGAGCGCGGCTTCGTAGCCGGGCAGGACGACGTCCTCGATGAGGGCCTTGCGCTCGTCGAACGGGATGAACGCGCTCTTGAGGGCGTTCACCGTGACCGTGCGCAGGTCCTCGACGCTCCAGCCGGCCTCCCGCACCAGCAGCGACATCTCCCGGGTCATCGTGGTGCCCGACACCAGACGGTTGTCGGTGTTGAGGGTGACACGGAAGCCGAGGTCCTTCAGGGCCGTGATGGGGTGCTCGGCGATCGAGGTCGCCGCTCCCGTCTGCAGGTTGGAGGTGGGGCACATCTCCAGGGCGATACGGCGGTCCCGGACCCAGCCGGCGAGCCGGCCGAGCTTGCCGTCGACGATGTCGTCGGTGATGCGCACGCCGTGCCCGATGCGCTGGGCGCCGCACACCTGCAACGCCTGGTGGATGCTGGGCAGACCGTGCGCCTCGCCGGCGTGGATGGTGAAGGGCACGCTCTCGCGGCGCAGGTGCTCGAAGGCGTCGAGGTGGTCGGCGGGCGGGAAGCCGTCCTCAGCGCCGGCGATGTCGAAGCCGACCACGCCGGCGTCGCGGAAGGCGACGGCCAGGTCCGCGGCCTCGCGGACCCGGTCGAACATCCGCATGCCGCACAGCAGGGTGCCGACGCGGACCGGGGTGCCGGCGGCGGCCGCCTTGGTCATGCCGGAGGCGAGACCCTCCTGGACGGTCTCGACGACCTCGCTCAGCGCCAGCCCGCCGGCGGTGTTCAGCTCCGGTGCGTAGCGCACCTCGCCGTAGACGACTCCGTCGGCGGCCAGGTCCAGGACGTACTCCTCGGCCGTGCGCAGCAGCCCCTCGCGGGTCTGCATCACGGCGAGGGTGTGCTCGAAGGTGGCGATGTAGCGCACCAGGTCACCGGAGTTGGCGGCCTCGTAGTACCAGGCGGCCAGCTCGTCCGGGTCGGTGGTGGGCAGGGTGTGCCCGACCGCCTCCGCGAGCTCCACCACGGTCCCGGGGCGCAGGCCGCCGTCGAGGTGGTCGTGCAGGACGGCCTTCGGGAGGCGGCGGATCACATCGGCGTCTACGCGCGTAGCTGTCATGGCGGGCTTTCTCGGGCGGGCGGTTCCGTAAGGAGCTGGAGAAGGTCAGGCGGCGGGCTGGAGCAGGTCCCAGCGGTTGCCGTAGAGGTCCTGGAAGACGGCGACCGAGCCGTAGGGCTCGTGGCGCGGCTCCTCCAGGAAGGTCACGCCCGCGGCGAGCATGCGGGCGTGGTCGCGGGCGAAGTCGTCGGTGTGCAGGAAGAACCCGACGCGACCCCCGGTCTGGTCACCGATCCGGGCCCGCTGCGCCTCCCCCTTGGCGCGGGCGAGCAGCAGCCCCGTGCCCTGCCCGGGCGCGCCCGGCTCGACGACGACCCAGCGGGAGCCGTCCGGCCGCGGCGCGTCCTCGGCGAGCCGGAACCCGAGGGCCTCCGTGTAGAAGCGGATCGCCTCGTCATAGTCGTCGACGACGAGGGTGACCAGGGCGACGCGTCTCATCGGGGGCCTTTCCGAGCGGGGGATTGACGGGTGAGGTTATACGTAAAACGTCCTGCGCGCCAGTCCGCCTTCGCGAGGCGTCCCGGAGGCGCCGATTGCCGGGATGAGGTCGCCGGATCTAGGGCGTGTGCGAAGGTCCCGTCGTCCGCCCGAAGGGCGGGCCCCGCGGCGTCCGGTGCGTGCGATCGCAGGGCGCCGGAGCGCCCTGACAGCGGAGCTGTTCGGGCGTTTCGGCAACGCCGCGAGCGCGCGTGCCAGGCGTCGCGGGGCAGGCGGGACTTTCGACACACGCCTTAGGACCGGGGCCCGAGGTGCGGAGGCGTCCGGGTCGGTAGCGTGCGGGCCATGGAGATCACCGAGCCGCCCCGTGATCCGCGCCGGCGCAAGGACGACGTACTCGCCCGCTTCGAGGGGGAGTCGGACGTGTGGGTGGCGACCGCCGACGCCGACGGACTGCCGTGTCTGGTCGCCTTGTGGTTCGTCTGGGACGGCGAGTGCTTCTGGGTGTGCACCCGGCTCACCAATCCCACGGGCCGCAATCTGCGCGACGGCGGGCGCACCCGGCTCGCCTTCGGCGACACCCGGGACGTCGTACTCGTCGACGGCGACGTGGAGACCTTCTCCCGCGCGGAGGTGCCGGACACGGCGGCCGACGCCTTCGCGGCCAGGACCGGCTGGGATCCCCGCACGGACACCGCCTCCTACGCGTACTTCCGCGTCCGGCCCCGTACCGTGCAGGCGTGGTGCGGGGTGCACGAGTTGCCGGGACGTCATGTGATGCGGGACGGCGCCTGGACGGTCTGAGCGGCGTCGGCTCGGGCCGGGTGGCCGGTGCCGGCGGGGCGGGAGGCGCCGCGAGCGGCGGCGAACGGTCAGGCCAGCGGCCAGCGTCATCGGCGACGAGGGTTGAGCGGCCGGCCACCGCCGATCAGCCGCGGCGGTCACCGGGCGGCGGCCGGCCGCCATGCGTCCACGGTCACCGCGCAGGGCTGAACCGCCACCGGCCGCTGTCACCCGCCACCGAACCACCGGCCACCAACCACCGACAAGTGGTCACCGGCGAGCGGACACCCCCGTCAGTGGGGTACGAGCACCATCCTGAAGCGGGCGCCGCCGGAGAGCATCTTGCGGTAGGCCGCGTCGGCCTGGTCCAGCGGGACCGTCTCGGTCATCGGCCGGATGCCGTGCAGGGTGCTGAAGGCCATGGTGTCCTGGACGTCCTGCGCGGTGCCGGAGGGATGGCCCCGGACGATCCTGCCGCGCATGAGCAGTTGGACGGGGCTGATGCCCATCGGCTCGCTGTCGGCCCCGATGGCGACCAGTTCACCGCGGTGCGAGAGGCCGTCCACGGTGTCCGTGATCGCGGCGGAGTTGCCCGCGGTGGCCAGGATCACCTTGCAGCCGCCGAGCGACTGCAGCGCCTCGGCGACCGGGGTGGCGGCCGTGCTGTCGACGTAGTGGTGGGCGCCGAGCCGCTTGGCGAAGTCCGCCTTGGCGGCCCCGCGCGCGATCGCCACGGTCTCGAACCCCATGGCGACGGCGTACTGCACGCCCAGATGGCCGAGACCGCCGAGCCCGAGCACCGCGACGAGGTCGCCGGGCCGGGCGGAGCTGCGCCGCAGCCCGTTGAACACGGTGACGCCGGCGCAGGCCATGGGTCCGGCGTCGCTCGCGGAGAGCGCGTCGGGAATGCGGGCCAGCGCGTCGACCGGCGCGATCATCCGCTCCGCGAATCCGCCGTCGTAGGCCCAGCCGGGCACCTTGAGGTTGTCGCACACGATGAAGTCGCCCTGCCGGCACGGCGTGCAGTGGCCGCAACTGCCGCCGAACCAGCCCACGGCCACGCGGTCGCCCGTCCGCCAGCCCTTCGCCTCGGCTCCCTCGCCGAGTTCCTCGATCCGGCCGGCGCTCTCGTGTCCGGGCACCAGCGGGAACCGGACCCCCGGCGCGCCGGCGTTCACGAACAGGGCGTCGCTGTGGCAGATCCCGCACGCCTCCACGGCGATCCGCACGTGCCCGGGACCCGGCTGGGGCACCTCGCGCTCGGTGACCTGGAACGGTCCGCCGGCGGTGTCGACCTGGGCGACTCGATAGGTACTCATCCACATCTCCCGAGAAGGGGTCATCGGCTCCGGATCGGCACACCGGCTCGGGCCCGCGCCGGGCGTCGTTCCGTGGGCACGGGACCGTGAGGCCCGGCGGCCGTGCGTCGCCGGAAGGCCGGCGGGACGGACCACCCCCGTGTCCCACGGACGGCCGTTCCTGCTCCTCACCCGAGCTGACGGGCCGGTGCCACCGAGTGAAGGACGGTCAGGCCAGCAGCCTGCGCTTCTGCTCCTCGAACTCGGCGTCGGTCAGGACGCCTTGAGCCTTCAGCTCGCCCAACTGCTTGAGCTGGTCGATCTTGTTCGTCATGTCGTCGGCCGTGGAGGTGGTGGCCGCGGGCTGCGGCGGCGGCGCCTCCTGGTAGCCCTGCGGCTGCTGCTGGTAGCCCTGTGATGGTTGGGCCTGGGCGGCCCAACGCCCTTGCTGGCGACGGGACACGCGGTTGGACACGGCGGTCGCCGTGCCCGCGACCACGGCCGTGCGGGCCACTCCGCGAAGAAGACCTGGCATGGGAATCGCCTCTCACCGTCAAGTCGTGGAACGACTCTGGCTGTTGTTCAACGGTTCGCCGGACCGCGCCTCACGACGCCGCCTCGGCGGCTTCGAGTGCGGCGAGTACGGCCTGCACGTTCAGGCGCCCGGAGGCCACGAGCTGCGCGCCGCCGCGCCGCAGGGCACTGGCGAAGGGGGCGGCCCAGAGGTTCTCGTAGACCAGCAGGCCGGCCGCGTTGCCCGGCTCCACCGCCGCGGCCGCCTCCTCGAGGTCGTCCTGGCCCAGCAGGTCGGAGCTGGCCCCCTCGAAGACCGTGAGGTCGAGGTGACCGTCCCCGGTGAGGTCCGCGATCTCCAGTGCGGTCACCGAGCCGTCCTCTTCCTTTCTGATGAACCTCAGGTCGAGGATGCGGATGATGCCGCGGTCCACCAGATCGACCAGCAGGGGAAAGCCCTCGCCCGTCATGCGATTGCCGGGGAACTCCACGACCACGTAGTCGATCGGCCCCATGTCCTCGAACTGCTCCATGTCATTGAACTGTTCGCTCACCGTGATCACCTCTGACAGGCGGGCATCCCCTGATTTTCCATTGCATCACCGGACAGAGCAGGGCGCACCTTGTGCCCGTGTCACCCGGCCGGTGCCTCACGGCTCGACCGTTCGGCCGTGCCGCGATTTGCTGTAAGACATGACAAACAGCGACGCACTCCCCCCTGAGCGCCCGAAAGATGGCGAACTGGAGGAACTACGGCGCCGGGTGAGCGAGCTGGAGAGCGCCCGGCACGAGCCGAGGCACCGGATGCGGGCACTCGGTTCCACCCTGCTGATCATCCTGGCGTCCCTGCTGGCCCTGCTCGCGGTGGTGGCGGTCTGGGCGAACAGCATCGTCCGGGACACCGATCGCTACGTCGCCACCATGGCGCCGCTCGCGTCGAACCCCGACATCCAGCAGGCGGTGACGAACCGGGTCACCGACGCCGTGCTGCAGAAGGTCGACGTGGACGCCCTCGTGAAGCAGCTGAGCGACGCGGCAGCGCAGAAGGGCGTGCCGCCGCGGGTCGCGGAACTCGTCGGCAATCTGGACGGCCCCATCAAGAACGGCCTGAAGGAGCTGGTGAGCAGCACCGTGATGCGGGTGGTGTCCAGCTCCGCCTTCCAGACGGCCTGGACGAACGCCAACCGCCGGGCCCACAGTGCCGTGGACAAGGCGCTGACGGGCAACAGCGACAGCGTCGTCCAGCTGAAGAACAACCAGGTGGCCATCGACGTCGGGCCGATCGTGGCCCAGGTGAAGCAGCGCCTGGTCGACGCGGGACTGGGGGTCGCGTCCAAGATTCCGGCGGTCCACACGGACTTCGTGGTGGTCGAGGGCAAGGACGTCGGCAAGGTCAAGTCGTATCTGCGGGTGCTGCAGATCGTCGGGAACTGGCTGCCCGTCATCGCGGTGCTGATCGCCGCCGCGGGTGTGTTCGTGGCGTTCCATCGCCGACGGGCCCTGATCGGCGCGGCGATCGGGGTGTTCCTCGCGATGGTGCTGCTCGGGGTGATCCTCACCGTCTTCCGCGCGGTGTACCTGGACCATCTGCCGCCGGGCACCAACTCGGCCGCCGCGGGCGCCGTCTACGACGCCCTGGTGCGGTTCCTGCGCTCCAGTGTGCGGGCCGTCGGGGCGCTGGCCCTGGTCACGGCCCTCGGCGCGTTCTTCGTCGGCCCGGCCCGCGGCGCCGTGTTCACCCGTCGCTTCTTCAGCAGGAGCATCGGCGCGGGGCGGGACGCGTCCGTCTCGGCGGGGCTGCGGCTGGGCCCGGTGGGCCGCTTCGTGCACCGCTTCAAGCGCTGGATCGGGGTGGTGATTCTGGCGGTGGCCGCGATCGTGCTGTTCACCTGGAGCTATCCGACCATGGCGGTCGTCCTCTGGACGGCGCTGATCGTGCTGTTCGCCTTCGCCATCCGTGAGTTCCTGGACCCGGGGCCCAGCGAGGCACCCGGCGCGGTCTGACGGTTCGTTCCGGGGTCCCGGCGGTGCCGCGGGCTCAGGACGTCAACTGGGCGATGCTCCTGCTCACCAGGAACAGGCCGGCGACCAGGGCGACGGTCACGAGCGCCTGCTCCTGGTGGGTCTCGATCCAGGTGTGCAGCCTGCCCAGACGCTCCCGGGCCGCGTCGGGGTCGAAGGTCGTGTAGATCTCCATCGTCAGCAGACTGCTCGTGGCGAGCAGGCAGTAGCCGAACAGGACCACATAGGACGAGGCGTGGGACAGGTCGGCGCTGACGACTGTCGCCGCGCCCGCCGCCACGAGCCCCCAGGGCTGGAGCAGCGGGCCGAGGGCCGCCGCGGACCACAGGGACATCTGGTCGACCCGTGTCATCAGACCGCCGGTGGAACTGCGCCGCCGGCCGGTTCGCTCACGGTGCCGGTGCCGGTACCAGCCGTACCCCAGGAGCCCCAGGCCGATGGCGAGCTTGGCGGCGGAAGCGGCTTTGGAGGGCGCGGACTTGGGGGCCGGCGGTTTGCCGCCGGTGGTGAGCAGGACGGCGGCCAGGACGGCCACGAAGCAGGCGAGCCAGGCGAGAATGAACACCAGGCCCTTCAGCACGCCGCGCGGCGCCGACAGCACGAGGACGAACGCGGTCACCGACAGGGGGAACACGGCGATCGCGAGGCCGATGATCACCAGGTCAAGCACCATCGCGGCCTCCGTACGACGCTGAGCGCCCCCGAGCGACGCGGCTCTCGCCCATGGCTCCAGTCTCACCGGCGGGGCCACGCCCCACAATCCGCCGGTCGTCGGCCTTACGGCGCTCTGCCCGCCCCCGTCACCCGCTCACGGGGCTGTTTCTCACCCACTCGGCCCGTGCCGCCCTCCCGACGGGGGCCGTTCGGCCGCGGGAGCGGCAGGCTGGAGGCATGCAGCCAGGGGCAGGGACCGGAGGGGTCCGTCCGGACCGCCCGTCTCGCCGCGCGCCGGGACGGAAGCGGGGCAGCGCGATGCGATCCCGGCTGACAGGGCTGCGCGCCCGGGCCGAGACCCGGTTCCCGGTGATCACGCACCTGCTGTCGCACCAGATCAACGTGAACGTGCTCGACTCGGCGACCCGGCTGGCCGCGCAGGCCTTCCTCACGGCCGTGCCGCTGCTGTTCGTGGTCGCCTCCATCGCGCCGCCGTCGCTGCGCGATCAGTTCGTCAGGTCCGTGCAGGACGCCTTCGGACTGTCCGGGAGCTCGGAGGCCGAGCTGGCCAAGGTCATGCAGGGTTCCGCCGATCCGTCCGACGCGCTTCGGCAGACCACCGGTGCGGTGGGCGGGCTGATGGTCCTCATCTCGGCCACCGCGTGCAGCCGCGCCATGCAGCGCCTGTGCGAGCGGGCGTGGAGCATGCCCAAGGCGGGCGCCCGGCTGGCCGCCTGGCGCTGGATCGCCTGGCTCGCGGCCTGGCTGGTCATGTTCGGAGTGCAGGGATCCTTGCGCAACGGCTTCGGTCTCGGGCTGTGGCTGGGCGTGCCGCTGCTGCTGATCGCGGAGACCGGCATCTGGTGGTGGACGCAGCATCTGCTGCTGGCCGCGCGGCTGCCGTGGCTGCCGCTGCTGCCGGGCGCGCTGCTGACCGGCACGGCTCTGACCGTCCTCACGTCGTCCGCGTCGCTGTACGTGCCGCGGGCGCTCAACCACAGCCTGGACAAGTACGGCTCGCTGGGCGCGGTGTTCACCCTGTTGTCCTGGCTGATCTCGCTCTGCGTGGTGGCGGCCCTGTGCGTCACCGCGGGCGCGGTCGTCGCCCGCGAGCCGTGGGCGGCTCGCCGGCTGGGCACGCCCGCGCTGCCGGGAACCCCGTCCGACCGCGACTAGCCGTACGCCCCACCGAAGCGGCCGGACGGGGAAGGTCAGCCGGTCCGTGTGAACGGACGGGCCGGGGAGATCAGGCGGACTCGGGAGTGTGGGTGGCCGCTCGTCCGGCGGGCCGCTCCTCGAACGCGGGGACGCCGGGGCCCTGGGGCAGCCGCTGGGTGAGCACGAAGGACAGGACCGACGCGATCACCACCAGCGCCACCGTGTCCACGTTGCCCAGCAGGAGCACGACCAGGACGACACTGCTCACCGGCAGCCGCAGCGCCGCGGTCACCGACGCCGCCATCCCGGCCGCCATCGCCGGGACCAGTCCCAGGCCGGGCAGGGGCGCCAGCAGTACGCCGAACGCCCCGCCCAGGAACAGGGCGGGGAAGATGGGGCCACCGCGCAGGCTGCCCAGACTCAGCGCGTACGCCAGGCCCTTGAAGGCCAGTACGGCGATGAGGGCCCCCACCGGCCAGGCGTGCGGGTCCTGCGCCAGCTCGGACAGGGTGGACTCGCCGGACAGGGCCGCCTCGGCCGGCGACCGCCCCGTGGCGACCGCGTAGAGGGTGACGCAGACCGCCGCGCCCAGCGCGCAGAGGGTCGTGTTCCGTACCGTCCGGGTGGTGACGAAGCGCGCTGCGAACCGGCCGCCGACGAGGATCCAGTGGACGAGGAAGGCCATGGCGGGCGCCAGCACCACCACCCACAGCACGTCCCCCCAGTCGAGCGGCGGCGGCTTGGGCAGGCCGATGGACAGACTGCCCGTCTCGAGTCCGGTCCATCGGACGAAACCGGTGAAGATCAGATCCCCGATCCCGCTGGCCAGCAGGGCCGGCAGCATCACCGCGAACAGCTGCGGGCCGCCCAGCCCGGCCACCTCCATCAGCAGCACCGCGCCCACGATCGGGTTGCCGAAGAGCGCGGAGATGGCGGCCGCCGCCCCGGCCGCACCGAGCAGGGACTTACTCGCCTGGGTCTCCGGCGCCCGCACCAGCCTCGCGAACACCAGGGCCAGTCCACCGCCCATGGCGATCAGTGGTGCCTCGGGGCCCAGTACGGCACCGAGCGGCAGACCGACCAGAGCGGCGATCACCACTCCCGGCAGCGCCTGCCGGGTGACCCCGCCAGAGCTCAGGCCCGCCGCCGGAACGTGTCCGCCGTGGCCCGGAAGCCGCGCGACGACCAGGCCGACGACGAGGCCGGCCGCCGTCAGCAGGGGCAGCGCCCACCACCAGGGAGCCTGCTTCCAGCCGAGATCCTTGGGCCAGGTCGTCCAGATCAGCTGCTCCAGCCGGTGGATCGCCACGAGGAACCAGAAGGCGATCAGCGCCACCGGGATGCCGATGAGCCCGCAGAAGACCAGGGCCTTGCGGTAGTCCGGCCGTCCCAGCATGGTGCGCAGCAGATCGGCTTCCGAGGGCTGGTTGCGCGCGCCGGCCCCGGAGCCGTTCTCCGACGTCGTTGCGGCGATGGGTCCTCCCGGGGTCGGCGCCACGCCACGCGGTCGCGTCGGGCTGACCACCGCGGGAGCTGTCGGCGCATAGCACCATGAACATACCCAGGATGGACAGAACGCGCTCGCTGTCCCGGAGCGGCCGTGCTGCGGGCGGACCGGCCGCCCGGGTCACGACGCGGCGCGGGCGGTCGCGGGCCGCCGCCCCCCGCACGGCGGCC
>NZ_JAMGBF010000047.1 GCF_023516615.1 Streptomyces panaciradicis
GGGTCGTCCCCCGCCCGCGCCGGGCCGGTCAGGCGTCCGGAGCGCGCCGCCGGGACCAGCAGCGCCGCCAGCGCCGCGGCCAGGCACAGCGCCGCCAGCAGGGCGAAGCCGTGGGTGTAGCCGGACTCGTACGGCAGGCCCGAGGGCTGGAGCCGGCCGGTGACCAGGACGCCGGTGAGCGCGGCGCCGATGGAGCCGCCGATGGTGCGGATGTTGGCGTTCATACCGGTCGCGGCGCCGGTCTGGTCGGCCGGGACGCTGCCGACGATGAGGTTGGCCATGGAGGCGAAGGCCAGGCCGATGCCGAGGCCGAACACGCCCGAGACGACGGCCACCTGCCACTGGGCGGCGTGCCAGAGGGCGAGCAGGCCCAGGGCGAGGGCGCCGAGCCCGGCACCCGTCGTCAGCAGCGGCTTCGCGCCGATGAGGGGCTCCAGCCGGCCGCTGAGGATGCCGGAGGCGAACATCGCGACGAGCATCGGGAGCATCAGCAGCCCGGAGGCGGTCACGCTCGCGCCGAAGCCGTATCCGGCGGATTCCGGGGTCTGGACGAAGCCCGGCAGGAAGGACCACAGGGCGTACATGCCGGCGCCGAACAGCAGGGCCGCGGTGTTGGTGGTCCACACGGCCGGCAGCCGCATCACGCGCAGGTCGATCAGCGGGGTGCGCGAGCGGGCCTCGGCCAGC
Source organism: Streptomyces panaciradicis (assembly GCF_023516615.1). Classification (GTDB taxonomy): domain Bacteria; phylum Actinomycetota; class Actinomycetes; order Streptomycetales; family Streptomycetaceae; genus Streptomyces; species Streptomyces panaciradicis. Next base: position 688 of record NZ_JAMGBF010000047.1, read on the forward strand.
AGCCACACCGTGAACAGGACGGCCGCGGCGGCGAACAGGCCGATCACCTTCCCCGAGCCCCAGCCCCACTTGGCCGCCTGGCTCAGCGGCAGCAGCAGCGCCACCAGCCAGGCCGACAGCAGGCCCGCGCCCAGCCAGCCGACGCTGCCCTCGGCGCGGTTGGCCGACTCGGGGACGTAGCGCAGGGCGATCAGCACGGTGGCGGCGACGACGCCGACGGGGATCCAGAACAGCCAGCGGTAGTCGAGCGCGGAGACGATCGGGCCGGCCGCGACGATGCCGACGCCGCCGCCCGCGGCGATCACCGCGGAGAGGTTGGAGATGCTGCCGGGGACCCGGGACGGAGCGAACTCGTCCCGGATGATGCCGAAGGAGAGCGGGAACAGGGCGCCGCCGACGCCCTGCACGACCCGGGCGACGATCAGGACGCCGATGGTCGGGGCGAGCGCGGCGAGCAGGCAGCCGAGCAGCACGACGAACAGGACGGCGACGAGGGTGCGCTTCTTGCCGATCAGGTCGCCGACGCGGCCGAGTATCGGTGTGAACACGGAGGCGGACAGGAGATAGGCCGTCATCACCCAGGTCGCCGTGGACTGGGAGGTGTGCAGCGCGTGCTGGACGGTGGGCAGGGCAGGCGCGATCAGCGACTGCAGCATGGCGAACACACCGGCGCCGGTCGCGAGGACCGAGAAGGTGAGACGGGTGGACGTGCGGGGCATGAGGGGCCTCTCCGAACGGGGCGCGGCCTCGGGTCGCGGTCGTACGGGCCCGGAGCGCCGCTCGGGCGGCACGGGCACGCCGACGGCCGCGGTGAGCGGTCGCGGAAAGGTGGTGGACGCACCTCGCACTGCTAAAGTGGAGGTACGCCTCCACTCTAACGGAGGCATGCCTCCGCTTCAAGTAGCGGAGGCGCTCCTCCGTATTGATCGTGCTCGGGAGGCATCCGTGACGTTCCCCATCGGCGAGATCGTGGCGTCCCGGCGGCCGCACCGGAAGGACGCCGCCCGCAACTACGACGCGCTGCTGGCCGCGGCCCGCGAGGCCTTCGCCGCCCACGGCGCGGAGGCATCCCTGGAGGACATCGCCCGCCGTGCGGGCGTGGGCATCGGCACGCTGTACCGGAACTTCCCGACCCGGCGCGATCTCTTCGAGAGCGTCTACGCCGACGAGGTCAACGAACTGGTCCGGGTCGCCCGGGAGGTCGGTGAGCTGGAGCCCTGGGAGGCGCTGACGGCCTGGCTGCGGCGGTTCACCGGCTACATGGTGACCAAGCGGGCCGTGCGCGAGGCCCTGAACGACGAGTCGGAGATCTTCCAGGCCTGCCGGGACTCGATGTACGCGGCCGGCGGACCGCTGTTCGAGCGGGCGCAGGCGGCCGGCGAGGCCCGTAAGGACATGGACTTCACCGACCTGCTGCGGATGGTCGCCGGGATCACGGCGACGGCCTTCGACGACGACGCCCAGCGGGACCGGGTGCTGGCCATCGCCCTGGACGGGGTGCGCGTCGGCGCCCGTGGCGGGAGTGCCTAAGAGCTCTGTACCGAGCGCCGTGGGCGGCTGCGGGGGGGTCGCGGCTGGTCGCGCAGTTCCCCGCGCCCCTGAAGGGGCGTCGGCGTAGGGTCCGTGCCATGCGACTCACCGTTCTCGGCGGCTGCGGGGCCTGGCCCACGGCGCGGCAGGCGTGCAGCGGCTATCTGGTCGAGCACGCGGGCTTCCGGCTGCTGATCGACCCCGGATACGCCACGATGCCACGCCTGTTGACACGTCTCGACGTGGGCGCGGTCGACGCGGTGCTCGTCAGCCACGGCCACCCCGACCACTGCGCCGACCTCAACCCGCTGTTGCGGGCGCGGGCGTTGCGGGAGGATCCGGCGCCCCCGCTCGCCGTGTACGCGCCGCACAAAGCGCTGGACGCCGTCCTCGCCCTCGACCGGCCGGGCATGCTGGCGCAGGCCCTGCGCCTGCACGAGTTCAGTCCGGGAGACCGGTTCGGCATCGGCCCGTTCACGGCGGAGACCGTGCTGCTGCCGCACTTCGTGCCCAACGCCGGCATCCGGCTCACCACGCCCGACGGCGTGCTCGTCTACACCGGCGACACCGGCCCGAGCCCCGACGTCCCGCGCCTGGCCGAGGGCGCGGACCTGCTGGTGTCGGAGGCGACCTATCCGCGCCGGGTGCCGGAGGAGGACGCCCGCTTCCTGCTCACCGCGGAGCTGGCCGGGCGGTACGCCCAACAGGCGGGCGCGGCACGGCTGTTGCTGACCCACCTCTGGCCGGGCACCGATCGGGCGACGGCGCTGGAGGCGGCCGGGGAGGGTTTTACCGGGCCCGTCGGCGTCGCCGTACCGGATCTGGTCGTCGACCTCTGAGGGGCCGCCCGGGTCAGACCGCGGCGACCGCTTCCGCGATCACGTCGGCGACCCGTGCCGGCTGCTGGACCAGCAGCAGATGCCCGGCGTCGGGCACCGTGACCATACGGACGTGCGGGCAGGCTTCCAGGCCCTTCCGCTCGGCGTCCGTCAGGCCGATCTCGTCGTGGTCGCCCCGCACGACCCAGGCGGGCACGGTCGCCTCGCACAGCCGGGCGACCAGTGAGGGATGGCGGCCCAGGTACTCGTAGTAGGCGTGGACGATCCTGCGGCAGGCCGCGGGGTCGTTGCCGCGCATCGCCGCCGCCAGCACCTCCGCGCGGGCCTTGGGCAGTTCGCGCTTCATGGCGGTCGGCACCACCTTGAGCATCCCCGTCCAGGCCACCGTGCCGAGGACGGGCACCCGCCCGAGCGCGTCCATCACCGCCAGGAACGACGCCTCGTCCTCGCGCGAGAAGGTGGGCGACAGCAGCACCAGCGGGCCCTTGAACAGCCCGGCCGCCGCCATCTCCAGCGCCACGTTCGCGCCGAGGCTGTGGCCCACGACCACATCGCATCCGGTGTCGGCCGCGAAGCGTGCCATCAGCTCCGCGTAGTGCTCCATGGACACGTCCCCGGGCGCCTCGGTCCCGGCCATCCCGGGCTGCGTCACCGCCACCAGGCCCACGTCGGCGAGTACGGGCTCGGCCATGACGTCGGCGTAGAACTCGGTCGAGCACATCCCACCCGGAATCATCATCACCCGATGCGCGGCCCCCTCGGGCCCCGCACGCCGGACATCCCATCGGTCGCTCATACACCGAGCGTGACCCCACGCGCGGCGCCTCGCATCCGCTGCACCGAACGACCGCCGGCCGCGCCCTCGGCCGCAGGCACGGCCAGTCATCAAGGGGTCGCCGGACACGCGCGATGTCACCCCACGTGTCCCGGGAACGCCGGGCGCCGGCCCCCGTCGGCGGAGGGCCGGCGTCCGTGCTCGTGCCGACCGGGCGGGTGGTGGCGTTCAGTGGGCGGTGACCAGCTTCTGTTCGGTGTCGTTCGGCGTGTCCGTGCGCGGGGTGCGCAGGGCGGCGATGCCGATGAAGACCATGGAGGAGAGGCCGGCCAGCGCGAAGGCGGTGAAGCCCCACTCGCCGTTGCCCGCGGCGAGGAGCTGGCCGCCGAGCCAGGGGCCGAAGACGGCGCCGAAGCGGCCCATGCCGGAGGTCCAGCCGACGGCGGTGGCGCGGTTGTCCGGGGTGGAGCGGATGGAGACGGTCGCGTAGATCATCGTCTGGGCGCTGTTGAGGAAGACGCCGGTGAGGAAGACGACCAGCGTGGTGACGCCCATCGACATGTGGACGCTGAGCAGGTAGACGCCGGCGGCGGTGAGCGCGAACCAGATCGCGGAGATGCGCGGGGCGCCGAACCGGTCGGCCGCGCGGCCGGCGACCAGCATGCCGACGATGCCGCCGAGGTTGAAGACGACGACGAAGGTCAGCGCGTTGGTGATCTCGTAGCCCTCGGTGCGCATCAGGGTGGGCAGCCAGGTGGCGACGCCGTACACGAGGAGCAGTCCGCCGAAGGAGGCGAGCCAGTACAGCAGGGTCTGGATCCACTCGCCGCCGCGGAAGAGGCCGAGCAGCGCGTCCCAGCGGTCGGCGGCCGTCTTCCTGCCGGTCGTGGCGGGCAGCTCGACGTCGTAGCGGGCGGCGAGAGCGGCGGCCTCCTCGTCGCGGCCCTTGGCGCGCAGGAAGCTCAGGGACTCGGGCAGCAGCTTGACCAGCACGGGGGCGAAGAGCAGCGGGGCCACGCAGACCCAGAAGGCCGCCCGCCAGCCCACCGGCTCCACCAGCCACTTGGCCACGTAGGCGGAGAGGATGCCGCCCGCGTGGTGGGCCGTCATCAGCAGGCCGATGACGATCGCGCCGCGGCCGCGGGGGGCGTAGTCGGAGACCATGCTGATCGCGGTCGGCAGCAGTCCGCCGAGGCCGACGCCGGCCAGGGTCCGGCCGAGGCCGAAGACCGCGACGCCGCCGGAGACCGCGCAGATCCCGGAGGCGAGCGAGAACAGCGTCACGCAGCCGATCATCAGCTTCTTGCGGCCGATCCGGTCCGCGACCGTGCCCGCGGTCAGTGCGCCGACCAGCATGCCGAAGGTGGCGTAGGAGCCGAGGTCGCCGGCCTGGTCCGGGGTGAGGCCGAAGGTCTTCGTCTCCAGCAGGTGCGGCAGCACGGAGCCGTAGATGAACATGTCGAGGCCGTCGAAGAGGACGGCCAGCCAGCACAGTCCGACGACCAGGAGGGCCAGTCTGCTGCCGCGGGCGGTTGGGGAGGGGGAGGAAGACATCGTTGGTTACCTCTCGTACGTGGTGCACCAGACGCTAAGGAGCCACCCCCAGAGAGTCAACACTTTTGTCAACAATCTCATCGACAATCTGGGGGTGGCTCCCGCCCACGCTCCGGTTCAGGCGACCGGCGGCGTCCCGTGCGTGTGGAACGACTCGATGGTCTTCAGACCCCAGGCCTGTCCCTTCTTGCGCTCCTCCTCGGTCCAGGTGATGAGCGGCCAGTCCGGGGCCAGGACGAGCCGGGTGAGCGGGTTGCACAGCTCGATGCGGTTGCCGCCCGGCTCGTAGACGTAGAGGAAGAACGTCTGCTGGATGGCGTGCTTGTGCGGGCCCGTCTCGATGAACACACCGCTGTCGACGGCGAGATCGGCGGCGCGCAGGATGTCCTCGCGGGTGTCGGTCGCGAAGGCGATGTGGTGCAGCCGCCCGGCCGAGCCGGTCCAGTCCTCGGTGTAGACGACGTCGTACGACTTGTTCGTGTACGTCAGCCAACGCGCCGCGACGCGGCCCGAGTCGAGCCGGATCTGCTCCGTGGGCCGGGCGCCGAGCACGTGCTGCTGGAACTCGGCGTTGGCGAGCACGTCGGCGGCGAGGAAGTTGACGTGGTCCAGGCGGCGGACCCCGACTCCCTTGTTGGGCTTGGCCTGTGGCTGGTTCTTCAGCGCCGGCCGCAGTTCCTCGGGGGCCCGGTAGTGCTCGCTCTCCCAGTACAGGGCGTGCTCGTGGCCGTCCGGGTCGGTCGTCAAGTAGAGCTTGCCGAGGCCGGGTTCGTCCTCGGCCCAGGTCCCGTGGCCGCCCGCTTCCTCGATCGCCGCGATACGGCGGTGCAGGGCCTCCTCGCCGGAGGTGCGCAGGGCGAGCCGGCCGAGGCCGGGCCGCTCGCGGGCGGTGAGGACCAGGCTGTGGTGCTCGTAGTCGTCGAAGGTCCGCAGGTAGACCGTGCCGCCGTCCTGGCCGTTGACCGTGAGGCCGAGGTAGTCGGTGAAGAAGGCGACGCTGGCGTCCAGGTCGGGGGTGAAGAGCTGGGCGTGGCCGATGTGGGCGATGTCGCCGAGCGGCGGAGTCATCGTTGACCTCCATGGGGGTGCGGGGGGATCGGTGCCGTCTCGGCGGCCCGGGGGAACACGGTGCCGTCGAAGATCTTGCGGGCCGTGCGGACGACGGCGGTGCGGCGGGCGACGGGCAGGCCGTCGGCGCCCGTGGTCAGGCTGCTGTCGATGTCCGTGAAGCCCGTGGGGTGTTCGATGCGGACGCGGTCGCCGCCCCTGTCGAGCGCGGCGAGATCCGCGCCGACGCCGCCCTCGATCCGCAGGCCGGCGGCGACGCCCGCGGCGCCCAGGACGCCGATCGAGGTGTGGCAGCGGACCGGGATGAAGGTCCGGGTGGTCACCGCGCCGCCCTTGCGGGGCGGGGCCAGCAGGGTCAGCTTGGGCACGGTCGTGTCGGAGACGTCGCCGAGCCCCATCAGCCGGCCAGCCCGGAGGCGGATCGCGCGGAGCCGGTCGGCGAGCGCGAGGTCCTCCTCCAGGTCCTTGGGCGTCTCGTAGCCGGTGACGCCGAGCGAGGCGGCCTCGATGAGCACGATGGGCATGCCGTTGTCCACGCAGGTGACGGGCACGCCGTCGATGACGTCGCGGACGGCGCCGGTGGGCAGCAACTTGCCCGCGCCGGGCGGGAATTCGACGACCACGGGCGCGGCCGTCCCGGGCACGCCCGAGATCTCGGCGTCCCCCGTGTAGTCGACGCGGCCGTCCGGGGTGGGAAAGGTGGCCGTCGCGCGGTCACCGGAGTTGACCATACGGATCCGGACGGACGTCTCCTTCTCCCCCGCCGGGACCAGTCCGCGCTCCACGGCGAACGGGCCGACACCGGCGAGGATGTTGCCGCAGTTCTGACGGTCGCTCACCTCGGGCCGGTCGACGGCGACTTGGAGGAAGAGGTAGTCGACGTCGGCGTCCGCGTCGGCGGAGGGCGAGACCACGGCCACCTTGCTGGTGAGCGGGTGGGCGCCGCCCAGGCCGTCGATCTGCCGTTCGTCCGGGCTGCCCATGACACGCAGCAGGAGCTCGTCGCGGGCGGCCGGGTCGGCGGGCAGGTCCTCGGCCAGGAAGTAGGCGCCCTTGGAGGTGCCTCCGCGCATCAGCATGCAGCGCACCTCCGCGGGCCCGGTCACGAGCCGTCTCCGGCGTACTCCTCGTACGTGCGGTACTCGACGCCCAGGCGCTTGAGGGTGTCCCTCAACCCGTAGCGGTCCAGGCCGAGTTGGCCGTCGCGGAAGGCGGCACGGGTGGCGGCCTCCTTGGCCTCGCGGGCCGCGGACCGTTCGGCCGCCTCGCGGGCGCGCTCGCGCGGGACGACCACGACGCCGTCGTCGTCGGCGAGGATCACGTCGCCGGGGCGGATCACCTGGCCGTCGACGGCGATCGGCACGTTGACCGAGCCGCCGGTGGCCTTCACGGTGCCCTGCGCGCAGACGGCGCGGGACCAGGCGGCGAAGCCCATGTCCCGCAGCTCCTGGGTGTCGCGGATGCCGGTGTTGAGGACGACACCGCGTACACCGCGCTGCTTCAGGGCCGTCGCGAACAGTTCGCCGAACAGTCCGTCCGTGCACGGGGAGGTGGTGGTGACGACGAGGACGTCGCCCTCGCCGCACTGCTCCACGGCCGCGTGGATCATGAGGTTGTCGCCGGGCCAGCTCAGCACCGTGACGGCGGTACCCACGACCCGTACGCCCTGCTGGACGGGGCGGATCTCCGGGCCGAGCAGGCCGGTGCGGCCCATCGCCTCGCTCACGGTGGCCACGCCGTAGCCGGCCAGCGCCTCGACGTCCTCGGGCCGCGCCTTGGGCGGGTTGGTGACGATGACGCCGCTCACGCCAGCTCCTTCGCGATCTGCGGGTAGGGGCGCATGTACGCCTCGGCCATGGTCTTGTGGGCCAGGCCCAGGTTGGGGCCGGCGTTGCGCTTGAGCTGGACGCCGCGGCGGACGGCGAGGTCGGTGTAGTAGTCCCACAGATGCTGCTGGGCGCCGAGGCACTCCATCGCCCGGCGCTTGGTGTCCCAGACGTCGGTGATGTCGAGGAGGACCTCGGGCCGGAAGCCGCTCATCTCGGGCTGGTGCGGCTCGAAGCAGAACACCGGCGGGGCGCCGATGATCTCGCCCTCGCCCGGGTAGCCGATGGCCTGCGCGAGGACGCGGGCCTCCAGGGCCATGCGGTGGGCGGCCGGGTGGTCGCCGTTGTACGGGTCCTCGGCGGGGTGGGTGAGGACGACGTCGGGCTGGGTGGCGCGGTAGAGGGCGACGAGCCGGTCGGTCAGCTCGGCGGTGGCGACGAGCGGGTAGTCGCCGGCGTCGAAGAAGAGGACCTCGGCGCCGAGGGTGGCGGCGGCCTTCTCCGCCTCCTCCCGGCGTATCGCCTTGATCTCCTCCAGCGTCCTGCCCTCGCGCCAGGCCTTGGCGGACTCGCCGCGCTCGCCGAAGGTGAGGCAGGCGATGGTGACCTTCTCCCCCCGGGAGGCGGCCAGGGCGATGGCGCCGCCCGCCCGCCACACGAAGTCCCCGGCGTGCGCGGTGACCACGAGGGTGGACCGTGGGGTGGCGGGCGCGTTGGCCTGAGTCATTGGTGCTCTCTCCTTGTCGGACAGGTGGGCGCCCGCCTCCCCCCGCGTCCGGCGCGCGTGCGTCAGTCGCGCAGCGCCTCGATGACGCTGGTGAGGTGGGCGCGGACGGCCGCCTCGGCCGCCTGCGGGTCCCTGGCCCTGATCGCCTCGATCATCGCCAGGTGCTCGTTCAGGGAGTGCTGCGGGCGTCCCGGCCTGAGCGCCAACTGGAAGCGGTGGCGCACCAGTTGGGCGTTGAGCCGCTCCAGCAGGTCCACGGCGGTGCGCTGGCCGGAGAACTCGCGCACCTTGGCGTGCAGTTCCTGGTTGAGCTCGGAGTAGGTCACCGGCTCACCGTCGGCCACGGCCTTGGTCATCGCCGTGCCCAGCTCGGTCAGCTCGGCGAGCTGCTCGTCGCTCGCGAGGGTGGCCGCCTTCGCCGCGCACAGCCCTTCGAGGACCATGCGGCACTCGGTGATGGCGACCGCCTCCTCGACGGTCACCACCCGCACCCGCGAGCCGCGGTTGCGGATCCGCTCGACGAGGCCCTGGGCCTCCAGATCGATGAGTGCCGCCCGGATGCTCGCCCGTGTCACACCGAACTGCTCGGCGAGTTCGTTCTCCACCAGCCGCTGCGCCGGTGCCATCTCGCCGTGCAGGATCGCCTGCCGCAGCTGCGCGAGCGCATGCTGCTTGGCCTGCTCTCCGGTGCTCGGACGGGCTTCTTTCGGCATCGTTGCCCTCCCTGAGTGAGTGCCTGTCGAACCTAAATCTAGCCAGACAGGATTGTCAACAATTTTGTCCGCCGTATTGCGGGCGCAGCCTGCCCCACCTCCGTGGGCACAGGTCATCGACGGGCGCCCCGGGATCGTGCTCCCGGTGGGGGCAGGACGCCGTCGTCGATCGCGGCCGTCGGCTCAGGCCGCGGGGAACTCCGGCTCCGCCCCCTCGTACGCCGCCCGCAGCACCGCGAGCGCGCCGTCCGCGGTGACGGCGCGGGGATTGGCGTAGGGCTGGCCCGCGGTCTGGGCGGCGGCCACCGCCAAGTCGTCCTCGCGCAAGCCGAGTTCGGCCAGAGTGCGCGGGGCGCCGAGGCGTCCGGCGAGGGACCGCAGGGCGCGGGGCGCGTCGTGGGTGTCCAGGGCGCGGGCCACGGCGGCGGCCGCATCCGGAACCGCGGGGGCGTTGTAGGCGAGGGCGTAGGGCAGGACGACCGTGTGGGTCTCGGCGTGCGGCAGGCCGAAGGTGCCGCCGAGGACGTGGCAGAGCTTGTGGTGCAGGCCCATGGTGGTGGCGCCGAGGCAGGAGCCGCACAGCCAGGCGCCGTACAGGGCGCGCCCGCGGGCCTCCAGGGAGTCCGGGGCGTGGGCCACCGCGGGCAGGGCGGCCGCCATGGCCCGTATCCCCTCCTCGGCCATCAGCGCGGTCAGCGGCGAGCCGTCGGGGGCGTACAGGGCCTCGACGGCGTGGGCGACGGCGTTGACGCCGCTGGTGACGGAGAGCGGCACGGGCAGGGAGAGGGTGAGCTCGGGGTCGTAGACGACACTGCGCGGCAGGACGGCGGGGTCGCGGCCGGTGCGCTTGGCGCCGTGCTCGGTCAGGCCCCACACCGGGGTCATCTCCGAGCCGGAGTAGGTGGAGGGCACGGCGATCAGCGGCAGGCCGGTGCGCAGCGCGACGGCCTTGCCGAGGCCGATCGACGAGCCGCCGCCGACCGCGACCAGGCCGTCCGCGCCGGCCGCGCGGGCCACCTCCACGGCCCGGTCGGCGACCTCGACGGGCACGTGCATACGGGCGCCGTCGTGCAGGCCCACGCACGCGGGGCCCAGCGAGTCGGCGACCGCCCGGGCGGTGGCCGTGCCGCGGCTGCCGCAGACCACGAGCAGGCGGCGCAGGCCGAGTGCGGCGGCCTCCCCGGCGGTCGCGCTCGTGGCGGCGCCGGGCCGGAACACGACCCGGACCTGCCGGGACTCGTGCGTGAAGTCGAGTGCGTCCTTCACGATCGTTCCAGTACGAGGTCGAAGCGGGCGTGCCGGAAGGGGTTCGGCAGGCCGAACTCCCGTGCCAGGGACGGGTCGTCGGTGAGGGCGAAGTCCTGCACCAGGCTCGGTTTGACGGCGAACACCGCGTCCGAGTCGAGGTAGTCGCTGCCCGCGACGAAGATGTGCGTGGTGACCGGCGCGTGCCCGTCCGCCGAGGCGATGAAGTGGATGTGGGCCGGCCGGTAGGGGTGGCGGCCGGTCGCCCGGAGCAGCTCCCCGACGGGTCCGTCGGTGGGGATCGGGTACGGGCTGGGCACACAGGTGCGGAACCGGAAACGGCCCTCGGCGTCGGCCGTGAACAGTCCGCGGCCGTTGCCCGGCGGCTGAACGTCGGGGCGCTGGACGTCGTAGAAGCCGTTGCCGTCGGCCTGCCACACGTCGATCGCCGCGCCCGGCAGGGGAGTTCCGTCCCCGGACACGACGCGGCCGCTGACCACGCAGGGCTCGCCGCCGCCGACCAGGTCGATGTTCGCGCCGAGTGGACGCGCCGGGGACTCGGTCATGTGGAACGGGCCGAGGACCGTCGACTCGGTGGCGCCCGGCGCGCGGTCGCCGTTGATCGTCTCGACCAGCATCGACATGCCGAGCACGTCGGACAGGAGGATGAACTCCTGCCGGGTGTCCGTGCAGGTCTGCCCGGTCGCGGTCAGGAACGCGACCGCCCGCTCCCACTCCTCCTGGGTCAGCCGGGTCTCGCGCGCGAAGGCGTGCAGATGCCGGATCAGGCCGGTGAGCAGCTCGCGCAGGCGCGGGTCGGCGGTGCCGGCCAGGCTGTTCACCGCCTCGTCCGTGACGGTGGTGCTCGTGGCGTCGGTGGTCATCTGTCGCTTCCTTCCCCGGTGCGCCGGTCAGCCGAACCAGACGACGAGCCGTACCTGCTCGTCGCCGTGCCGGCCCGCGAGCTCCCGCATCGCGCTCCACACCTGTGCCCAGCATCCCTCGTTCGGCGGGGCGAGCATCCGCGCGGTGAGCGTCACGGGCCGGTACACCGCGTCGTTCACCCGCACCTGGCCCCCGGGCGGCCACTCGGGCGGCGCGAGCAGCAGGTCCCCGCCGAAGGTGCGCGCGGCGGCCTCGCGCAGGCCGGGCGTCACCCGTACGACCTCCTCGCCCTCCGGTGCCGCCCTGATCGCCCGGTTCCAGGCGGGGCCGGCGGCGAGGGGCGCGTCCCAGTCGACCGTGGCGACCTCGGTCCAGGTGGCGTAGGTGTGATTGTGCTGGTAGTCGCCGACGGCGGCCTCCCGCACGGGATCGCTGACGTCGTAGGGCAGGCCCCGGTCGGCGAAGAGCGGGCGGTTGACGTCTCCCGTCCCGCGCACGCCGAACAGGCACTCCCAGGCGTCGTAGTCCCGCGGCGGCCGGAAGTCCAGCAGATCCGCCTCGATGTACCAACGCCCGTCGGCCGAGCGACTTTCGATGGCGCCGTCGATGTCCGTTCCCACGGGACGAGACCCTACGACAGTCCGGGTGCGCGTATGCGGTGATCGAGTAGGCCGGTACCTGATGATCGCACCGGCAGAAGCACAACGACACGGCCCGGCGCACCGCCTTGCGACCGGGCGCCGGGGGGCGGGGCGGGTGCCGGGGGCGGGGCGGGTGCCGGACGGGCCGAACGTCACGGACGGGCTGGGCGCCGGAGGCGTCGGCGGGCATGCGCCGGAGGTCGGGGGATGGGCCGAGCATCGGGGGCCGAAGGCGAACCGGGGCGGGAGCCGGGGAATAGCCGGAGGGCGGGGGCCAAGAGCCAGCCGAGTGCCGGAGGTCCAGGGCGGGCCGGGCACCGGGCATCGCGGGCGAGCCGAGCGCCGGGCGTCAAGGGCAGGCCGGGCGCCGGGCGTCAAGGGCAGGCCGGGCGTTAGGCGTTGAAGGCGGACCGGGCACCGGAGGTCCAGGGCGGACTGAGGGCCGGAGGTCCAGGGCGCGCCGAGGGGCGGGCGCGGGGGCGGACGGTGGCGCAGGCGCCCTGGGGGATCGGTTCGCGCGGCCCGGGGCTATGCCCTCGCGGCCCGATCACGTCTCCGCGGCCCGGCAGTCGCCCGTGGTCGCGACGAAGTGTCCTCTCACCTGGGCCGATCCCCCACACTCTGTCCAGGCCCGGCGGGCCGTCGCCCTGGCTACGCTCGGTCCATGACCCACAGCTTCGCAGTGCACGTCCCCGACGCCGAGCTCGAGCCCGAGCCCCTCGACCCGGGACAGATCGTCTCCGGTACGCCCGAGGTGACCGGGAAGGTTCTCTGGGAGTCGGCGGACGGCCGGCAGGTCCGCGGGATCTGGCAGATCACGCCGGGCGTCGTCACCGACACGGAGGCGGACGAGCTGTTCGTCGTGGTCAGCGGGTCGGCCACCGTCGAGGTGGAGGGCGGGCCGACGCTGGAGGTCGGGCCCGGCGACATGGCGGTGCTGCGCGCGGGCGACCGTACGACGTGGACGGTGCACGAGACGCTGCGCAAGGCCTACGCCGTCACGCTGTGAGCGGCGCGGCCGTCGTGCCGCGGATCTCCAACGCCGGTGCGGCCAGGTGGAGTCGGCCCGCTCCCCCGGGCCGCTCGAAGCGGTCCAGGAGGCAGCGGGCGGCGCGCCGGCCGACCTCGTGCCCGGCGCCGTCAACCGTGGTCAGCCAAACGTGGCGGAGCCGGCTGATACTCGTGTTGTCGTAGCCCACGACGGACACGTCGTGCGGGACGCGCAGGCCGAGTTCCTCGGCCGCCGACAGCGCGCCGACCGACGCGATGTCGTTCACGGCGAACACGGCGGTGGGCCGCTCCGGCCGGCTGAGCAGCCGGACGGTGGTGCGGTAGCCGCCCTCCTCGGTCATGTCGCTCGGCTCCACCACCGCCCGGTCCGCGAGACCGTGCTCCCGCATGGCGGCCTCGAAGCTGCGCCGGCGCAGCTCGCCGACGGCGCCGTAGCCCGCGATGTGCGCGATGCGGCGGTGGCCGAGGCCGATGAGGTGCTCGGTGACCAGCCGCGCGCCGAGCTCGTCGTCCCCCGCGACGACGTCCACGCCCGCCGGTGCCGGCTCGCGGGCGCCCGCGACGACCACCGGGATGCGTTCGGCGACGGCGCCGAGCGCGGCGAGGTCGGGCAGCGTGCCGACGACCACGAGCCCGTCGACCCCGAGGTCCAGGAAGGGGCCGGTGAGGTCCTGGCCGGTGCGACGGTTGAGGCGGGCGTCGGCCAGCAGCATGTGCAGACCGGCCGCGTGCAGCAACGAGTTGAGGCCGTCGAGGAGTTCGACGAACCAGGGGTTGCGCAGGTCGTCCAGGAGTACGCCGACGGTGCGGGTGCGCTGTTCGCTGAGGCTGCGCGCGGCGGCGTTCGGCCGGTAGCCGAGCTCCCGCACCGCGCGCAGCACGGCCTCCCGCTTCTCGGGCCGCACCTGCTCGGAGCCGCGCAGCACGAGCGAGACCAGCGACTTGGAGACACCGGCCTGCTCGGCCACGTCGCGGATCGTCGGCGGTTTCATGCTCTGGACCGTTCCATGAGCCGCTCGGGCTTGTCAAAGGAGTGGATGAGGCTTGACACCGGCGGAAGCGCCCCTTCAGTGTGGCCTGGACAGGTTGTGGACCGGTCCAAAGAGGGGCTGTCATGGTGGATTCGCTGGGTGTCGCCGTCGTCGGGTTCGGCTGGATGGGCCGGGTGCACACCCAGGCGTACGCCCGCGTCCCGCACCACTACCCGAACCTGGGCCTGCGCCCGCGGCTGGTCGCGGTCGCCGAGGAGGTGCCCGGCCGGGCCGAGGAGGCCGCCGCGCAGTTCGGCTTCGAGTCCGCCACCCGCGACTGGCGCGAGGTCGCCCGGGACCCGCGGGTGCGGGCCGTGTCCATCACCGCCCCGAACTTCCTGCACCGCGAGATCGGCGTGGCCATGGCGGAGGCCGGCAAGCACATCTGGATCGAGAAGCCGGTCGGCCTGAGCGCGGCGGACGCCCGGGCCGTCGCCGACGCGGTGGCGCGGGCGGGCGTGCAGGGTGCGGTCGGCTTCAACTACCGCAACGCCCCCGCCGTGGAGGCCGCCCGCGAGCTGATCGCCTCGGGCGAGCTCGGCACGGTCACCCACGTCCGCGTCCGTCTCTTCAGCGACTACGCCGCCCACCCCGAGGGCGCCCTGACCTGGCGGTACGAGAAGGAGCGGGGCGGCAGCGGCGTCTTGGGCGACCTGGCCTCGCACGGCGCCGACCTGGCCCGTTTCCTGCTCGGCGACATCGAGTCGCTGACGGCGGACACGGCCGTGTTCATCCCGGAGCGGCCCCGGCCCACCGGCGCCACCGCCGGTCACACCCGCGCCACTGGCGGCGAGCTGGGCCCGGTGGAGAACGAGGACTACGTCAACTGCCTGCTGCGCTTCGCCTCCGGCGCCCGCGGGGTCCTGGAGGCCTGCCGGGTCTCGGTCGGCGAGCAGAACAACTACGGTTTCGAGGTGCACGGCACCCGGGGCGCGGTGTTCTGGGACTTCCGGCGGATGAACGAGCTGGGCGCCAGCCGCGGCGCCGCCTTCCAGGACCAGCCCGTCAGCACCGTCCACGTCGGCCCGGGCGCCGGCGAGTACGGCGTCTTCCAGCCCGGCGCCGCCAACGCCATGGGTTACGACGACCTGAAGGTGATCGAGGCCCACCGCTTCCTGCGCTCGATCGCGGAGGGCAGGCCGTACGGGGCCACGCTCCCGGACGCCGTGCGCAGCGCCGCCGTACTGGAGGCGATGACCGAGTCGGCACGGAGCGGCGCCTGGGTCAGCGTCCCGGCATAGCCGCCAGGGACGCCACGCCTTTCGCCAGGGCGTCGACGACGCAACGCGGCGGGGTGTCCGGGACTCCCGGCGCCCAGGGCCGCCCGCCGGTCCTGGCCGTGAGCGGGAGTTCGACCTGGACGCCGCCGCGCCGGGTCATGTTGACCGGGTTCCTGGGGTGCAGGCCGCGCAGGGCCACGGGGATCTCGTCGAGGTCGGTGACGGGGTCGAACTCCGGCCGCAGGGTGTCGAGTCCGCCGGCGAGCAGGAGCGCCGCCGGCCGGTTGCCGCCGCCGACGAAGACCGAGCGGGGTGTCGCGGTCCTGTTGTGTCCGTGCAGGGAGACCGTGAGCTCCACCCGGGACAGGAACTCCCGCAGCAGCGCGCAGTGTTCGACCGCCATCCGCGGGGAGCGCACGTGCACCGGCTCGGGCACGCCCGGCTGGGTGAAGACCAGGCTGGTGGCGCCGCACAACTCGGCGACCGACCGCGCCAGTTCGGCCGTACCGCCCTCGTTGCTGCCGTGCAGCGCCAGCAGTCCGATGCCGTCGCCGGGGGTCAGGGCGGCGAGCATGCGGACGCCCTCGATCTCGACCTCTTCCGTCCTCGTCACTCCCGTGCCTCTCAACTCGTGGCCTGCGGAGGCATGTTGTAGGGGGTGACCACCTGGATCGCGGACGGCAGCACGGGCCCCGCGGGCGGCAGGGCGCCGTGGGCGCGCATCACGATGTGGCAGGCCTCCCGCATGTCCTGGCGCAGGTCGTGGTGGAGGACGGCGGAGAGGCGGTGCTCGCGCAGCAGGCGGGTGTTGTCGTGGTCGAGGTCGTGCGCGACGAACACCGCGCACTCGCGGCCGAGGTCCTCGAAGGCGCGCAGGGTGGCGATGTTGCCGCCGCCGATGGAGTAGACGGCGCGGATGCCGGGGTCTCGCTCCAGGGCGGCGCGTACGAGGTCGTACTGGGTGGCGTCCAGGCCCTGGCCCTCGGCGATCTCCACCAGCGTGCGCTCGGGGTGACGGGCGCGCATGGCGCTGCGGAAGCCCATCTCGCGTTCCTCCTCGTTACGGAAGAAGCCGCTGCTGAGGCTGGTGAGCACATTGCCGGGCCGGTCGCCGAGCCACTGGCCCATCAGGTACGCGGCGGTCGCGCCGGCGGCGCGGTTGTCGATGCCGACGTAGGCGAGGCGGGCGGTGGCGGGCAGGTCGGTGAACAGGGTGACGACGGGGATGCCCGCCTCGGCGAGGCGGCCGACGGCGGCGGTGATCTCCGGGACGTCCGGCGCCTTGAGGACCACGCCCTGCGAGCCGCGGCGGCCGATGCGGTCCAGGATGGCCGTGAGCTCGGCCACCGGCCCGGTCTCCCGGAAGTGGAAGCGGGAGCGCACGACGGCCGGGTGCAGGGACGGCAGCTCCGTCTCCAGGGCGGCGCGCACCGCGGTGGAGAACCGCTCGGGCGTCTGCATCACTATGTCGATCATGAAGGTCCGCCCGACCAGCCGGACCTGGGTGCGCTGGCGGTCCAGGTCCGCTATGGCCTGCTGGACCTCCCGCGCCGTGCTCTCGCGCACCCCTCCCCTGCCGTTGAGCACCCGGTCCACGGTGGCCTCGCTGAGCCCCGCCTGACGCGCGATCTCCCGGATCGGGAACGGGTGACCCATGCGGTGGCTCCTTGAGGGGTTTTTGATGGCCGCGTGCCGGTTGTTCGACGGGTTTGTACTGACAAGAATGGCAGCGCTGAGTCGCCCCTGTCACCGAGAGGACGCAGATGTCCTTCACCGCCGTACACCGCCGTGCCTGGCTGTCCGAGCAGGACTGCGACCTCGACACCTTCCGCACCCTGGTCGAGCGGACCACCGACCCCGCCGACTACCCGCACGCCTCCTCGGTCGACCACAGCGTCCCCCTCTATGACGCCGAGCGCGTCCGCGGCACCGAGGACCGCCGCGGCATCCAGGAGGAGCTCGTCCGCGCGCTCACCGACGGGCCCGGCGTCGTGGTGCTGAAGGGCGCCTTCCCCGAGCCCGCGGTCGTCGACCGGCTCACCGAGGTGTTCGAGGCACTGATCCGCGAGCAGGACGCGTCCGGCGCGAAGGCGGGTGACCACTTCGCCAAGCCCGGCGCGAACGAGCGGGTGTGGAACGCGCTGGAGAAGGCGGCGCTCTACGACCCGGCGGCGTTCGCCGACTACTACGCCAACCCCGTCCTCGCCCTGGTCTGCGAGGCCTGGCTCGGCCCCGGCTACCAGGTCACCTCGCAGGTCAACGTGGTCAACCCGGGCGGTCTGGCGCAGACCGTGCACCGCGACTACCACCTCGGCTTCCTCTCCGACGAGGCCGTCGCGGCCTACCCGGCGCACGTGCACCGGCTCTCCCCCGTGCTCATCCTGCAGGGCGCGGTGGCGCACTGCGACATGCCGGTGGAGTCGGGGCCGACGCTGTACCTGCCGTTCTCGCACGGCTACGAGCCGGGTTACCTGGCGTGGCGGCGGCCGGAGTTCCAGGCGTACTTCAAGGAGCACCACGTCCAACTGCCTCTTGCCAAGGGCGACGCCGTCTTCTTCAACCCGGCGCTGTTCCACGCCGCCGGGACGAACCGCACCACCGACGTGCGGCGCATGGCCAACCTGCTCCAGGTGTCCTCGGCGTTCGGCCGCGCGATGGAGACCGTGGACCGGGAGGCGGTGACCAACGCGGTCTACCCGGTGCTGCTGCGGCGCAGCACGGAGGGCGCCGAGGAGTCCTGGCTGGAGAACGTGATCGCCGCGTGCGCCGAGGGCTACCCGTTCCCCACCAATCTCGACAGCGACCCGCCGGTCGACGGCCTGGCCCCGCCCTCGCAGGCGGACCTGGTGCGCCAGGCGCTGCGCGAGGCCCGGCCCGCGCGGATCCTGCGGGACCAACTGCGCGTGGCCGGTGAACGGCGCGCGAGCTGAAAGGGCATCGAAGATCCATGGGACTTCTCGACGACAAGGTCGTCCTCGTCAACGGCGGCAGCCAGGGCGTGGGTGCCGCCATCGCGCGGGCCGCGGTGCGCGAGGGGGCGGTCGTCGCCGTCACCGGGCGGCGGCCGGAGCCGGGCGAGGCGCTGGTGGCCGAGCTGACGGCGGCCGGCGGCAAGGCGATGTTCGTGCGCGCCGACCTCGCGGACGCCGGGCAGGCCAAGGCGGCCGTCGGTGACGTGGTCGCGGCGTACGGCCGGATCGACTGCCTGGTGAACTCCGCGGGGCTCACCTCCCGGGGCACGCTGCTCGACACCACGCCCGAGCTGTTCGACCAGCACATCGCGATCAATCTCAAGGCGCCGTTCTTCGCGATGCAGGCGGCCGTCGCGGACATGGTCGCCCGCGAGGCGCCCGGCACGGTCGTCAACATCATCACCTCCTCGGCGCACGGCGGGCAGCCCTTCCTCGCCCCCTACGTCGCCTCCAAGGCCGGTCTGATCGGCCTGACCCGCAACGCCGCGCACGCCCACCGCTTCGACCGGGTCCGCATCAACGGCCTGAACATCGGCTGGACCGCCACCGAGGGCGAGGACGCCACCCAGAAGGCGTTCCACGGCGCCGGGGACGACTGGCGCGAGCAGGCCGCGGCCAGGCTGCCGATGGGCAAGCTGGGCCAGCCGGACGAGATCGCCGACTTCGTCGTCTTCCTGCTGTCGGACCGCTCCGGCGTGGTGACCGGATCGGTGATCGACTGGGACCAGAACGTCCTCGGCGGCCTCGACTGACCTCCTCCTCCCCCCGCCGGAAAACCCTCACCGCAACACCCTCAAGGAGCTGCACCCCCATGCGCATCGGAATCCTCGGCCTCGGCCGCATCGGCGCCTTCCACGCCGAGACCCTCTCCGGGCTCGACGCGGTCGACTCGCTCGTCCTCACCGACCCGTTCGCGGACGCCGCCAAGAGCGCCGCCGACCGGTTCGGCGGCGAGGTCGTGGACTCGCCGGAGGCCCTGCTCGCCGCCGGCGTGGACGGCATCGTCGTCGCCGCCGCGACCGACGCCCACCCGGGGCTGATCCTGGCCGGCGTCGAGGCCGGCGTCCCCGTCTTCTGCGAGAAGCCCGTCGCCCGGACCATGGCCGAAGGCGTGGAGGTCCTCAAGGCGGTCGAGGGCAGCGACGTGCCGATCCAGATCGGCTACAACCGCCGCTTCGACGCCGGTTTCGTCGCCGCCCGCGCGGCCGTGCGCAGCGGCGAGCTGGGCAAGCTGCACACCGTGCGCTCGACCACGCTGGACCCGGCGCCGCCGCCGGCCGCGTACATCGCCGCCTCGGGCGGCATCTTCCGCGACTGCTCGGTGCACGACTTCGACATCATCCGCTGGGTGACCGGCCGCGAGGTGGTCGAGGTGTACGCGGTCGGCGGCAACCGCGGCGCCGACTACATCAAGGAGGCCGGTGACGCCGACACCACCGGCGCGATCCTCACCCTCGACGACGGCACCATCGCGGTGGTCTCCAACTCCCGCCACAACGCCCGGGGTTACGACGTCCGTATGGAGATCCACGGCTTCGCGGACTCCATCGCCGTCGGCCTGGAGGACAAGCTGCCGCTGCGGTCGGTCGAGCCCGGCGTGACCTTCCCGGCGGGCACCCCGCACGACTTCTTCATGGACCGTTTCACCGCGGCCTACCGTGCCGAACTGACCGCCTTCACCGAGGTCGTGGCCGGGAAGATCCCCTCTCCGTGCACGATCGCGGACGCCCTGGAGGCCGGCTGGATCGCCGACGCCTGCACGCTGTCCCTGCACGAGCACCGGCCGGTGACGATCGCCGAGGTCCGCGCCGGCTGACCGGCGCCGCCCCGATTGCCGTGTTCCGGGCGCCGGCCGGCCTCAGGTGCCCGGAACACAAACACGTCTCTCCACGTATGAGCAAGGGATGCGATCACGTCCCGCCTACCGAGGAGCGACGACCATGAACGCCGGCCACAAGCCGACATCCCCGCCGTACGACCTTCCCGCCCGGCCGCGCAGTGTGGTGGTCGTGGGCGCCGGACCGAGCGGGCTCGCGACCGCCCGCGAACTGGAGCGCGCCGGGCACCGGGTGACCGTCCTGGAGGAACAGGACACCGTGGCCGGCAAGTGCCGCAGCGTCGCCGTCGACGGGCTCGCCTACGACCTGGGCGGCCACATCTGCACCAGCCGCTACGAGCGGACGGCGCGGCTGGTGACCGAGCTGGGCCTGGAGACGGAACGCACCAGCCGCTACCGCGTCCTCGACGTCGAAGCGGGCACCGCGAGCCGGCAGACCATGGCGTTCCTGCGCGACGAGGCCTTCGGGCGCTACCGGGCGCTGCGCGAGCGGGAGTTCCCGCGCATCGCCGAACCGGGACTCGCCCACTCGGCGCGCGCGCTCGCCGCACCGGTCGGCGAGTGGATCGCCGCACACGGCCTGGAGCCGATGGCCGAGTCCTTCGGCACCGGATACACGGCGGCCGGGTACGGCTATCTCGACGACGACGTGCCGGCGCTGTACTTCGTCAAGTACGCGGAGATGACCGGGCTGTTGTCGCCCCTGCCCGAACTGCTGGGCCATGCGGGCGCGTTCACCGTCGCCGGCGGGTTCGGCGGTCTGTGGCAGCGGGTCGCCGAGGAGCTGAAGGACGTGCGGTGCGGGGTCCGGGTGCGGTCGGTGGAGCGGCATGCGGACGGGGTGCGGGTGGACACCGACTCCGGAGGCGTGGACGCCGACGAGCTGGTGCTCGCCGTCCCCCTGGACCGGATCCTGCCGGTGCTGGACGCCGGCGAGGACGAGCGTGATCTGGCCGCACGGGTCCGTTCCCAGGCGTACCACACCACCGTGGCCAGCGCGCCCGGCCTCCCGGAGGACGCCTTCTACTTCCTCGACGGCCACACCGCGAGCCGCTCGGCGACCGGCCACTGCGTCTCGTACCACCACCGCTACCCCGGCAGCGAGGTGCGGACCTTCTACTCCTACGGCCGCCCCGAGGACGTCGCCGTACGGCTGCGGGACGACGTCGCGCGGCTCGGCGGACGGCTGGCGCAGGTGCACGGGCGGCACGCGTGGGCGTTCATGCCGCACTTCGGCAGTGCCGACCTGGCGGACGGCGCCCTGGACCGGCTCGACGCGCTGCAGGGCCGCAACCGCACCTACCACGTCGGCGGGCTGCCCGCCTTCGAGCTGATCGAGTGCGCCGTCGCCCACGCGCAGGACCTCGCCCGTCGCCACTTCCCGCCGGTCGAGGGCAGACTGATCCCGCAGTGACGGATGGATCAAGGAGAACGGGAACATCATGAGCGAACCGGTCCGGGAACCCCTGCGCATCGGAGTACTGGGCGCCGCGCGGATCACCGAACGCGCCCTCGTCGACCCGGCCCGCGCCGCCGGTCACCGTCTCGTGGCGGTGGCCGCCCGCGACCGGTCCCGCGCCGAGGCCTTCGCCGGCCGGCACGGCGTGGAGCGCGTCGCCGGCTCCTACGCCGACCTGCTCGCCGACCCCGAGGTCGAGGTGGTCTACAACCCGCTCGCCAACGGTCTGCACGGGCCGTGGAACCTGGCCGCCCTCGCGGCGGGCAAGCACGTCCTGACGGAGAAGCCGTCGGCGAGCAACGCCGAGGAGGCAGCGGAGGTCCGGGAGGCTGCGGCGAAGTCCGGCACCGTCTTCATGGAGGGCTTCCACTACCTGTTCCACCCGGTCACCCGGCGCCTGCACGAGCTCCTGGACAGCGGGGAGCTGGGCGAACTGCGGCGGGTGGAGACGCTGGTGGCGATCCCCGCGCCCGAGGACGGCGACCCGCGCTGGTCGCTGTCGCTGGCCGGCGGCGCCGTGATGGACCTGGGCTGCTACAGCCTGCACGCCCAGCGGATGCTGGCCCGCTGGGCGGGCGGCGCTCCGAGCCTGGTCTCCGCCCGGGGCGGGGAACGGGCGGGCGCGCCCGGGGTCGACGAGTGGCTGGACGCCGAACTCGCCTTCCCCGGCGGCGCCACCGGCTCCGCCCGGTGTCACATGGCGTACGACGGGCTGGAGATGAGCTGCCGGATCATCGGCACGAAGGGCGAGGCGAGCGCCCCGAACTTCGTCCTGCCCCACCTCGACGACCGCGTGGTGGTGCGCACGGCGGACGGCGAGCGCACGGAGCACCTGGGCACCCGGTCGTCGTACGCCTACCAGCTGGAGGCGTTCGCGGCGCGGGTGCGCGAGGGCACGCCGGTGCCGCTGGACGCGGACGACGCGGTGGCGACGATGACCCTGGTCGACGCGTGCTACCGCGCGGCGGGCCTCCCGCCGCGGCCGCGCAGCGTCGTCGGGAACTGACGTGGCCCACCGAATCGTCCCCGCGCGGGTCACGGACATCCGGCAGGTCCTCGCCGACCACCACCGGTACTGGGGCGAGCGCGACCTGCGGGCGCTGCATCTGCTGCCGCTGGTGCACGAGTTCGGCGAGACCTGTCTGGTCGCGCGGTCCGACGACGGCGTCCTCGGCTATCTCATCGGCTTCGTCACCCCGGACGGCACCGGCTACGTGCACCTGGTCGCGACGCGGGACGACGCCCGCGGCGCCGGTCTGGGACGCGAGCTGTACGGCGCCTTCACGGAGGCCGCCGGGCGGCAGGGGGCGGTGCGGCTGAAGGCGATCACGACCGTCGGCAACGAGGGGTCGGTCGCCTTCCACCGCGGTCTGGGCTTCGACGTGCGCGTGGTGGAGGAGTACAACGGCCCGGGGCAGCCGCGGGTGGTGTTCTCGCGGCCGCTCAGCTGACGTCGTAGAGGGCCGGCCGTTCCACCAGCTCGACCTCCACCCGGCCGCCCTCCTCCAGCGCGCGGACGCCCGCCTCGCACACCGCGGCCACCGCGTAGCCGTCCCACACGCTGGGACCGGTGACCTCGCCGCGGCGGGTGGCGTCGACCCACGCCTGGACCTCGCGGTCGTAGGCGTCGGCGAAGCGTTCCACGAAGTCCTGGGCGATGGTGCCGCCCCAGCGGCCGGCCATGTGGGTGACCATGGCGTGGCCGTCGCCGATGCGGGCGGTGCCGCGTTCGCAGACCACCTCGGCCTGGACCTGGTAGCCGAAGCCGCAGTTGACGAAGATCTCGACGTCGACGATCGCGCCGCCGTCGGTCTCGAAGACCACGAACTGCGGGTCCTGCATCCGGTCGGGGGCGTTCGCGGACGGCGCCGGACGCAGCACGGTGACGGCGGTGATCTCGTGGCCCAGCAGCCAGCGGGTGACGTCCATCTCGTGCACGACGGAGTCGTTGATCAGCATCTCGCTGCGCCAGCCGGGCGGTGAGGCGACGTTGCGGTGCCGGTTGTGCAGCATCAGGGGCCTGCCCAACTGGCCGGTTTCCAGGAGGGACTTGAGTTTCATGTACTCGGCGTCGTACCGCCGCATGAAGCCGACCTGGACCCGGCGCCGGCCGAGGCGCTGTTCGGCCTCCATGACCCGCAGCGCGGCGGCCGCGTCCGGGGTGAGCGGCTTCTCGCACAGCACGGGCAGGTCGTGCTCGAACGCCGTCAGCAGGGCCGCCTCGTGAGCGGGCCCGGGAGAGGCGATCAGGACGGCGTCGACGTCCGTCGCCGCCATCGCGGCCGCCGGGTCGGTGTAGGCGGTGCATCCCTCGACGCGGGCGGCGACGGCCTTGGCGCGTTCGGCGTCCACGTCCACGACGGCGGTGACGCGGGCGCCGCTGATGACCTCCTGGATGCGGCGGACGTGGTCGGCGCCCATCTTTCCGGTGCCGACGACGGCGACGTGCAGCGTTGCGGGCTGGGCCATGGTCGTCCCCCTCCAGGGAGTCAGGCGCCGCAGGACCTCAGGAAGGCGCGGGTGCGCACCGCGATGGGCAGGGGCCGGTCGGGCTCGCAGGGGTACATGTCCTGCTCGACGATCGCGAACAGTTCCACGCCGAGCCGCTGCGCGGCCTCCAGGACCGGACCCAACTCGGGTACGCCGGACGGCGGTTCGCACATGACGCCCTGGGCGACGGCGGGCCCGAAGGGGGTGCCCTCGGCGCGTACGCCGGCCAGGATCTCCGGGTCGACCTGCTTGAGGTGCAGATAGCCGATCCGCTCACCGTAGGTCTCGATCAGCTTGACGCTGTCGCCGCCGCAGTAGGCGTAGTGCCCGGTGTCCAGGCAGAGGTTGACCAGCTCGGTGTCGGTGGAGTCGAGGAAGCGCTCGACGTGGTCCTCTGTGTCGATGTGGGTGTCGGCGTGCGGGTGCACCACGATGTCGAGGCCGTACGTCTCCTTGACCTCGTGGCCGAGCCGTTCCATGCCCTTGGTCAGGTACGCCCACTGCTCGCCGGTCAGCTCCGGCGGTTCCAGGATCTCGGCGGTCTTGTCGTCGCGCCAGAAGGACGGGATGACGACCAGGTGCCGGGCGCCCGTGGCCTGGGTGAGCGCGGCCACCTGGCTGACGTGCTCCCACGTGGAGTCCCAGACCGCTGGGCCGCGGTGCAGGCCGGTGAAGACCGTGCCCGCGGACACCTTCAGGTCGCGTTTGGCGACCTCCTCGGTGAGCCGGGCCGGGTCGGTCGGCAGGTAGCCGTACGGACCCAGCTCGATCCACGCGTATCCGGCCTCGGCGACCTCGTCCAGGAAGCGTTCCCAGGGCACCTGCCGCGGGTCGTCCGGGAACCACACGCCCCACGAGTCGGGGGCCGAACCGACACGGATGCGGTCGAGGGCGCCGGCCATGTCAGGAGGTCCCTTCCGAGGTGCCGACGGGTGCGGTGAGGTCGGTCTCCTCGGGGAGTTCGTCGACGTCGACGCCGCGGACCTGGGCCAGTTCGTGCTTGAGGGCGGCGAGTTCGGCGCCTCCGGCCATGTGGTTGGTCAGCTCGTCGAGGCTGACCTCGTCGCGGGAGGCGTTGAGTTCCATGGTGCCCAGGCGCAGGACGCTGAAGTGGTCGCCGACCATGTAGGCGTGGTGGGGGTTGTGGGTGATGAAGATGACCCCCAGGCCCTTGTCGCGGGCGGCGGCGATGTACTTGAGGACCACGCCGGACTGCTTGACGCCCAGGGCGGCCGTCGGCTCGTCGAGGATGAGGACGCGGGCGCCGAAGTAGACGGCGCGGGCGATGGCCACGCACTGGCGCTGGCCGCCGGAGAGGGTGCCGATGGGCTGTTCGAGGTCGTCCAGGACGATGCCCATGTTGCGCAGTTCGGCGTCCGCGGTCTTCTTCATGGTCTCGATGTCGAGGCGGCGCAGGGGCCAGGGGCCCTTGGTCATCTCGGAGCCGAGGAAGAAGTTGCGCCACACCGGCATCAGGGGGACGACGGCGAGGTCCTGGTAGACGGTGGCGATGCCCTTGTCGAGGGCCTCGCGCGGGGTGGAGAAGCGCACCGGGCGGCCGTCCACGAGGAAGTCGCCCTCGGTGTGCTGGTGCAGGCCGGAGATGATCTTGATCAGGGTGGACTTGCCGGCGCCGTTGTCGCCGAGCACGCAGGTCACCTTGCCCGGGTGCACGGTCAGGCTCACGCCGTGCAGGGCACGGATGTTGCCGTAGGACTTGCCGGCACCGCGCAGTTCGACGATCGGGGCGTCCTCGTCCTGGGCGGGGGTGTCGGGGAGGACGGCTCCGTGCGTGGTCGATTCGTTCTTCGTCATCGGGTCACCTCCTGGTCGCCGACTGGCGGACCCACAGATTGATCAGGACGGCGCCGAGCAGCATCACGCCCAGGAAGGCCTTGAACCAGTCGGGGTTCCAGCCGGCGTAGACGATGCCCTGCTGGACCATGCCGAACATGAACGCGCCGAAGACCGGGCCGATCGCCGAGCCGTAGCCGCCGGTCAGCAGACAGCCGCCGATCACGGCCGCGGAGATGTAGATCAGCTCGATGCCCACGCCCTCACCGGACTGCACGGTGTTGAAGGTGAACAGCTGGTGCATGCCGACGAACCAGGCGCCCAGCCCGACCAGCATGAACAGGGAGATCTTCGTGAACGTGACGGGCACGCCGACCGCGCGGGCGGAGTCCTTGTTGCCGCCGACGGCGAAGATCCAGTTGCCGTACTTGGTGCGCAGCAGCACCCAGGTCGCCAGCGCGGCGAAGACCAGCCAGTAGAACACGGTGATCTTCACCTGGACGCCGCCGATGTCGAACGACGACGCGAAGACCTTCCGCGCCTGGTCGAACCCGTCCATGTTGCTGATGTCGTCGGTGGCGACGTTGGTGGTGACCAGCTTGGTGACGGCGAGGTTGGCGCCCTGCAGGATCAGGAAGGTGCCCAGGGTGACCAGGAAGCTCGGCAGGCCGGTCTTGACGACCATCCAGCCGTTGAAGAAGCCGATCGCGAGGGACACCACGAGCGCGGCGACGACGCCGACCCACACGTTCACGGTCAGCTGGTAGGCGAGCATGCTCGCGGTCAGCGCGGAGGTGATGACCGCGACGCCCGCCGACAGGTCGAACTCGCCGCCGATCATCAGCAGCGCGACGGGCAGCGTCATGATGCCGATGGTGGACGACTGGTACAGGACCGTCGCCATCGAGCCGCCGTCCCGCACCGGCGGGGCGGCGATCAGGAAGAACACGTAGACCGCGGCGGCGCCGAGGAAGACGCCGACCTCGGGACGGGCCAACAGCCTGAGGGCCAGGGGCCGTCGGGCGGTGCGCCCGTCAGTTTCCTTGGGGCCGGGGGCCGGCGGTGTCTCCACCGCCGGCTCGGCGTGCTGGGTCATGCTCATCACCGGGTTCCGTTGGCGGCGTACTTGGCGACCTGCTCGACGTTGGTCTTGTCGACGAAGGCCGGGCCGGTCAGCACGGGCTGCTCACCGCCGCCGCTGTAGTTGCCGTTGTTCTTGTACAGCCACAGCGAGTCGACCGCCAAGTAGCCCTGGAGGTACGGCTGCTGGTCCACCGCGAACTGGATCGTGCCCTTGCTGATGGCCGTCGTCAGGTCCTTGTTCAGGTCGAAGGTGGCGATCTTCGCCTTGCTGCCGGCGTCCGAGACCGACTGGACCGCGGTCAGCGCGAAGGGGGCGCCGAGGGTCGCGACGTAGTCGATGGAGGAGTCCTGCTTGAGCTTGGCGGTGATCGTCGACTTCACCGACGGCATGTCCGTGCCGTTGACGTAGAGGACGTCGGTCTTGCCGGAGAAGGTCTTCTTCACGCCGTCGCAGCGCTGGGTCAGACCGATGTTGCCCTGCTCCTGGATGACACAGACGGTGTGCTTGGCGCCGAGGTCGTTGAGCTTCTTGCCGAAGGCCTCGCCGGCCACCGTCTCGTCCTGGCCGAAGAACTCCATCAGGCCGAGCTTCTTCCAGTCGCTCAGACCGGAGTTGAGGCCCACGACCGGTATGTTGGCCGACTTCGCCTTGCCGATGACGGTCTTCAGGGCGTCGGGCTTGGCGAGGGTGACGGCGATGCCGTCGACCTTCTGGTCGATCGCGTTCTGCACCAGGTTGGACTGGTTGCCCGCGTTCGGGTCGGCCGAGTACACCAGCTTGATGTTGTCCTTGGCGGCGGCGGCCTCGGCACCCTTGCGGACGATGTCCCAGAAGGTGTCGCCGGGCGACTGGTGCGTGACCAGCGCGACCGTCATACGGGGCGTGGTGGCCTTGCCGGCGGACGCGTTGGCGCCGGTTTCCTCGGACTTCTTGCCCCCGGAACTGCTGGAGCAGCCGGCGAGGGTCAGGGCAGCCGCCGCGGCAACCGCGACTACGGGGAAGAGTCTGCGGGAGCGGGGGTGAGAAGTACGGTCCATCTTTCCTGGCACCTCACTGTGCTTCGCGGGGGAAAGGGAGAAAAGGATCATCGATGATCCAGGGCCCGGGATCTTGGCATGTCCGAGTCGTTCACGGCAAACGCGGCCTGTTGCGCTGGGACGGGATCAAACCCCCGCCCGCGCCCGCTGTCAATACTTTGTTAAGACATCATTTCACGCTCAGGTCCGAATGTAAGTACAAAGTATTGACACGACCGCAGGTGGCGGCCTACACCTGGGAGGCGGCAGCCCCACTGGGATCCGCATTCCAGCCCGAGGAGCATCACGCATGGCCGAGTCAGCCCCGCCCTTCGACTTGATCACCATGGGCCGCATCGGCGTCGACCTCTACCCTCTCCAGTCCGGTGTCTCCCTGGCCCAGGTGGAGACCTTCGGCAAGTTCCTCGGCGGTTCGGCCGCGAACGTGGCCGTCGCGGCGGCCCGGCTCGGCCGGAACACCGCGGTGATCACCCGCACCGGGGACGACCCCTTCGGCGCCTACCTGCACCAGGCGCTCAAGGAGTTCGGCGTCGACGACCGCTGGGTCACGCCCGTCGCCGCGTACCCGACTCCGGTGACGTTCTGCGAGATCTTCCCTCCGGACGACTTCCCTCTGTACTTCTACCGGCAGCCTAAGGCCCCTGACCTGGAGATACACTCCGAGGGGCTGGACTACTTCGCCATCCGGGCGGCCCGGGTCTTCTGGATCACCGGCACCGGTCTGAGCGAGGAACCCAGCCGCTCCGCGACGCTCGCCGCCCTCAAGGCCCGCGACCGGGCCGGCACCACCGTCTTCGACCTCGACTGGCGCCCCATGTTCTGGCGGGACCCGGAGGAGGCCCGCCCGTACTACACGGAGGCCCTGCGGCACGCGACCGTCGCGGTCGGCAACCTCGACGAGTGCGAGATCGCCACCGGCGTCCGCGAGCCCCGGGCCTGCGCCGAGGCGCTGCTCGCGGCGGGCGTCGAGCTCGCGGTCGTCAAGCAGGGCCCGGGGGGAGTGCTCGCCGTGCACCGCGACGGCACCACCGCCGAGGTCCCGCCGGTCCCGGTCGAGGTGGCCAACGGCCTCGGCGCGGGCGACGCCTTCGGCGGCGCCCTGGTGCACGGCCTGCTGTCCGGCCGGGATTTGGCCGAAACCATGCGGTACGCCAACGCCGCCGGAGCCCTCGTCGCCTCGCGTCTCGCCTGCTCCTCCGCGATGCCCACCGAGGCCGAGGTCGAAGACCTCCTGTCCCGCGCCACTTCCTGAACGGAGCCCCTTTGTCGCCCCTCAGCATCCCCGACCTCGTCTCGGTCCGCGCCGAGCGCCCCGAAGCCGTCGCCGAAGCCGCGGCCCGGCGTGCGCGCCGCCCCCTCCTGGGTGCCGGCGGCCGTCTGATGATCGTGGCCGCCGACCACCCGGCGCGCGGCGCGCTCGGCGTCGGCGGCCGCCGGCTCGCGATGGCCCACCGCGCCGACCTGCTGGAGCGCCTGTGCGTCGCGCTGTCCCGGCCGGGCGTGGACGGGGTGCTGGGCACCGCGGACGTCCTGGAGGACCTGCTGCTGCTCGGGGCGCTGGAGAACAAGGTCGTCATGTGCTCGATGAACCGCGGCGGCCTGGCGGGCGCCTCCTTCGAGCTGGACGACCGCTTCACCGGCTACCGCGCCCGGGACATCGCCCGCTCCCGCTTCGACGCCGGCAAGACCCTCACCCGCATCGACTACACGGACCCGGGCTCGCTCGACACCCTGGAGGCCACGGCCCGCGCGGTCGACGAGTGCGCCGAGCACCGGCTGCCCGTCTTCGTCGAGCCGTTCGTCTCCCGCCGGATCGACGGTCAGGTGCGCAACGACCTGTCCGCCGAGGCCGTCACCAGGTCGATCGCCGTCGCCGCGGGCCTGGGCGGCACCTCCGCCTACACCTGGCTGAAGCTGCCGGTCACCGACGACCCCGACGCCATGGGCGAGGTCCTGGAGACCTCGACGCTGCCGGCGGTCCTGCTGGGCGGCGAGGTGGGCGAGGACCAGGAAGGCGCCTACGAGCGCTGGCGCAAGGCCCTGCGGCTGCCCACCGTGAAAGGCATGGTCGTGGGCCGCTCGCTGCTCTATCCGGCCGAGGGCAGCGTGGAGACCGCGGTGGACACGGCCGTCGGTCTGCTGTGAGACGGAGGAGCACCGCGGTGACACCGAGCAGTGCTGTGACAGGAAGGAGCGCCCCATGACGTACCACCTGCCCGCGGGCAAGGCCCTCGGCGGCCCGTACGCCGTCGACGTCACGCCCGAGAAGGCCGGCTGGGGCCATTCGAGCCTGCGTGTGCTGGAGCTGCCGCCGGGCGGCACGCACACCTTCGACACCGGCGAGAGCGAATGGATCGTGCTGCCGCTCAGCGGCGCCTGCACGGTCGCCGTCGCCGACGACTTCGGCCACGACACCTTCGAACTCACCGGCCGCGCGAGCGTCTTCAGCGCGGTCAGCGACTTCGCCTACGCGCCGCGCGACGCCCGTACGACGGTGTCGTCGGCCGGCGGCGGACGGTTCGCGCTCACCGGGGCGCGCTGCACCCGCCGGCTGCCCGCCCGCTACGGGCCGGCCTCCGCCGTCCCGGTGGAGCTGCGCGGCACCGGCAACAGCAGTCGCCAGGTCAACAACTTCGGGGCCGCCGACGTCTTCGAGTGCGACAAGCTCATCGCCGTCGAGGTGATCACCCCGGGCGGCAACTGGTCGTCGTTCCCGCCGCACAAGCACGACGAGCACCGCCCCGGCGAGGAATCCGTCCTGGAGGAGATCTACTACTTCGAGTTCGCCGCCCACGACGGCGTCCCCGGCCTCGGCTACCAGCGGGTGTCCCCCTCGGGCCACGGCCGGGGCACCGACGTCCTGGCCGAAGTGCGCGCCGGAGACGTGGTGTTGATCCCCGACGGCTGGCACGGGCCCTCCATGGCGGTGCCCGGCCACCACATGTACTACCTCAACGTCATGGCGGGCCCCGAGCCCGAGCGTGCCTGGCTGATCTGCGACCACCCCGATCACGCCTGGGTCCGCGACAGTTGGCCCGACCAACCGGTCGACGCCCGCCTCCCCCTCTACACGGCCCCGGAGAAGTCCTGATGAGCAACACCCGCCGCCTGACCGTCGCCCAGGCCCTGGTGCGCTTCCTGTCCGCGCAGTACACCGAGCGCGACGGCGTGCGCCACCGGCTGATCGCGGGCACCTGGGGCATCTTCGGGCACGGCAACGTCGCCGGCATCGGCCAGGCGCTCGTCGAGTACGGGGACGACATGCCGTACCACCAGGGCCGCAACGAG
>NZ_JAMGBF010000048.1 GCF_023516615.1 Streptomyces panaciradicis
GAGCGCGACGGCGTGCGCCACCGGCTGATCGCGGGCACCTGGGGCATCTTCGGGCACGGCAACGTCGCCGGCATCGGCCAGGCGCTCGTCGAGTACGGGGACGACATGCCGTACCACCAGGGCCGCAACGAGCAGTCCATGGTGCACGCGGCCGTCGGGTACGCCCGCCAGCTCAACCGGCTCTCCGCGCAGGCCGTGACGACGTCCATCGGGCCCGGAGCCACCAACCTGGTCACCGGCGCCGCACTGGCCACCATCAACCGGCTGCCGGTCCTGCTGCTGCCCGGCGACTACTTCGCCTCGCACGCCCCGGACCCGCTGCTGCAGCAGCTGGAGCACCCCACCGAGGCGGACGTGTCCGTCAACGACACCCTGCGCCCGGTGTCGCGGTACTTCGACCGGATCACGCGTCCCGAGGCCCTGATCCCGTCGGCGCTGAACGCCATGCGGGTGCTCGCGGACCCGGCCGAGACCGGCGCGGTCACCCTCGCCCTCCCCCAGGACGTCCAGGCCGAGGCCCACGACTGGCCGGAGGAGTTCTTCGCCGAGCGCGTGTGGCACGTACGGCGCCCCGCGCCCGACCCCTACGAGCTGGCGGAGGCGGTGGCGGCGATCCGGGCCGCCGAGCGCCCGCTGATCGTCGCGGGCGGCGGCGTCCACCACAGCGAGGCCGAGGACGCGCTGAAGGCGCTGGTGGAGGCCACAGGCATCCCGGTCGCCTCGACCCAGGCGGGCAAGGGCTCGCTGCGCCACGACCACCCCGCCGACCTCGGCGGCATCGGCCACACCGGTACGGCGGTCAGCGACGGCATCGCGCGCACGGCCGACCTGGTGATCGGCGTCGGCACCCGCTACACGGACTTCACGACCGCGTCCGGGACGCTCTTCCAGAACCCTGACGTGCGCTTCGTCAACCTCAACATCACGGCGTTCGACGCTCACAAGCTGTCGGCGCGGACTGTGGTGTGCGACGCGCGCGCAGGGCTCACGGCGTTGACCGAGGCGCTCGCGGATCACCGTGTGAACCCGGTTCACGAGGCGGCATACCGTGAAGGCAAGGAACGCTGGGAGCGGCTCGTCGACGCCGCTTACACGGCCGCCGACGAGAACGCCGTCCCCACCCAGACCCAGGTGCTCGGCGCCCTGGACGCGGTCGTCGGCGACGACGACGTGGTGATCAACGCCGCCGGCTCGCTCCCCGGCGACCTGCACAAGCTCTGGCGGGCCCGCAGCCCCCGCCAGTACCACCTGGAGTACGGCTACTCCTGCATGGGCTACGAGATCCCGGCGGCCATCGGCGTCCAGCAGGCCGCGCCGGGCACCCCGGTGTGGTCCCTGGTCGGCGACGGCACCTACCTGATGATGCCGACCGAGATCGTCACCGCCGTCCAGGAGGGCCTGCCGGTCAACCTGGTCCTCATCCAGAACCACGGCTACGCCTCCATCGGCGGCCTGTCCGAGTCGGTCGGCGGCGAGCGCTTCGGCACGGCGTACCGCTACCGGACCGCCGACGGAACCTTCTCCGGCGCCCCGCTCCCCGTCGACCTGGCCGCCAACGCGGGCAGCCTCGGCATGGACGTCCTGCGCGCCAAGACGGTCCGCGAACTGCGCGAGGCGCTCGCCGCGGCCCGCGCCTCCGACCGCCCGACCTGTGTCTACGTCGAGACCGACACCGCCGGCCCGGCCGCTCCCCCGGCCGAGGCCTGGTGGGACGTCCCGGTCGCCGAGACGGCCACCCGCGAGGCCGCCGTACGGGCCCGCGAGGAGTACGACCGCCAGGTCGCCGACCGCCGCCACCACCTCTGAGCCACCGCTGGTCCCCCCTTGCTGAAAGGCCCCCGCACCATGAAGACCATCACCCACTGGATCGGCGGCAAGCCCGTCGAGTCCGCCTCCGGCCGCTACGGCGCCGTGTACAACCCGGCGACCGGCGCGCAGGAGAAGCAGGTCGGGTTCGCCGACGTCGACGAGGTGGACGCCGCCGTGGCCGCGGCCAGGGCCGCCTTCGAGACCTGGGGCACCTCCTCGCTGGCCAAGCGCACCGCGGTGCTGTTCAAGTACCGCGAGCTGCTGGACGCCCACCGCGACGAGATCGCCGCGCTGATCACCGCCGAGCACGGCAAGGTGCACAGCGACGCGCTCGGCGAGGTGGCGCGCGGCATGGAGATCGTGGAGCTGGCCTGCGGGATCAGCGTGCAGCTGAAGGGCGAGCTGTCGACGCAGGTCTCCACCCGCGTCGACGTCGCCTCGATCCGGCAGCCGCTGGGCGTGGTCGCGGGCATCACGCCGTTCAACTTCCCGGCCATGGTGCCGATGTGGATGTTCCCCCTGGCCATCGCGTGCGGGAACACCTTCGTGCTCAAGCCGAGCGAGAAGGACCCCTCGGCCTCCTTCCGGCTGGCCGAACTGGCCGCCGAGGCGGGCCTGCCGGACGGTGTGCTGAACGTCGTGCAGGGCGACAAGGTGGCCGTGGACCGTCTGCTGGAGCACCCGGACGTCGAGGCCGTGTCCTTCGTCGGCTCGACGCCGATCGCGAAGTACATCCAGCTGAAGGCGGTCGAGCACGGCAAGCGCGTGCAGGCCCTGGGCGGCGCCAAGAACCACATGCTCGTCCTCCCGGACGCCGACCTGGACTTCGCGGCCGACCAGGCGATCAACGCGGCGTACGGTTCGGCCGGCGAGCGCTGCATGGCGGTGTCGGTCGTGGTCGCGGTCGGCGACACGGGCGACGAACTGGTCGGCAAGATCGCCGAGCGGGCGAAGGACCTGAGGATCGGTCCAGGCGACGACCCGGCTTCCGAGATGGGCCCGCTGATCACGCGCGAGCACCGCGACAAGGTCGCCTCGTACGTGGCGTCGGCGGCCGGGCAGGGCGCGCAGGTCGTGGTCGACGGCACCGGGTACACGGTCGAGGGCCACGAGGACGGCTTCTTCCTCGGCGTCTCGCTGCTCGACAAGGTCCCGCTGACGGCGGACGCGTACCGGGACGAGATCTTCGGCCCGGTCCTGGCGGTCGTCCGTGCGGAGTCGTACGACGAGGCGATCAAGCTGATCAACGACTCCCGCTGGGGCAACGGCACCGCGATCTTCACCCGGGACGGCGGCGCCGCCCGCCGCTTCCAGATGGAGGTGAAGGCGGGCATGGTCGGCGTGAACGTGCCGATCCCGGTGCCCGTCGGCTACCACTCCTTCGGCGGCTGGAAGGACTCCCTCTTCGGCGACCTGCACATCTACGGAAACGACGGCATCGCCTTCTACACCCAGGGCAAGGTGATCACCACACGCTGGCCCGACCCGGCCGACGCGGGGATCGACCTCGGCTTCCCCAGCCACTCCTGACAGACCGTCAACTCCTATCGGAGGGAGGTACGTCCATGGCGAAGACCCGTGGCGCGACCCGTGCCGCGAACGCCCCCGCGCTCGACTCCCTGGACTTCGCCCTGGACCGGGGCAGTCCGGTGCCGCTGTACTACCAGCTCGCCCAGCAGCTGGAGGCGGCCATCGAGCACGGGGTCCTCGCCCCGGGAAACCTCCTGGGCAACGAGATCGACCTCTCGACCCGCCTGGGCCTGTCCAGACCCACGGTCCGCCAGGCCATCCAGTCCCTGGTCGACAAGGGCCTGCTGGTGCGCCGCCGGGGTGTGGGCACCCAGGTCGTCCACAGCCAGGTCAAGCGTCCGCTGGAGCTCTCCAGCCTCTACGACGACCTGGAGGCGGCCGGCCAGGGCCCGACCACCCAGGTCGTGCGCAACGAGCGCCGGCCCGCCGCCCCGGAGGTGGCGGCCGCGCTCGGCATCGCCGAGGGCGGCGAGGTGATCGTCCTGGAGCGGCTGCGCCTCACCCACGGCCAGCCGGTGGCCCTGCTGTGCAACTACCTGCCGGCGACGTTGCTCGAGCTCGACACCACCCGCCTGGAGGCGACGGGCCTGTACCGCATGATGCGCACCGCCGGCATCACCCTGCACAGCGCCCGCCAGACCATCGGCGCCCGTTCCGCCACCGCCGACGAGGCCTCCCGCCTGGACGAACAGGAGGGGGCCGCCGTACTGACCATGCAGCGCACGGCGTACGACGACACGGGGCGGCCGGTGGAGTACGGGACCCACATCTACCGGGCCTCGCGCTACGCCTTCGACTTCCAGCTGCTGGTCAGGCCCTGACTTGACGCCACGGGCGGGCTGCCGCACAGTCGTACACATACGTCGTAAACGTACGTCGTCCTCCTCATCAGGGCCGGGTGAGGCACCGTGGACAAGAACCGGCACGCGCGGGCCCGCCCGGGGGCCGGTCGCCCCTGGGCCCCCTCCACCGTCCTCGTCACCGGCGGGGCCGGCTTCATCGGCAGCCACGCCTGCGTGGAACTCCTCGACCACGGCTACGAGGTGGTCGTCGTCGACGACTACTCCAACAGCGCCCCGCAGGTCTTCGCGCGGGCGGAGAGGATCGCCGGACGGTTCGTCGGGGCCGTCTACGAGCTCGACGTCCGCGACCGGCGCGCGCTGTCCGCCGTCTTCGACCGGCACCCGGTGGACGCGGTCGTGCACTTCGCCGCGCTCAAGGGCGTGAGCGGCTCGGCACGGCGGCCGGTGGAGTACTACGACATCAACGTCGGCGGCACCACCGCGCTGCTGTCGGCGATGCACGAGCACGGGGTGCACCGGATCGTCTTCTCCTCGTCCTGCTGGCTCTACGGCGACGCGGGCCCCGGACTGCTGGACGAGAACACCCCCGTGCGGCCCGGCAACCCCTTTGCCGCCTCCAAGTGGCTCTGCGAGCAGATCCTCGCCGACGTCTGCCGCAGGCTCCCCGAGTACACGGTGCTGTGCCTGCGGTACTGCAACCCGGCCGGCGCGCATCCGAGCGGACTGCTCGGCGAGGCTCCGCGCGGCGCCCCGGAGAACATGATGCCGTCCCTCGCGCAGGTGGCCGTCGGGCGCCGGGAGCGGCTGCGCGTCTTCGGCGGGGACTACCCCACCCCCGACGGCACCGCGATCCGCGACTACATCCACGTCATGGACACCGTCGAGGCCCACCGCGTGGCCCTCGACCACCTTGGCGACGCCCCCGGCATGCGCGTGTACAACATCGGCCTGGGCCAGGGAAGTTCGGTGCTCGACGTGATCGCCGCGTTCTCGGAGGCGAGCGGCGGCGAGATCCCGTACGAACTCACCGACCGCCGCCCGGGGGACGTGGCGACCCTCGTCGCCAATCCCGCCGCCGTCACCCGCGACTGGGGGTGGCGGCCGAGCCGCAGCCTGACGGACATGTGCCGGGACGCCCTGCGGTTCCAGCTTGTCAATCCGCACGGGTACGCCGGTACGGCACCCGTCGCCGATCGGCGGCCCTGAACCCGAGCGAACGCCGCCTTCGCCGGTAACCGGCTGCGGACACCGCCATGTCACGGCAGTGCGCTCAGTGGGGCGGCCCGACCACGCCGTCTTCCGCGTGCGGCGGGCAGAGCCTCGGGCGGCCCGGTGCGCAGAGCGTCCAGCCCGCCCTGCTCCAGGCGACCGGGTCGAGGCTGTGGCGTGCGTCCACGACGGTCGGGATGCGGACGACCTCGGCGAGAGCGGCCGGATCGAGCGCCCTGTACTGCGGCCAGTCGGTGAGGTGCAGCACCACGTCGGCCTGTTCGCAGACCTTGTTCACATCCAGCGCGAACTGCAGCTCGGGGTGCGCGGCCCGAGCGGCGTCGATCGCCTCGGGGTCGTGGACGCGGACCTCCGCTCCCCGGCGCCGGACCGCGTCCGCCACGGCGAGGGCCGGTGAGTCACGGACGTCGTCGCTGCCGGGTTTGAAGGCGGCTCCGAGCACCGCCACGCATCGGTTCTCGAAGGAGCCGCCGACGAGCCGCTCGGCAAGGCCGACCGTGCGACGGCGTTGCCGTTGGTTGATCTCGTCGACCTCCCGCAGGAAGGCGACCGACTCCGCCAGCCCCAGTTCCTCGGCTCGGGCGACGAAGGCCCGGATGTCCTTCGGCAGACACCCGCCGCCGAAGCCCAGGCCGGGCGTGAGGAAGCGCGGTCCGATGCGGGGGTCCGCTCCCATGGCCCGGGCGAGGGTGGTCACGTCGGCGGCGACGGCGTCGCAGACCTCCGCCATGGCGTTGATGAACGAGATCTTGGTCGCGAGGAAGGCGTTGGAGGCCAGCTTGACCAGTTCGGCGGTGGCGGTGTCGGTGCTGATGAACGGCACGCCGGCGGCCAGCAGGGGCGCGTAGATCTCGCGCAGTCGCGCCTCGGCGTGCGCCGAGCGGACTCCCGCCACGATGCGCTCCGGCCGCAGCGTGTCGTGAACGGCGCTGCCCTCTCGGAGGAATTCGGGGTTCCAGGCCACGTCTGCGTTCGCAGCGGTCGCGCGCAGCCGCCGGGCCAGCCGGTCCGCCGTGCCGACCGGCACGGTCGACTTCCCGATCAGCAGCGTCCCTCCGTCCGTTCCGAGTCGCTGCGAAGAGGTCAGGGCGTCGACCGCGGCCTCGACGTGGCTCAGGTCGGCGGCGCCCGAGGCCGGTTGCTGCGGGGTGCCCACACATACGAAGTGGGTGTCGGCGAACCCGGCGGCCTGCGCCAGTGAGGTGGTGAAGCGCAGTCGGCCCGCCTCGGCTCCGCGCCAGAGCAGGTCGGCGAGCCCGGGCTCGTAGAAGGGGGGTCGCGCGGCGGTGAGGGCGCCGATCCGGGCCGGGTCCACATCCACGCCGAGGACGTCGTGCCCGCTCTCGGCCATGCAGGCGGCGTGGACGGCTCCCAGGTATCCGGTGCCGATGACTGTCAGGCGCATGTTCTGCTCCCTGGTCGCGGTCGGTCGGAGGTTCCTCGACGCGCGTCTCGGGTCAGGAGCCGCGAGACGTCCCGGAGGCCCCGGCCGGGAAGGGCAGACCCAGCAAGTCCCGGTAACAGGCGTCGATGGCCTCGCACATGGCCTCCGGTGCGAAGGCCGTACGCACCCGTCGGCGGCCCTGCCGGCCCATCTGCGCCGCCTGCAGCGGGTGATCGAGCAGCCAGGCGACCGCTCGCGCGGCGCCTTCCGGGTCGCCGGGCGCCACCAGCAGCCCCGTCGCACCGTGCTCGACGAGGTCGGGTACACCGTTCACGGCTGTCGCGACGACCGGGCGGGCGGCGGCCAGTGCCTCGGTGAGGGCCCGGCCGAGTCCTTCGTACAGCGACAGCACGACGAAGACGTCCAGTCCGGCGACGAGCCGGGCCGCGTCCGGGCGGTGCCCGGTGAACGTCACCTCGACGTCCAGTTCCGCCGCGAGTCGTCGGGCCTCGGCTTCGAGCGGCCCGTCGCCGATCATGACGAAGGCGGTGTCGGGACGCACGGAACGCAGCGCGGCCGCCATACGGACGAAGTCGAGTGGCGCCTTCTGGCGGTCGATGCGGCACACCGTGCCGACGAGGGAGGCGTCGGGAGGCAGGTCCAGGATGCGGCGGGCCTCGGGATCGAACCGCTCGGGGATGTGTCCGAGCTCCACCGCCGACGGCACCACCCGGACCAGGCCGGGCGGAGCCAGGCGCTCCTCGACGGCCTGCCCCGCCACGCGAGGCGCGACGGCGAGGAACCGGTGGGTGAAACGCCGCGTGAGCCGCTCCAGAGCGCGGTAGATCATCTGCCGGGAGCGGGACATGTACGGGTGGAAGCTCAGCCCGTGGAACGTGTGCACGACGACCGGGGTACGGCACAGACGTGCGGCGATCCGCCCGAGGAATCCGCCCTTGGCCGAATGCGTGTGCACGACGGTGAACCGCTCGCGCCGGATGAGCCGTACCAGCCGCCACAGCACCAGCAGGTCAGCGGGGCTCAGGGTGTGCCGGAACCCCCGGATCTCGCACGTGTGCACGCCGGCGGCACGCGCCCGATCCCACAGGTCGCCGCCCGGAACGCCGGCGACCCACACGTCGTAGCGGGAACGGTCCATGCCGATGGCCGACAGCAGGGTGTTCCCTCCCGCGCCCGCGGAGAACCGGGTGATGACGTGCAGCACCTTGATCCGAGCCTGCGTCGGCGGCGAGGGGAGCACGGCCGTCGGCGCCACCCGCGGAGGCGTCGCGGGCCAGTAGTCGCGCATGGCTTCGCGGCGGCCCGGCCGCGCGACGACCACCCCATCCCGCATCATCCACCACCAGACGCAATCGCATATTTACGATGTATACGTACATCGTCGCCTATCGGGCGGAGTGGGTCAATCCGCAGGAAAATCGAGACGGCACACCCTGGAGGTGAGGCATGCCCCTGGTCGATCTGGAGGAGTTCCGGCAGCTGCTGGCGTGTCCGCGCTGCCGATCGCCCCTCACGACGCAGCCGGGCGGATTCAGCTGCACGGAGTCCTCCTGTCCGTACCACGATTCCCCGGCCTTCCCCGTGACCGGGCGGTGGCCGGTCCTCGTCGACTTCGACCGCAGTGTCGTCGGCCGCCCGGCCGCGGCGATGGCTTTGGAGCCGAAGGAGAGTTCCCGGCCGCACTGCCCGCAGGGCGCGGACGGGCTGCCCAGCCCGCTGCGCCGTGTGTGGAAGCCGCCCAACCGTGTCGCGGCCCGGAACATCGACCTTCTGCTGCGAAGTCTCACGGGGCCCGCGCCGCGGCTCCTCGTCGTCGGCGGGGCGACCGTCGGCAACGGGGTGGAGGCGGTCTACCGCGATCCCCGGGTCGAAGTGATCGGCTTCGACATCGTCGGCAGTCCGGTGACCCAGTTCATCGCCGACGCGCACCGGATTCCGCTGACGTCGGCGAGCGTCGACGCCGTGCTCGTGCAGGCCGTACTCGAGCATGTCCTCGACCCGGCGGCCGTCGTCGCGGAAATCCACCGGGTCCTCAAGGACGACGGGCTCGTCTACGCGGAGACCCCGTTCCTCCAGCAGGTCCATGCGGGCGCTCACGACTTCACGCGCTACACGGCGAGTGGCCACCGCTACCTCTTCCGGCGATTCGACGAGTTGGCGGCCGGACACGTCGCGGGCCCCGGCACCCAGCTCCTGTGGAGCATCGACCACACGGTTCGGGGTCTGAGCCGTTCGGCTCTGGCGGGACGGGGCGCGCGGGGACTGCTGTTCTGGCTGCGCGCCCTCGACCGCCTCGTCCCCCCGGACTACGCCCTGGACGACGCCTCGGCCGTCTACTTCCTGGGGCGCAAGCGCGATCGGGGCATGACAGCCGCGGAAATCATCGGGTACTACCGCGGGGCCCAGCCCCCCGGCTGACCCACGCCCCGGGCCTCAACGCCGCTCGGCAGGCACCCGTTCCTCGGGCCGTACGGGGAGCGAGGCCCGCTCGGCCCGCACCATGGCGGCCAGTCCGGTACGGATGTCCGTGCCTGGCCGATAGCCGAAGGCCGCCTTCGCCACGGTGATGTCGGCCGCGGTGCGCC
Source organism: Streptomyces panaciradicis (assembly GCF_023516615.1). Lineage (GTDB taxonomy): Bacteria > Actinomycetota > Actinomycetes > Streptomycetales > Streptomycetaceae > Streptomyces > Streptomyces panaciradicis. Next base: position 9,363 of record NZ_JAMGBF010000048.1, read on the forward strand.
GCGCGTCGCCCGGCTCTGCCGGACCCCGCACCACCCTCACCGGGGCGGCCAACAGGCCCACTTCGTCGATGACCCGGTTCATCGTCACCTCGCACCCTCCGCCGACGTTCGCGACCCCGGCCCACGCGGACAGCGCGGCGGAACGCATGGCCGCCACCACATCCCCGACGAAGGTGAAGTCGCGGCTCTGCGATCCGTCCCCGTACAGCGGGAAGGGCCGGCGCGCGCAGGCGGCCGTCACCAGCCGCGAGAACGCCATGTCGGGCCGCTGGCCGGGGCCGTACACGGTGAAGAGCCGCAAGGAGACCGTGGGCAGGCCGAATGCGGTGCGGTACGTCTCGCACAGCTGTTCCGCCGCGAGTTTGGTCACCCCGTAGGGGGACACGGGCCGGGGGCGCAGTGTCTCCCGCATCGGATACGCGTCCGCATCGCCGTAGACCGACGAACTGGACGCGAAGACCAACCGGCCGGGGCAGGTCTCGCGCATCGCCTCCAGCACGTGCTGGGTCACCAGGACGTTGCGTTCGAGGTACACGGCGAACTCCGGCCCCCACGAACCTCGTACGCCCGGCTGCCCCGCGAGGTGGTAGACGGCGTCCGCGGCCGCGAACAGCGGCTCCAGGCGCATGTCCAGCAGATCCCTCCGGTGGAAGGTGAACCGGTCCCGGCCCAGCAGGGCGGCGAGGTTGCGCCGCTTGCGGGCAGGCTCGTAGAAGTCGGTGAGGGCATCGATCCCCACCACGTCGTCCCCGCGGGCCAGCAGGTGTTCGCAGAGGTGCGAGCCGATGAACCCCGCCGCGCCGGTCACCACGGCGCGCATCAGGACCACCCCCCGGGACCACCGCGTCCGTCCTTCGCCCGGGCGGAGCCCCGGCGCGCGCCGCCCGCCCACAGGGCCGACAGCAGGTACAGGACGGTCCGGGCGGCCATGCGCAGAGTGTTGGGCACCGTGGCGCGACTGAGGAACTCCGCGTCCAAGGCGGTGCGTTGCGGAACGAGCACCGTGAGGTAGTACTCCTCCGGATCGCGGCTGCCGTCGAGCTGCCCGGCCTCCGCACGTGAGCGGAGCTGGCACGGGCCGGTGAGTCCCGGGCGGTGCCGGAAGACCCAGCGGTACTCCGACGGATAGCGCTCGGCGAGGCCCGGGATCTCGGGACGCGGCCCGGCCAGCGTCATGTCGCCGCGCAGCACGTTCCACAGCTGAGGCAACTCGTCCAGATGGAGGTGGCGCAGCATCTGCCCCGTCCCGGTCACTCGCGGATCGGACCCACTGGTGATCGCGGGGCCCGCGCCGCCCTTCCGCATGCTGCGGAACTTGTAGAGGGTGAACTCACGCCCGCCCTCCCCCGTCCGCCGCTGGCGGAACAGCACCGGTCCGCCGCTCGTGACGCCGACCAGTATCGCCAGCAGGACCAGCAGCGGGGTCAGAAGAACCAGCAGGGTGAAGGCGACGACGAGGTCCAGGGTCCGCCGCGTCGGCGACAGCGGCACGGCGTCGATGGAGGACAGGGGTTCTCGGGTGGAGCGGTCAACGGTGCACATGGGGCATGCCCGCCTCGCTTATGTCGTACATTTACGTCGTATACGCATTTTGCACGCACGGGTGGACCGGGTCAATCGCGAGCGATCGGGCGGCTGGTCCGAAGCCAGCGCAGGAACTGCCGGTAGACGGCGGGGGTGGCCCGGAGCTCCGCCCACTGCCCCCGCACAGCGGCGGCCGCCAGCCGCGCCGCCGGCTCGACGGTCAGGGTGAGTGCCGTCAGCAGCCACGCTCGCGGCACGGACCAGTGGCGGAACGCGTACCGCGTACGACTGCACAACATCAAGTAGTGCCGCCATGCCCCCAGTTGGCGAGAGCTGACGTTCTCGGCGTGGTGGACCCGGGCCTGTCCCACGAAGTACGAGGGCCAGCCGGCGAGGCGCGCCCGCCGCGCGAAGTCGACCTCTTCCAGGTAGAGGAAGTAGCGCTCGTCGAAGCCGCCCAGCTGACGGAACAGCGGTCGACGGACCAGGAAGAAGGCCCCTATGACCTGGTCCACCGCCCCTGAACGGGTCATCTCGCGTGCCCCGAGGTGCTGGGGCGGGAAGAGCGCGGGCATCAGCCGGTCGAGTCCCGTCATCTTCCCGACGTACATGCGCAGGTTGGGGAACCTCGAACAGGAGATCAGCGGACGACCGTCCTCGTCCACCATGAGCGCCCCGAATATGCCGAATCCGTCAGCGGCCGGAGACCGCAGCAGCCGGCCGACCACGGACAAGGTGTCGGGGCAGAGCCGCGTGTCCGGGTTCAGGAAGAGCACGTAGTCGCCGTGGCCGCGGGCCGCGCCCTGATTGCACGCGGCGGCGAAGCCGCGGTTGCGCGCGTTGCGGACCACCTCGAGCTCGACGCCGGCCGACGACAGGTCCTTCAGGGAGCCGTCGGTGGAGGCGTTGTCGACGACGACGATCCGGGCCACACGCAGCTGGGACCGGTCGGTGCCGGCGATCGACCGCACACAGTCCCTCAGGTACCGGCCGGTGTTCCAGTTCACGATCACGACATCGGCGGTCGGCACGGACCGAGCGGCGGTCGTCATCGGGCCACCGCCCCGAGTTCGAGTGCCGCCTCCCACCGGGGCAGCCACGCCTCGTACGAATACCTTCGGGCGGCGATCTCGCACGCCGCCCTGCCGACGCGTTCCCGGTGGGCCGCGGACGACTCCACCAGGCCGAGGATCGCGGCGATCCAGTCGTCCTGGGTGCGCGGGGCGGGCATGCCGAACTCGGAGAGCAGCTCGGCGTTGACACCGAGAGGTGTGGCCACCGCGGGCAGACCGGCGGCGGCGTACTGGAGCAGCTTGTATCCGCACTTGCCGAGGCTGTAGGCGTTCAGCTGGAGCGGCATCAGCCCCACGTCCACCTCGGACAGCGCCGCGCGCTGGGTGTCCGGGCTCCAGGCGACCCGGTCGACCAAGGACTCCAGGCCACCGAAGGACGGCGCGGTCGTACCGATCAGCGTCACCCGCGCGCCGGTTCTCCGGTGGATCTCCCTGAGGGCTTCGGCGATCAGCAGCAGACAGGACTCGTTGTGCGGCGAGCCGATCCAGCCGAGCCGCGGCGGGTCGTGCAGCTCGTAGGAGACCTTGGGCGCGTAGTCCTGCGGGGCCACGCAGCTCGGTATCACCACGACGTCCCGGTGGTGCCGTGACGCCCAGTCCGCCAGCACGCTGTTGCCCGCGATGACCCGGTCCGCGTGGTGCACGGCCACCAGCACCTTGTCCGCCTTGGGGGCGAGTCGGCGCAGGAGACCGCCCTCTCCGAGATCCCACTGCAGGGCGTCGTCGAAGTCGTAGACGGCGAACTCCGCGCTCGTCAGCAGCCGCCGTTCCCACCAGCCCCGGCTGAGCGGCGAGGCTTCCCGGTGCAGGAGGAGTGTTTGGGGCCGGGCGCGGGAGAAGGCGGCCAGCCGGCGCTCCGCCCGGGCCACGGACAACGGATGACGGACGAGACGGGAGGGAGCGGCGTTCGGCAAGGAGAGATAACTGCCGACGGCGAAGTCGGTGGCGGTGCGGTCGAGCCATTCGAAGACACGGACCCGCGAACTCCCCGCACCCCGGCCGTAGGGGGTGACCGCGAGGAAGTTCGAGCCGTGATCCACAGCTCCTCACTTGGGAGCAGATCAGGAATTTACGCCGTACACATACAGCCTAAGCGTGCGGCCGGTCGCAGCAACAGGTACGGACGGCGGGCTGGGTCAGGCGAGTCGCGTGGTGACGTCGGTGTAGGTGTTGCCCGAGGCGTCCCCCAGGAAGGACAGGTGATTCAGGATCGCCGGACTGAGATTCACGAACGTGTTCTCGACGATGTCGGTCCTGATCCCGTAATTGAGCTCGACTCCGGCACCACCGGCGTCACGGATGTCGTTTCCCACGATGGTCACCGAACTGGGGTTGAGCGTTCCGCTCCTGTCGCCGACGACCAGGCATGCCGCACCGAGCCCGGCGCCGCTGATCCTGTTGTTCCTGAAGACGATGTCCGTGCCGACGCAGGCGGACATGGCCGCCAGAATGCCGTACCGGGCGCCGGTGCCGGAGAGGTCCGCGCGCGTGATCGTGTTGTCCTCGACCAGAATGGCGGCGACAGTGTCCGAAGCGGAGTTCGGTTCGATGTCGATCGCTCCGGGCATGTCGTGACGGGCCATGTTCGTGAACGTGTTGTGATGCACATGCACCCGCGTCCCCGAGGTGACGCTGACGCCGTTTCTGTTGTCATTGGCCGCGGTGAACGCGCAGTCGTGAATCTCGACGGTGTGACCGTTGTTTCCCCCGGACCCGATGTTGATGTAGACGCCGTCCCCGATGATGTCGTAGAAGACGCAGTTCGTGATCCGGATGTCGCTGTAATCGCCCTGCACCCTGATCTGGTGACGGTGCTGGTTCCACACGTCACCCTGGTTGCGGCTGTTGCCGTCGAATCGCAGCCCGTCGATGGTGACGGCGTCACCGCCCACGCGCAGGGTCGCATCGTCGCTCCCGCTGGTCGTGGAGTGGTCCGCGGTCCTGAGGATCGACCCGTGGCCCTCGACGTGGCAGCCGGCGGGGATGAGGAGCTCGTGGACGGTGTACGTCCGGCCCGGCGGGAAGACGAGTCGCTTGCCGGCCGCCGCGTCGGCCGCGGACTGCACAGTTCCATGGTCCTCGACTCGTACAAGCCCGTGATCCACGGTGCGCTCCTGGGATTCGCCGAGAGGCTTCGCGGCCAGAACGGGCAGGGACAGCCATCCCAGCATCGATCTGCGGGACAGTGAGCCCGACGTGGTGGGGCGCGCCGTCGGCCGCGGCGGGGGACCGGAGCGATCGTCGGGACGCTCACCCGGGATCATCGGCGCTCCCGCGGTGGCGCGACAGTCTGCGGGCCAGGCACCGGGGGCCGCAGACCGCGCAGGGGCACGCGAACGGGATGGAAGGCACGTCGCCCCTCCGGGCGCGCGAGTTCGGCGGCGACCACGTCCGGGGAGATGTTCTGCCCGGTCGCGTTGAAGTATCGGTCCTCGCCCGGAGAGTGCCACCCGTGACGGAATCCGGTGTCCACCACCGAGTACCCCAGAAGTTGCGCGAACAGCGGATAGCGGAGCTCGTCGTTGCCCAGGTCGGGCGGGTCCGCGGCGGCGTAGTCGTCGAGGAACGCACGGGGGAAGCAGGGACCGATGCCGAGGCACGCGTACGGTGTCCCGTCGTAGCCGAGGTCGGCCCGCGCGCGGGTCAGCAGCCGGCGCCACTCCCGCGCCTCCTCCCGCCCGCCGAGCCAGCGCCAGTCGTCTCCGACGTCACTCTGGGGCGTCCACGCGGTCAGGCCGACCGCGTCGGGGGGCACCCCGGCGTAGATCCGCTCCAGGGAATCCGCCAGCAGCAGATCCCACTCCACGAGATGGAGGACGTCGAAGGACAGTCGGCGACCGACGTCGCGATACCAGTCGAGCAGCACCAGATCGCCGTTCTTCCAGTTCCAGGCACCGCTGTGGCGCGAGGTGTACAGCGCGTCGAGGCCGAGCAGCGGCCCGCCCGCGAGACGGAAGGCGGCACCGCGCACGCCTCCGGCGCCGCCGAACAGCCCGTACACCGGTACGCCCGGATTCAGTCGGCGCAGGAGCCGCACCCGGGCGCGCGCCACCAACGGGTCCCGGTGGAAACGAAAGACGACAGCCCGTTCGATACCCACGGCAAAATCTTAGGCATACAGGACAGTGTTCACATATCGCCATAGAATCGTACTGCTGCCGGTGACAAGGTCACCCACCGCCTTCGTCCGAAGGGCAGAGCATGGAAGACTCCCCCGCGCCGCTGCCGGGCACCGCGTTCTACACGGTCGCCGACCGGAGGTTTTTCCCAGGCCTGGTCGCCCTGCTCAACTCCCTGCGGCTGACCGGACACGATGAGCCCCTGTTCGTGGTGGACATCGGCCTCACGCCCGAGCAGCGGCGTCTGCTCGCGGGCCACGTCACGCTCGTGCGACCGCCGTCGCCCGACGCGCCCGCGTGGTTCCTGGCCCCCTACGGACCGAGCCGCCACCCGGCCGAGGTCGTGGTGCTCATCGACGCGGACATCATCGTCACCCGGCAACTCACCGAGATCACCGAGACGGCACGACGGGGCCGCATAGTGGCGTTCGTCGACTGCCTGCCCAACAGCCGCCGCTTCAGCCCGCAGTGGGAGTCCGTCCTCGGTCTCGGCGAACTCCGCCGCCAGCCCTATCTGAACGCGGGACTCGTCGCCTATCCGCACACCCTCTCCGACCGGCTGCTCCCGCCCTGGACCGAGGGGCAGCGAACCATCGGCATCGCGCACAGCAGATACGGCAAGGCCACCCTGGACGACCCCTTCTACTTCGCCGACCAGGACGTCCTCAACGCCGTGCTCGCCGGCCGCTTCGAGCTCGGGGAACTCGCCGTCATGGAGCACAGGCTGGCTCCCCATCCGCCCTTCCCGGGACTGACGCTGACCGACCGGCAGCACCTGACCTGCGCCTACGAGGACGGGACCCGGCCCTTCCTGCTCCATCACGTGCTGGCCAAGCCCTGGCTGGCGGCCACGAGGGACACCGTCTACTCCACGCTCATGACCCGGCTGCTGCTGGCCCCCGACGTCGCGCTCAGGCTGGACCCGGAAACGCTGCCCCTGCGGCTGCGCGAAGGGCCGGCCGCCGCCCTCGACCGGCGCAGGGCCGACGCCATGGCCTACGTCCACGACCACGGCCGGCACCAACTGGGCCGCTTCGGCATCAGGACGCGCCTTGCCCGATGGCGTGCACGGCAAGCCGCCCACTGAGGTCGGCATGGACATCGGACGGCCGCCGAGCGAGGACGAGGCGCTCTCGGCCGGTGAGTTGAAACGGCGTGCCAAGGCGGGCGTCTTCCTCGTCAGCACCCGTGGACTGGTCATCCTGCTGATCGGATTCGCGGGAAACGTGATCGTGGCACGGCTGTTGAACCCCGCCGACTTCGGCGTGGTCGCCATCGGCATGTCGTTCGTCCTCTTCGCCGGTCTCGTCTCCGACGGCGGTCTCGGCGCCGGACTCATCCGGCGCCGAGAGCCCCCGAGCGCGGAGGAACTGGGCGCCCTGAGCGCGTTGCAGCTCCTCGTGACGCTGGCGATGACCGGCCTCGCCCTGGCGGTCGCGGTCCCGCTCGGCCGGATCGCCTGGGTGACGGCCGTGATGGTCGCCTCCATGCCGTTCGTCGCGCTGCAGTTCCCGGGCCGCATCCTGCTGGAGAGAGCGCTGCTCTACCGGCGGCTCGTGGCGGTCGAGATGACACAGGTGCTGTGCTTCCAGGGGTGGGCCGTCGGCACCGTGGCGGCCGGTTTCGGCGTGTGGGGGCTCGCCACCGCGACGGTGGTCCGCGCCCTGACCGGGGCGCTGGTGATGGGGTTCGTGTGTCCGGCCGGACTGGTGCGACCGCGGCTCGAGTTCCGTCTCATCAAGCCGCTCGTCGGATTCGGCCTGCGGTTCCAGGCCGTCAACGCGACGTGGCTGCTGCGCGACCAGGCACTCAATCTGAGCGTCGCCGCTCTCGGCGGAGCCGCCCGACTCGGGCTGTGGACCCTCGCCAAGCGGCTGATGGAGATGCCGTACCTGGTGCTGCAGTCCCTCTGGCGGGTCTCGTTCCCCACGATGTCACGGCTCCACGAGGGGGACAGGGCGACCGGTCTCGTCCAACAGTCGGTCGACATCGCCTCGGTGGGCATGGGGCTGGTCCTGACCGTGCTCGCCGGTTCCGCACCGGGACTGGTGCCCGGTCTCTTCGGCGCGCAGTGGCGGGAGGTCGCGGTGATCGTCCCTGGGGCGTGCCTGGGTCTGGCCGTGGGCGGGGCGGTCTCGGTGGCCACCCAGGGATATCTCTACGCCGTGGGCGACGCGCAGGCCGTGCTGCGGGCGAGTCTGCTGCAGGCCCTCGTCTGGCTCGCCGTGGCGCTTCCGCTGCTGGAACCGCTCGGAGTGGCCTCCCTGGGCCTGAGCTGGGCCGTGGCGGGGGCCGTCGAGGCCCTGATGCTCGGCAGGGCGGTGGGCCGCCGCATTCAGGTCCACCTGTTCCGTCCCCTGCTCGCCCCCGTGCTCATCGGGGTGTGCGGGGCGTCGGTGGGGTGGACGGTCGCCGCCCGGGGCGGGGGCACCCTGTGGTCGGGTATCGCCGGCGGCGGCTGTGCCGCGGCCGTCTTCACGGTCGCCATGACCGCGGTGAACCGGCGTGTGGTGCGCCAGACCTGTGCCTTCGTGGCGGACTCGGTACGCGCCGCCCTGTCGCACACCCATGAGGAGGCCGGTGAGCGGCGGCGGTGACCGTGACTCACCGCGCCCGCGAGACGGTCACGGCTTGACCGCGATCCGCCCCTCGTCCATCCGCAGCAACAGCAGCCGTTCACCGGTCCGTTCCAGGAACTCGTCCACCGCCTTGCGCGATCCCTGCCAGGTGCCGTAGTCGTCGATGAGCAGGACACCGCCCGAGGCGAGGCGCGGATACAGGTGCTCCAGTTCGTGGCGGGTGGAGGCGTACCAGTCCGTGTCCAGCCGCAGAATCGCGATCTGCTCGGGCGCGTGGTGCGGCACCGTCTCCTCGACCAGGCCCTGCACGTAGTGGAGGCGTTCCTTCGGGTACGGAATCGGTGCGAAACCCGACCTCACGTCCTCCAGGCTCGCCACCGCCCGGATCAGGCTGTCCCGGTCCGACTCCGCGAGCAGTCGGGCGGCCGGTTCCCCGTCGTGTCTGCGGTCGTCTTCGGTGGGCGGCGGCATGCCCTCGAAGGTGTCGAAGAGGTACAGGTCGCGGTCGGCGGCGCCGAGCGAGAGCAGGGTGCGCGCCACGGCGTGCATGCTGCCGCCGCGCCACACTCCGCACTCCGTCACCGCGCCGGGGATGCCATGGCGCACGATGTAACGGGTCGCCAGGATCAGCGCGTTGACCCGCTCGGCAGGCGTCATGGAGTACGGCCGGACGGCCGTGATGACCGCTTTGGCCTCTTCGTCGTAGTCGGCGGGGTAGTCGGGCGCGGCGGACTTCGGCGCCCGGCGGATCTCGAAGCCGGTGAGGTGCCGCAGTCCCGCGTTCGCCCTTCGCTTCCAGGACATGGCGTCAGACTCCGTGCGGGTCGGGACGACGGGCGGGCCGGGGCGCGACCGTGTCGCGTCTCCTCGCGCCGGAGGGCGGCGCGGCCGGAGGCGGCACCTTGCTCATGCGCGTCTCCGGATCGGCGTGCGCGCCTTCGGAGGCGCGGACCAGCGCGGTGGCGAGGCCGATGGAGAGGTAGAACAGCACGCGAAGGACCGTGCCCTCGAAGCTGGACTCGACCGCGAAGACGACGAGTTGGGCGACGAGCGTGAAGCCGACGACGCGGGCCACCGGGCTCGTGCGCCAGCGCGAGAAGAAGAAGACGGCCGTCCCCACCAACGCGAGCGAGACGCATGCCCCGAGCAGGACACCGAAGTACACCATCTGCTGCAGGTACGTGTTGTGGACGCGCGCGAGGTCCCAGATCTCGTCGGGTGCCGCTCCCCCGCCATAGCCGAGGAACGGCCGCTCGGCGATCTTTCCGACCGCCTCGACCGCGAACTGTGAACGGAGGAAGACGTTGGCCGAGCTGAACCGGCTGCCGAAGAAATCACGGGTGTCCGGATTCAGCCGGTAGAGCAGCATCGCGGCCGCGAGGGTGGCGGCGACGGCGACGGCGATCTTCCCGGAGACGCGGCTGCCGACGCGCCGCTTCCTCACGAGGTTCCCCAGGCCCGCCAGCAGCGCGGCCACCAGGAGACCGAGAAGGACCCCGCGGGAAAAGGTGCAGAAGACCGCGACGAGCGCGACGAATCCGGCTCGGGTGAACCGGCGATCGTGCCGCACGTGGCCCCAGTACAGCAGGAGGGGGACGAAGAAGGCGAGCACACTGGCGAGGTTGTTGGACGGCCCCAGGACCGGATGGGACAGCCGGGTGTAGTACGACAGGTACCGGGTGGAGCCGGGGTCCAGCCCGGCCTCTTCGGGTGCGAAACCCGGCACCCGCAGCAGCAGGAGCACCGCGGGGACGATGACGAGATAGCTGTAGCGCTTGATGTACGTCATGACCCGGCCGGGCGGGGCCGTACCGAGCTCCCGCACGACGAACAGGTAGGCGACGATGCCTTCCGCGTACACGATCGTGGCCCGAAGGGTCGCGCCGTGGTCCTGCGTCCACAGCATCGACAGGCCGCAGACGACCGCCGGCAGGCACAACAGGGCGAAGAGCCCGCGGTATCCGACGTCCAGCGGTCTGAAGGCGCTGTCCACGAAGAGGGTCAGCGCGGCGACGACCAGCAGGACGTCCAGCACGGAGACCGACCTGAGGCCCGGCACGGAACTGGCGAGGCGGACCGGCATCGCCGCGGCGATCAGCACCAGCATCAGCAGGACGCGGTGAGGCGACTCGGCCCCCGCAGCGACGCCGAGCCGCTTCACCGGCGTCCCCTGTCCGGCTCGGCCCGGGGCACGCCGTTGGGACCCGAGGACCACGCTGCCGTGTGCGACCGGCCCCGGTTCTGGTGGCGGACGTCGTGTCCGTCCGCGTGGGGCGCGGGCGGGACCGGCGGCACGTAGGGCACGCCGCGTCGCCCGCGCTCCCCGTTCAGTACGGCTCCCATGACCGTGACGCCGACCGAGCGCAGACGCTGCAGCGAATGGTCGAAGTCCGGCAGGCGCGTGGTCTTCGCCTCGGCCACGAGCATCGCCTGCCCCACGGCGCGGGACATGGCGGTCGCGTCGCTCCGGTTCAGCACCGGGGGTGCCACGAGAAGGACGACGTCCGCCCGCTCCATGAGCCGCCGGCACAACTCACCGGCCTCCGCCTGCCGCAGCGGTGCCGGGTCAGGGCCCTCCTCCGCACCGCTCCTGGCGAGTACGCGGAGAGGCATGTCCGCGCGCCAGGCCGTCAGCGCCTCGTCGACCGGCACCCTGGCGTTCACCACGTCCGTCAGGTCCCACGGCGACGTCAGTCCCAGAAGGTCCGCCGAGCGCGCCGACCGCCCCTGGGCGTCGACCAGGATGGTCCGGGTGCCGCCCTCGGCCAGGGCGATCGCCAGTCCCACCGCCACTGCCGTCACCCCGTCCTCCCGTGCGGCCGAGGTCACGACCAGGGCCCGGGGCCCGGGGCTCCGGGCGGAGAGTTCGGTCGTCAGCGCCAGCCACCGGTAGGCCTGTGCTTCGGACGTCGATGCGGGCAGTCCGGAGCGGAAGTCCGTGTCACCGCGTCGCCGTCCGTGGGGCAGGACACCGAGGACGTCGACGTCCGTACCGTGCCCGAGGTCGTGCAGGTCACGGATCCGCGTGTCCGTGACCTCTCGCACGACCGCCCAGGCCAGCCCGAGGACCAGGCCCACGGTGAGGCCCAGCATCACGTCGAAGCCCTTGTGCGGGGACACCGGGTGCTCCATGAGCTGCACGGGGTTCAGCGTTCGGACGCTGATCACGGGTGTCTGTCCGCCACCGGCCTGCCCGGGGTTCTCGACCGATGTGACGACTTTCGAGAACGCCGGTCCCAGCGCTTGGGCGATCTGCCGTGCCTGGCCGGCCGAGCGGTCCTTCACCGTGACGTCGATGACGGCGGTGTCGGCCGGATTGGTCGCCGTGATGTGGCTCTTCATGTGCTCGACCGAATAGGGCAGACCGAGTTGCTCGGTCAGCTGCCGGAGCACGGACTGGCTGGTCAGCAGCGTGGTGTAGGACGTGGCGCGTTGCTGGGCGAGGAGTGCGCCCTGGTAGGCCTGGCTCGAGTCCTCCCCCGGGGCGGTGACCGTCACCAGCATCTGGGCCCGGGCCTCGTAGACCGGGGACTGCGTCTGCGCCACCACGGTGCCCACGGCGGCGCCCGCGAGGGCGAGCAGGAGGATCGCCACCCAGTGGAAGCGGAGGAGGCGGATATAGGCTTTCAGGTCCATTTCTCGTCCTCGGGCAGAGGGGCGTCATCGTTCAGCAGCTGCTCCAGCGGACGCAGGGTCTCGTTCCAGCTCAGGTGCTGGGCCTGGGCGTAGGCCCTGTCGCTGGCCCACCGCCATCGGCGCTCGACGCCCATTGCGTCCACGACGGAGCGGAACGTCTCCTCGGTGTAGACGAAGGAGCCTTGCAGCAGGTCCAGATGGCGTCGCCAGGCGGGTACGAGCACGGGAAGTCCGTACGACAGGTACTGGAGGTGTTTCGACGAGAAGCCGTCGCGGCGCAGGGGGTCCTTGCTGCAGGTGACCAGCCCCAGTTGGTAGTTCCGCAGGACGTCGAGGGAGGGCGCGTACCCGAGGTAGTTGAGCTGGAGCGACGGATCCGGCGGCGGTCCGCCGAAGACGTCGAGGTGGGGATAGAGCGCGGACAGACGGCTCAGGAGTTCGGGGTCGTTGAAGCCGGCGCTCAGGTTGCCGAGGTAGACGACGCGCGGTGGGTCGGCGAACGCGGCGCGTTGCCCGGCGGGGGTGCAGCCGAAGTTCAGCGGGATCAGGTTGCGTCCGCTGATCCCGTACCGTTCGACGGCATAGCGCGCGTAGGACTCCCAGTGCAGGGCCAGGTGGTCGACGCTTTCGAAGAGGTTGGTCTCGAGGCGGCGGAGCTTGGCGTGCTGCCGCCCGCTCAGCCTGCCGTCGTAGAACACCTCGTCCGCCCACGGAGCGGGCGCGTCGTACAGGGTCCCGGCGGACCGGGCGCAGGCCAGCACCCCGGCGTCGTAGACGGTTTCGCAGATCACCAGGTCGAAGTCGTCCAGGGGAAGCGAACGCTTCAGGATGCCGCGTCGCAGGCGATGGTCGGCGACAAGAAGGTAGTACGACAGATGCCGTCTCCCGAAGCCCCATCGCCGGGTCAGCAGCGCGGCCGCGGCCTCCGTGGCATAGAGCGCGAGCTTTCTCGGACTGGGCGCGGGAAGCCTGCCGGCGAGGGGTCCGGGCGCGCCGGACCAGCGGCTGAGGTGATAGGTGTCGACGAGGTGAGCGTCGTAACCTCGTTCCCCCAGGAAGCGCTCTATCGCGGCGGGCTTGACGCCGTTGGCGAAGGCGTCGAGCTGGCAGATGACGAGGACCCGCTTTCGCGTCGGTGTCCTCGTGGGCGTGGTGGTCATGAAGCACCTCCTCGGACCGAGGAATTTCCTGAGGCAAGGGCACGGCACCGCGCCCGCAGTTGCGTCCGGTCGAGGATCAGTACCGACTGCCTGCCCACCCAGCCCGCCCGGACGACCGGTGCGGTGGAGAACTGTGTGTCGCTCGCGCCGAGGTGGCGCAGGCCGACGACGAGGTCGCGCAGATCGCCGTTGGACATGTGGTCGTCGACGCTGACGGTCCGGGTGATGGCGTCGAGCATGCGGTGGGTGGCCAGCGGGTCGGTGAGGCTGACGTTGCCGCGCACCCGGGCGAGCAGGGCGCGCAGGAACCGCTGCTGACGCTGGATCCGTGCCAGGTCGCCGCCGGGCACGCCGTGGCGCTGGCGGACGTACGCGAGCGCCTCGTCGCCCTTCATGAGGTGCGTACCGGCGGTGAAGCGATGGTGCAGTTCGGGGTCGTAGGAGGTGCCGTCCACCGTGACGGGGACACCTCCCACCGCGTCCGTGAGGGACTTGAAGCCGTGCCAGTCGATGACGCCGAAGTGGTCGACGCGGGTGCCGGTGAGTTGTTCGACCGTCCGGATGAGCAGGGGCGGGCCGCCCCAGGAGAACGCCGCGTTGATCTTCGCGGAGCCGTGGCCGGGGACGGGGACCCAGCTGTCCCTCGGGATGGACAGGACGGAGGCGGAGCCCTTGCCGGGGGCCAGGTGGATCAGCATCAGCGTGTCGCTGCGCTGGGCGCCGTACGTCCACAGCCGGGCGGTGGCGTCGGTGCCGGTCGTCGGGCGTGTGGAGCGGCTGTCGACGCCGGCGACGAGGAAGGTCGTGCCGTCGTGGTGTGCCGCGGACCCGGTGGGGCGGGGTCCCGACGGGAAGGCGTGCGGGATGCGCGTCACCCGGTCGCCGTAGTGGTCGGTGGCCCACCACACGCCGCCGGCGGCGACGCCCGCCAGGACCAGTACGGCGACCACACCGCACACCACCAGGGTCCGCAGGATCCGGCCGCCTCCGCCGGGGCCCTGTCTGGGGCCCCATCCCGGCCACGGCTGCCGCGCGCTCATCAGAAGTCGTCCGGGTAGGGGTCGGCCGCGCCGGCGAGGGGGCCGGGCTCCGGCCTGGCGGCGGGGAATCCGGGGAGGAGTTCGGCGAGGACGCGGCGGACCGCGGCGTCGTCGTTGCGTTCGGCCGCGGCGTACAGGTCGGGGAGCCGTTCGGTCACCGCGGCCGGCTCGTCGTGCTCGGTGACGGCGGTCGCCGCCAGGATGCGGGGGTGGTCGGTGGGGGTGTGGCGTTCCCCGGCGGAGAACAGGGTCTCGTTGAGCTTCTCGCCGGGCCTGAGCCCGGTGAAGCGGATCTCGACGTCGGGTACGTGCACCGACCGGGCGAACTCCCGGACGAGGTCGACGATGCGCACCGGGCCGCTCATGTCCAGGACGAACGCCTCGCCGCCCCGGGCGATGCGGGCCGCCTCCAGGACGAGCCCGACGGCCTCCTCGACGGTCATGAAGAAACGGGTCACCTCGGGGTGGGTGACCGTGACCGGCGAGCCGGAGCCGAGCTGCTCCGCCACGACCGACAGCAGCGACCCGCGGCTGCCCAGCACGTTGCCGAAACGGACGGCGGCGAAGGCGGTGCCGGGCGGGCCGTCGCGCCCCGCGCGCCGCACGACGAGTTCGGCCAGTCGCTTCGTGGCCCCGAGGACGGAGACCGGGTCGGCCGCCTTGTCGGTGGAGATGAGCACGAAGCGTTCGGTGCCGGTGGCCATGGCGGCGCGGACGAGGTTCTCGGTGCCCCGGACGTTCGTCTTCACGCCTTCGCAGGGATGCAGTTCGAGCAGCGGCAGATGCTTGTGGGCGGCGGCGTGGAAGACGACCTCGGGGCGCAGGTCGCGGAAGATCTGGTCGATGCGCGGGCCGTCACGGATGTCCGAGATCACCACGTCGTCGCCGCGCAGCGCGTCGCCGTCGAGTTCCAGTTGCAGCCGGTGCAGGTTGGACTCGTCGTGGTCGAGCAGGAAGAGCCGGCTCGGGCCGAAGGACCGCAGCTGGTGGCAGAGTTCGCTGCCGATGGAGCCGCCCGCGCCGGTGACCAGGACGCGTCGTCCGGCGACGGCCGAGCGCGCCTCGGGGCTGACGACGTGCATCTCGGGGCGGCCGATGAGGGCGTGCACGTCCAGCGACCGCATGTCGCTGCCCACCACGTCGCGCTGGAGCGCGGCGATGAACGACGGCAGGTACCGTACGCGGGCCCCCGCGGCCTCGGCGGCCCGTGCCACCCGGCGGAAGCGCGCCGGCAGCAGGCCCGGCACGGCCACGACGACCACCTCGATGCCGTGTGCCAGCACGGTCGTTCCGGTGTCGTCGAGCTCTCCGAGGACGGGCAGGCCCGCGACGGCTCCGGCCCGGTGTTTGGCCGGGTCGTCGTCGAGGAAGCCGACGGGGCTGAGGCCGAACTGGGGGGTGCGGGCGAGGTCGCGGGCGAGCGCGCGTCCGGCTTCTCCGGCTCCCACGACCAGGGTCCGCAGACCGTCGGCACGCGGCGTCCTCGGCGGTGCGGGCGGGGCGGTCCGGGGGCGGGGGGCGAGCCGGTGCAGTTCCTCGCACACCCGGTCCACGTCCTGTTCGGTGAGGCGGGGGTGCAGGGGCAGGGACAGCAGCTGCGGGAACAGCTCGTCGGCTCCGGGCAGTCCGCCGGCGGGGGTGAGGACCGTTCCGCGGAAGCAGGCCAGATGGTGCAGCGGGACGAAGTGGACGGAGACGCCGATGCCGCGCTCTGCCAGCCGCTCGACGACGTCGTCGCGGCCGAGGCCGTAGTCCTCGCCGACGCGTACGACGAACAGGTGCCGGGCGTGCCGCCCCGTGGTGGCCGGCTCCAGCGGCCGCAGTCCGGGCACGGCGTCGAGGGCCGCCGTGTACCGCGCGGCCAGCTCGTGGCGGCGCCGCTGCCAGGCGTCGAGGTGGCGCAGCTGGGCCCGTCCG
The DNA here is from genome assembly GCF_023516615.1 of Streptomyces panaciradicis. GTDB lineage: Bacteria > Actinomycetota > Actinomycetes > Streptomycetales > Streptomycetaceae > Streptomyces > Streptomyces panaciradicis. Next base: position 25,411 of record NZ_JAMGBF010000048.1, read on the forward strand.
ATGGCGGCCTGGACGTCCGTCATGTTGGCCTTCAGGCCGGTCTCCTCCACGGTGTAGCGCCAGCTGCCGCCGGGCAGGTTGCGCCGCCAGGCGTCGGTCGACATGCCGTGCAGTCGCGAGCGGCGGATCCGGTCGGCGAACTCCGGGTCGTCCGTGGTGACCATGCCGCCTTCGCCGATGGGCAGGTTCTTGGTGGCGTAGAAGCTGAAGCAGGAGGCGCGGGACAGGCTTCCCACCGGCCGGTCGCCCACCGAGGTGCCGAGGGCGTGCGCCGCGTCCTCGACCACGTGGCTGGGCGACAGGCGGGCGGCGCGGGCCAGTTCGGTCACCGGCGCCGGGGCGCCCGCGTAGTGCAGGACCATCATGGCCTGCGGGCAGCCGCACGCCCGGGCCGCGCGGGCGACGGTGTCGGGTGAGGGCATCCCGGTGCGCGGATCGACGTCGACCAGCACGGGCCGCAGCCCGGCGTGCAGGACGGCCTGGGCGGCGCCGCAGAACGTCAGGGCCGGTACGAGGACGGTCCCGCCGGGCGGCAGGCGCAGGGCGCGCAGGGACAGTTCGAGGGCCGCCGTGCACGAGCTGACCGCGACGGCGTGCCCGGCGCCGACGTAGGCGCCGAACTCCGCTTCGAAGAGTTGCGTCTCACGGCCGGTGGTCACCCAGCCGGACGCAAGTACCCGCTCCGCCGCCCGCCGGGCCTCGGGGCTGATGCAGACCGCGGCGAAGGGCACGTCCGGCTGCCGATGGCGCTCGGCCGCGGCTGCCGCGGCGGGATACGACGGGCCCGCCGTCTGTCGGGACTGCAGCCGATCAACTGTCATTGTCCTGCTCCCCGCTTGCCCGGCTCTCCTGGGGAACGGCACCGCGCCCACGAAGGACCTGCCGAGGCACCACGCCAAATGCGTATATTTACGCCGTATACGTACACACTGCTCCCGGACCTGCATAGAGTCAACCGGAGCGGGGACAGCCCGCACACCGAACGACGGGAGGCAGGGCATGGCCAAGGACCGGGCCCCGGGACACGACGCCGACGAGGCGGACGCCCCCGCGCGGCGCGCCGCCGACCGCGGCCGTTACGGCCGGCTGAGCCGGGAGCGGGTGCTGGCCAGCGCCCTGGAGCTGGTGGACCGCGAGGGCCTGTCGGCGCTGAGCATGCGGCGCCTCGGCGCCGAACTCGGCGTGGAGGCGATGGCCCTGTACCGGTACGCGGCCGGCAAGGACGCCCTGCTGGACGGCCTGGTCGAGGCCCTCTACCTGGAGCTGGAGGAGCGGCTCGGCGAGCCGGCGGACGCCGGGGCGCCCTCGTGGCGGGCCGGGCTGCACCGCGTCGCGCTGGCCACGTACGAGGTGTGCGTGGCCCACCCCCAGGCGGTCCCGCTGCTGACCACCCGCATGCTGGCCGTCCCGCTCGCACGCCGGCCGCTCGCCGTGCTCAAGGACCACGAGCGGGTCCTCACCCTGCTCGGGCGGGCCGGGCTCGACGAGGAGGGCCGGGCCGTCGCCTTCCGCGCCTTCACGGCCTGGCTGCTCGGCTATGTGTCCGTGGAACTGCGGCCGATGGTGGACAACCCCGACGAGCCGGACCCGGCGTTCCGTCTCGGCCTGCACCGCATGCCGCCCCAGGAACTGCCGGAGCTGCGACAGGCCGCCCCCGCCCTCGTCGAGCGGGGCGGTCCGGAAGGACTGGCGGCGGGGCTGGACGCGCTGCTCGACCGCTTCGTCCCGCGGGAGCCGTGACACGGCGCGCCGACGGCGGGTGCCCGGCCGGGCCGGGCACCGCCCGCACACCCCCCGGGCTGCCCTAACGTAGGAGATCAGCATCTGCCCGGGAGCCCGCATGACCGGTAGCCGTCGCAAGAGATCCGTCGAGGCCGTCGATGCCATCGAGCCGCCCGGCACCGTCGACGTGGTCGCCGCGGTGGTGGCGGCGACGCTGCTGGTGGAGGTGCTCAGCACGCTGTCCGGGTCCGAGGTGTGGCTGCTCGGGCTGCTGGTGTTCCTGCCGGGTACGGCCTCGGCGCTGTGCACCGTGGTGCAGACGGCGTTCGTCGCCGGCTGGACCGCCGCGGTGGTCACCGCCACGGTGGTGCTGCGGGCCCCCCTCGACGGCCACTGGCTCGACCGTGTGCTGCTCGTCCTGTTCACCCTCGCCCTGGGCGGGTTCTCGGTCTACGCCTGCCACCGCCGCGTCGGACGCGAGCGCGAGATGCTGCGGCTGCGCTCCACCGCCGCCGCCATGCAGCGGCACATCCTGCACCCCCTGCCCCTGGTCACCGACGACGTCCTGGTCAACGGCGTCTACGAACCCGTGCAGGAGGACCGCCTCGTGGGCGGGGACATCTACGACGTCGTCGCCTCGCCCTTCGGCACCCGGGTGCTGATCGGGGATGTGCAGGGCAAGGGCCTGGCCGCCGTCGGCGCCGCCTTCGCCGTCATCGGCGCCTTCCGCGAGGCCGCCCATCGCGAACCGACCCTCACCGCGCTCGTGGACGCCCTGGACGCCGCCGTCGTACGCCACAACTCCTACGCCGAGCAGACCGGCGAGGACGAGCGGTTCGTCACCGCCCTGATCCTCGGCATCGACGCGCACGACGAGGCGCAGGCCGTCAACTGCGGGCACGTGCCGCCCCTGCTGATGCACGACGGCCTCGTCACCTCGCCGGCGCTCGACACGGGCGTCCCCCTAGGCCTGGCCGAACTCTCCGCGGAGCCGGCCGTGGTGGACTGGTTCGACTTCCGGGCCGGTTCCACCCTGTTGCTGACCACCGACGGGCTGACGGAGACACGGGCCGACGACGGCACCTTCTACCCGCTCGACGAACGGCTGTCCAAGCACCTCGGCCTCTCCCCCACCGAGCTGCCCCGTGCCCTGCACGAGGACGCCCTCGCCTTCGCCGGCGACGAGCGCAGGCAGGACGACATCGCCATCCTCACCGTCCGGCGCGCGAGCCACCTCTGAGGGACGGCCCTCGATTCCCGCTCGAATCGGGGAGGGCGCTTCACGCTCTTGGTCATGAGCATCACTAGGCTTGGCACCTGAGACAACCATTCGGCCGTCCCGACGGGAGGGAGTGCCCCGAGGGCCGGCCGAGGTCGCCGATGCCAGGGTCCGCTCCCCGGGCTGCGGTGATCTTCCTGACCAGGAGGACCCTCCCGCATGTTCCGACGTATTGGCAACGTCGTCGTCCGACATCCCGTCTGGACGATCGTGGCATGGCTTATCGCCGCGGTGGCGATCGTCGCCACCGCTCCGGGCCTGCCGTCCAGCAGTGACGAGAGCAGCTTTCTACCGAAGAGTTACGAATCCATCAAGGCCGCGGACCTCCAGGCGAAGGCGTTCCCCAGCGCCTTCACCCCGTCCGCGATCGCGCTGTACCAGCGCACCGACGGCGGCAAGCTGACCGCCGCCGACCAGCAGGACGTCGTCCGGATCACCAGGGAACTGGGCGACAAGCACATCGACCAGGTGCAGAAGGTCGTCCCCGGCCGGCCGTCCCAGGACGGCCGGTACACCATGACCCTGGTCCAGATGGACAGCAAGAACGCCGGCCAGCCCAAACAGGCCGACGCGGCCAAGGTGCTGCGCGACGACGTCAAGCAACTGGTCAAGGGAACCGACCTGGAGGTCAGGCTGGGCGGCTCCGCCGCGCAGGCACTCGACCAGCAGGACTCGTCCAAGCGCGGCGAGGCACTGATCGGCATCGGCACCTTCGTGATCATCCTGGTGACGCTGCTGATCATCTTCCGGGCGCCGATCCTGGCCGTGCTGCCGCTGTTCCTGATCGGCCTGGTCTCCGCCATCGCCAACGGGCTGATCGCCTACGCCACCAAGCTGTTCGACCTCCAGGCCAACAGCTCCATCTCGTCGATCCTGATCGTCGTGCTGTTCGGCGTGGGCACGGACTACTTCCTGTTCCTGATGTTCCGCTACCGCGAACGGCTGCGGGCCGGCGACGAACCGAAGCAGGCCATGATCAACGCGGTCGCGCGGGTCGGTGAGGCCATCGCCTCGGCCGCCGGCGCGGTCATCATCGCCTTCTTCGCGCTGGTGCTGTCGACGCTGGGCTTCCTCAAGCAGATGGGCCCGGCGCTCGCCATCGCGGTCACCGTCACCCTGATCGCCGCCCTGACCCTGATCCCGGCGGTGGTCTCGCTGATCGGGCCCAAGGTGTTCTGGCCGTCGAAGTCCTGGCAACGCGAACCGGAGAACGCCCGGTTCGCCGCGCTGGGGCGCGGGGTTGAGCGCCGCCCGGCACTGGTCGCCGCGGTCTCCGGCCTCGTCCTGGTCGCGCTGTCGCTCGGCACGCTCGGCTTCAACGCGACCTTCGACCTGGCCGCGGGCTCCATGCCCAAGACCAAGGAGTCCATGGTCGTCCAGGACGAGATGCAGAAGGCGTACTCGGCGGGCGCGGCCGCCCCGACCGACGTCTACCTCTCCAGCACCGACGGCAAGCCGCTGGACAAGGGCACCTTCGCCGCGTACGCCCAGAAGCTCGGTGCCGTGGACGGCGTCGCCGACGCCCGGATGACGCAGCTGAACAAGACCGGCACCACCGCGGACTTCACCGTCACGCTCAAGTACGAGGCCTCCACGGACAAGGCGCTGAGCGCGGTGGGCAAGGTCCGCGACGTCGCGCACGCCGACGCACCGGAGGGCACGCGGGCCCTGGTCGGCGGCATGTCCTCGATCTACAAGGACATCGACACGGCGGTGAGTCACGACTACCGGACGGTCTTCCCCGTCGCCGCCCTGCTGATCATGGTGATCCTGGGGCTGCTGCTGCGCAGCGTGGTCGCCCCCTGGTACCTGATCGCCTCCGTCGGCCTCGGCTTCGGTGCCACGCTCGGTGCCACCGTGTGGATCTTCCAGGAGGCGCAGGGCAAGTCGGGGCTGATGTTCATGCTCCCGGTGATCATGTATCTCTTCGTGGTCGCCATCGGCACGGACTACAACATCCTGATGATCGCCCGGTTGCGGGAGGAGGCCCGCGAGGGCCGCGAACCGCGTGAGGCGGCCGGCATGGCGCTCCGGCACGCCGGTCCCACCGTGGCCGCGGCCGGCTTCATCCTGGCGGCCACCTTCGCCACGATGATGCTGGCGGGCAACGCGCTGCTCACCGAGATGGGCTTCGCGGTCTCCTTCGGCATCGCCGTCGCCGCCTTCGTGATGGCGATGTTCTTCACGCCGAGCCTCACCGCGCTCATCGGGCACGCGGCGTGGTGGCCCGGTCACGCGGACCGGGCGCGTCCCGCGGCGGCCGGCGGCGCCGGGCACCCCGACCCGGCGCGGGTCTCCGGTGACAGCCGGGACGCGGTCGGCCAGGACTCGGCGGGGCGGCTCGGCTAGCCTGCCGCCCACCGGCTGACACGGCCTCAGGGGCCGGGCACCACCCGCGCGGTGGTGTCCGGCCGAGCCCGCACCGGCGTCCGGTCCACGCACACGACGAAGCCCCCGAACCCATGGGTTCGGGGGCTTTCGATGTCCTGAGACATCGTGACCGTCGGGACGACAGGATTTGAACCTGCGACCCCTTGACCCCCAGTCAAGTGCGCTACCAAGCTGCGCCACGTCCCGGTGCGCTTCCCGCGGTGAACCGCGTGATCGCGCGAACAGCACTTTACCTCACGCGGGGGGCGGCGCCGAAAGGGGGCACCGGGCGCGCGACAATCGGCGTATGGGCAGCACATCCTCAGGACGGCCGGTGGACGCGCGGGACCGCGACGGCGAGGGGCGGGCGCGCAACGCCCGGCCGCGGGACGGCCTCGGGCGGCCGCTGCCGTACGGCGCGGCCGGTGTGGACCGGCAGCCCGAGGGGGTCGTACGCACTCCGGAGGAGACCGTCGCCGAGGCGCAGACCCTGCTGGCCGCGGGCAAGCCCTTCCACGCGCACGAGGTGTTCGAGGACGCCTGGAAGTCGGGCCCCGCCGAGGAACGGGAACTGTGGCGCGGTCTCGCCCAGCTCGCCGTCGGCCTCACCCATGCGGCCCGCGGGAACGCCACGGGCGGTGCCCGGCTGCTGCGGCGGGGCGCGGCCGCGGTGTCGGCCTGGGCGGCGGACACGGAGCGCCGGCAGCCGTACGGGATGGATCTGACGGGGCTGTCCGCCTGGGCGCGGGACCTGGCGGAGGCCGTGGAGCGGGGCGGGGAGAGCGTCGACGCGGCGCGGCGGGCGCCACGGCTGCGGGGCTAGGAGGAGGCTCCTCTCCGTACCGGGAGCGGTCCCTTCCCCCTGTCCGGACGCGGTGTCGGGGGTGTCGGGGGCGTGCGGCAGACTCGGGGGGTGCGAAAGATTCATGTCATCGGTATCGGCGCGGGCGACCCCGACCAGCTCACCCTTCAGGCGGTCAAGGCGCTGCGGAGCACGGACGTGTTCTTCGTCCTGGACAAGGGCGAGGTGAAGAGCGACCTCACCCGGCTCCGCCGGGACATGCTCGACACGCACATGCCCGAGGGGGCGCCGTACCGGATCGTCGAGGCCCGCGACCCGGAGCGGGACCGGCGGGCGGGCGGCGCGGCCTACTCCCCCGCCGTCGGGGACTGGCGCAGCGCCCGGGCCGGCATCTACGAGCGGCTGATCGCCGACGAGCTGGGCGAGGAGCAGAGCGGGGCGTTCCTGGTCTGGGGCGACCCGGCGCTCTACGACAGCACGATCGCCGTCCTGGAAGAGGTCCTGGAGCGGGGCGCGGTGGCGTTCGAGTACGACGTCGTGCCGGGCGTCAGCAGTGTCTCGGCGCTCGTCGCCCGGCACCGCACGGGCCTGAACCGGGTCGCCCGCCCGGTCCAGATCACCACCGGGCGGCGGCTCGCCGAGGGCTTCCCGGAGGGCGTGGACGACGTGGTGGTGATGCTCGACGCCCACCAGGCCTTCTCGCGGTACGCGGACCAGGACATCGACATCTACTGGGGCGCGTACATCGGCACCCCGGACGAGATCCTCGTCTCCGGCCCGATCGCCGAGGCCGCTCCGCGCATCGAGCGGCTGCGGGCGGAGGCACGCGAGCGCAAGGGCTGGATCATGGACACGTATCTGCTGCGCCGCCACCCCGGAGAGAGCTAGGGCCTGTCGTCCGGGCTCCTTCGCGGAAGGCGGGCGCGCGTGTCACCGTGTCGGGTCTAGCCCCAGCCAGTCCAGTGCCCCCGTCACGTCCGGCACCACGCTCACCCCGTCGGGCAGTGGCGGGCGGGCCACCATCACCACGGGCAGGCGGAGCCGGCGGGCCGCCGTCAGCTTGGCGGCCGTCGCCTGCGACCCGCTGTCCTTGGTCACGAGGACGTCGATCAGGTAGGCGCGCAGCAGCGTCAGCTCGTCGGTCACGGTGAACGGGCCGCGGGCCAGCAGCACTTCGGTGTGCGGGGGCATGGGGGGTTCGGGGGGATCGACCGAGCGCACCACGAAGTGACGGTCCGCCAGGTGGGCGAAGTGGGACAGTCCCATGCGTCCGGTGGTGAGGAACACCCGGGGTCCGAAGCGCGGCAGCAGGTCCGCCGCCGCGCTCAGGGAGGTGACCGTGTGCCAGCGGTCCTCGGGGCCGGGCCGCCAGCCGGGGCGGCGCAGGACGACGGCCCGGACCCCCGTCGCCGCGGCCGCGCGTGCCGCGTTGGCCGTGATCGCGTCGGCGAAGGGGTGGGTGGCGTCGACCAGCGCGTCCACGCGCTGCTCGCGCAGCCAGTCCGCCAGCCCCTCGGCACCGCCGAAACCTCCGACGCGTACGTCCCCCGCCAGCGCCCCCGGCCGCGACACCCTCCCCGCGAGGGAGGTGGTGACGCGCAGGCCGGGGCGGGCCACGAGGGCGGCGGCGAGTTCACGGGCCTCGGCGGTGCCGCCGAGGATCAGGACGTGCGGGGACATGGACCGAGCGTACGAGGCCGGTCGCCGGGCCCGGCAAGCGGCGTCCCGCCGGACCGGTCGTCGACGCCGCCGGCCGCCGTCAGGCCGGTGCCGCCGCCGCTGTCCCGGCGAGGTCCCGGTGGCCGTAGCGGCGGCACCAGCTGAGGATGTACAGCTCGTGGCGTCCGCACCAGCGGAAGACCGCCTGGCAGTTCAGCGGCAGCTGCGGCGGATGCTCCCCGCGGCCGGTGATGAGCGGGCCGAGGTAGTTCACGAGCTTGTTCGCCGTGTTCAGCGGGACCCGGGCGGCTTCGCTGAGGGTGCGGTAGTCGGTGGCGCGGCCGGAGGCGATGGCGCCGGCCAGCCGGGCGCTCGTGGCCCCGCGCCGCCCGGCGCTGAAGTGGCTGTGCACACTCGGCCGCGTCCCGTCGACGCCGGTGGGGAAGCGCGCGGGCGGCAGGCGGCGGCCCGCGGCGGCCGTGCGGACGGCCTCGATGAGGTCGCCGGGCCCGCAGGACTTGTGCACCACGCCGAGCACGTCGGGGCGGTCGACCGCCTCCTCCAGCAGGTCGCGTTCCCCGCCGTGGCCCTGGACCGCGATCACCGCGGGCGCGCCGCGCTGGAGCTCCTGCAGCGTGTCCAGCACGTCGAGGCCGTCGAAGCTGCGCTCCAGGCGGAAGTCGTTCCACAGCAGGTCGGCCAGGACGACGTCGTAGCGCGGCCGTCCGTCGACGGCTCTGCGCACGGCCGCCGGGGAGTCGGCGAGCACCACCTGGGCCTGTCCCAGGCCCTCGCGCAGGACCGGCTCCACGATCCTGCGGAGGGCTGCCGCCACCAGGACGCGCAGTTGTTCGGTCACCGGCCCCCGCCTTCGCCTCGTCAGGAGGTATCGGCCAGATGTTGCCGCGTGCGCCGCCGAAGTCGGGGGGTCTTGCCGGAACTCCGCCTCGAACGGTGGTTTTCGTGGCTGATTGCGTACGGGGACACGACAAGACTGGGGCACATGCGAGCGGAGTCGGATACCACCCGTCTTCGGCCGGGCACGGTGGGCTTCCACCGGACCGGGGACGGCGGGTGGCCGGCGTCACGGTCCCGTGCCCGGCCCCTCTCGTCGTTCCTTCCGGTGCGCGGTCGGGGGGAGCCGGTGCGGCACCGTGAGGAACGACGCGCAGGGCGGCCCCGAGGCGGGGCCGCCCTGCACATGCTGTGCCTCCGTCAGCCCTGGCGGGCCTTGAAACGGGGGTCCTTCTTGTTGATCACGAAGACCGTGCCGCGCCTGCGGACGACCTGGGCGCCGGGCCTGGCCTTCAGCGAGCGCAGGGACTTGCGCACCTTCATCGTGCTGCCTTCCTCGTACGGCCGTAGCGGCGCTCGAAGCGCTCCACTCGGCCCGCGGTGTCCAGGACCCGCTGGTTGCCGGTGTAGAAGGGGTGGCTGGCCGAGGAGATCTCGACGTCGATCAGCGGGTAGGTGTTGCCGTCCTGCCACGCGATCGTGCGCGGCGAGTCGGCGGTGGAGCGGGTCAGGAACGCGACGTCCGCGGCGCGGTCACGGAAGACGACGAGCCGGGAGTCGGGATGAATGCGGGGCTTCACGGGGTTTCCCTCCTTGGGAGCGGCCTGGGGCGGGCGGTCTTGGTTCAGCGGGTCTCGCGGAACTCGACGTGCCGCCCGGCGACCGGGTCGTACTTGCGCAGAACCATCCGGTCGGGCTGGCTCTGGCGGTTCTTGCGGGTCACGTAGGTGACGCCGGTTCCGGCCGTCGACCTCAGCGTGACGACGGGGCGCGCCTTGCTGCGTGCCATGGGGTCCTCCCTTCGCCCACGCCACGGATCTTTGATCCGAGCATGTCAATCACATGCGGTGTAACGCGGCACCCCCTCGTCGCATTCCCGGGTCGGCGAAGCGTTCTCAGCGCAGCAGGAGCTGCAGGCCGCCGACGATCGTGGCGGCGATGACCAGCTGCTCGAAGAGCTTCTGGTTGATCCGGTGCACCGCCCATTTGCCGAACAGCGCACCGGGTACGACGAACACGGCGAGCGCGGCGTCGAGGAGCAGCGAGCGGCCGTCGATCAGGCCGAGGCCGGCGCTGAAGGGCACCTTGGAGACGTTGACGATGAGGAAGAAGAACGCCGAGGTGCCGAGGAAGCCCAGCTTGCGGAAGCCCGCGGACAGCAGGTACAGCGACATCACCGGACCGCCCGCGTTGGCGACCATGGTGGTGAAACCGCCGAGGACACCGTAGGAACGGGCCTTCGCCCGCCCGGCGCGGCTGCTCACCGAGTCCGGCTCCTCCTCCGCCTCGGCGGTGCGCCGCCGCCAGATCGTCACGCCCGCCATCAGCAGCAGGATCGCGCCGATCGACGTCCGCACGATGCCGTCGTCGGCCCACATCAGGAACAGCGTGCCGACCACCACGCCCGCGGCGACCGCCGGGAACAGCCGCCACAGGGTGGGCCAGTGCGCGTGCCGGCGGTAGGTGACGACGGCGAGGACGTCGCCGACGATCAGGACCGGCAGGAGGACGCCGGTGGAGGCGCGGGCGGGCAGGACCGCGGCGAAGACGGCGAGGCTGACCGTGTTGGCCCCGCTCACGGCGGTCTTGGAGAAGCCGACGAGGAGGGCCGCGAAGGCCAGGGCGGCGAACTCCCAGCCGGTGATGTGCCAGAGCGTCATCGTGTTCATGCGGGGACCGATGCTATGTGCAGACAACCGGTCCTTGTAAGCACCGTCTCGGTGGGTGACCCTCGGAAGCTGCCGCCCCCGTGGGTGCCCCTCTGGGGGCTGCCGCCCCCAGGCCCCCGCTTCGGCCCTGGACGGGCCTCGTCCTCGAACGCCGGACGGGCTGGACGGTTGCGGCCGGCTGGAGAGTGGAGGAAGACATGGTCGACGTACGTGAGCACATCGTGGCGGGATGTCGTGGAGCGGTCCGGGTGCGTGAGTGGACCAGGTCCCGACCCCGGTACGTCGCCCTCGTCGTGCACGGGTACGGGGAGCACATCGGGCGGTACGAGGAGCCGGCCGGTGTGCTGGTGGGGCACGGGGCGGCCGTGTTCGGGCCGGATCACCTGGGGCACGGCAGGTCGGCGGGCGAGCGGGTGCTGATCGAGGACTTCGAGGAGGTCGTCGACGACCTGCACACCGTGGCGGAGCTGGCGCGGGGGACGTACCCCGGTGTGCCGGTCGTGGTCGTCGGGCACTCCATGGGCGGGCTGGTCGCGGCCCGTTACGCCCAGCGGTACGGCGGCGAACTCGCCGCGCTGGTGCTCTCGGGGCCCGTGATCGGCGCCTGGGAACTGCCGGGGCGGCTGCTCGCCCTCGACGAGATCCCGGACACGCCGATCAGTCCGGCCGCGCTGTCCCGGGATCCGGCGGTCGGGGCGGCGTACGCGGCGGACCCCCTGGTGTGGCACGGGCCGATGAAGCGGCCGACGGTCGAGGCGTTCGCCCGGACGCTGGAGACCGTGGCCGGTGCCGGCGACCTCGGCGGGCTGCCGCTGCTGTGGCTGCACGGCGACGACGACCGGCTCGTGCCGCTCGCCGGGAGCCGCGTCGGGGTCGGGAAACTGAGCGGGGGCCGTCACACCGAGCGGATCTACCGCGGCGCCCGGCACGAGGTCTTCCACGAGACCGACAGGGCCGAGGTGTTCGCGGATCTGACGCGGTTCCTCGACGGGGTGCTCGGCGGCCCCGAAGGCTGATCCGGGCTCGGTACGTGGTGTTTGCACGGGATATGGCCGGGCACCCGGTCGAGGAGCCGTTGCGCGCTGCGACCTGCGAGGACGTACGCGGCACGGCTTCCTGACGACATTGACGACACGAGGAGGAGCACTCCATGGCCGTGGTGAAGAGCACGCTTCCCGAACCGGCGCGCAAGGTGACCGGGGAGGCACTCCAGGACACCCTCGTGGATCTTCTCGGGCTCTCCCTGATCGGGAAGCAGGCGCACTGGAACATCGTGGGCCCGCGTTTCCGCTCGATCCACCTGCAGCTCGACGAGGTCGTGACCAGCGCCCGTGACTTCGCCGACACCGTCGCGGAGCGGGCCGCCGCGCTCGGTCTGCCGCCGGACGGCCGGCCGTCGACGATCGCGGCCGACTTCGCGCTGCCCGGCCCCGACGCGGGCTGGGTGCGCGACACCGACGTCGTGCGGGTGATGGTGGAGGCGCTGGAGGCGGCGATCGGGCGGCTGCGCGAGCGCATCGCCGCGACCGACGAGCCGGACCCGGTCACCCAGGACCTGCTGATCGCGATCACCGCCGATCTGGAGAAGCAGCGGTGGATGTTCGAGGCCGAGAACTTCCCGCGCGAGGACTGACCGGCCACCGACGGGACCGACCGGCCGCCGGCGGGACCACCGGCCCGCGGCCACCGAAAGGGGCCACGCGATGACCGACGCCCTCGAATTCGACGCGCTGTGGGAGGACTTCCACCGCGTGGTGAACATGACCTCGCAGGAACTGGCGGCCTGGCTGCGGGTGAGTGACGCCGACGAGCAGACGGAGCCGCTGCCCGAACACGCGGGCACGCCGACCGGACAGCACGTCCTGGCGATCCTGCAGAAGCGGCGCACCGACCTCACCGACGACGACATCCAGGTCATGCACGAGGTCGTCGACACGGTGGAGGAGCAGACCGACCTGGAGAACGAGCCCGCGGCCGAGGACACCCGTCGCCGGCATCTGCTGATGGCGATCGGCCACGATCCGCTCAAGCCGTGAGGCACACGTCATGAGCGGGCAGCGGGACGTGGTGCGGGAGCTCGTGCGGGCCCACGGGCGGACGTTCCCCGAGGAGGCGGGCATCACGCTCCGGGACACCCCGCAGCCGCTGTACCGGCTGCTGGTCCTGGCCCTGCTGCTGAGCGCCCGCATCCGCGGGTCCATCGCCGTCGACACCGCCCGGGAGCTGTACGAGGCCGGGCTGCGCGACCCGCGCCGGATGGCCGGGGCCGGCCGGCAGCGGCGCGTCGACGCGCTGGGCCGCGGCGGCTACCGGCGCTACGACGAGCGCACCGCCACCCAACTCGGCGACGGCGCCGAGCTGTTGACCGAGCGGTGGGGCGGTGACCTGCGCCGTGTGCGCAAGGCGGCGGACGGCGACGTCGGTGAACTGCGCCGTCTGCTGCGGGAATTCCCGGGGCTGGGTCCGGCCGGGGCCGACATCTTCCTGCGCGAGGTGCAGCGCGTGTGGCCGGAGGTGGCCCCCTTCCTCGACCGCAAGGCTCTCGACGGCGCCGGCCGCCTGGGCCTGCCGACGGACCCCGACCGCCTTGTGAAGCTCGCCGGTGACACCGACCCGGCAGCGCTGGCGGCCGGGTTGGTGCGGGCCGCGCTCGACAAGAACGTCACCGAGGACAGCCTGCGCCGCGCCGCCTGACCGCGCCCCTCGCCCTTCCGGCGCCTAGCCCAGCAGCCAGCCTCCGTCCACGCTCAACTCCACCGCGTTCACCGACCTGTTGCGCAGCAGGAAGTCCACCGCGTCCACCACGTCGGCCATGGTGGCGAGCCGTCCGGTCGGGGTGCGGGCGCGCAGGCCGGCCAGCACCTCCTCCGGCTTGGCCCGCCAGTAGGGGCTGTCGCCGACGACACCGGGGTGGACGGCGTTGACCCGGACCGGCGCGAGCTCCACGGCGAGCGTGTTCACCAGGCCCCGTACACCGGCGTTGACCGTGGCCACGGTCGTGGCCCCCGGATAGGGCCGCTCCTTGGCCTGCCCGCCGAAGATCACGATCGCGGAGTCGTCGGTCATGCGCGGGCGCAGGACGTGCACGACCTCGGTGTAGCCGACCAGCTTGAGCGTGACCAGGCGCAGGGCGGCGGAGATGTCGTAGTCGGTGGCGCGGTTCTCGTCGCGGGAGACGCCCGCGAGGACCAGGTGGTCGACCTGGCCGACGTCGGCCAGGGCCGCGGCGATCTCCCGGGGGCGGGACAGGTCGAGGGCGAGGCCGCGGGCGCCCACCTCCTTGGCGACGGCGTCGGCGCGGTCGGGGTCGCGCCCGGTGAGGACGACCTCATCGCCCCGCTCGGCCCGGACCCGGGCGAACTCGCGGCCGATGCCCGACGTGCCGCCGACGACCAGGACACTGCTCATGATCCCAGGGCCTTTCTCAGGTAGTCCCAGTCGCGGGTGAACCGGTAGGAGTGCCGTGTCGGCGGCTGCGGCGCCTGTGTCTCCAGCCAACGCAGCGCTCCGCTGCCGGCGTTGGAGAACCCGTGCACACAACCGGCGCCCGCCCAGGCACAGTCGCCGGGTCCGAGGCGGTAGGTCTCGCCGTCGAACACCGCCTCGGCCTCCCCCTCCAGGAAGTAGTACGTCTCCTCGAAGGGGTGGTCGTGGGTGCCGGCGACGCCGTCGGGCGCGTACCGCACCATGAACATCGTCGAGGCGACGGCGCCGAGGTCCCCGTCGACCATCATCTTGACCGTGATGCCGCTGTAGACGAGCAGTGCGGTGCGCATGCTCGCCGAGACCGCGAGGAGGTCCTGGGACTGCCGGTCCGGGTCCATCTGGGCGGGCTCGAAGTGGCCGAAGGAGCGGGTGCGGGGGTCGCGGACGTCGATGCGGACGGGGTCGCGCGCGGGCAGTTCGGGCACCTCCTGGGTGTCGTGGCCATAACGCGCCCGCGGGACCGGCGCCAGCATGTCCGCCCAGCGTGCGGGTGTGTCCCCGGTGCCGCGCCAGGCGTGCGGGACACCTGTCGGCAGGAGGCCGTAGTCGCCCTCCACCAGCACGAGGGAGCCCTCCGGGACGTCGAGGATCACGCTCCCGCCGAGGACGTGGAAGCTCTCCTCGTAGGAGTGGACGTGGGCGGGGACCCGGCCGTCGGGCCGCAGTTCGCAGACGCCGAAGCCGGTGTGCACACTGCCGTCGTCCTCGCCGACCAGGGTCCGTCTGCGGTGCCCGAGCCGGTCGTACGGCGGCTCGGGCAGGTCGGCGGCCCGGCGCACCAAGTGCCGTGTCATGCCGTCGCCTTCGCCTCCTTCGCGGCCAGCAGCCGGTCCCGGGACTCCTCGACCAGGCGCCGGGCCCGGGCCACGTCGGCCGTCAGCTTCCCGTCCCGCTTGCGGATCACGCCGTCGACGAGGACGGTCTCGACGTTGGAGACGTCGGCGCACAGCGTCACCGCGGCGGCCGCGTCGTGCACGGGGGTCATGTTCAGGGCGGTGGCGTCGAGGGCGACGACGTCGGCGCGCTTGCCGGGGGTCAGGGAACCGGTGCGGTGTTCCAGTCCCGCGACGTGCGCACCGTTCAGCGTCGCCATCTCCAGCATCCGGCGTGCCGTGAGCATCGTCTCCGGGACGGGCATGTTGGCCTGCCAGCAGTCGGCGTTGACGCGGGCGCGCTCGGCGCCGAAGGCCGCGCGGATCTGGGTGAACATGTCGCCGGGCACGGTGGTGACGACGTCGATGCTCAAGGAGGGGCGCAGGCCGTGCTCGACCGCCTGCATCACGGGCGGCCAGCCGTGCCCCATCTGCGTCTCCACCTGCGGTGCGATGGACACCGTGCCGCCGCTGTCGGCGACCATCCGCCACTCGTCGTCGTGGAGGTAGCAGCAGTGGATGTAGGTGGTGTCCGGGCCGAGCAGGCCCAGGTCCTTCAGCTGCTTGACCATGCCGAAGCGGCCGGCGAGCCGGCCCATGGCCACGTGCACGGTGATCGGGATGCCCAGTTCGCGGGCGAGGGCCCATTCGGAGGTGACGACGTCGTTGACGCAGAAACCGGGGCCGCGGGTGGCCAGGCCCATGGTGAGCAGGCCGTCGTCGGAGGAGAAGTACCGCGCGCGGACACGGCGTACGTCGTCGCCCGGGATGGCGATCTTGCTCTCGAACCAGTAGTCGGCGAGCGAGGTGTTGGCGCTGCCGTAGGCGTACTGGGCGCGGATGCCGGTCTCGGCCAGTGCCTGGATCGCCGCGTCCGGGTGTTCGGGCGTGTTGTTGATGTGCGACCAGTCGACCAGGGTGGTGATGCCCGCGTTCAGGCATTCCAGGGCGCCGGCGAGGTTGGCCGCGTAGACGTCCTCCGGCGTGTACAGCGGGGCGAAGGTGTCGAGGATGTCGACGAAGTAGTCGTCGAGGGTGGCGTCGGGGGCGACGCCGCGGATCGAGGCCTCCCAGGTGTGGCGGTGGGTGTCGACGAAGCCGGGCATCACGATGCGGCCGGTCATGTCGAGCACCTCGGCGTCGGCGCTGATCTCCGGCCGCACGGCCGTGATCGTCCCGTCCTCGATGAGGACGTCGCCCCGCGGCAGGTCCCCGATGTCCGGGTCCATCGAGACGACGTGCCCGGCGCGAAGGAGTATCCGATCGGTCATCGCGCTTCCTCCCATGGGGTGTTCAGTACGCGGCGAGGCCGCGGACCGCCGCCACGACCTTCTCGGTGGTGGGGATGACCTGCTCCTCCAGCACGTCGGCGAAGGGCAGCGGGACGCACTCCCCCGCGATCCGGCGCACGGGCGCGTCGAGCAGGTCGAATCCCTCGTCGGCGACGACCGAGACGACGGTGGCGCCCCAGCCGCCCTGGTACGGGTTCTCCTCCACGGTGACCAGGCGCGAGGTCTTCGCGAGCGAGGCGAGCACGGTCGCGGTGTCGAGCGGGATCAGGCTGCGCAGGTCGACGACCTCGGCGTCGACGCCCTCCCCGGCGAGCCGGGCGGCCGCCTCCAGCGCCACCGGCACCATCGAGGCGAGGGCCACCAGGGTGACGTCGGCGCCCTCGCGGACGACGGCGGCCCGGCCCAGCTCGACGACGTGGTCCGCCGGCGGCGGGGCGCCCTTGCTCGCCAGCAGCCCCTTGTGCTCGAAGAACACCACCGGGTCGTCGCTGCGGATCGCCGCCGCCATCATGCCGATCACGTCGGCGGGGGTGGCCGGCGCGGCGATCTTCAGCCCGGGGACGGTCAGGGCCCAGTTCTCGGTGGCCTGCGAGTGCTGGGCGCCGAAACCGAGCCCGCCGCCGTTGGCGGTGCGCACGACGAGGGGCACGGTGACCTGGCCACCCGTCATGTAACGCACTTTCGGTATCTCGTTGGCGAGGTAGTCCCAACAACAGGCCAAAAAGTCGGAGAACATGATCTCCGCGACCGGCCGCATGCCGGTCATGGCGGCCCCCATCGCCGCGCCCACGATGGCCTGTTCGGAGATCGGCGTGTCCCACACCCGCTCGGGCCCGAACTCCTTCAGCAGCCCCACGGTCGTCTTGAACACCCCGCCGGCCTCGCCGATGTCCTCGCCCAGGCACACCACGGCGGCATCGCGCCGCATCTCGCGGGCGATGCCCTCGGCGACCGCCTCGCGGTAGGTGATCACGTCCGCCATGCCGCACCTCCGTCCGCCCACACGTCGGTCAGCGCCTCGCGCGGATCGGGCGGCGGCGCGTTCTTCGCCGCCTCCACCGCCTCCTGTACGGCGGCCCGGGCGCGGTCGTCGGCGGCGGTGACCGTCTCCTCCTCCACCCCGAGTTCGGCCAGCCGTCCCCGGGCGAGGTCCAACGGGTCGTGCTTGAGCCAGCGTTCGACCTCCTCGGCCGGGCGGTAGGCCGCCGGGTCGGCGCGGCTGTGCCCGAAGTGCCGGTAGGTCTCGGCCTCGACGATCGCGGGTCCGCCTCCCGCACGGGCCCGCTCGGCGAGGGCGGCCACCGTCTCGCGCACGGCGACGACGTCGTTGCCGTCGACGACCTCGCCGGGGACGCCGTAGGCGGGCGCCCGGTCGGCGGCCGGGCGGGCGACCGCCGTGACGTCGGCGATCGGCGTGTACTCCATGTACAGGTTGTTCTCGCAGACGAACAGCACCGGCAGCTTCCACACGGCGGCCAGGTTCAGCGCCTCGTGGAAGGCGCCGATGTTGGTGGCGCCGTCGCCGAAGAAGGCCACCGCGAGCTGCCCGGTGCCGCGCATCCGGGCCGACCAGGCGGCGCCGACCGCCATGGGCAGGTGGGCGCCGACGATGGCGTAGGAGCCGAGCATGTTCACGGACGCCTTGGTGAGGTGCATGGAGCCGCCCTTGGCCCGGCACAGCCCGGTCGCCCGGCTCATGAGTTCGGCGAGGCACTCCTCGGGGGTGGCGCCGCGGGCCAGGGCGTGGTGGTGGCCGCGGTAGGTGGCGAAGACGTAGTCGTCGTCGCGCAGGGCGGCGCTCGCGCCGACGGCGACGGCCTCGTGCCCGGCGGCCAGATGCGTGGTGCCCTTGACCAGGCCGGACAGGAACAGGTCGTGGGCGGCCTTCTCCGTGCGGCGGATGAGGGCCATCCGCTCGTACAGGGCGAGGAGTTCGGGCGCGTCCATCAGCGGTCCCGGGTGTTGAGGTGGGACTGGGACTCGCGGCGGGTGTTCAGCTCGCCGCCGACCGTCCAGTACTTGCGGCCCGCGACGAGCAGTTCCTCGGCGGGGAACTTGGTGATGACCTCGCAGCCGTCGGCGGTGACGACCAGTTCCTCCTCGATGCGGGCGGCGGACCAGCCGTCGGCGGCCGGCCAGTACGTCTCCAGCGCGAACACCATGCCCTCCTGGAGGACTTCGGGGTGGTCGAGGGAGACCAGGCGGCTGAAGATGGGCTTCTCCCAGATGGACAGGCCCACCCCGTGGCCGTACTGCAGGGCGAAGGCGGCCGTCTCGTCGGCGAAGCCGAACTCCTCGGCGCGCGGCCAGACCCGGACGATGTCGGCGGTGGTCGCGCCGGGGCGGACGAGGGCGATGGCCTCGTCCATGTACTCCCGGCAGCGGACGTAGGCGTCGCGCTGGGCGCGGGAGGCGCTGCCGACGGCGAAGGTGCGGTAGTAGCAGGTGCGGTAGCCGAGGTGGCTGTGCAGGATGTCGAAGAAGGCGGGGTCGCCGGGGCGGATCAGGCGGTCGCTGTAGACGTGCGGGTGAGGTGAACAGCGTTCGCCGGAGATGGCGTTGACGCCTTCGACGTACTCGCTGCCGAGGTCGTAGAGGACCTTGCTGACCAGGCCGACGCACTCGTTCTCGCGCACTCCGGGGCGCAGGTACCCGTACAGCTCCTCGTAGGCGGCGTCGACCATCGCGCAGGCCTGGGTGAGCAGGGAGATCTCGTCGCGGGTCTTGGTGCGGCGGGCCTCCAGGAAGACCTGCTGGCCGTCGACGACGTCGATGCCCTCGGCGCGCAGGGCGGCCAGGACGGGCATCTCGGCGACGTCGATGCCGAGCGGCTCTCCGGCCAGGCCGTGTTCGCGCAGTTCGCCGGCGATCTTGCGGGCCACGTCCTCGGCGATCCCGGCGTCCGGGTGGAAGGCTCCGCGCAGGGTGGAGATGCCGGCGCGGGCGCCGGTGGGCGGGCCGCCCTTGCCGTCGCTGTAGTCGAGCCAGGGGTTGTAGAGCTGGTGGTGGCGGGCGGCGGAGCCGAAGTCCCAGACGACCGGTTCGCCGCCGCGCACGAGCAGGGCGAAGCGGATCAGCTTGTCCATCGCCCAGGTGCCGATGTGCGTGGCGGTCATGTAGCGGATGTTGGCGAAGTCGAAGCTGAGCACGGCGCCCAGCGAGGAGCGGTTCAGGGTCTCGTGCAGCCGGGACAGGCGCTCTGTGCGCAGCCGGTCCAGGTCGATGCGCTCTTCCCAGTCGACGGCGTTCGGGCCGTATGTGCGGATCGCCATGGCGACCACCCCCACTTCGGAGTGAACGTCCGCACGGCACGGGTGTCAAGTGCTACTGAACACCCTCGCTGGACACGAACCACACGCCCACGGCCGGTTCGGTGCCGTCGTTGCGGTAGCGGTGCGGGGTGGCCGACTCGAAGCAGACGGCGTCGCCGGGGCGCAGGGTGTACTCGTCGAAACCGAGGGTGAGGACGAGTTCGCCGGAGGTGAGATAGCCGTACTCGGTGCCCGTGTGCCGCATCAGGCCGCCGGAGCCGGAGGAGGCCCCGCCGGGCCGGTAGGTCACCAGCAGGAAGTCCACGTCGGTGCCGGGGACGTGGCCGAGCCGTTCCCACACCACACCCGAGTCCAGCTCCAGCGTCTCCCGCGCCCCCGCCGCGACCAGCGGTCCTATCCGGCGGCCGGGGTCGGCGGCGAAGGCCGCGAGGGCGCGCAGGACGGTGTCGGGCACCGCGGAGGCCGCTGCCGCCGGGGCCGCGGCGGCCTGCTCCTCGTACGCGTCGAAGAGCGACTCGACGGAGATCGACAGCGCGGTGGTGATGGCGTACAGCGTGCTGACCGACGGCTGGCTCTTGCCGGTCTCGATCTGGGAGACCAGGCTCGCGGAGACCCCGACCTCGCGGGCGAGGGCACGCAGGCTCACGCCTTTGGCGAGGCGCGCCTGTCGGATGCGCGCGCCGACGGGCGGCACGGCGGCGGCGGACACGGCGGCTCCTCTCGCGGCGGGGATGTGCAGCCCCATTGAACAGCCTCCGCCGACCGGGGCACCAGGGGCCCGGTCCGGGGCGCGACCGCGGGCGGGCGGCCGAGGAGGGCTCAGAGGTCCAGTACGCGCGCGATCGTGCGGAGGACGCCGTGGTCGTTGTTGGACGGGGCCAGGTGGCGGGCGCGGGCGATGACGTCCGGGTGGGCGCCCGCCATGGCGAAGGACCACTCGGCGGCGTCCAGCATCTCCAGGTCGTTGAGGTAGTCGCCGAACACCATGGTCTGCGCCGGGGTGATGCCGAGCGCCCGCTGCAGGCTGCGCAGGGCGTTGCCCTTGTTGGCGGTGCGGTTCATGACGTCGACCCAGTGCTCGCCGGAGACGACGACCTGGTGGGTGTCGGCGAACGGCGCCAGGGCGGGAGCGGTGGTGCGCGCGGCCGCGCCGAAGTCGAAGAGCGCCACCTTGATCACCTCGTCGTCGAGGGCGGTGGCGTCCTCCACCACCCGGTGCTCGACGTAGTACTTGCGCACCTCGGCCAGGAACGGCTCGTCGCCCCGCTCGACGTAGGCCGCCCGCTTGCCGCAGACGACGGCGCCGACGTCCACGCCGTCGGCCACCAGCCTCCGTACGGCCTCCACCACGCGGGCGGCGACGCCGGGGGCCAGCGGGTCGGAGCTGAGTTCGACGCCGTCGCGGACGACGTAGGTGCCGTTCTCGGCGATGAACACCATGCCCTCGGCGACCTCGGCGAACTGCCGTGCCAGCGTGGCGTACTGGCGTCCGCTGGCCGGGCTGAACAGCACCCCGCGCCGGCGCAGTTCGGCCAGCGTGTCCCACAGCCCGGGCGGGACGCGGCCCGCGTCGTCGAGGAGCGTGCCGTCCATGTCGGTGACGACCAGGCGGATGTCGGCAGGGCCGGCGGGCGGGTCGGGGACGGTGGCCTGGGGCGTGGGGGCGGAGGTCATGACCTGCTTCCGGTCGGGGCGCGCCGGGGCGCCGGAGGGTGGACGGCGGTCCCGTCACCCTACGCGAGCCGACCGGGTCAGCTGTTCGAGCGGATCAGTCCGGACAGGTAGCGCCACAGCGCCGAGCGGCGCCGGACGCCGTGCTCCGCGGCCTGCGCCGCGTCCGCCGACGCCACGGCGCTCTCTCGCGGCGGCGCCGGCCTGGGCACGGGCCCGGCGAGTTCGTAGCGCACCGGCAGGGACCGCAGCCCGCGCATGAACGGCGAGGACCGCCACGGGAGTTGGTCGACCGGGAGGGCGAGTTCCAAGTGGGCGAAGCGTTCGAAGACACGGCTGACGCCGGCCATCGCGATGGTCGAGGCCAGCTCCCGGGCCGGGCACTGGCGCCGGCCCGCGCCCCACGCCAGGTGGGCCCGGCTGCTGATGTTGGAGTCCGGGGTCATCTGGCCGGCGAAGAGGGGGTCGGCGTGGGCGGCGGCCGCGGAGACCCACACCGGATCGCCGGCGCGGACGACGTAGTCGCCGAGCGTGGTGTCCTCGGCCGCGAACCGCGGTACGAAGTTGACCAGGGGCGGCTTGCGCATGACGACCCGGTTCATGGTCTCGCGGACCATTCCGGCGGACAGGGTGGTGCGCACCCCGCCCGCGCTGTCCCCGCAGATCACCTCGACGACGGTGTTGGAGACGAGGATGCCCACGTGGTCGGAGGTCATGCCGAGCAGCATGAACAGCTCCCGCGCCAGCTCGTCGACCGAGAGGTCCGGGTGGGCGGCGAGCAGGTGGGAGGGGAAGTCGTCGCCCGGCTTGTCGATCTTGGCGGCGGCGAGGTCGGTGAGTGTCACCAGCAGCCGCTCCAGGGCGGGCCCGGCGTCGGGTCCGGCGTCCAGGATCCGCCACATGTCCATCAGGGCCTCGTCGCCCTGGGAGCCGGGGAAGCCGAGCAGGTGGCTCGCCGCCATCAGCGGCAGCGGCCGGGAGAACTGCGCGGACAGATCGGCGTGGCCGCTGCCGCCGCCCTGCGCGATGAGCGTGATCAGCTCGTCGGCGTACCCCGTGACGGCGGTCCGCAGCCGCTTGGCCAGCGGGTGGCGCGGGTCCTGGAAGGGGCGCAGCGCGGCGTCCCAGGCGGTGCGCAGGCCGCGGTAGCCCTCACCGCCCTGGATCAGTACGTGGTTGACCTCCAGGGAGGGGGCCAGCGGCCAGTCGGCGGGCACCCGGCCCTCCGTCCGGGCCCGCCAGTTCTCCAGGCCCTTGGGCCAGGCGTCGTCGTCCTGGAGCACCTGCAGCGACTCCCGGTAGCCCAGCACCAGCCAGGCGGGCACGCCCAGCAGGTCGACCGGGGCGACGGGACCGTGGCGGTCGCGCAGCCGCTCGTAGACGAGGGCGGGGCGGATCTCGTAGTCGCGGGTCAGCAGGGGCTCAGGGGCGAGGTCCTCCAGCCGCGTGTCGTCCGGTGTCGCGTGCTCGTCGTCGACCACGTGGAATTCCATGGCTGCGGCTCCCCCTTCGACACGGTCCGTGACGGCCCGCGGGCTGCCGGTGCTTGCGGGCCGCTGGGACCCTACCCCAGGTGTCGCCTCCGTCACCCGGCGGGGTACTGGCGGGTAGCCGAGCGGGCGGACGCCCGTCGCCGGGGTCACCCGTACGGTCCGGTGCGCTGGTGGGCCGCACCGGCCGGTGGTGCGCTGAGGGGAATCCGCGCCCGCACAGCCGCGTACGCCCAGGAGGCCCCGCATGTCCCGTCGACCGTCCCGGCCCGTCCGTGTCCTCGCCTCCGCCGTGTCCCTCGGTGCGCTGCTGGCCGTCGCGGCGTGTTCGAGCGGCGGCGACGGAGGGAGTGCCGCGGCCTCCAGCGTCTCCGACTCGCCCCTCGCCGAGGTGGCGGGCACCAGCCCGACACCGGGTGCCCGGCTCACCGAGGCCGGGGCGCGGGCCGCGCTGATCACCGAGACGGACCTGGAGGGCGACTGGAACCAGGTCAAGACCGCCGCGTCCTGGGGCGACACCCTGCTGGTCGGGAAGGTCGACGTGGCCGCGTTCCTCACCGCCAAGGCGGACGCCGCCGACTGCCAGCGGCTCATGGACTCGCTCTATGACGACGACCTGCTGGGCAAGCCGTCCGGCGCGAACGCGCTGACCGGCTTCGAGGAGGGCGACTCCCGCCTGCTGTACCAGGTCGCCGCCTACAACCCGGTGCGGCTGAGCGCCGCGCTGGGCTGGATGAAGTCGCTGCCGGTCAAGTGCGACCAGTTCACCGCGACCGACGGCAAGGGCGGCAAGCGGACCGTGCAGGTGACGACCTCCTCGGTGCCCAACCAGGGCGACGCGCGGCAGGGGCTGCACGTGGTGGTGCAGGGGACCGCGAACGGCGAGCCCGCCACGCTCACCCTGGACGTGGCCGCCGTGCGCATCGGCAACGACGCGATCACGGTCACCGCCGGCGGTCTGGCCGGCGGCCAGCACGCCTCCCTGGAGCTGGCGGTGCGCGAGGGCGCCCAGCGGCTCAAGCAGGTCAAGGCCGGCAAGACACCCGCCCCCGGTGCCGGGCGCATCCGCTGACGCGTCGAATCGACCCGTTCCGTGTCTCGTCCGGCCGGTCTCGCCGGCCGATTCCGCACACCTGATCAGCCGATTCCCGGGACAGCGTGATCACCGGGCGGCACAATGGCGGCGACGGCCGCAGGCGGTGCGAGAAGGAGTCGAGTCGTGAGTGAGAGCCACACCCCGTCGAGCGGGTCGGCACGGCTGAACACCGGTGTGGCGCACAACGCGCGCGTGTGGAACTACTGGATCGGCGGCAAGGACAACTACGAGGTCGACCAGCAGGTCGGTGAGCACGTCGCCGGGATGTTCCCGATCATCCGGGACATCGCCCGCGCGGACCGCTGGTTCCTGGGCCGGGCGGTGCAGTTCCTGACCGAGGAGCGCGGGATGCGCCAGTTCCTGGACATCGGCACGGGGCTGCCGACGGTGGACAACACGCACGAGATCGCCCAGCGCATCGCCCCCGACTCCCGGATCGTCTACGTCGACAACGACCCCATCGTGCTCGCGCACGCCCGCACGCTGCTGACCAGCAC
>NZ_JAMGBF010000049.1 GCF_023516615.1 Streptomyces panaciradicis
CTGCCGACGGTGGACAACACGCACGAGATCGCCCAGCGCATCGCCCCCGACTCCCGGATCGTCTACGTCGACAACGACCCCATCGTGCTCGCGCACGCCCGCACGCTGCTGACCAGCACCCCCGACGGCGCCACCGACTACATCGACGCCGACGTGCACGACCCGGCCGCGATCCTCGAACGCGCCGCGGTCACCCTGGACCTCACCGAGCCGGTCGCGGTGATGATGCTCGGCATCCTCAACTTCGTGCTGGACGTGGAGAAGGCGCGGCGCATCGTGCGCGAGATCATGGCCGCGGTGCCCTCCGGCAGCTGTCTGGTGCTCACCCACCCGACCTTCGACGACGACCTCGGCGGCGCGGGCCAGATCCCGGCGATGGAGTTCTGGAACGAGAACGCCACCCCGCCGATCACCGCCCGCAGCGGCGAGGACATCGCCGCCTTCTTCGACGGCCTGGAGATCCTCCCGCCGGGCCTGGTGTCGTGTTCCCGCTGGCGTGCCGAGCCCGAAACGCCCCCCGTGGTACCGCAGTTCGGAGCGGTGGCCGTGAAACCCTGACGTACGCCAGCCGCCCGGCCGAGTCCGTCGAGGAGGACGTATGACCACCCTTGCCGATCCCGTCCCCGGCGGGCGCCCCGGCGAAGTGCAGCGGGCCGCCGCGATGAGCGGGGAGCTGTCCGGGCGGGGCGTGCACGGGATCGTGCTGTCCTACGTCGACACCGCCGGCGTCGGCCGGGTCAAGACGATCCCCACCCAGAAGCTCGCCTCGGCGTCGGCCTGGGGCGTGGGCATGTCGCCGGTGTTCGACACCTTCCTGGCGAACGACTCCATCGTCACCACCGACGTCCTGGGCTCCCCTGACGGCGATCTGCGCCTCTACCCCGACCTCGACCAGCTGGTCGTCCTGGCCGGGCAGCCGGGCTGGGCGTGGGCCCCGGTCGACCGGATCACGCAGGAGGGCGAGCCGCACCCGGGGTGCGGCCGCACCCTTCTGCGCCGGATCGTCACCGAGGCCGCCGAGCAGCGCGGGCTGGCCTTCAAGGCGGGCATCGAGATCGAGTGGAGCGTGGGCCAAGGGGCCGCGGCGGGCGGGGAGTTCGTGCCCGCGACCAGCGGGCCCGCCTACAGTGCCACGCGCCAGGTCGAGTTGAGCGACTACACCGCCGACCTGCTGACGGCGTTCGCCGCGCAGGACGTGGAGGTCGAACAGATCCATCCCGAGTACGCCGCCGGGCAGTTCGAGATCTCGGTGGGCGCGCTGGACCCGGTGTCGGCGGCCGACCGCAGCGTGCTGGTGCGCCAGACCATCCGGGCGGTGGCCCGACGGCACGGGCTGGTGGTCTCGTTCTCCCCGGCCGTGTGCGCCGAGGGTGTCGGCAACGGCGGCCATCTCCACCTCTCCGCCTGGCGCGACGGCGTCAACCTGCACTCCGGCGGCGAGGGCCGCCACGGCATGACGGCCGACGCGGAGTCCTTCGCGGCCGGCATCCTCGCCCGGCTGCCCGCCCTGACGGCCGTGACCGCGCCCAGCCCGGCGAGCTATCTGCGCCTCAAACCGTCCCAGTGGGCCGGGGTGTTCACCGCCTGGGGCCGCGAGACCCGTGAGGCGGCGCTGCGGGTCGTCACCGGCACGGCGGGCCTGCGCGAGCAGGCGGCGAACCTGGAGGTCAAGCCGGTCGACCTGGCCGCGAACCCGTACCTCGCCCTCGGCTGCGTGATCGCGGCCGGGCTCGACGGCATGAGCCGCTCCCTGCGGCTGCCGGAGGAGATCACCGGCGACCCGGCCCTCCTGGGCGCCCAGGAGGCGGCGGCGCGGGACGTACGGCGGCTGCCGACCTCCCTCGCCGAGGCCGTCGAGGAGTTCCGCAAGGACGACCGGCTGCGGGCCGCCCTCGGGCCGGTGCTCGCCGACGCCGTGATCGCCGTACGGCAGGGCGAGATCGCGGCGGTCGACGGGCACGACGACGCGTGGGTGGCGGCGGCGTACCGCTGGAAGTACTGAGATGGGTGGCGGGCCGGTCCTCCAGGCGCTGGAGGCGCTGCCGCTGGTGGACCACCACTGCCACGGGGTGGTCACCGCCGACCTGTCCAGGCCGGAGCTCGAGGACCTGATCACCGAGGGCGGGTCGTGGCCGGGGAGCTCCTCCTTCGACAGCCCCGTCGGGGTGGCCGTCCGCCGCCACTGCGCTCCCCTGCTGGACCTGCCCCGGCACGCGCCCGCCGAGGACTACCTGGCCCGGCGCGCCGGGCTCGGGTGGCGCGAGGTCCACGCCCGGCTCCTCGGCGCCGCCGGAGCGGACGTGTTCTGCGTGGACACCGGGTACGCGCCGGAACGTCTCAGCACCCCGGCCGAACTCGCGCTGGCCGCGGGCGGCACCGCGTACGAGGTGGTGCGGCTGGAGAGCGTGGCGGAGTCGGTGGCGGCGCGGGGCGTCGAGCCGGGCGAGTACGCCGACGCCTTCCGGGTGGCCGCGCTGGAGGCCGTACGGCGGCCCGGCGTGGTGGCCGTGAAGTCGGTCGCCGCCTACCGCACGGGTTTCGACCTGGACCCGGCCCGCCCCTCGGACGCGCAGGTCACCGAGGCGGCCCGGCACTGGCTCGCGGGCGGCGGCGGCCGGCTGGCGGACCCGGTCCTCGTACGGCATCTGCTGTGGACCGCCGTCGATCTGGGCCTGCCCCTGCAACTGCACGTCGGTCTCGGCGACAACGACATCCGGCTGCACCGCTCGGACCCCGCCCACCTCACCGACTGGCTGCACCTGACCGCCGGCACCATCCCGGTCCTGCTGCTGCACTGCTGGCCCTACCAGCGCCAGGCCGCCTATCTGGCCACGGTGTTCGAGCAGGTGTACCTGGACGTGGGGCTCGCCCTGCACTTCGTGGGCCCGGCGCGGTCCCGTGCGGTGCTGGAGGAGGCCCTGGAGATCACCCCGTTCCGCAAACTGCTGTACAGCTCCGACGCCTACGGTGTGGCCGAGTTCCACTTCCTGGGGGCGCTCGCGTTCCGCCGGGGTCTGGCGGGTCTGCTGCAGGACCGGGTGGACAGTGACGAACTGGACCTGCCGGACGCGTTGCGCGTCGCGGAGTGGGCAGGAGCACACAACGCCCGTCAGGTCTACCGCTTTCCCGGCACCTCCTGAAAGTATGATCAAGCAATGTCTGACATGACCGAAACCACGCCCGGCTGGCTCTCCCCCGACGAGCTGGAGATGGCGCGTGCGCGCATGCCGATCCTGTACGTCGAGGCCGTGCCCGTGCGGGTCGACGACAGCGGCGAAGTCACCAGCGTCGGCCTGCTGCTGCGCATCGGGCCGGACGGCACGGTCAGCCGGACCCTGGTCTCCGGCCGGGTACTGCACCACGAGCGCGTGCGGGACGCCCTGCTGCGCCACCTGGAGAAGGACCTCGGCCCGGTGGCGCTGCCCCGGATCCCGGCCTCCCTGCAGCCCTTCACCGTCGCCGAGTACTTCCCGACCCAGGGCGTCACGCCGTACCACGACCCGCGTCAGCACGCGGTGTCGCTGGCCTACGTGGTGCCGGTGACCGGCGACTGCCGGCCGCGCCAGGACGCCCTGGACCTGGTCTGGTTCAGCCCGCAGGAGGCGGTGTCCGAGGCCGTGCAGAGCGAGATGCCGGGCGGCCACGGGGTACTGCTCAGGCAGGCCCTCGCCCACGTCGGCTGCTCTGTCTGAGCATCGCGCTGAACGGCGTCAAGGGCCGCTCCCGCAGCTCGCCGTCCACGGTGATGTCGACGACCTCGTTGTAGAAGGCGAGCAGGCCCTTGATCACCGCCACGGCGGCCAGCGGCTCCGGGTAGCTCCACACGAGGTTCGCCCCGCCGGCCGTCGACCAGTACGCGGCGACGCCCTTGTAGGGGCAGGCGGTGTGGTGGTCGCTCGCGGTGAGCAGGTCCATGCGGACGTCCTCGCGCGGGATGTAGTAGCGCGTGGGCAGGGCGGTCTCGAAGAGCAGCACCGGCCGGCGGGTGTCCGCGAGGAGCGTGCCGTCGACCGTCACCTGGACATGGCGGCTGCTCGGGATGGCGTCCACCCGTTTGTGCGGGTCGCGGGGGTGGACGAAGATCTCTTCCTCCTCCTCGTACCAGTGGTCGAGGCCCTTGCCGCTGCGCCCGAACCACTCGAAGGCGATGTGCCCGGCCAGCTCGGCGGCGGGGAAGGTCCAGGCGGCGTTCTCCAGCAGCTCGCCGTCGACGGCGAGGTCGTAGAAGATCTTCGATCCGCTGTGCGCGCCCGGCCGCGGGTTCCGCGCGGGGCGCAGCAGGTCCTCGCGCACGTCGCCGCGGGGGAAGGCGTACTGCGGTACGGGCAGCGACGGCTCCCAGACCAGGACGGGGTGCCGGCTGTCGACGACGGTGACGTCGCCCTTGCGGCCGCGCACCCAGCGTTCGCTCGGTTCCCACAGGATGCCTTCGGGGGTGCTGCGGACGGACTGTGCGGTGCGGAGTCCACTCATGGGTCCATGATGAACCTCATGGACCTTGAGCCGTACCGGGGCGAGTTGGTCGCGTACTGCTACCGGATGTCGGGGTCGTTCCACGAGGCCGAGGACCTGGTACAGGAGACGATGCTGCGCGCCTGGAAGGCCCGGGAGCGCTACGACGCCTCGCGCGCGTCGGTGCGCACGTGGCTGTACCGGATCGCGACGAACGTGTGCCTGACGGCGCTGGAGGGGCGGGCCCGGCGTCCGCTGCCGTCGGGGCTCGGGGCGCCGAGCGAGGATCCGGGGGCGCCGCTGACGCCGGCCTTCGACGTCCCGTGGCTCCAGCCGTTCCCCGACGCGCGCTACGACGTGGACGCGCGGGCCGACCTGCGGCTGGCGCTGGTCGCCGCGATGCAGTCGCTGTCGGCGCGGCAGCGGGCGGTGCTGGTGCTGCGGGAGGTGCTCCAGTTCAGCGCGGCGGAGGTCGCCGAGCAGCTCGGGACCACGGTCGCCGCGGTCAACAGCGCCCTGCAGCGGGCCCGGGCGGCCGTCGCCGGGGTGGGTGACCCGGGCGGGGTCGGCGAGCCGGACGACGCCGGGGCACGGGAGGCGGTACGGCGGTACGCGCGCGCCTTCGAGGCCGCGGACGTGCCCGCGCTGGTGCGGCTGCTGACCGACGACGCGATCCTGGAGATGCCGCCGGTGCCGCTGTGGTACCGCGGCCGGAGCGACTACGGCCGGTTCATGGAGCGGGTCTTCGACACGCGCGGCACCGGATGGACCGTGCGGCATCTGGGCGCGGGCGGGGAGCCCGCGTTCGCCGCGTACGCGCCCGCCGCGGACGGCGGGTTCCGGCTGCACACGCTGCAGGTGTTCACGGTGACGGGCGGGCGGATCGCGCGCAATGCCGTCTTCGCCGATCCGCAGGTGTTCGAGGCGTTCGGCCTGCCGCCGGAGATTCCCGCGGGGGAATCCGCCGGGCCGCGATGAGTCCGGGCGGTTGCGCCGGTAGGTACCGGTGACCACCGATCGAGAGGACATCGGACATGACAGCGCGTTTCCTCGCCCTGTACGACACCCCCGCCGACCCCGCGGCCTTCGAACGGCACTACCGGGAGGTTCACCTCCCACTGGCCCACAAGCTGCCCGGGCTGCGCCGCTACACCGTCGGCACCGGTCTCACGGCCGTGCGCGGCGGCACGCCGTACTACCTGGTCGGCCTGCTCGAATGGGACAGCCTGGACGAGCTGCGGGCGGCGTTCGCCTCCCCCGAGGGCCGGGCCTGCGCGGCGGACTCCGAACGCCTCCAGGAGTTCACCGCTGTCCGCAGCATGGTCTACACCGTGGACGAGGTCTGAGCGGCCTCAGGCCAGCAGGGACGGCCGGCCCGGCGGCATGACCGGCCGGGCCGGTACCGGCCCCGAGACGACCGGGGGCATCGGCTCGTGGCGCGGGCGCCTGCGCCTGCGGTCGCGGTTGCGGCGCTCGTGGACCAGGGCCATCGCGATCGCGGTGCCGACCGCGATCAGGTGCTCGCGGCCGGCCAGGTTGGGTACGGCGATCGACTCCCACACCATCGACCCGCCGGTGAGGGTGAACACGATCGGCGCCCGCCGGACCACCGAGATGTACGTGAACAGGCCCACGACCGCGGCCGACGGTCCGGTGTCGAGCACCTGGCCGACCTGCGGCGGCAGCCCGATCCCGAGCCCGCCGGGCCCGATCGCGAGCATCACCCGCACCATGAGGGTGCCGGCGAGCGTGGTGGCGTACGAGATGGCGAGGGTCCTGGCCCGGCCGAGGACCAGTTCGGCCAGCGCGAAGGCGAGGAAGAGCTGGGTGATGCCCGCCCACACCGGCAGGTCCAGGGCCGGGACGTACAGGGACACGGGCGTGCGCAGCAGCGCGAGCCACAGCGGCAGGTCGGCGTAGACGCCGCCGAGCAGCCGCACCACCGTGGCGCCGGTGCGGTGCTGCGCGACGGCGTGGAAGAAGATCACGCCGAACGCGGCCAGGAAGGCCAGGGAGAGGCCGGGCAGTCCGCGGCGTCTGAGCCGGCGCAGCGGGTCGGCGACGATGCCCTCCCACTCGCCCCGCAGGGTGCGCCAGAGGAACAGCGCGAGGCGCCACCACCACGTGGCACTCGGCCGTTCGTGCCGGCGCCCGGGTACGCGGTCCACGGCCCCGTCGCCGTCCAGTCCCCTGTCGGCGCCGTCCCAGCGCCGTGTCTCCCTGTGCAGCAAGACTCCCCCGTCTCTCGTACGGCGGCCCTACCGACCGTATGCATCGAAATGCAACTGTTTCTAGAGACTGTGGGAAAGAAGGTCAGGTTGCCTCAGTGCACGGAGTCCAGCCGGAACCGCTGGTCGTCCGACAGCTCCAGGTCCACCGCGGCCAGGCTCTCCTCCAGCTGGGCCACGGAGGACGCGCCGACCAGCGGGACGACCGGCAGGACGCCGCCGAGCTGCCACGCCAGGACGACCTGGTTGACGGTGGCACCGGTCTCCCGCGCCACCTCGTGCAGGACGGCGAGACGGGCCGGGGTGCCCGGGTGGTCGTACTCGGCGGGCAGCCGGTCGGGGCGGACGTACGCCCCCTTCAGCAGGGGCGAGTAGGCGACCAGGGTGAGGCCGGGCTCCGCCCTGAGGTAGCCGAGCATCTCGGGGCCGACGGCGCCGAGGCTGCCGTCGGGGAAGAGGTCACCGGGCACGTCGAGGCGGGGCCGCAGGTAGCTGTGCTCGTACTGGAGCACCTCGTAGCCGGGCAGTCCGGCCGCCGCCGCGATCGCCCGGGCGCGCTCGACCCGCCACACGGCCTGGTTGCTGGCCCCGAGCAGGCCGACGGTGCCCTCGGCGACCAGTCCGGCGAAGGCCTCGACGGTCTCGCGCTGCGGGACGGTGTGGTCGTCGATGTGGGCGTAGAGCAGGTCCAGCCGGTCCACGCCGAGGCGTTCGCGGCTGCGTTCGG
This sequence comes from Streptomyces panaciradicis, assembly GCF_023516615.1. Taxonomy (GTDB): domain Bacteria; phylum Actinomycetota; class Actinomycetes; order Streptomycetales; family Streptomycetaceae; genus Streptomyces; species Streptomyces panaciradicis. Next base: position 7,408 of record NZ_JAMGBF010000049.1, read on the forward strand.
CGGACTCGCGGATCACCTTCGCGGACAGCCCCTCCGGGTTGTCGACGAAGCCGGTGCCGGGGGCGAGCGGGCGGGCCCCCAGCTTGGTCGCGATGACGATCTCGTCGCCGACGCCGCGGCTGCGGCGCCAGCGGCCGAGGAGTTCCTCGCTCTGGCCGCCCTGGCCGCCGTCCTCCCAGAACGCGTAGTTGTCGGAGGTGTCGACGAAGGTGCCGCCGGCCTCAACATAGCGGTCCAGGACGGCGAAGGACGTCTTCTCGTCGGTGCGGGAGCCGAAGAGCATCGCGCCGAGGGCGAGGACGCTGACCTCGCGGCGGGTGCCGGGGGCGGTTCCGATGGTGCGGTACTTCATGGGTGTCCTCCCGTTCGTGCCCCGCGGAGATGCGGGCACGAACGGGAGTCTCGTTCTTGAAGCGCGCTTCAAGTCAAGGGGGTGCGGAGCTACTTGGCGAACGGCCCGTCCAGGGCGGCCCATTGCAGCAGCATGATGGTCTTGGCGTCGTTGATCTCGCCGGTGCGGATCATCTCCAGGGCGCGGCGGAAGGGCAGTTCGACGATCTCGATGTCCTCGCCCTCCTCGTCGAGGCCGCCGCCCTCGTGGGTGCGGGTCGAGGGGCCGTAGGCGGCGGCGTAGAAGCTGACGCGTTCGGTGACGGAGCCGGGACTCATGTAGACGTCGAAGACGTGCCGGACCTCGCCGATGGTGTGGCCGGTCTCCTCCACGACCTCGCGGCGCACGGCGAGTTCGGGGTGTTCGTCATCGTCGTCGAGGAGGCCGCCGGGGGTCTCGATCAGCATGCCGTCGGGGTGGCCGTTGACGTAGACGGGGAAGCGGAACTGCCGGGTGAGCAGGACGGTCTCCCGCTCGGTGTCGTACAGCAGCATGGTGGCGCCGTTGCCGCGGTCGTGGGTCTCGCGCTGCTGGGTGGACCAGGTGCCGTCGGCGCGCCGGATGTCGAAGGTGGTGGCGCGCTCGACGTACCAGTGGCTGGAGAGCAGTTCGACCTCCCGCACGCGCACGCGGGGGTTGCCGGTCAGGTCGAGGCCGGTCCTGTCCAGGCCGGTGCGGCCGCGGCGGTCGGGGGTGTCGATGCCGGCGGTCATCGGGTGTCCCGGGGCGGGTGGAGGATGGTGCGGTTCGTCATGGTCGCTTCCTACCACGGCCTCCCTCGGGCGACGGTGAGCACGTGGGAGTGCCGGGCGGGCAGGTCGACGAAGAGGCCGGCGGCGAGCAGGGTGTCGCCGTCGCGGTCGTAGACCTGGTCCGTGAGCAGGTCGGTGAGCCGGTGGGGGCGGCCGGCGAGGTCGGGCCAGGGCAGCGGGACCTGTGCCTGGGCGGGGGCGTCGGAGTGGTTGACGATCACGATGTGGCGGGTGTCGGCGCCGGTCCAGGTCCAGGCGAGCAGGTTGCGGTGGGTGTCGTTGTCGGGCCAGCCGGTGGTGGCCAGCAGCCGCCATTCACCGTCGCGGACGGCGGCAGCGGCGGGCAGCAACCGGGCGTAGAAGCCGCGGAGTTCGTCGTCGACGGGTTCCGCGGGCCGGCGGGTGAGGAAGACCGGCGGGCGGACCGTGCGGCCCTCGAACTGGCCCTCGTGCCAGAGGGTGGCGCCCGGCAGGGTGGCGACGGTGACGGCCGCGGCGGGTCCCCGGCCGCCGGGGAGGGTGGCGGCGGCGCGGGGTTCGTCGTGGTTCTCCAGGAAGCGGACCAGGCCGCGCTGGTAGGCGGGGTCCGCCTGGAGGTGGGCGCGGACCGACTCGGCGTCCTCGTGGACGAGGCGGTCGTAGAGGCGCTTGTCGTAGCAGTGGTCGAAACCCTGCTCCTGCAGGGCGCCTTCGAGGTCCCAGTAGGCCTCCGCGACGAAGAGCATGTCGGGGTGGCGGGCGCGCACGCGTGGCAGGACGTACGGCCAGAAGTCCTCTGCGGGCGGCGGGCCCGCCCGGTCGCCCCAGGTCTTGGCGAACACGTCGTTCATGAGCAGCATCGCCATGTCGCAGCGCACGCCGTCCGCCTGGTCGCCGATGGAGACCAGGGTGTCCACGGTCGCGGTGCGCAGGTCCGGGCTGAAGGCGTCGAGCTGGACCACGTCGGGCCAGGGCGCGAAGTACGGGTCGCGGCCGTTGGCGAAGATGCGCCCGCCGGCGTCGAGGAAGCCCTCGGGCGAGCGGGCCAGGTCCTCCGCGGTGCCCTGGATGAGGCGCTCGGGGTGCCCGGTGAGCCAGGGGTGGTCGGGGGCGACGTGGTTGGGGACGTAGTCGACGAGCAACCGCATCCCGCGGGAGCGGAGTTGGGCGCGCGCCTCGGCGAGGCCCTCCGGTTCGCCGAGGCCGGGGTCGACGACGTAGTCGCGGACGCAGTACGGCGATCCGGTGATGTCGGCCTCGGTGAGGTCGGGCAGCGCCTCGCGGAAGGAGGCGCGGAGTGCCGGGTCGCGCAGGGCGATGGCGAGGCCGGCCGGGCTGCGCTCCCACACGCCCATCAGCCAGACGGTGTCGACGCCGGGCCGGGCGACCTCGTCCCACTCCTCGCCGGGCACGTCCCCGAGGGTGACGCGACGGCCGTGGCGGGCACTCAACTCGCCCAGCCAGATGAGGGTGTTGATCTCGTAGATCACCGTCATGAGAACGGCTCCTCCTCGTCCACGGTGAAGTGCTCGTCGTCGGCGGCGGCCCGGGGCACGTCCCTGGGCCGCAGGGACTCCCGGGCGCCGCGGTGCCAGTCCTCGGCGCTGATGGTGTGGAACACGGTGGCGGTGGCCGCGACCAGGCCGGTCCAGCCGGTCTGGTGGGAGGCGCCGAGACCGGCGCCGTTGTCGCCGTGGAAGTACTCGTAGAAGAGGATCAGGTCCTTCCAGTGCGGGTCCTTGGCGAACTTGGCCTGGGCGCCGTGCACCGGGCGGTGGCCGTCCTCCGCGCGCAGGAAGGTGGCGGTGAGCCGGTCCGAGATCTCGTGGGCGACCTCGTAGAGGTTCATGAGGCGGCCGGAGCCGGTCGGGCACTCCACGGTGAAGCCGGGGCCGTGGAAGGCGTGCAGGTTCAGCAGGGCGCGGATCAGCAGCAGGTTGATCGGGAACCACACCGGGCCGCGCCAGTTGGAGTTGCCGCCGAACATGCCGGAGTCGGACTCGGCGGGGAGATAGCCCACTCCGTAGGTCTCGCCGTGCACGTCGAAGGTGTACGGGTGGGCCGCGTGGTGGCGGGAGAGGGAGCGGATGCCGTGCGGGCCGAGGAACTCCTCCTCGTCCAGCATGCGGGTCAGGACCCGGCGCAGCCGGTCCTCGCCGAACAGGGCGAAGAGATAGCGGCCGTCGTGCGCGCGGTCGGCGTCGAGGTGCTGCGTGACGACGGCCTCGACCGCCGGGTGCCGCCGGATGAACTCCCTTGCCCCCTGCACGAGTTCGGGGAAGCCGCGGTCGGTGCGGCCGCCGATCACGCTGGTCGCCGCGAGCGGCAGCAGGCCGACCAGGGAGCGCACCTTCAGCCGGGTCGCGCCGCCGTCGGGCAGCCGCAGCACGTCGTAGAAGAAGCCGTCCTCCTCGTCCCAGAGGCCGGCGTTGTCCTTGCCGATGCGGTTCATGGCGACGGCGATCCAGGCGAAGTGCTCGAAGAGCATCTGCGCCTGCTCGATGTAGACCGGGTTGTCGACGGCGAGTTCGACGGCGATCTCCAGGAGGTTCTGGCAGTACAGGGCCATCCACGCGGTGCCGTCGGCCTGGTCGATGTGGCCGCCGGTGGGCAGCGGGGCGCTGCGGTCGAAGACGCCGATGTTGTCCAGGCCCAGGAAGCCGCCCTGGAAGACGTTGTTGCCGTCGAGGTCCTTGCGGTTGAGCCACCAGGTGAAGTTCTTCATCAGTTTCTGGAAGGCGTTCTCCAGGAAGGCGCGGTCGGCATGGCCGGTGCGGTGCTTCTCCAGTTCGAAGACGAAGAGCACGGCCCAGGCGTGCACGGGAGGGTTGACGTCGCCGAAGTTCCATTCGTACGCCGGGATCTGGCCGTTGGGGTGCAGGTACAGGCGGCGCAGCAGCAGTTCCAGCTGGGACTTGGCGAAGCCGATGTCGACCATCGACAGGGCGATGGTGTGGAAGGCGAGGTCCCAGGCCGCGAACCAGGGGTACTCCCAGGTGTCCGGCATGGAGATGACCGCGTCGTTGACCATGTGGTACCAGGCGCTGTTGCGGATGCCGGGCTCGGCGGCGAGGGGGTCCACGCCGTGCTCGGCGAGCCAGCGTTCGACGTCGAGGTAGTAGTACTGCTTGCTCCACAGCATGCCGGCGAGGGCCTGGCGGACGACGCGGCGCTCGTCCTCGTCCATGCTGTCCGGGACGACGCTCTCGAAGAAGGCGTCGGCCTCGGCGCGGCGCAGGTCCATCGTCGCCGCGAAGTCGGCCCAGGGATCGGGCAGTTCGCGGTCGGTCAGCCGCAGCCGGACGGTCGCGCTGTCGCCCGCGGGGAGGGTGAGGACACTGTGCAGGGCGGCCTTGGTGCCGGTGCGGTCCGGGTTCACGGCCGTGGTGTCGCCGTGGACGACGCAGCGGTCGATGCCGTCCTTCACGTACGGGGTGGCGTTCGGGCTGCCGAAGACGCGCTCGTCGTTCGTCTCGTTGCCGGTGAACAGGGCGGTGGCGTCGGTGTCGTGGTAGAGCCAGCGCGGGCCCAGTTCCTCGTGGTCGGCGCGGATGGCGTCGGGGGTGTCGGTCAGGACGGGTACGGCGGTTCCGCCCGCCCAGGACCAGGTGTGCCGGAACCAGAGGGTCGGCAGCAGGTGCAGGGGCGCCGGGTCGGGTCCGCGGTTGTGCGCGGTGATCTCGATCAGCAGGTCCTCGGGGCCGGCCTTGGCGTACTCGACGAAGACGTCGAAGTAGCGGTTCTCGTCGAAGACGCCGGTGTCGAGGAGTTCGTACTCGAAGTCGTGGCGGGTGCGGGCGCGGTTGGTGTCGACGAGGTCGGCGTAGGGGAACTCGGCCTGCGGGTACTTGTACAGGTACTTCATGTAGGCGTGCGTGGGCGTGGAGTCGAGGTGGAACCAGTACTCCTTGACGTCCTCGCCGTGGTTGCCCTCCTGGTTGGTCAGGCCGAACATCCGCTCCTTGAGGATCGGGTCGCGGCCGTTCCACAGGGCTAGCGCGAAGCACAGCCGCTGCTTGTCGTCGCTGATCCCGGCGATGCCGTCCTCGCCCCACCGGTAGGCGCGGGAGCGGGCCTGGTCATGGGTGAAGTACGACCACGCGTCGCCGTTCGCGCTGTAGTCCTCCCGGACGGTCCCCCACTGGCGTTCGCTGAGGTAGGGGCCCCAGCGGCGCCAGGCCACCCGGCCGCTGTCGGCCTCCTCCAGCCGCTGCCGTTCGCCGCCCGCCGTGCCGCTGTCCGCCGCCATCGCCGCCTCCTCGTAGGCCCGGCATCGCTCCCAGCCTCGGGGGCGCGAAGCCGGCCCGCAATGGCTGGGCGGCGGAGGGGGGCCTTCCGGGTGCGCGTGCCGGGCGCGGGTGGCCGGCGGCGGCTCAGGCGCCCGGGATCGGGAACAGCATGCAGCTGCTGGTCGCGTGCGCGAGGAGACGGTCGGCGGAGTCGAGGAGCCGGGCCTCGGCGAGCGCGGTGCGCCGGCCGCTGTTGAGGACGCTGCCGACGGCGCGGACCTTGCCCGTGTCGACGGTGACCGGGCGCAGGAACTTCACGGTGAGGTCGAGCGAGGTGTAGCCCATGCCCTGCGGGAGGGTGGACTGCACGGCGCAGCCCGCCGCGGAGTCGAGCATCGTCGCGTAGATGCCGCCGTGGACGCTGCCGATGGGGTTGTAGTGCTCCTCGCCTGGCTCCAGCGAGAACACGGCGTGCCCGTGGTCGACCTCTTCGAGGTCCATGCCCAAGGTGGCGGCGATCGGCGGCGCGGGCAGCCGGCCGGCGAGGATCTCGCGCAGGAAGTGCAGGCCGGAGCCCTGGCCGACGGTGGCCGCGGAGATCGCGGGGTCGTGCCAGTCGTACGTACGTGAGCGTTCCATGCGGCTGCGCTTCCTCCTTGGCCCGCGAGGCCTCCGACGCCGTCGCCCGGTCCTACGGGGCCGTCTGACTCTGTCCGCCGAAGCTAGCTCGCCGTTCCGCTGACTGTCAATGTCGAAGTCAGGTGCTCTACGATGGCCGTATGAAGTGGCTCGAGATGAGCACCGAGAACTGTCCCGTGCAGCGCACCCTCGACCTGGTCGGGGAGAAGTGGACGCTGCTGCTGTTGCGCGACGCCTTCAACGGGGTGCGCCGCTTCGACGACTTCCGCCGCCATGTGGGCCTGTCCGAGGCGGTGCTGGCGGACCGGCTGCGCAAGCTGGTCGCGGCCGGCGTCCTGCGGACCGTCCCCTACCAGGAACAGGGCAGCCGGACCCGCAACGAGTACCGCCTCACGCCCAAGGGCCGTGACCTGTGGCCCGTGCTGGTGGCGCTGCGGCAGTGGGGCGAGACCTACGTCGGGGACCCCGAGGGCCCGACGCTCGACATCCGGCACCGCAACTGCGGGGCACCCGTCCGCGTCGTGGTCGAGTGCCCGCAGGAGCACACGGCCCTCTCCCCCACCGAGGTCACGGTCACACCGGGCCCGGGAGCACGACCGCTGACCGAGCGGTCGACAGGGACCTGACCTGCGGATTGCCGGCCCGAGCCCGGGACGGCCGACCGTCCCGGGCGCCGGACGGGGTCACGCGCCCTCTGTCAGGGCTCGCCTCCAGGCGCGCTCTCGTAGCAGGCGCAGGCCGTTGAGGCCGACGATCACCGTCGATCCCTCGTGGCCGGCGACGCCGAGCGGCAGGGGCAGGGTGCCCGCGAGGTCCCAGGCGACCAGGCCGACGATGAACACCCCGGCGATGACGAGGTTCTGGGCGACGAGGCGCCGGGCCCGGCGGGAGAGGGCGACGACGGCGGGCACGGTGGCGAGTTCGTCGCGCACGACCACCGCGTCCGCGGTCTCCAGCGCCAGATCGGAGCCGGCCCGGCCCATGGCGACACCGGCGTGGGCGGCGGCCAGGGCGGGCGCGTCGTTGACGCCGTCCCCGACGACCAGCACCTTGCGGCCGGCGGCCTCAAGCTCCCGCACGGCGAGCACCTTGTGCTGCGGCAGCAGACCGGCCCGGACGTCCTCGATGCCGGCCTCCGCGGCCAGGTGCGCCGCCGCGCGCGGGTTGTCACCGGTCAGCAGGAGGGGGGCGGCGCCGGCCAGGGCGGTGAGGGAGGCGACGGTCGCGGCGGCGTCGGGCCGCAGCCGGTCGGCCAGGCCCAGCACACCGACGGGGACCCCGTCGACGAGGACCAGGACGGCGGTACGTCCCCGCTCCTCCGTCTCGGCCGCGAGCACCGCCGCCCGTGCGGCCCCGGCGTCGTCCGCGCCGCCGAGCAGCCGGGCGGGGGCGCCGACCTGGACCCGGCGTCCCTCGACGGTCGCCACGACGCCCACCCCGGGCGTGGAGCCGAAGTCCTCGGCGGGTGGCAGCGCCAGCCCCCGCTCCCGCGCCGCCGCCACGACGGCCCGCGCCAGCGGATGCTCGCTGGGGTGCTCGGCGGCGGCCGCCAGCCTCGTCAACTCCCTTTCCCCCAGGCCCGATCCGGGCAGCGGCCGGACGTCGGTCACCCGGGGGACGCCCTCGGTCAGCGTGCCGGTCTTGTCCAGGGCCACGGCGTCGACCTGTCCGAGCCGCTCCATCACCACCGCCGACTTCACCAGCACGCCGTGCCGCCCGGCGTTGGCGATGGCCGACAGCAGGGGCGGCATGGTGGCCAGCACGACCGCGCACGGCGAGGCGACGATCATAAAGGTCATGGCCCGCAGCAGCGCGCCCTTCAGGTCGTCGCCGACGGCGAGCGGCACCAGGAACACCGCGAGCGTCGCCGCCACCATGCCGAGCGAGTAGCGCTGTTCGACCTTCTCGATGAACAACTGCGTCGGCGCCTTGGTCCCGGACGCCTCCTCGACCATGCGGACGATCCGCGCGATCACGGAGTCGGAGGCGTCGCGCTCGACGCGGACCCGCAGGGCGCCGGTGCCGTTGACGGTCCCCGCGAACACCTCGTCGCCGGCCTCCTTGGCCACGGGCAGCGGCTCGCCGGTGATGCTCGCCTGGTCGACCTCGCTCACCCCGTCCAGCACCCGCCCGTCGGCGCCGACGCGCTCACCCGGCCGTACGAGGACGATGTCGCCGACCGCCAGCTCCTCGACCAGCACCTCCTCCTCGGTGCCGTCCGGTGCGAGCCGGCGGGCCGTGGCCGGGGCCAGGTCGAGCAGTCCGCGCACCGAGTCGGCGGTGCGGGCCGTGGCCAGGGCCTCCAGGGCGCCCGAGGTCGCGAAGATGACGATCAGCAGGGCGCCGTCCATCACCTGGCCGATCGCGGCGGCACCGAGGGCGGCGACGACCATCAGCAGATCGACGTCGAGGGTCCGCCCCGCGAGCGCCTTGAGACCTTCCCGGCCCGGCTCCCACCCCCCGGTGACGTACGCCAGCGCGTACAGCGGCCCCCACAGCCAGGCCGGCTGCCCCGCCAGCTGGAGCGGCAGGGCGAGCAGGAAGGCGGCCGTGGCCGCGAGGGCCCAGCGCGCCTCGGGCAGGGCGAGCACGCGGGTGCGGCGCGGGGGCGCGACCGTACCGGGTGCGGGGGCGGAGCGGGGTGGGGTGAGGGTGGAGGTCACCGGCTCACCATACAGGAACACATGAAGAGTGATTCATCTCTTCATCGGTCGACCGAGCCTCGCCTCATCGGTCGACCGAGCCGCTCTCATCAGTCGACCGAACCCCTCCTCATCGGTCGACCAGCGCCGCCCTCTCCCGCCCACCGCGGCGGCGACGGAGCAGCAGTCGGCGCGCCGGGCGCTCGACCTTCTCGTACAGGAGCCAGGACAGCGCCAGGGACACGGTGAAGGCCGCGGCCGTGACGGTCAGGCCCTCCGCGAGGCCGTAGCGGGGCTTGACGCCGAGCAGGGCGGTACCGGCCCGCAGGACCAGCAGGTGGACCATGTAGAACGCGAAGGACAGCTCCCCGAGCCGGACCAGCCGCCGGTGGCGCCACAGCGAGGGCAGGCCGCGCAGGTCCGCGACGGCCGCCGCCGGGATGAGCAGGGCGAAGCCCAGGACCGTGCAGGTCGTCGCCGGGTAGCCGGCGGTCACCTGGGGTACCAGGAAGTAGCCGATGATCGCCAGGGCGAGGGAACCCTCCAGGCCGGGTCCGCGCCAGCGGTCCAGGAGCACCAGCCGGGCGACGGCGGCGCCGAGGACGAACTCGGGCAGGCGGGCGGCCGGGAAGGAGTACAGCGGCTGCCCGAACCAGTGGTGCGCGTCGGCCCAGGCCAGCACCAGCACCGCCAGCAGCGACGCGCCGGCCAGCGCCGCCGACCCGCGGGCGCCGAGCCGGCGCAGCAGGAGCGCGAGCAGGGGGAAGGCGGCGTAGAAGAAGGCCTCGCAGGCCAGGGACCAGCTGACCGGGTCGAGGGTCTGCCACCACGGGCGCCACCAGGAGTGGACGAGCAGAACGTTCGCCAGGCCCTGGGTGGGTGTCGGCATCGGCATGCGGGGCAGCGTCCAGGCCATGAGCAGGGCGAGGGCGGCGGTGACGAGATGGACCGGGAGGATGCGGGCGACCCGGCGTCTGAAGAAGGCCGGGGCGCGGTCACCGGGCCGCGCGGACCACATGAGCACGAAGCCGGACAGCACGAAGAAGAACGACACTCCCGTGCCCCCGGCCCCGAAGGCCCAGGTCGTGATGCGGCCGGCGGTGCCGCCGAAGTAGCCGAAGTTGTGCACGTGCAGGCCGAAGACCAGCAGCGCGGCCATCCATCTCAGCCCGGTGAGGGACGGCAGCGAGGGCGCCGCGGTCCTGCCGGCCCTGGTGGTCCTGGTCGTGGTGGCCGCGGGTGCGGCCGAGGTCCTCGGTGTGCCGGCCGGCGCCGTCCCGGTCGCCGTCGTCATCGAGTCACCCTCCCGGAAATGTGCGTAGGAGACATGAGAGGGAGCGTTGCCGGTTCCCCGTCTCCCAATCGGTCCCGTAGGCAACGTCACACGAACGGTGGGCGTAAGCGGAGTCGTCCCTGGTGTCACGTCGCGGCTACCGGTGGGTCTATCGTCGGAACCGTGGGCCAGAGGTGGGAGGTCAGCCGGTGATGCCGCAGGACGAGGCCGTGATCGGCTGCACGGGGAAACTGCTCGTGGGCACCCGCGGAACGGCGGGACCCGGCGAGATCATCGTGCGTGTACGGGGCGGCTCCGAGACCTTCATCGCCTGGTCCGACGCCCCTCTGCCGACGGGGGCGACGGTGCTCGTGATCGAGTCACGGGGGTGCCGCGAAGTCGGCGTCATCGAGTGGCAGGATCCACTCGCCGCGTTCGGCGACCGTGCCGACGCTGACTGAGGAGAAAACAGAATGTTCGGTTACCGCGTTCCCGCTCCCGACGAGGCGATGCTGATCTCGGGTGGCAGGCGGGGACTGGGGGGCGCGCCGTTCCGGGTGGTGACGGGGCACGGGAAGTTCGTGCTGCCGTTCTTCCGAAAGACCCGTTTCCTCACGCTGGCGATGTGCGAGGCCGAGGTCACGGAGACCTGTGTGACCCGGCAGGGCATCGCGTTGAACGTCCGTGCCGTCATCGCGTTCAAGGTCGGCAACGACAACGAGAGCATCATCAACGCCGGTCAGCGCTTCCTTTCGGACCAGGACCAGATGTCGGTGCTGACCGGCCGGATCTTCGCCGGCCATCTGCGGGCCATCATCGGCTCCATGACGGTCGAGGAGATCGTCACCGAGCGGCAGAAGCTCGCCGCGGAGGTGCTGGACACCTCGAAGATGGAGATGGCGAAGATCGGTCTGATCGTGGACTCGCTGCAGATCCAGTCGATCGACGACGGCGACGCCGGCTACATCGACGCCATGTCCGCGCCGCACCGCGCGGCCATCCAGCGGCAGGCCCAGATCGCCCAGGCTCAGGCCACGCAGACCGCGGCCGAGGCGCAGCAGGAGGCGGCGCGCAAGCAGGCCGAGTACGCCCGGCAGACCGCCGTCGTCCAGGCGGAGTACTCGGCGCAGGTGGACCGGGCGCAGGCCCAGGCCGCGCAGGCCGGTCCGCTGGCGCAGGCCCACGCCCAGCAGGAGGTGCTCGCCGCGCAGACCGAACTGGCCCAGCGGCAGGCGGAGTTGCGTCAGCAGCAGCTGGTGGCGGAGATCGTCAAGCCGGCCGAGGCGGAGGCCGAGCGGATCAAGCTGCTCGCCAAGGCGGAGGCCGACCGGATGAAGATCCAGGCCGAGGCGGCCGCCTCGTACGACCGGGTGGCCCTCGACCGGATGCTGATCGACCAGCTCCCGCAGATCGTGAAGGAGGCCGCGGGCGGCCTCGCGGGCGCCAACGTCAACGTCCTCAACGGCGCCGACGGCCTCGGCGAGATCGCCGCCGGTCTGGTCTCGCAGGGTCTGACGATCCTGGACTCGGTCCGGCAGAACCTCGGCGGCCAGGACTCCGACGACCGCAAGGGCGGGGGCAGCGGCGTGCTGGAGCTGCGCGCGAAGGACGACCGCAAGCCGGGCGACGGACCGGTGAACGTCGACTGAGCCGTGCCGCGGTCTGCGTCCCGGCGGGGACCGCGGCCTACGCTGCTCGCCATGGGCGACGGCGACTTCACCGACCTGCGGGGCACGGAGTTCGAGCGCGCGGACCTGGGCGGGGCCCGGTTCACCGCGGTGGGCCTCAACCGCGCGACGTTCCGGGCGTGCGAGCTGAACCACGTCGTGATGCGGGGTGTGGAACTGGTCGACACCACCATCGACGGCGAGATCGGCAACCTCGTCGTCAACGGCGTCGACGTGGCGCCGCTGGTGGAGGCCGAGCTGGACCGCCGGTATCCCGACCGCCCGCGGTTCCGGCCGACCACGGCCGACGGGTTCCGCGCGGCCTGGGACCTCGACGAGCGGCTGTGGGAGGCCACCGTCGCCCGGGCCCGCCGCCTGCCCCCGGACCTGCTGCACGCGTCCGTGGGCGGGGAGTGGTCGTTCGTCCAGACCCTGCGGCACCTCGCCTTCGCGAGCCAGTCGTGGGTGGAGCGGTGCGTCCTGGGCGACCCCCGCCCCTGGCACCCGCTGTCCCTGCCGTGGGACGAGATGGCTCCCCGCCCGGGCGTCCCCCACGACCGCGAGGCCCGGCCCTCGCCGGACGAGGCGCTCGCCCTGCGGCGGGCGGCGATGGCGGTGGTAAGGCGAGTGGTCGACGGCCTGACCGACGAACTGCTCGACACCCGTACCGAACCGGCCGTCGGGCCCGGCTGGCCGGACGAGGGCCAGACCTTCCCGGTCCGCGAGTGCCTGCTCGTGGTCCTGAACGAGGAGTGGTGTCACCGTATGTACGCCGAACGCGACCTGACCGAGCTCGAGAAGAGGGGCTGACCGCGTGGAACTCGCCTTCACGGGCCGGGTGATCGAGTGGCGCGGTCCGGCGCCGTACTACTTCGTGTCCCTGCCCGACGAGGAGTCCGCCGACGTCCGCGAGGTGGCCGCCTCCGCCACGTACGGCTGGGGTGTCGTGCCGGTCGAGGCCCGGGTCGGCGAAGTCGCCTTCACCACCTCGCTGTTCCCCAAGGACGGCGGCTATCTGCTGCCTCTGAAGAACGCCGTGCGGGTGCCGCAGGGCATGGCGGCGGGGGACGAGGTGACGGTGCGGATGACCGTCCGCCTCTGAATCCCGCCGTCCCCCTATTCTTCGATCATGGCCGATACCGAAATGATGCGGCTGGCCGAGATGCCGCTGCACGACCCGTTCGTCGTCGCCGACGACGACACCCGCACCTATCACCTGTACACCTCCAACGACCCGTCGGTGTCCGGTGTGGAGGGCGTCGGCACGATGGTCCACCGCAGCCGCGACCTGCGGGACTGGACGCGTCCCACGGTGGTGTTCCTGGCCCCCGACCGGACGCGGGCGTGGGCGGCCGACGGCGGTTGGGCGCCGGAGGTGCACGCATGGGGCGGCCGTTACTACCTGTTCACGACCCTGCACGACGAGAGCAGGCCGCTCCCTGTGCCGCCTCCGGGCCGCTACGGCACGCCGTTCCCCCTGCCGAACCATCGGCGTGGCACGGTCACCGCCGTGTCCGACTCGCTGCTCGGGCCGTTCACGCTCGTCGACGCCTCCCGCCCCACACCGCCCGAGCACCTCATGACCCTCGACGGGACGCTGTACGTCGACCCCTCCGGGCAGCCCTGGATGGTGTACGCCCACGAGTGGCTGCAGACCGTCGACGGCACGATGGAGGCGATCCGGCTCGCCCCGGACCTGACGCGGACCGTCGGCGACCCGGTCTTCCTCTTCAAGGGCTCGGACGCGTCCTGGCTCGGGGAGCAGATCCCCGCCGGCGTCCCGCACCAGCTGCCGCCGTACATCACGGACGGCCCGCAGCTGCACCGCACGCCGGAGGGCGCCCTGCTGATGCTGTGGTCGACGTACGAGAAGGACCGGGCCGGAGACGACGGCGGTCTCAGCGGCGGATACGTGCAGACCTACGCCGTCTCCCGCTCCGGTGAGCTGCGGGGCCCGTGGGAGCAGCGGCGGCCCCTGGTCCGCGACGACAGCGGCCACGGCATGCTGTTCCGCACCTTCGAGGGCCGGTTGATGATGATCCTGCACCGCCCGTTCGAGAACGCCCGGGGCAAGCTGTACGAAATGGAGCTGCGCGGCGACGAGTTGCGGGTGCTGCGGCAGCGCACGGACCTCGACGGCGGCGGCTGAGCCGTCAGTCCCCACGCCCCGGGAGCGGCGCCCTGCCGTCGAGGCGGAGGAGTACGGCGGTGTCGGGGCGCGGCAGGCAGACGGTGAGCCGTCCGTGGGCGGCGTCCCAGGCGGCGGTCGCGTCGGCGGTGGCCGGGTAGAGGACGGTGGGGGTGACGCGGGCGCCCCGGAGGTGGTCGAGGGCAACGGTGCGCGTGCTGTCGCCGGCGTCGTCACCGGGGGCCGCGGCCCGCCGCCACAGCGTGAGCCAGTCGGCGTCGGTCCCGCGGCGGCCGAAGGCGATCCAGGAGTCCTCCCACCCGGGCAGGCCGAGCGGCCAGTAGGGCAGGCTGTCCGGGATCTGCCGGCGGAGCTCCTTGTAGACGGACAGGCCGGTGCGGACCAGGTCGAACCGGTCCGGGTCCATGCGGTCGAGGAACCCGGACAGGTGGATGCGTCCGGTCATCGCGCCGGTGAGGGTGAAGGCGATCAGGTCCGGGGTGAAGTGCGGCTGGGGGTAGGCCCATACGGCCGCCTGCTCGGGCGTCACCGCGGTGGCGGCCGCGGCCGCGATGGGCGGGCAGCGCAGCGGGTCCTGCTGGTCGCTGGTGGACTGCAGCTGGGTGACGGCGAGTTGGGCGTAGTCCATGCGCAGTCCGCCCGAGCCGCAGTTCTCCAGGACGAGACCGGGATACCGGTCGAGAACGGCGTTCAGCCAGTCCAGGTGGGCGCGATGGTGCCCGAGCAGTCCCGCGCCGGCGCTCTCCCCGCCGTTCTCGGTACCCGGGCCGGGGTTGATGTTGTAGTCGAGCTTCAGATAGCCCACTCCCCACTCCCCCACGATCCGGTCGACGACCCTGTCGAGGTGGGCGCGGGCGGCCGGGTGGCGCAGATCCAGGTGGTGGCGGCCGTGCTCGGTGACGCGTACGCCGCCTCGGCGGAAGAACGCCTCGGGCGGCAGGGTGCGCGCCAACGGACTGCGGACGCCCACCACTTCGGGCTCGAGCCACAGACCCGGCGTCATCCCGTGCTCCCTGACGGCGTCCAGCACCCGCCGGATGCCGCCGGGGAAGCGCCGGTCGGAGGGCTCCCAGGCGCCGACGGCGTCCCACCAGCCCTCGGCGTCGTCGTCGTACCAGCCGGCGTCGACGACGAAGACCTCGGCGCCGGCGGCGGCCGCCGCCTCGATGAGCGGCAGGAGCTTGTCGGTGGTGGGGTCGCCCATCAGGGTGTTCATGTAGTCGTTGTAGATCACCGGGAGGGCCGTGTGGTCCGGGTGGCCGCGGCGCATCCTGCGGCGGCAGTCGGTGAGCTGCCCGAAGGCCGCGTCCAGGCCGCCTGTCCGGGCGCCGGCGAGGGTCGCCGGGACGGTGCTGAACCCCTCGCCGGGCGCGAGGGTCCGGCGCCACTGGTGGTGGGCGTCGTCGGGGCCGAACAGGGCGACGTAGGCGGCGCCTTCGCGTTCGCCGGTCTCGTAGCGCCAGCCGGCGCTGGACTCGATCTGCCACAGCCACGCGCGTCCCGCCTGCTCGGTGAGCGCGGCGACCGGGAGATGCCGGCCCGTGGACCAGCCGCCCTGCGAGAAGCGCTCGAAGCAGCCGCGTCCTTCGTGGCCGTGCGCGGAACGGCTGAGCCGGACGACCTGGTCGCGGAACGGGCTCCGCCGCCAACGGCACTCGGCGAGCCAGTCGTTGTCCGCCCAGTGCAGCGTGAGGCCGCCGAGGGCGCCGTCGGCGAGACCGCCGAGCGCGAGGCTCGACACGCTCTCGAGCAGGAGCGGGACGCCGCCTTCGTTGACCAGGCGCACCTGCGAGCGGAGGAAACCGGCGCCGGGGCAGGTCCGCAGAGCCACCTCGGCGACGAGGCCGGTGACCGGATCGTCGAGCGCGATCGTCGTGCACCGCCACTCCCCGTCCCGGACCGTCTCGTGGGCCCGGTAGGCGAGGCGCTCGCCGATCGAGGTGTCGATGAACCGTTCCCCCGACCAGGTGCGCCCGTGGCCGGTGGCGGTGACCTCCACCAGCGGCAGCAGCGTGTCCCAGTGCCGCCCCGGCGGCCCCAGCCTGACCGACCCGCCGGGACCGGCGACGGCATGCAGCCCGAGAACCTCCTGGGACCAGAGAACCGACCCCTCCGCTGCTTCGGCGGCACTGGTCAACGCGGTCTCCCTACGGTGGCGGGCGGGCTTCGGCAGATCTTTCCCAGGCCGGTCCCGCCTACTCCGCCCGCCGCATCCCGTACAATTACCCCCGGGGGTATACGAGAGGAAAGGGATCATGGAGTTCGAGCCGACGGACGCGGAGCTGCGCGCGGTGCTGAACCGGCTGCGGCGGGCCCAGGGGCAGATCTCCGGAGTGATCCGGATGATCGAGGAGGGACGGGACTGCGAGGACGTCGTCACACAGTTGTCGGCGGCGTCGCGGGCCCTCGACCGCGCGGGCTTCGCGATCATCGCGAGCGGTCTGCAGCAGTGCCTCGTGGACGGCGAGAGCGCGACGGACCCCGCCGAGAGCCAGGAGCGCACCCGTGCCCGCCTGGAGAAGCTCTTCCTCTCGCTCGCCTGATCACCATCGACCACCCCGAAGGAGAAACACCTCATGTGCCGACAAGCGGTCTGCCGAAAGTGCAAGGGCATCACGTACCGGGGCTGCGGCATGCACGTCGACCAGGTACTCGCCGGAGTGCCGCGCTCCCAGCGCTGCACCTGCTCCGAGGAGGAGGCTCCGGCCGGGGGACTGCTCAAGCGCCTGTTCGGCGGACGTTCCTGAGCGGGCGCACAAAGAAGGGCCCGGCCGGCTCTCGCCCGCGAAGACCCTTCGCACCGTCGGGACTGTTCACATAAGCCCTGAGCGGCGTAAAACTGATCGTTCTTCAGTGATTGAGCCGCACCCCCGATCAAACGATCGGCAACCGGACGAGCAGACCACGGTGATGCTGCGGCAGCATCCGACGGCGATCACGGCGTATCACTGACACACTCAAGTACATCTCCGGATTTTGTCCCTCGGCCGGCGTGTGCGCTGGCTACAGTTCACTGATATGACGCCTCGCGGTACGCACCACGCACAGGTCTCATCGGCGCAGCTACCGGGGCCATGGACTGGGCGGCTGCCGATCGCGCGGGACATTACGCACGACGCGGTGGTCGTGGTGCCGGGGATCATGGGCAGTGCGTTGCGCGAGACCGCTGGGGACCGGCGGCTGCTCTGGGGACTCCAGGATCCACGCCTCCTGGTGTCGGCGTGGCGGGGGCGCGGTGAAGGGCTGCGGCAGCTCCATCTTGATGACAACGAACGCGCCGGAAGCTACGGCCGTATCGAGCCCGCCGGGCTACTACGTTTCCCGAGCTGGGCGCCGTTTCTGCACGGACTGGAACCTTACGGCCCGCTGGTGAAGGCCGTACGGGACACAGTGGCCGATCCGACCGCTGTGCTGGAATTCGCCTACGACTGGAGGCTTCCCGTCGAATACAACGGGGCTCTGCTGGCCGACACCGCGCACCGCCACCTGGCCGCCTGGCGGAGCAGTGCGGCGGGCAGGACGCACCCCGGCGAACGGGACCCTCGCCTGGTGTTCGTCGCCCACTCCATGGGCGGTCTGGTCACCCGTGCCGCGTTCGCTCGCTCTGTGGATCTGGCCGCCGAGACTCGCTGTGTGGTGACCCTTGGGACTCCTTTCCTCGGCTCGGTCAAGGCCGCCGTCATCCTGGGCGGCAATCGCTCCGACTCGCTGTCTGCCCTGCCCAGGGAACGGATGCAAGCTTTGGCGGCGACCCTTCCGGGCGTGCACGATCTGCTGCCGGACTACCGGTGCACGGACGTCGGCGGTGACGTTCTGCGGCTCACCCCGTCCGACATCGCCGCATTCGGCGGCGACAAAGAGTTGGCCGAGAAGGCACAGGAGTTTCGGCGACGTATGCGCGCACCGGGTACGCCCGCCTTGCCCGGGCACCGAGCGGTCGTGGGCGTCGCCCAGCCCACAGCTCAGAGCCTGCGGCTGGAGAACGGGGTGGTGCACGAGCAGTACGTGTCGTTCGAGAGCGACGGCGAGGGCGAGTTGGCACGCGAGCCGGCAACGGGTGTTCCCCTCCGCCGGGACCGAGCGGGCGACGGCACTGTCTGTCGCGACGCCGCAACGCTCCCCGGCACTGCGGCCGCGACATGGCTGCCGTTGCAGCACGGCGCCCTGGCCAAGGACGGCGTCGCCCTCGCCTTTGTGCGTGCCGTCCTCACCGAGCGCGACAAGGACCGAGGGCCCGCTCTCGGCGTCGGCGGCCTCGGCCTGAACCTGCCCGACTACGTGGACGCGGGGACACCCTGGCTGGCGCGTCTGGTACCGGCACCCGGCGAGCAACTGGACAGTCACGCCGGGATCGCGTGCTCGGTTCACGACGCCGAGACTGATCGACGCATCGGTACTGGGCGCCTGGGGTGGCACGACGGCAACGTCGCGGCCTCCATCACCCTGCCCGCCCCGGGCCTGTACCGGGTCCGCGTCACCACCGAGGGGACCTCACCCCTGACCCAGCTCGTCCTCGCCTTCGATCCTACGGATGCGATCTGAGACCCGCGGACGCCATGGCAGCAGAGGACTCTCAGGACGACGCCGACCGGAACGACGGCAGGCCACTGCAGTTCTTCCCCGTCGACATCGGCCGCTACGACAATCACCCTCCCCTACCGACGGAGCCAGAGGTCGAGGCGGTTGCCGCTCTGCTCACGCCTTTCGGTGCCCAGACCAACACCTGGCACGCCCCGCAGGAGGGCCGGGGGCCCGACGCTGTGAACGAGCGTCTGGCCGCGTGGTCCGGCGGGCGCACCGGCTGCGACACAGTCCTGTACTGGGTGGGGCATGGCGCCAGCGACGGCGCCTTCCACGCGCTGCTCGCTCATGCGAGGAGCCCCCGACCGCTCGACGCGAACGGCATCTCCCATCTTGAGTTGCTGCAGCACCTCAAGAAGCGCCAGGCGCGGCAGCAAGCAGGTTGGGCAGCGGTCATCGTCGATGCCTGTAAGTCGCGTCGCTTCATCGAGTTGATGAATAGCCAGGCCACCTTGGATCCGGATGTCAGCGACTTCATCCTCGTGGCCAGTTCGCACGACGGCAGCGCAAACCTCGGCACCTTCCGAGAAGTCCTCGACCGCTTGCTGACTGTGACCTTCCGCACCCACAACACAATCGGTCTCTACGCGCTGGCCGAGCAGATCAACAGCGCCATGGGTGACACTGTCGCTTTCGTCCGCACGCACAGCCAGGCGGCGCTCCGCCGGACCCTCCCTACCGTGGCGGGCCGGATGCAGGCGCCCCTCGACACTGAGGCGGAGATCGAAGACGCTCTTGACGCACTCACCGCCGACGAGCGCCGCCACTTCGTCGAGAAGGCCGCGGGTGGCGAACTAGGCGAGCAGGCATGGTACTTCGAGGGCCGGGAGACCGAACGCTACGACGTCCTGTCCTGGCTCGCCAGCACCCGGGAAGGTCTGCTGACCGTGACTGGGCCAGCTGGCTCGGGCAAGTCGGCACTCCTCGGGCACGTATTGATCCACACCCGTCCCGAGCTCGCGGACACCCTCTCGCGTGCCGGGCACCTCGCAGACCTTCCCCCGGGGACACCCCGCGCCCCTTACGCATTCGACTTGGCCGTCCATCTCAGCGGTGTCACGCCTCAAGCGCTCCTCGACCGCATCGTCGACGCGGTGGAGCTCGACCCGCTGCCCTCCGGCCACCCCCTCGACTCCCAGGTGGCGCGGCTCACCGGACGGCTGGCGGACCGGCGTCTCAGGCCGGCTCCGGGCGGGGGTGGCGCCAGGACGTTCACCCTGCTCGCGGACGCCCTCGACGAGGCGTATCTGCCTCTGGTGATAGCTGAGGAGGTGCTACGGCCACTCGCCCGCACACCAGGCGTGCGGGTCGTCGTAGGGACCCGTCGCTCCACACGAGAGGGCCCGGACCTGCCTGTCCCCGACGACGAGAACATTCTCGACGCCCTCAGGGTGTCGGAGGGGTGCGACCACGCGTGTGACAAGGTGCTCGTGGTACGGCACGACCGCGAAGCCACGATCCGCTATGTGCGCCGCCGTCTACGTACTGCGCACGCTCGAGGTGTTCTGACGGCCAGCCAGGAGGAAATCGAGCGCACAGTCCACGCACTGGGCCGCAGTGAGCGCGAGTTCCTCTTCGCCCGTCTCGCCGTGCACGAGATCCTCCATACCCCCGCCCTCGCAGTCGACCCGACGCCACTCCTCGGGACCGACCACCGAGGGCTGTTCGCCCGCGCGGTGCAGCGCCTCACTGGCGTCAACCCGGTTCACCGTTATCTGCTGGAGGCTCTGGCACTCTCGCAGGGGCACGGGCTGCCCGACCGGGACGACATCTGGTCGATCACGGCTACTGCCCTCATGCCTCCGGGCGGCGCGCTGCCCATCACCGGCGAGGACATCATCCGCCTTCTGGACGGTGGCGCCCCGTACCTCATGGCTGCCACAGATTCTGGCCAGACAGTGTACCGGTTGGCACATCGCGCCTTCATCGAGCACTTCGCACGCCCGGTCCACCGGACGGACAGCGAGCGCCACCGACGTATCACCGCTTCGCTAGCCCGCAGGGGCGACGCCCAACTGCCCGACGAAGAACCGAATCCGTACATCCGTCGCCACCTGGCTGATCACGCGGCTCTTGGCGGCGCCGCGGGCTGGAGGGTCCTCGCCGATCGGCCGCGGCTGCTGGACCGGCTCGACGCCACGGCCGTGCGCGGCAGCGCCGACCACAACAGCTTCGGCCGCTTCGCCCTGCCGGCCGCCGTCGTCGGCGTGGTCGCGGCGCATGACCGGCTAGCTGTCGCATCGGACGGTGACCGGCGCGGATTACGCGAGCTGGCCACAGCACGCTCCACCGACCAGAGCACTCCGCCTCCCCAGACACCCGACCCACGATCCGCGTGGTCCTTGGCCTGGGCCCGGTTCCAGCGCCGCCCGCTCCACCTTCCTCTGCAGGGCCATCAGGGCGAGGTGGTGGCCGTCACAGCTTTCGCAGCATCGGAAGGGAGCACCCACCTCGCCTCCGCCAGCGACGACGGCACAGTACGGCTGTGGAATCCGGCCACGGCCGACCAGACGACGGCTTCCCTCGACAGTGGCACTGGCCCCGTGCGCGCCGTGACCGCCTATACCGCACCAGGCGGACGCACACTTCTCGCCACCGGCACCGACGCTGGGACGGTGCACCTCTGGAATCCGGTCACGGCCGAAGAGACGGTGGTCTCACCCCTCAGAGGCCACGACGGCCCCGTACAGAGCCTCGCCGTCTTCACCGGACACGACGGACGCACGCTTCTCGCCACAGCCGGCGACGACTGCACCATCCGCATCTGGGACCCCGCCACGGGGCAGGAGACCGCACCTCCGCTTACCGGGCACACCGGCGCAGTCCAAGCCATCCATGCCTTCACCGCGTCCGATGGACGCGTTCTGCTCGCCAGCGGTGGCGACGACGAGACCCTTCGTGTGTGGGACCCAGCCACCGGACACCAAACAATCGGCACCCTAAAAGGACACACCGGTGCCATCCAATCAGTGGTGGCCTTCACCACAGTCGATGGACGCACCCTGCTCGCCAGCTGCAGCGACGACCGGACCATTCGCATCTGGGACCCGGCAACCGGACGCCAGACCGTGCCACCGCTACAAGGACACACCGACTGGATCGGCGAGCTGACCGCGTTCCGCGGGCCCGACGGATCCCCGCTGCTGGCCAGTTGCAGCGATGACGAGACGATCCGGCTCTGGGATCCCGCAACCGGACAGCAGACCGCGCCACCGATATACGGCCACTCCTACAAGAAATGGATCGGAGCGATCACCTCGTTCACGGGTCCCGACGGACGAGCCCTCCTCGCCACCGGCAGCAACGATCGCACAGTCCGCATCTGGGACCCGGCCACGAGCCGGCAAGCCTCGCCGACCTTGCGCAGCCACGCCCAAGAAGTGGGCGCTGTGGCGGCATTTACCGGGCCCGCTGGCCACACGCTTCTCGCCACCGGTGGGGACGACGACACGATCCGGGTGTGGGACGCGGCCACCGGGACGGAGATCGGCTCCCCTCTGCGCGGACGCGGAAGCAGCGTGGAAGCGTTGGCGCCGTTCACCGGGCCGAACGAGGAGACGCTTCTGGCCGTCTGTGACAGCGACATGTCTGTGGGGATCTGGAATCTGGCCACCGGCAGGCGCAGGACGCCCTCGCTCAGGGGCCATACCAGTGCGGTACGAGCCGTGACGGCGTTCAAGCCCCCGGGTGGGCGGACGCTCCTGGCGACCGGCAGCGACGACTACACCGCGCGTGTCTGGGATCCCGCCACAGGACAGCAGCTCACCGATCCCCTGTCGGGACACACCACCGCCGTGCGAGTCGTCCGGTTCTTCACCGCAGTGGACGGACACACCCTGCTCGCGACCGGCGCCAACGACGGCACCGTGCGTATCTGGGACACCGCCACCGGGCGGGAGGGTCAGGCCCCGCTGTTGGGTCACAGGGGTCCGGTACGAGCGATGACGGCAGTCCATTCACCGGAGGGGCGCGTATTGCTCGTTACGGGCAGCGAGGACAGCACCGTGCGCGTTTGGGACCAGGCAGCCGGACGGTTGCACGCGACACTGCTCCCTGGCCACACAGGCGCCGTCCAAGCGATCACAACCGTCACGGGGCCGTGCGGAGGCGACCTTCTCGCCACCGGAGGCACCGACCGCACCATCCGACTCTGGGACACAGCGACCTGGACCGAGCAACAAGTTGTCTCCGTGGACCTAGTGGTTCACGGCCTCGCGGCAGTGGGTCACAGCCTGGCTCTCGCCACAGAGCAGGGCGTTGCTGTCATTCGCATCCATCCGTAACGGGGGCCCGTCGACGGACGATCGCAGTGGCCGCGACTTGGATCCCATGTCGTTCACGGACGAGGCGTTGGAGGCTGCCGAGATTCTTCTGCCTGCAGCTCCCCGTGCGCACAAAGCATCGTGAACGAGCTGCCCCGGCGCTCTGACGAGACCAGCCAGCCGGCCTTGGACTCCACTGCACTGTCTGAGACTGGTCGCCGAAGCTCATGGAGCTGCCGTCACGCCGCCATCAAGTCGCACATGAACGCATCCAGCGGGCCTGCCGTTTGGCAAGCCCGCTGGTCACAACCGTCGGGACGACAGGATTTGAACCTGCGACCCCTTGACCCCCAGTCAAGTGCGCTACCAAGCTGCGCCACGTCCCGGTGCCCGTCTGACCTGGGGTTTCCCCCGGCCGAACACGCAGGGAAACCATACCGCACTCGGGTCCATGGTCGCGCACGGCTTTTCGCGGGCCCCGCGCCCGACCACGGGTCCCGCCGCCCGGCCCCCGCGCCCCGCCGGTCAGTCCGCGGACGGCGTCCCCAACTCCGGGTAGGCGTCCAGCAGTCGGGTCGGAGCCGCCTGGCGCCAGGAGTCGGCGAGTATGTCGCGCAGCTCGTCCTCGTCCTCGACGGCCGTGAGGCGGGCCCTGACCCAGGCGAACTGCGCCTCGTGGTCGGCGATCCAGAACTTCTCCGGTTCGGCGAGGACCAGCTCCTCGCGCTCCTCCTTCGGACAGCGCACGGCGATGGAGGTCTCGTCCTCGGGCAGCGTGGCGAACATCTTCCCCGCGACCCTGAAGGTGGGCATGCTCCAGGCGATCTTCTCCGTCGTGTCCGGCAGGGCGAGGCAGATTCGGCGTACGTCTTCGGCATCCGGCATGCACCGCACGTTAGCCCCCGCCACTGACAATCACCTGGTGGGAGCCTCGGCGCCGGTCTCGCGGCCAAGGGGCTTGCAGTAGATCGACGTCGGCCTCAGCACGCCGTCCGGGGCCGCCGCGTAGTCGGGGATCACCCCGATCCGGCTCCACCCGGCCGTCCGGTACAGCCGCTCGGCGGGGCTGTCCGTCTCGGTGTCCAGGTGCAGCAGGGTGATCCCGGTCGCGGCGGCCGCCTCCTCCGCCGTGGTCAGGAGCAGCCGGCCGAGTCCCTTGCCGCGGGCGTCCCGGTGCACCATCAGCTTCACCAGCTCGGCCCGATGGCGGCTGTTGGGCTTGTCCGGGAAGGCCAGACTCACCGTGCCGACCGGCCGCCCACCGTCGTAGGCCACCCATACCGCGAGCGAGCCCGCCGCGGTGCCGGCGGCCCGCTCCCGCCACCAGGCGAGGGCCTCCGCCCGGTCGATCGGCGCGAGGAAGCCGACCGAGGCGCCGCCCTCGACGGTGTCGACCAGCAGGTCGGCCAGGCCGTCCGCGCTCGCGAGCAGTCCGGCGCGGTCCACGCGTCGGACGATCACGGCAGCACCACCGCCAGCACGTAGCGCGCGTCCGCCCGGCCCGCGCACCGGAAGCGCGTCGGTCCCCACACCCGCAGCCGCAGGCAGTCGCCCGCGGCGAGGTGATGCTCCGTCTCCCGCTCCGTCACGTCGAGCGCTCCTTCCAGGACCCAGATGTGCTGTTCCAGGCCGGGTACGGGCGGCCGGTCGTAGGCGATGTCGGCTCCCGCGGCGAGCCGTCCCTCCACGAGTTCGCCGCGCAGTCCGGGGTGCGGGGGCGAGACGGATCGTCGTACGAAGCCGGAGGCGCGGTCCTGCCACACCGGCTGCTCGGCGGCCGGCACCAGCGCCGCCGGCTCCGCCTCCACCTCGGCGAGCAGCCGGGACATGGGGCGGCCGTAGACGCCGCAGAGGCGGTTGAGGAGGGCCGCGGTGGGGCTGATCTCCGCCCGCTCGGCGCGGGAGAGGGTGGACTTGCTGATGCCGCTGCGTTCCGCCAGCTCGCCGAGCGACCAGCCGTGTTCGGCGCGCAGTTCCGCGAGGCGGGCGGCGAGCCGGGCGTCGACGGGGTCCGGGGCCGGGGCGTCCCCGGCACGTTCATCGCGTTTCACATCGGGGACGCTATCCCGGATATGAAACATCCAGGTTACGGAGTCTTCACTCCGGCCGCCTCGCGCAGCGCCTCCAGCACCGGGCGGATCAGGGGGTGCTCCTCGGCCCCGCGCCGTACGGCCGCGAAGACCCGGCGGGTGGGCGCGACACCGTCGACGGGCCGTACGACCACGCCGGTGAGGTCCATCCCGCTCAGCGCCGACCGCGGGACGAGCGCCACGCCGGCGTCGGCCGAGGCGAGGGCGACGACGGCGCGGAAGTCGTCCGAGGAGTGCTCCAGGCGCGGCTGGAACCCGGCGCTCTCGCAGGCGAGCACGACCACGTCGTGGCACGGGTTGCCGGGGTACGGGCCGATCCAGGCGTCCTTGGCCAGGTCGGCGAGCGGGATCTCGGCGGCCTCGGCCAGCCGGTGCCGCACGGGCACGACCGCGTCGAACGGCTCGGCGTACAGCGACACATGGCTCAGGCGCGGGTCGTCGGCGGGCGGGGCGCCCCGGTACTCGACGGCGACGGCCACGTCGACCTGCCGGTCCAGCACCATCGGCAGGCTGGCGTCGCCCTCGGCGTCCTGGACGCGGATCCGGATGCCGGGCGCCGACCCGGCGAGGCGCGCCACCGCGGGGGCGACGACCTGGGCGATGCCGGTGGCGAAGGCGGCGACGGTGACGGTGCCGGCGGCCCCCGATCCGTACGCGGCGAGTTCGGCCTCCGCCCGCTCCAGCTGGGCGAGGACCGCGTTGGTGTGGCTGAGCAGGATCTCGCCGGCCGGGGTCAGCCGTACGCCCTTGGCGCCGCGCTCGACCAGGCGGTGGCCCGTCTCCTGCTCCAGGGCGGTCAGCTGCTGGGAGACGGCCGAGGGGGTCAGGTACAGCGCGGCGGCAGCCGCCGTCACCGTGCGGTGGTCGGCCACCGCACGGAGGATGTGGAGCCGCCGCGCTTCGATCATGGAACCGATTGTCTCAAACGCACCCCTTCACCGGTCCCGGCGCCCGGGCCCCGGCATCAGCGCTGCTCGGCCTCCAGCTGCGTCCGCGCGGCCACGAACGCCTCCACGGCCCGGTTCACGTCCTCGGTCGAGTGCGCGGCGGACAGCTGGACGCGGATGCGGGCCTGGCCCTGCGGCACCACCGGGTAGGAGAAGCCGATGACGTACACGCCCCGCTCCAGCAGCAGCTCGGCCAGCCGGCCGGCCTTCGCGGCGTCGCCGATCATCACCGGGGCGATGGCGTGGTCGCCGGGGAGGACCTCGAAGCCCGCCTCGGTCATCCGGCGGCGGAACAGGGCGGTGTTCTCGGCCAGCCGGACGCGCAGGTCGTCCGCCGACTCCAGCAGGTCGAGGACCTTCAGGGAGGCGGCAGCGATCACCGGGGCGAGCGTGTTGGAGAAGAGGTAGGGGCGCGAGCGCTGGCGCAGCAGGGCGACGATCTCGGCGCGGGCCGCGACGTAGCCGCCGGAGGCGCCGCCGAGGGCCTTGCCGAGGGTGCCGGTGATGATGTCCACGCGGTCCATGACGCCGTGCAGTTCGGGGGTGCCGCGGCCGCCGGGGCCGACGAAGCCGACGGCGTGCGAGTCGTCGACCATGACCATGGCGTCGTGGCGGTCGGCGAGGTCGCAGATCTCGCGCAGCGGCGCGACGTAGCCGTCCATGGAGAACACGCCGTCGGTGACGATCAGCTTCCGCCGCGCGCCGCCTTCGGAGGCCTCCTTCAACTGCCGCTCCAGATCGGCCATGTCACGGTTGGTGTAACGGAAGCGGCGCGCCTTGGACAGCCGGATGCCGTCGATGATGGAGGCGTGGTTGAGGGCGTCGGAGATCACCGCGTCCTCCGGGCCCAGCAGGGTCTCGAAGACACCGCCGTTGGCGTCGAAGCAGGAGGAGTACAGGATCGTGTCCTCCTGGCCGAGGAACGCCGACAGGCGCGCCTCGAGCTGCTTGTGCACCTCCTGCGTCCCGCAGATGAACCGCACGGACGCCATGCCGTAGCCCCAGCGGTCGAGGGCCTCGTGGGCGGCGGCGACCACCTCGGGGTGGTCGGCCAGGCCGAGGTAGTTGTTGGCACAGAAGTTCAGGACCTCACCGGGGCGTCCGCCCGCGGTGACGTTGACGGTCGCGGACTGCGGGGTGCCGATCACGCGCTCGGGCTTGTGCAGGCCGGCGGCGCGGATCTCGTCGAGAGTGGCGCGCAGGTCGTCGCGCACGGAGTCGAACATCATCAGTCCCTAAAGTAAGTCAGAGGGTCCAGTCGAGGATGACCTTGCCGCCGCGGCCGCTCGCCGCGTCGGCGAACGCCGCCTCGAAGTCGCGGTAGCCGTACCGGCCGGTGATCACGGGCGACAGGTCGAGGCCGCCTTCGAGCAGCACCGACATCGCGTACCAGGTCTCGAACATCTCCCGGCCGTAGATGCCCTTGACGGTGATCATCGAGGTGACGATCCGGGCCCAGTCGACCGCGAACTCCTCGGCGGGCAGGCCGAGCATGGCGATACGGCCGCCGTGCGTCATGTTGGCGATCATGTCGCGCATGGCCTCGGGCCGGCCGGACATCTCCAGGCCGATGTCGAAACCCTCGCGCAGCCCCAGCTCCCGCTGTCCGTCGGCGATTCCGACCTGCGAGACGTTCAGCGCGAGGCTGACGCCGATCTTGCGGGCCAGCTCCAGGCGTTCCTCGCTGACGTCGGTGATCACGACGTTGCGGGCGCCGGCGTGCCGGGCCACCGCGGCGGCCATCAGGCCGATCGGCCCGGCACCGGTGATGAGCACGTCCTCACCGACGAGCGGGAAGGACAGTGCGGTGTGCACGGCGTTGCCGAACGGGTCGAAGATGGCCGCGACGTCGAGGTCCACCGGCACCCGGTGCACCCACACGTTGGCGGCGGGCAGGGCGACGTACTCGGCGAAGGCCCCGTCCCGGCCGACGCCGAGCCCGACCGTGGCCCGGCACAGGTGGCGGCGGCCGGCGAGGCAGTTGCGGCACTTGCCGCACACCAGATGGCCCTCCCCGCTGACCCGGTCGCCGGCCTTGATGTCCACGACGTCCCGCCCGGTCTCGACGACCTCGCCGACGAACTCGTGCCCGAGCACGAGCGGGGTGCGGATGGTCTGCCGCGCCCAGCCGTCCCAGGAGCGGATGTGCAGGTCGGTGCCGCAGATGCCGGTGCGCTGCACCTTGATCAGTACGTCGCCGGGCCCGACCGCGGGCTCCGGGACGTCCGCGAGCCACAGCCCGGGTTCCGCCTTCTCCTTGACCAGCGCCTTCAACGCTACGGCTCCTGACGGTGAGACCCCGGGCGCGGGCATGCCGAGGAAGCCCGCATCCGGGGAAGGGGGTGGGATCGCGTAGCAATCTGCCGTACGGTCCCTCCCCCGGTCCATCGAGAGTTTCTTAACCCGCGCCGCAGATCCGCTTCACGCCCGGCGGATCCGCTTCACGCCTGGGAGACCTGGTAGTGGGCGATGGACCACGCGTCGCCCTCCCGGGTCACCAGGACCGAGAGCTTGACGTCCAGGGCGGGCCGGTCCGTGAAGGAGAACTCCACGGCCAGGTAGCCGAGGACGAGTCCGTCGGCGGGCCGCCGGGTCTCCAGGACGCGGTACGCGGCCTTCATGCCGAGCGGCTGGGAGTCGTAGTACGCGGCGACGCCCTGCCGTCCGACGCTGTAGGGGTGGAGCCCCTGGAAGATCGCGTCCTCGGTGAAGACCGCGGCGACGTCTTCGGGGCGGTGTTCGTCGACCGCGGCCTTCCACCGGTCCAGGACGCCGCGCAGGACGGTCTCGTCGTCTGTCGTGCTGGTCATGGCTGCTCCTCGATGGGTGTCAGTGGCCGGCGCTCATGCCGCCGTCGACGTGCAGGATCTCGCCGGTGACGAACGGCGCCGTCTCCAGGAAGAGCACCGCGTCGACGATGTCGCCCACTTCACCCATGCGGCCGACGGGGTGCAGGGCGGCGAGGAAGTCGTGGGTCTCGGCCGGGTGCATGGGGGTCTTGATGGTGCCGGGCGAGACCGCGTTGACCCGGATGCCGCGGGTGGCGTACTCGATGGCGAGGGACTTGGTCGCGGACTGCAGGCCGCCCTTGGTCAGCGAGGCGAGCACCGAGGGGACCCGGGAGTCGGCGGCGTCGACCAGGCTCGTGGTGACGCTGACGATGTGGCCGCCGCCCTGGGCGAGCAGGTGCGGGACGGCCTGCTGGGTGAGGTGGAAGAAGCCGGCGACGTTGATGCCGGTCACGGCCGCGTAGTCCTCGGCCGTGTAGTCGGTGAACGGCTTGGCGACGAACACGCCCGCGTTGTTGACCACGGCGTCGATCCGGCCGAACCGCTCGACGGCGGCTGCGACGACGCGCTCGGCGGTGGCCGGGTCGGCGATGTCGCCCTGGACGGTGACGACGCCGGCGTCGTCGACGGGGGCGATGGTGCGCGAGGTGGCGACGACGGCGTACCCCAGCTTGCGGTAGCCCTCGACGAGGGCGGCGCCGATGCCCTGCGAGGCGCCGGTGACGATCGCGACCTTCTGGTTCTGCGTGCTCATGGTGACCTTCTCCGAAGTGATGACCGGCCACTAGCCGACCGGTCGACTATGTGGAAGGTAGGCCGGGCCGCACGGCGGCGGAAGGACCGGTTCCCTCCCGTGTGGGAGGCGCGGACTCCCAGCGCTGGTCAGCCCGGGAGCGCGTACGGGTCGTCGGCGGGCAGCCAGGCGTCCGGGGCGTGGATCCCGAGGTCGCCGACGTCCTCGCACAGGGCGTCCACGGTGGCGAGGACGGCGGCGCGGTCCTCGTTCTCGCGCCACACGAGCGACCAGGTCCAGTACACCTTCGGGGCGACGATCTCGCGGCGGACCAGGTCGGAGGGGACCGGGTCGCCCTGTCCCTTGGGGGAGTTGAGCACCGGGCGGGTGCAGCGGCGGACGTGGTCGAAGAAGGCGGGGCCGGTGACGGCCCCGTCGGAGATCCGCACCGGACGGGCCCCGGTGCGCAGGGCGATCTCCTCGGCGTAGACGTTCCAGGACTGCCAGGAGGTGATGTCGTCGTCGATGAGGACGTCGGTCTCCCCCGCGGCGACCTCGCCGGCGTCGGTGCCCTTGGCGACGGCGTAGAGCCGGTCGGCGCCGATCAGCCGGGCCCGCAGCCCCAGCCGCTTCAGGTCCTCGTTGCGCACCCAGCACACGGCGAGGTCCAGGCTGCCGTCGGCGACCCGGGCGGCCTGGGTGTGGGAGGGGGCGACCCAGGCGTCGACCCGGACCTGGGCGACCGACGCCGTGCGCGAACTCAGCTCCGGGGGGAGCCAGTTGACATAGCCGAGCCGTACCGGCCGGGATCCGGACAGCCGGCCGGCCCGGCGCTTCAGATCGTCCGCCCGCTCCAGCAGGTCTCGGGTGTGCGGGAGCAGGTCGGCGCCGGCCGCCGTGAGGGAGACGGAGCGGCGGTCCCGGTCGAAGAGCCGTACTCCGAGGTCGCGTTCGAGGGCCTTGATCTGCTGGGAGAGCGAGGGGCCCGCGATGAGCAGCCGCTCGGCGGCACGGCCGAAGTTCAGCTCCTCGGCGACCACGACGAAGTACCGCAGCTGGCGCAGTTCCACGCGCGCCATGCTACGCGCGGCTGGTAGGCCCGGCCTATCAGCAGCGAGGAAGCCGGTCGTGGCACCCGTGCCGGGGCGAGCGCACGATGGGCTCACCGACGAGCACGAACGGAGTGCGTCATGCGAGAGTTCCTGGTCGAGATCACCACCACCGTCCCCGAGGGCACCGGTCAGGACGAGGTCGACCGGCGCCGGGCCGCCGAGGCCGTCCGCGCCCGGGAACTGGCCGCCGCCGGCCATCTGGCCCGGCTGTGGCGGCCGGTGGGCGAGATGCGCAGCATCGGCGTCTGGCTGGCCGGCGACGAGGAGGAACTGCACGAGAAGGTGCTCGGCACCCTGCCGCTGAGCCCGTGGATGACCTTCACGGTCACCCCGCTTCAGCCGCACCCGAACGATCCGGGCCGATGAGGCGCTCCTCCCCCTGGACCCATGTCGCCCGGGCCGCCGCCGCGCTCGCGGCGGGCATGGGCGTCGGCCGCTTCGTCTACACCCCGATCCTGCCCCTGATGCACACCGGGGCGGGCCTGTCCGCCGGTGCCGGGGCGAACCTGGCCACCGCCAACTACGTCGGCTACCTGGCCGGAGCGCTCGCGGGCATCCTGGCCCCCGCGCTGACCCGCTCGCGCGCCGTGCTGCGCGGATCGCTGGTGCTGCTGACGGGGACGCTCGCGGCGATGCCGTTCACGCACAGCACCGCCGTCTGGGCCGTGCTGCGGCTGGCTGCCGGGGCGGCCAGCGCCCTGGTGTTCGTCGTGGCGGCCGGATCCCTGCTGCACCACCTGCGCGACCACCCGCCGCACCTGTCCGGCTGGGCGTTCGGCGGCGTGGGCGGCGGGATCGCCCTGTCCGGCCTGCTGGTGCTGGTCCTGCGGTCCTTCGGCGACTGGCGTACGGCCTGGTGGGCGGCGGCCGCGCTGACCGCGCTGCTCACCGCCGCCTGCTGGAACCTGCGGCCGGAGGCGGCGCCCGCCGCCCGGGTGGACGCGAGCGGCGCGCGGCCCCGTACCCACCGCTGGTTCGGCGCGCTGTTCGTCAGCTACACCCTGGAGGGCGTCGGCTACATCGTCGCCGGGACCTTCCTGGTCGCGGCGATCGGGCAGGGCTCCCCCGGCTGGATCGGCAGCGGCGCCTGGGTGCTCGTCGGGCTGGCCGCCGTACCGTCCTCGGCATTGTGGGCGCGGCTGGGGCGCCGCTGGTCGCGTCCCGGGCTGCTCACGACGGCGCTCGTGGTGCAGGCGGCCGGCATCGCCCTGCCCGCCCTGGCCGGCGCGACGGCGGCCGCCCTCGGCTCGGCGGTGCTGTTCGGCGCCACGTTCATCGGCGTCAGCACGCTCGCCCTCGCCACCGGGGCCCACCTGCGCTTCCCGCGCTCGGTCGCCCTGCTGACCGCCGGGTACTCCGTCGGACAGATCCTCGGCCCCCTGGCGGTGACGCCGCTGCTGCACCACGGATACCGGCAGGCGCTGCTCCTGGCCGCTCTGGTCGTCCTCGCCGCGGCCGCGGCCGCCGCCGTGCTGCGCGTCGGCTTCCCGCACCACATGGTCGTAACGCGACGCACGGAGCCCGGAAGGCGGCGACAATCGAGCGAGGAAGCGGGCGCGCTCGCCCCGCACTCGGCCGACTGACGTGGAGCCGCACATGACCACCGCACGGGACCTCGCGATCGTCGCCCTGGACGTGGCGGCCGGCACGCCGGTGGAACAGGGCGACCTGTCGCTCGCGCTCGCGGCCGCCGAGGTGTTCGATCTCGTCGGGGCGAAGGCCCTCGTCCTGGACGGCGACCGTATCCTGCCCAGCGCCCAGTCCCCCACGGGCGACCGCCTGCTGGACGAGGCCGCCGCCGCGCTCGTACGGCAGGAGCCCTACGAGTCGGTCGAGGACTGGCTGTGGCGCCGGGGCCGCGGGCTGTCCGCCGCCTACCTCGACGACCTGGAGCGGGTGGGGCTGACGGCCCGCCCGCGGGGCCGCCGCATTCCGCTGCGGACCGGGCGGTCGGTGCTGGTCGACTCGGCGGCCCGGCGCGCGGCCGAGGA
>NZ_JAMGBF010000005.1 GCF_023516615.1 Streptomyces panaciradicis
CGCGGCCCGGCACCCACAGGCCCGCCGGTCCCGTCGCCTCGCCCCGCGCGCCCCTCCACCTGCCGTCCGCCACCGGCCCCGGTGACGGACGCCCGCACACCACGCTGCTCGCGCCCGCGCCCCCGATGCTGCGTCACCCCCTCGGTCTGCAGCGGGCGTTGCGTCCGCTCAAACGCCGTATCGACTCGCCCGTGGGCCACGAACTCGACGAGCACGCCACCGCCGACCGCATCGCCCGGCTCGGCGCGGCCCCCGAGGGGTGGCTGCCGGTCATGCGCCCGGCCCGGGAGCGCTGGCTGCGCCTGAACCTGGTGTACGACACCGGGCCCACGATGCCGGTCTGGCGCCCCCTGGTGCGCGAACTGCACACCACGCTCGCGCAGTCGGGCGTCTTCCGCACGGTCGTGCCCTACCGGGCCGGAGCCGACGGGACGGTGCGCGGCCCGGGCACCCCCACGACCACCGACGGCCGTACCGTCACCCTGCTGGTCAGCGACTGCATGGGCCCCCAGTGGCGCCAGGGGCCGTCGGGCGCCCTGTGGTTCGCCACGCTGCGCCGGTGGGCGTCGCGGATGCCGCTGGCCGTCGTACAGCCCCTGCCGGAGCACCTGTGGCGGGAGACGGCCCTGCCCACCACACCGGGACGGCTGGCGGCGCCGTATCCGGCCGCGCCGGCGTCGGCGCTCGTCTTCACGCCCTACGAGCCGCGGGAACCGAGTGCGGCCGTGCCGTTGCCCGTCATGGAGCCGGAGGCCGGCTGGCTGGCCAACTGGGCGGCGCTGCTCGCGGCCCCGGGCTGCTCCGACGTCCCGGCCGCCGTCGCCCTGCTGGACCGGCCGGCCGCCACGGAGGACCGCGCGGACGCCGCCCTGCTGTCGGCGGAGGAGCTGGTCCTGCGGTTCCGGGCGACCGCGTCACCGGAGGCGTTCCGGCTGGCCGGGCATCTCGCGGTCGGCCGGCCCGACCTGCCGGTGATGCGCCTGGTCCACGCCGCCCTCGAACCGGACCCCCGCCCGCAGCACCTGGCGGAGGTCATCCTCAGCGGCATGCTCGGCACCGTCCCCGGGCCACCGGGCTCCTACGCCTTCCGCCCCGGCGTGCGCGACCTCCTCCTGCGCGGCCTGCCCCGCACGGCGCGCACCAGGACCGCCGAACTCCTCGAACGGGTGGGCGCGTCGATCGACCGGCGGGCCGGCCGCTCGCGGGGCGAGTTCCGTGCCTCCACCCCGTCGGCCCCGGGCACGGGGACCGGGGCGGGCGCGGACGGCGAGGCGTTCGCGACGGTGAGCGCGGACAGCGTGCGGCGGCTGACCGGTTCCCGGCGTCCGGCCGGTCCCGGCGTGCCGGGCGGCTCCCCGTCCCGGCCCGAGCCCCGGCGCCCCGCCGTGCTCTTCGAGGCCGACGACCTCACCGGCCGGCCCGAGGCCCGGATCGCGCTCGAGTACGCGGTGGACCGGATCCTGGAGCGCTCCGGGCTGCCCCGGCGCGAGGTGCGGGTCCGTGCGGACGGCTACCTGGTGCTGGCCCGGCCCGGCGCCTACACGCTCCCGGTGCTGGTGGCGGCCCTGCGCGGACTCGGCGAGGCGGTCGGCGGGCCGGCCGACCCGCAGCGGCTGCGGGTGACGTTCTGGCACACGGACGGCCCCGGCGATCCCGTCGTACCGCCGGAGGTCCGCGCCCTGCAGGGCCGTACGGCCGCCGACGTCCTGCTCGTCGTCTCGCCGTCCTGGTACGAGGAGTTCGCGGCGAGTTCCGCCGCGCTGGAGGAGCCGCGTTTCAAGCCGCTGCACGGCGACGTCCCGGACGAGCCGCCCGTCGCCTGGTACCTCACGCTGTCGACGGCGGGTCCCGGGCCGGAGGAGCGGGACCTGGTGAAGGGCCCGTTCATCACCCACGACCTGCGCCGGCTGGGCATCCCCGCCCCCGGCCGCACGGCGATCGTGCACACGCAGCCGGACGGCCCCCTGACCCTGCTCAACCCAGCCCGTCCGCACGGTCTGCGCCCGCCCCGGCGCACCACCTACTACGAGGTGGACCTCACCAGCCACCAGGCGTTCCACACCGTCTCCCTGCCGAGTTCCGGCAAGGGCGCCTTCGCGGCCGCCGTCGAACTGTCGTGGCACGTCGTCGATCCGGTGGCGTTCGTCCGCGCCGAGATCACACGGGTCGCGCAGCGGCTCCTCGACCATGTGCTGGACGCGGCCCCCCGCATCACCCGCCGGCATCCGCTGCGCCGGGCGGGCGCGGCGCAGCGGGCGCTCGACTCCGGGCTGGGCAGGTGGCCGGTGCCGGGGCTGGCGATCTCCTGCGCGGTGCGGCTCAGCTCCGAGAGCGCCCCGCCGCCCCTGCCGCGGCCGCCCGCGCCGCGGCCGGTGTCCGCTCTGCTCGCCGACGCCGGGACGGTGCTGCTCGGCTTCGACGGTCCCGTCACCCGGCTGTTCTCCGCGCGGACCGCCCGGGAGGCCACGGTGGACCTGCTGTCCGTGGTGGCCGAACAGCGCGACCCCGAGGACGCGCTGGCGGGCCGGCCGCTGCCGCGGGCCGCGGGGCAGGAGGTGTTCGCGCATCCGCTGGACCTGCTGCGCGCCTTCGCCCACGACCGGCTGGGCCCGCCGCTGCGCGACCGCCTCGACCAGCTCGAACTGCGAGCGGTCCCGGACGCCCCGCTGACCCACAACGCGGTCGTCCTCGTGCGCACCCTGCACCACGCCGACCGGCGGGTGGCCGTGGTCTCGGACGTCTGCGAACAGGCGGTACGCCGGTATCTGCGGCCGTTCCGGCTCCCCCTGACCGGCGTGCACGGCCGCGCCGCCGACCTCGCCCTGCTGATGCCCGACCCGGACTGCCTGCGGCGGGCCCTGTCCTCCGCCGCCGCGCCGGCCTCGGCGAGCGTGCTGATCGGCTCCACGGTCGCCGAGCTGACCGCGGCCCAGCAGCTGGGGCTGCGCTTCATCGGCCTGGCCCGCAATCCGACGATCGAGCACGGCCTGCGGGAGGCGGGCTGCGAGGTCACCGTGCCCTCCCTCGCGCCGCTCCTCGAAGCCGCCCAAGCCCTCTGATCCGCCTTTATCTCTTATTTACTTCGGACATAAGCCGCAAAACCGCCCATTCAGCGGCACCCCGCCCGGCCCCCTCCAAGCGGCGCCCCGCTCCCGGCCCCCGCACGATGCGAGGGAGGCCCGCCGCCCGGCGGGCCTTCCGGAACAGGAACAGAGAACGAGGCCCGCCACTCTCCACCGGCGGCCCCCACGGTCTGCGCTCTCGGGAGGACCTGCCATGACCGCCAGTCTGGAGCAGCTGCGCCGCTGCCATTTCGCCGTCGACCTGGGGGCGGCCCGGACCCGCGTCTACGTGAAGGGCGCCGGGCTCGTCGTCGACCAGCCGTCCGTCGCCGCCGTGAACACCAAGACCGGCGCGCTGATCGCGGTCGGCGAGTTCGCCGAGAAGATGACCGGCCGCACCCCGCACTACATCCGCGTCGTGCGGCCCGTCTCCGGCGGCACCGTCGTCGACATCGAGATGGCCCAGCGGATGCTGCGGCACCTGCTCGGCGACAAGATCCGCCGCACCCTGCGCCGCAAGCCCTTCCTGCGCGCGGCGGCCTGCACCCCGCACGACGCCGACCCGCTGGCCCAGCGGGCGGCCATCGAGACGCTCGTGGGACTCGGCGCCCGGCGCGTGGAACTGGTGGACACGCTGATCGCCGCCGCCGTGGGCTGCGGACTGCCCGTCGAACGCCCCGAGGCCACCATGATCATGGTGTGCGGAGCGGCCGCCACCCAGGTCGCCGTGCTGTCGCTGGGGTCGATCGTGACCGCCGAGCGCATCCCGGTCGGCGGGGAGGCCGTCGACCACGCCATCGTCCAGCACCTGCGCCACGAGCACGAGCTGATGCTGCCGAGCCAGTCCGTACGGCCCCTGCAGCTGGCCCTGTCCGGCAACGGACTCACCCTCCAGGGCCCCGCCTCCACCGAGATCCACGGCCGCGACGTCGCCACCGGCCTCGCCCGGTCGGTGCAGGTCGACACCGCCGCCGTCCGGGACGCCATCGAGACGCCGCTGACCGCCGTGCTCGACGGCATCGGACGGGTGCTGCGGGACTGCCCGCCCGACCTGGTGGCCGACCTCGCCGACCGCGGGATCATGATGGTCGGCGGCAGCGCGCTGCTCCCCGGCCTCGACCAGATGCTGCGCGCGGCCACCGGCATGCCGGTGGCCATCGCCGAACGCCCGGACGTGTGCGCCGTCCAGGGCCTGGGCTACATGCTGGAGGGCCGGATCGAGCCGCTCGTGCTCGACCCGCTGGCCACCTGAGCGGCACGGGTGAGCGACCGTCTCCCGCCGCTCCTCGAGGCCGTCCTCTGCGTCGGCACCGACCTCGAACTGCGCGCCACCCTCCAGCACATCGTCGACAGCGCCGCGGAACTGACCGGCGCCCGGTACGCGGCCCTGGGCACCGGGGACCCCGGCCGGGACGGTCTGACGCAGATCCGCACGGCGCCGCCCGCACCCGGCACCGCGGTCGTCCTGAGCGTGCCGATCCGCGTGCGCGAGGAGGAGTTCGGCGACCTGTACCTCGCCGGCAGGCAGGACGGCACGCCCTTCACCGCCGAGGACGAGCGGCTGCTGCGCGTCCTCGCCGTCCAGGCCGGCATCGCGATCGGCAACGCCCGGCTGTACGAGGCGGCCCGGCAGCGCGAGCGGTGGATCGAGGGCGCCGCCGCGGTGACCACCGCGCTGCTGTCCGGCGGGCGGGCCGCCGACGCGCTGACGACGGTCGCCGAACGCGCCCGCGTCCTCGCCGACGCCGGCGCCGGCGTCGTCCTGCAGCCCACCGCGGAGGGCGGCATGGAGATCGTCACGGCGTCGACGTACGACGACCCGGGTGACATCGTCGGCGCCACCATCCGGCCCGGCAGCCCGGTGCTCGTGCAACTCCTGGGCGGGGAACCGGTGTTCATCGACGACTCCGCCACCGACCCGCGCATGACGACCCATGTGCGGCACCGGTTCGGGCCCAGCATGATGCTGCCGCTGCGGGCCGAGGGCCGGCTCATCGGCACCCTCGCGCTGCCCCGCCGGCGCGGGGAGCGGCCGTACACCGACACCGAACGGCTGCTGGCCACCCAGTTCGCCTCCCAGGCCGCCCTCGCCCTGGTCCTCGCCGACGCCCGGCGCCGCCGCGAGCGCCTCGCGGTGTTCGAGGACCGCGACCGCATCGCCCGCGACCTGCACGACCTCGTCGTCCGGCGGCTGTTCGCCACCGGGATGATGCTGGAGTCCACCCAGCGCCGCGGCCCCGAGCCGGACGTCGACGCCACGCTCTCCGAGGCGGTCGACGAACTCCGGTCGACGGTCCAGGAGGTCCGTACGACGATCTTCGCGCTGCAGCAGCCGCCGGCCGACGCCCCGGCGACCTTCCGCGGCAGGGTGCTCCGGGAGACGGCGGGGGCGGCGGCTCTGCTGGGCTTCGCCCCGTCCACGCGGTTCACCGGCGCCGTCGAGGGCCGGATCACGGACCCGGCCGCCGGCCAGCTGCTCACCGCACTGCGCCGTGCTCTCGCCGCCGCCTCCCGGCGCCCGGGCGTCTCCCGGATCGAGGTCGCCGTGGACGTGACGGCGGCCCTCCCGGACGGCCGGGACGCCGTCCGGCTGACGGTCCGCGACGACGCGACGGCGGACGGGGACACGGGCACGGGCACGGGCACCACGGTCACCTGGCAGGCGCCCCTGTGACCGGCGCCCGGGCGGCGGTCAGCGGGCGAACCAGCAGCGCACCGCGGTCCCTTCCGGACCGGTGTGCACCCGCACGAGGTCGGCGACGAGGTTGACCAGGAGCAGGCCGCGGCCGCCGCGCTGCTCGCGCGGTGCGGGCCGGCGCCCGGCCAGCGGGTCGGTGAGATGGCCCTTGTCGCACACCTCGGTCACCACGTGGCCGTCCTCGGCCCACACCCGGACGGTGCCCGTGCCGCCGCCGTGCACCACGCTGTTGGTGGCCAGTTCGGCGATGACCAGGGCGAGGTCCTCGACCCGGGCGGGCGCCAGACCGAGCCGGGCGCCCTCGCCGGTGACGAGGTGCCGGGTCTCGCTGAGCGAGTCGGCGTCGAAGCGCACGACGGGGGCGTCCGGGGCGGGCGGCAGGGGCTCGTTGTAGCGGGCGACGACCGCCTCGGGGGCGTAGGCGCTGCTCCTTACGGCCTCCCGTGATCCGCCGCGCAGGAGCGTGGGGTGGGTGGCGTGCGCGTCGGCGATGACCTCCGGGGGCAGGCGCCGGGTGTCGTAGGGGCAGAGGATGGTCGCCTCCCGGCCCCGGAACGCCGCGTTGATCAGCGCCTCGTGCTGGGCGCAGGCGGGGTACTCGGCGGGGCTGCGGCCGGCCCAGACCGGCTCGCCGACCATGTGGACGCGCGTGCCGGGCGCATGGGCGTCGGCGAAGGAC
This sequence comes from Streptomyces panaciradicis, assembly GCF_023516615.1. GTDB lineage: Bacteria > Actinomycetota > Actinomycetes > Streptomycetales > Streptomycetaceae > Streptomyces > Streptomyces panaciradicis. The sequence goes on from NZ_JAMGBF010000005.1 coordinate 6,440, forward strand.
CGCAGCACGCCGGGGATGATCCGGCCGGGATTGCGCCCGGCCTCGCGCATGTCCAGGAACCGCACGGCGTCGCCGTCGGTTCCCAGGGCGTCGCGGATGATCCGGAGGTTCTCCGCGGGCACGGCCACGGCGACGGGTTCGCCGGCCGTGAGCGCGGCGCGCACGAAGGGGACGGTGCCGTCCAGGTACTCCCGCTCGTCGCCGTAGAGCAGCGCGGGGTGGACGAAGGGGTCCTGCCCGGTGGTCGCGGTGCTCATGACGACGGCACCTCGATCGTGGGGATGCCGGGCCAGAACAGGTCCAGCAGACGGCGCAGACTGACGGGAGGTTGCTGCAGCACGATCCTCCTGCCCTCCTCCAGTGACTGCGCCGCGGCGGCGAGCGCGTCCGTGCCCGCGACGTCGACGAAGGTGAGCGCGGACAGCTCCAGCCGGTACACGGGCCGCGCCTCGTGCGCGGCACGGCTCAGCGCCCCTTCCCACTGCGCCAGGGTAGCGAGTCCGACCTCGCCGCCGACCCGCAGGCCCGCCCCGTCCGGCAGCGGGAACACCGTCAGCCACGGTGCGGGGGCGGGTCCGGACGGCGTCCGGCAGGGGACTTCCACGCCCTTCTCCCCTCTTCTCGCGGCCGCTCGGTCGACCCCGGTGGTCGTGGATCGCGTACCCGGCCGCGGCACGGCCATTCCCGGCGACGGTCGGTGTGTACTCCGTCGCCCTACGGGCAGGCGCAGGGTCAGCACCGCCGGGTCCCCGCGGGGCTGGTACGGGAGGCCCGCGCCCGGCGGCGGCCGGTGACTCAACGTCATGACGACTGTCGGGAGCAGCGAGGCGGACATGACCTCAGTGGTACACACACCTCTCGGGGGGAAGCCGAACACCCTGGTCATCGACGGGAGGGTGGAGGAGGACCGGGCCGTGCTCACCGCACGCGGCGAACTCGTCCACGGCTGTACGGACGTGCTGTCGACGGCCCTGGAGGGGCTGCCGGCGCACGTGCGCCGAGTGGATCTGGACATGACCGGCGTGGTCTTCATGGACACGGCGGGGCTGCAGTTCCTGGAGCGGCTCGGCGCCTTCGGCCGCCGGCGGGAGGTCCCGGTGCGCTCCCGGCACTGGAACGGCCAGCCGCGCCGGATCCTGGAACTGGCCGGCCTGAACCCCGACGCCCCCTTGCGGGACGCGCCCCACCCGGTGGACGGGGAGGCCGAGTCGCCGGGCGCCTCCGCGGTGGCCCGGGAGCGCGCGGAACAGCTGCGGGAGCTGCGCACGGAGGTCGAGCAGCTGAAGCAGGCGATGGCCTCCCGCCCGGTCATCGACCAGGCCCGGGGTGTGCTGATGGCCGTGCACGCCTGCACCTCCGAACAGGCGTGGGAGATCCTGCGCGAGGCCTCGCAGCGCTCCAACATCAAGCTGCGCGCCGTCGCCGCGGCGGTCACGGCCGGCGCGGAGCCCGACGGCCCCGCGCCTTCCGAGGAACTGCGCCGGGCCCTGCGCACGGCGGTCTCGCACCATCTGCGCTGACGCCGGCCGAACCGGTCGGGAACGTCAGTAGGGCAGGATCCGCCCCGACGGCGTCCTGGTGTCGACGGGGGTGTCGCGGGGCTGGCTCGGGCGGCGGCTGACACGGACGCGTATCCGCTGGTTCATGACGACCTCCTCGGGTCTCTCGGTCCCTCTGGCCGACGTGAACCAGCCTGGTCCGCGTACCGCCCCGGCACATCGTGCCGACGAAGGCACCTGCCCTGCCTCTCCAGCGGGACCCGGCCGGGCGCCCGCTACTCCCCGGGAAGGAGGGTGACCCCAAGATCCCCCCGACGTCGCACCCATAAACGATCGTTTTCGGCCACGCCCCGAGTGACCTGGCGGAATCAGCTCAGTCCGAGGGAGGACAGCGCCGTCGTCCAGTCGGACGCGACCGCCTCTCGAGCGTCGTCCAGGCCGACCGTGCCGTTGCACACGGCCTTCTTCAGCTTGTTCTCCACCGTGTCCTTGTTGGCCGCGGTCGTGTCGCCGTAACGCGGCTCGGGCCAGAGGTTCTCCGCGCTCTTGGGCGCTCCGCCGAGTTCGAGCGGGACGAGGTGGTCCTCCTCGTAGTCGGCCGTGCTGGTGTCCTCGTAGCCGTACTCCGCGATCTGCCGGACCTTGAGCGCGTTGGTGTAGGAGGTCGACGGGCGCACGGTGGAGGTCCATCCGGACACGCATATCGTCGAGCCGATGGTGTCCTGCGTGACGTCGGGGTTGTAGGCGCCGGGCTGGCAGACGGGGTCGGGCAGGGGCAGGTAGTCCTGCGAGCAGCCGGACGCGTGGGCGGTGGCGCCCGTACCGAGGATCAGGCCGGCGACGGCGAGACCGAGGGACGTGCTCGTGGCGGTGAGGCGGCGCATGGCGCGCATGGGGGTTCTCCCGCGTTCGGCCCGGGGATTCCGGGCAGTCGTGGGCATGACAGCACCGGCCGGGTCTATGCGGGTAGAAGCATCTGGCGAAGATTCGGTGAACTGGCCGAGTTCTTACCGCCCCATGGCGGCTGGTTTCCCAACCCCTGGCTTGAACTTGGGAGTTGGGAAACCAACCGGATACGAAGAGCGCGCGGTCAGTGCGCGGCGAACTGCACGCGGGTCGGCTGGACGACGTTCGGCTTCACGGCGATCCCGTCCACCGTCAGCCGCTCGCCGTAGATGTCGGTGATCCTCAGCGACCCGCCGCAGCCGCTCCCCTTCTCGGAGAGGAAGTAGTTGTACGAGGTGCGCGGCAGCGCCAGCCATCCGCTCCCGGCGCGCACCTCCAGCCGCGCCACCGGGTTGCGGTGCCCGAGCACCTGGATCCCACACCAGTACCGGCTGGACCCGGTCTTGTACCGCACCGAGAGCGTGCCGGCGCCGGCGGGGCTGACCAGCTCCCAGGACACGGCGATCCGCCCGGCCGACGGCGCGGCGAGCTTGGCGAACGCCTGGACGCTGAGGTCGAGTTGTCCGACGGCGCAGTCCCCCGGGCACTCGTTGACGATCCGCACCGTGACGGAGGCACCGCTCGCGGCGCGGACCCGTACGTACGCCCCGCACGCCTTGGACGTCTCGTAGTCGGCGGTGTTCATCGCCGCGATCATCATGTCCGCGCTCGGACCGAACAAGCAGGCGCCGTCGCCGTCGGCGGCGTCGTAGTGCGTGGCGACGCCCTGGCGGGTGGTGCCGGGGACGATCCGCCCGGCCAGGGAGGCCGCGGCCGGTACCGCGCGCGGCGCCCTGGTCGGCTCGGGCCGCGCCGAGGCACCGGTCGCTCTGGCCGACGGCGTGGCGGAACGGGCCGTGGGCGACGGGGAGGCCGACGCCGGTCTCCGTCCGGACGGCGTCGGCGACGGGCTCGCCTGCTCGACGCCCGCGACGGCCGTGGCCGAGGTGTGCCCGGCGGTGGCGGTCGCGCCCCCGCCGCCGGGCCGGAACGCGACAACCAGGGCCACGACGAGCGCCGCCGCGGCGACGGCGACGACGGACACGAGAGCCGGACGCCGGCCACGGGGCCGGCGGTGCGGAGTTGGGGACGCCACGGGCGAGGTCCTTACCTGGTTCGGTGACGGGATCATCGCCCCTGGGTCGCCGCCGGCGGCGAAAAGGTTGCCGCCGGTTCTCAGGACAGCGCGCTGCCCGCCCGCCAGGTCGCCCAGTCGACGTTCCAGTCCCCGTAGCCGTTGCCCTCGGCGACGGGGTCCTTGGAGTGGACGACGGTGACCGGATCACCGAGGTGGACGTGCCCGAAGAATCACCGCGCGTCGCTCGTGCTCATGCCGATGCAGCCGTGACTGCCGTTGACCCGGCCGAACTTGCCCGCGTTCCACGGCGCCGCGTGCACGAACGTCCCCGAAGGGGTCAGCCGCACTGCCCACTTCACCGAACCGAGGTTGTACGCCTCGGGGCCGAAGATGCCCACGGTCCGCGAGTTCATCCGGATGCTGGGGACCTTCTCCAGGACGACCATGGTGCCGTTCCAGGTCTCGAAACCGGGCTTGCCGCTGGAGACCGGAAGGGTGCGCAGCACCTTCCCGTCCTCCTTGACCGTCATGGTCTTGCGGTGCGTGTCGACGGTGCTGACGACCGCGTGCCCGACGTGGAAGCGGACGACGCGCTGCTGGGTGCCGTACACCCCGCCGCCCGCGTCGACGCCGCTCAGGGCCATCCGCAGGGTGACCTCGGTGCCGGGCGTCCAGTAGCCCCGGGGCCGGTAGTCGACGCGGTCCTTGCCGCTGTGGTCCTTCACCCAGCTCCAGGCGCCGTCGACGTGCGGGCTGGTGGTGACCGAGAGCCTGCGCTCCACGGCCGCCCTGTCCCGGACGGGCTTGTTGAAGGCGACCGACACCGGCATGCCGACGCCGACGGTCGCGCCCTTCTCCGGGCTGTACTCGCCGACGAACGTGCGCGCCCGCGCGGTGGCGAGGGTGGTCCGCCGCGTCACCGTCTTTCCGTCCGCGTCCTCGGCCCGCGCGACGACGGTGTACTTCGTCGCCGGGGCCAGCAGGGCGGACGACGTCCAGGTGTGTCCGTCCGCCGACAGCGATCCGCCGAACTCGTCGGTGTCCGGGGCGCTCACCCGTATGTCCACGAGCCTGCCGCCCGAGGAGTGGACCCGCACCCTGTCCCCCGGCGAGGCGGCCGCGCCGCCGCTTCCCGGCTGCACGGTGATGACCGACGCCGGGCTCTTCGTGGCCTGCTTGCCGTCGCTCTTCGCGCCCCCGCCGCCGTCGCAGGCGGTCAGGAGCAGCGCGGCGAGGCCCACCGCGGCCGTCACTCTCCTCGCCACCCGGCCGCCACCGGGAAGGTCCGCTCCTCGCGGTCGTCGTGCCCGGCGCACCTGCATGAGTCCCTCCTCGTCGAACTCTCCTCCACGCTACGTCGGACGAGTGCCACGCCGGGACCGAGGAATGTGTCGCGCCGCGCGTTTTCAGTGGCTCACCGGCGCGTGGTGGCCGGGGGCCTGCTCGGGGTGCCCTCGGCGCGCAGGGGGCTGTGGCCGGGCCCGGGCCGGCCCGCGGCCTCCGTCGTCCGGCGCGGGTGGTGCCGGGGTACGACGTCCTGCGGGAAGGTCAGCTGGGCGTTCATCCACTTCAGGGCGGCGGGCATCTCCCGTACCCAGGTGGGGAAGTTGTGGCTGCCGTTCTCGGGGAGGATCGAGGCGACCCGCATGGGCGGCTTGACGGCCTTGATGAACGCCTGGGTCTCGGCGTAACCCTTCTCGCCGTGCTTGCTGTTGGCGACCAGCACCGAGACCTGGGGGGCGGGCAGGTGCGCGAGCCGCCACATCAGGTCGTGGCCGTCGACCCGGGCCTGGCGGCCGAGGCCGCTGCCGAAGAGGTTGCCGGTCGTGGGGTCGTCCTTGACCTTGTAGTCGGGCGACAGGGCGGCGGCCGTGGTGTAGACGTGCGGATTGCGCATCGTGAGCTGGAGGGCGCAGCTGGCACCGGACGAGTACCCCATGACGCCCCAGGCGCTGGCGTCGTGGCCGGCCCGGTACACGGACCGCACGGCCTCCGGCAGGTCCTTGGCCAGGAACGTCTCGGTCTGCGGCCCCCCGGGCACGTCCACGCACTCGGTGTCGCGCGGCGGGGCGATCGTCGGCCGGATCATCACCATGATCGTCGGCTGCATCTGGCCCTTGCTCTGCAGATCGCCCGCGGTCTGCGAGACCCGCAGGTGCTGCGCGAGGTTGAAGATGCTGCCCGGGTAGCCGCTCAGCGCGACGATCACCGGGAAGCGCATGCGGTGGTACGCCTTCTGGAAGTACTGCGGCGGCAGATAGACGAAGGCCGGGTCGACGACGCCGGTGCGCTTGCCGATGATCTTGACGGACTCCACCCGGCCGACGGCGGCGGCCGGCCCCTGAGGCAGCCCGCTGACCCGGCTCAGCTGCTCGCTGCCGGCCGGCTGCACGAGTGAGCCGTGCACGCTGCTTATGCCGTTCACCGAGCCGTCGCCGTTCTGGTCGGCCGCCTGCGTCACGCCCACGGGGGCGGTGTCGACGTTGCCGAACAGTTCTCCCCAGGAGCCGAAGAACTGGTACGACGAGTTCACTCCGCAGGCGAAGGCGGCGACGATCGTCACCTGTGTCACACCGATGGCGCACAGCCGTCCCAGCACCTGCCACAGCCCCGGTTTGGCGAGCCGTGGCCACAGCCAGACCAGCAGCGCCACAGACAGGGCTGCCAGCGCCAGCATCGCGTATACGGTCGTTCGACTGGTCAAACCCATGTCACTCAGTCCCTGAGATCCCTGCCCGTGCACTTGTCCTGCACAGGAGGAGGGCTGAAGAGCCTTCCGCGTTCCGTAACGAGAGCTTTGAGCGGAAGACATGGCCTGTTCCGCTATGTCACGCGGCGGGAAGACGGCGGGGCGGTCGAGGTGACCCGGGCGGGTTCTCAGCGCTTCGGGCCGGGCGGGGCGTAGAGCGCCTCGATGTCGGCGGCGAACTTGGCGGCCACGTATCCGCGCCGCACCTTCTGCGAGGGCGTCAGCTCCTCCCCCACGGCGAAGCCCCGGCTCAGGATGCGGAAGCGCCTGATGGACTCGGCCGCGGACACCGTCCGGTTGGCCTCGTCCACCGCGGCCTGGACGGCCGACCTCAACTCCGGATCGTCGCGCAGTTCCGCGACGCCGTGCGTCCGCGGCCGGTCGTGCTCACGCCCCCACCAGACGACGAACTCGGGGTCGAGGGTGATCAGGGCACCGATGTAGGGCCGCCGGTCTCCGACGAGCACGCACTGGTCGATCAGCCAGTGGGCCCGCAGCCGGTCCTCCAGCGGGGCGGGCGCCACGTTCTTGCCGACGGCCGTGACGATGAGGTCCTTCTTGCGGCCGGTGATGGTCAGATAGCCGTCGTCCAGTTGGCCGACGTCACCGGTGCGCAGCCAGCCCTCCTCGTCGAACGCCTCGGCGGTGGCCTCCTCGTCGTGCAGATAGCCGCCGAAGACGTTCGGGCCCTTCACCAGCACCTCGTCCCCCGGACCGATGCGCACCGCACAGCCGGGCAGCGGACGGCCCACGCTGCCGACCCGCTGGGCGCCCGGCAGGTTGAGGGTCACCCCGGAGGCGGTCTCGGTCAGCCCCCAGCCCTCCAGCACGGTGACGCCGGCCCCCCGCATGAAGTGCCCGAGGGCGGCCCCCAGCGGTGCGCCGCCGCTGCACGCGTAGGCGACGTGGCCGCCCAGCGCGGCCCGCAGCTTCGTGAGGACCAGCCGGTCGAACACCCGGTGCCTGGCCCGCAGCCACAGGCCCGGTCCGCCGTGGTCCAGCGCCTCGCTGTAGGCGACGGCCGTGGCCTCGGCGGCCCGGAACATCCGCGCGTGCCCGCCCGCCACCGCCGTGCGCTGGGCGGTGTTGCGCAGTTTCTCGAAGATCCGGGGGACGGCCAGCAGCAGCGTGGGCCGGTAGGTGCGCAGTTCCGTGGTGAGGTTGCCGAGGTCGCTGGTGTGCGCGACCTGCGCGCCGTTGTGCACGGCGGCGAGCGCGACGACCCGTGCCAGGACGTGGGCCGGCGGCAGGAACACCAGGAGCCTGGTGCGGTCGGTCAGGACGTTCTCGGTGATCCCGTCGGCGGCGGCGACGTTGCGCACCTCGGCGACCAGGTTGCCGTGGCTGATCAGACAGCCCCTGGGCCTGCCGGTCGTACCGGAGGTGTAGACGACGGTGGCCAGCGCGTCGGCGCCGACCGCACGCCGCCGCCGCTCGACCAGTTCCGGGGGCACCGTCCGGCCCAGCTCGACGAGGTGCCCGAGCCCGCCGTCCAGGCGCCACACCTGGCGCACCGAGGCCACCTCGGCGGCGGTGACGACGCGGGCGCGCTCCTCGCCCTCGACGAACGCGGCCCTGGCGCCGCTGTCGCGCAGGATCCACTCGACCTGCTCGGCGGACGAGGTCTCGTACACGGGCACGCTGACCGCCCCCGCGGTCCAGATCGCGAAGTCGCACAGCATCCACTCGTAGCGCGAGCCCGACATCAGCGCGATCCGGTCGCCCGGCGCGATCCCGGCCGCCATCAGACCCGCGGCCAGCGCCATGACCTCGTCGGCGAACGCGCGGGACGTGACGGTCCGCCAGCCGCCGTCGGCCTTGCGGGCGAACGCCTCGTGGCCGGGGCGGTGCAGGGCGTTGTCGACGATGTCGTCGGTCGCGTTCGCCCGGGGCGACGTGACGTACTTGGCCGGGGTGTACCACGTCCGCGCGTGCGATGGCTCCTCCATACCACCATGGTCGCGCTCCGCCCGGCCCCGGTAAGGGGACCAACAGCACCGCGTGAGGGCCCACCGGCCCAGGACGGCCCGCGGAAGGGCGCCCGACGATGGGGGCACGATGAGCCTTCAGCCCCGCCCCGACGACGTGCCCGCGGGCTACCCGTTCGCGTACGAGCGCGAACTGCGGCTCCGCGACGGCCGCCGCGTCGTGATCCGGCCGATCGTGCCGTCGGACGCGCCGGACCTGGCGGCGGCGATCCGGTCGGCGGACGCCGACACGCTGCACCGCCGCTTCCTGGGCGGCCCGCCGCGCCTCACACCGGACCTGCTGGACCGGCTGACGCGCCTGGACTACGTCGGCCGGTTCGCCCTCGTCGCCTCGGAAGCCGCCTCCGGACGGGGCGTGGCCATCGCACGGTACGAGCGTCTGGCGGAAGGCGTCGCGGAGGTCAGCGTCGCCGTGGACCCGGCCTGGCGCCGCGTCGGCCTGGCGACCGCGATGGTGGAGTTGCTGGCCCAGGCGGCGCTGGAGCGGCACATCCACAGCTTCAGCGCCTCCTACCTCGCCGAGAACCGCCCGGTGGCGGCGCTGTTGTCCCTCGCCGAACTCACCGGCCCCCAGGAGGTCGACCTCGGACTGGCCGAGTCCGAGGTCGAGCTGGACCGCCGCAGCGTCACCGCGGCCGTGCAGGCGATGGACACGCGGTGGGGGTCAGCCCTTGACCGCGGAGCCGGCGACCCCCTGGACGAACCACCGCTGGAAGAACGCGAAGACGATCAGGACGGGCAGGATCAGCAGGACGCCGAAGGCGAGGACCTGTCCCCAGTCGACCGGCATCTGCCCCTGGAAGACGCTCATCTCCAGCGGCAGGGGCCGCACGGCGGGGTCGGAGACCATCAGCACGGGCCAGAGGAAGGCCCCCCACTGGGTGAGAAAGGTCAGGATCGCGACGGAGGCGAACACCGGCTTCGACATCGGCACGACGATCGCGAAGAAGGTCCGCCAGGGGCCCGCACCGTCGATGCGGGCGGCCTCCTCGATGCTGGGCGGGATCGCGCGGAAGAAGGTCGAGAACTGGTAGAGGGAGAAGGCGTTGGCGATGAACGGGACGGCCTGGATCCAGACGGTGTTGCGCTGGTCGTTGAACAGGTAGAACAGCGGGACGGCGACCGCCTCGAACGGCACGAGCATCAGGAGCAGGACGAGGGCGAAGACGGCGCCCTGGCCGCGCCACCGCAGCCGCGTCAGGCCGTAGGCGGCCATGGAGTTGACGATCAGACCGCCGAGCACCACGACGGTGGCCAGGAGCAGTGAGATGCCCATGAAGCGCCAGAAGTAGCCGGTGGCGTCGGAGTCGAAGCTGCTGAGGACGGCCCGGTAGTTGTCGAAGGACAGATGGGTGGGCAGGAAGCCGGTCAGGCCGTTCAGGACCTGGTCGGAGGGCTTGAAGCTGCCGAGGATCAGGTAGAGGACCGGCAGGACGAAGACGAACGCGAGCACGCCGAGGACGGCGTAGTCGGCGAAGCGGCGCAGGGGTGTGCGGGTCATGATCAGTCCTCGTTGCCGGGGCGGACGACGCGGCGCTGGATGAGGGTCAGGGCGACGACGATCAGGAAGAAGACGACCGTGATCGCGGCGGCCTGGCCGATGTTGTTCTGGTCGAAGGCCGTGGTGACGGCCTGGTACATCACGGTGCGGGTGGCGTCCTCGTCGAGCCCGCCGCCGTGGACGAGGACGTAGACCTGGTCGAAGACGCGGAGGGACAGCACCGAGGTGAGCAGGGCGACGAAGACCAGGGTGCTCCGGATGCCGGGCAGCGTGACGTGCCGGAACTGCTGCCACCGCGTGGCCCGGTCGAGCTCGGCGGCCTCGTAGAGCTCGCCGGGGATCTGCTGGAGGCCGGCGAGCAGGATGACCATCTGGAAGCCGACGCCCTGCCACACGGACAGCACGATCACCGAGGCCATGGCGGTGAGACTGTCCCCGAGCCAGTCGAAGGCGCCCCAGTGGCCGAGGCTGACCGCGTGCAGCGCGGAGTTGAGCAGGCCGTCGCCGCTGCGGGCGAGGATGAGCCGCCAGATGACCGCCACGAGGGCCATGGGGAAGACGACCGGCAGGAAGAACAGCGACCGGAAGACGCCGATGGCCTTGAGCTTGCGGTTGAGCAGGATGGCCAGCGCCAGCGCGAGCCCCGTCTGCAGCGGTACGACGGCCACGGCGAAGGTCAGGTTGTTCAGCAGGGCCCGCAGGAACGGGCCGGACATGTCGGGGTCGGTGAAGATGCGCCGGTACTGCTCGACGCCGAAGAAGCGCGGCGGCAGCGGCGAGCCGAGCCGCACGTTGTAGAAGGACAGGACGACGGCGTAGACGAACGGCACGGCGACGAAGGCGATCAGTCCGCCGAGAGCGGGCGCGGACATCAGCAGGCCGTGCAGCGCGTCGCGGTTCCGGCGCCGCGGGCGTACGGGTTCGGGGCCGGTCGCAGGTGCGCTCGGCTTCCGCCGGTCCGGTGCGGCGGGTGCGGGGTTCACGATGGTCACGGTAGGGGTCCTCTTCCCGGCCGGGAGGGGCGGACGCTGTCAGGGCGCGTACGCCCCTCCCGGCTGCTGGATGCCGGCTACTGCAGCTGGTAGCCGTCGTTGTCCGAGAAGTCCTGGTCGATGGCGCGGGCGGCCTTGGCCAGCGCCGTCTTCGGGTCGGCGCCGCCGTAGACGTCGCTGAGCGCCTGGCTGAACTTGGCGGTCACCGTGGGGTATCCGGCGGTGACCGGGCGGGTCACGGCGACGCAGGTCTTGGTGATGTCGCGGTCGCCGCACGGCTTGGCGAGCTGGTCGGCGAAGAGCTGGAGCGGGCCGCCCTGCTTGTACAGGCTGCTCTTCGTGAGCGCGCTCCTGGTGCCGGGAGGCGCTCCGTTGGCCGTGGTCATCGCGGTGACGTTGGTGTCGTCGAGGAGGGAGTCGAGGAAGGCGCCGGCCGCCTTGCCGTTCTTGGTGTTGGCGCCGATGCCCCATTCCCAGGAGCCCTGGCCGGTCTTGGGGCCGTTGCCGAAGTCGGGCAGCGGCAGCACGACGAGGTCCTTGCCGAGGGCCTTGCCGTAGGCGGGGTACATCCAGTGGCCGACCCAGCTCAGGGCGACGCGGCCCTTGGCGAAGGCGTTGCCGTCGGTGTTGGGGTCGGTGTACTTCTTCCAGGACTGGAAGGTCTTCAGCGCCGAGGCCACCGCCGGGGTGTCCAGGGCGCCTTGCGCCTTGCCGTTCTTCAGCAGCGAGCCGCCGGCCGACCAGACGACGGGGGCGAAGCCGTAGGTGCCCCACTCGTTGGCGAACCCGTTGCTCTCCTGCAGGTCCAGGCTCTTGCCGTCGGGGTCCTTGGCGGCCAGCTTCTTGACGGCGTCGGTGAACTCGGCCGCCGTCCAGGCGTCGGACAGGCCCTTGGGGTAGGTGATGCCGGCGGCGTCCAGCAGCTTCTTGTTGCCGTAGACGCCGAGCCCGGAGTCGTACATGCCCAGCCCGTACTGCCTGCCGTCGACGCTGCCCTCGGCCTTGATGGCGGGCGTGGCGTTGGCCAGGGTCTTCGCGGAGACGTAGGAGCCGATCGCGGCGAGCTTCTTGTTGTAGACGAAGTTGGCCATGGTCGGGCCGTCGAACTCCATCACGTCCGGCAGCCTGGCGGCGTCGGTGGCGGTGATGGTCTTGGTGTAGTCGGTGTCGGGGATCAGCGTCAGCTTGACCTTGACCTTCTTCTGCGAGGAGTTGAAGGTCTTCACCGCGTTCTGCAGTGCGGCGGCCTCGCTCGCCTGCCCCTGGTGGGCCCAGACGGTGATGGTGCCGGTGCCGCTGCCCTGTTCGGCGGAGGTGCCGCTGCCGCTGCCGCCTCCGCAGGCGGCCAGCGCGGCCAGGGGCAGGGCGAGGGCGGCGGCCGTGGCGGCCGTACGGCGGGATCTCGGGGTGCCGGGATTCATGCGGGGTGCCTTCCGGTGTGTGGCGCGGGTGAGAGTGGGTGGTGCGCGACTGTGGGGGTTCGGGACCGGCCTCGGCTCACGGCGACGAGGGCGAGGGCTCCGTGCGGGGGGCCTGGCCGGGGGCCGGGCCGGTGTCGGCGCTGGGCTCCTTGACCGTGAGCGGCAGCAGGTGCCAGGCGTCGACGGTGTAACTCAGGCTCGTGTGGGGCGCGGTGCGGGCCTGAAGGCGCCAGGGGCCGTCGCCCGTGGGGTAGAAGCGGAGGGTGAGCACCTGGCCGGTGGCGGTCAGGAAGACCTCGGCGACGGAGTGGTCGACGACCAGGCGCAGGTCGACGGGGCCCGCGGTGGGGCAGGGCATCCGGTAGGCCCCGCGGTGGGCCCGGTCGTCGGACGAGGCGTGGTCGCGGTCGACGACCAGTTCGCCCGCGGCGGCGTCGAGGCGGAGGTCGAGGTACTCGTCCGGACCGGTGAGCAGCCGCAGGGTCACCGCCCCGGTCGTCTCCAGACGGGCCGTCAGGTCGAAGGCGCGGCCCACGCCGCCCAGTTCGACGGATTCCCGGTGGGCCGAGCCTTCCGCGTGCAGCGTGTGCTCGCCGCGCAGGGCGAGGAGCTCGGCGGCGGGCCGCTGGTGCAGCGTGCCGTCGGCGGCGACGTGGATCTCGCGGGGCAGGGTCAGTACGCCGGCCCATCCGTCCGCGGCCGCCCAGTCCTCCTCGCGGGCCTCCGGGGACCAGCCCCACAGCAGCCAGCGGTCGCCGGGCGCGCGCAGCAGGGCGGGGGCGTAGCAGTCCGGGCCGTGGTCGACGAGGGCGGGCGGGCCGGCCTCGAAGACGCCGTCGTGCTCCTCGCCGATCAGGGCCGTGACGCAGCGGTCGCCGTCATGGTCGTTCCAGGCGCTGAAGACGAGCGCCCCGGGGCGGCCGGATCGCGGCGGCAGGTACTGGGGGCACTCCCAGCCCTCGCCGGTGTGCAGGCCGGTGCCGCCGACCGGCTCCTGCCGGCGCGCGTCGAAGGGACCCCGCGGGGTCCATGTCTCCAGGTCCGCCGACTCGTACAGCAGGGCCGCGCCCCGGCCGTCCGCGAGGGCGGCGCCGACCAGCATCCGCCACCGGCCGCCGTCCCGCCAGACGTAGGGGTCGCGGTACATGGTGCAGTCCTCGGGCCAGGCGGGGATCAGCAGGCCGCCGCGCGGGGCGAAGGTCAGGCCGCCGTCGAGGGAGGTGGCGGTGGTAACCGGCTGGTGCTGGGGCGAACGGTCCCGGCGGTGGGCGGAGTAGAAGACGACGAGGCGGTCGCCGTCGGAGACGGCGTTGCCGGAGAAGCAGCCGTCGGCGTCCACGCCGCCGGGGTCCGGGGAGAGGGCGATGGGCAGCCGTTCCCAGCTCAGCAGGTCGGGGCTGCGGAAGTGGCCCCAGTGCATGTCGGCGTGTGTCGCGCCGTACGGGTTGTACTGGTGGAAGACGTGGTAGTGGCCGTCATGGAAGACCAGCCCGTTGGGGTCGTTGATCCAGTTCCGGGGCGGCCGCAGATGGGCGACGGGCCGGTACGGATCGCAGGGCGCGGTGGACACACGCGTGCCTTTCGATATGTGCGGCGGAGCGGGCGAGGACGGGCGGCCGCCGGGCGCGGCCGGCCGCGATCGCCTCGCGGGACTCCGTGAAGGGGGCCTCCCGCGGCGCCTGCCGAGGGCTCCGTGGCAGGGCGACGGACGCCGGGTCCGGCGCGCGGCCGGCGGCGAGGTGCGGGAGGGGTGGTGTGCGACGCCGGCCGACGGGCCGGCGGGGAGCGCGGCTCAGTACTCCGCGGCGCTGCCGTGTCTCGGCCGGTCGTGACGGTGCGACGGCTCGTCGAGAATCTCGGGGGACATGTGTGTACCCTCACTGTGTTCCACGTACTGGCAGGACCGACGACCGGTTGCGACGGTCGCCTGTCACGGTGCGAGAGCTTCGCCGTCCCGGGGTCAGAGTCGGGGCGGCGAAGCGACCGATGCCCGCGCCACCAGCGGGCAAGGCAGTTCTTCCTTGATGTCCGGGCCCGGTGGCCGGCCCGGAGTCCTGGTGAGTGCGAGCAGTTGGGCCACGGCCCGTGCCCCCATCTCGTAGTGCGGGAGCTGAACCGTGCTCAGCTGCGGGTGAACCGACTCGCAGACCAGCTCCTGGTTGTCGAACCCGATGACCGACAGGTCGCCGGGGATGGACAGGCCCAGTTCGGCCGCGGCCCGGTAAGCGCCCGCGGCCATACGGTCGTTGAAGCAGAACAGCGCCGTCGGGCGCTGATCCGCCGTCAGCAGGCGGCGTGCGGCCCGGTATCCGGTGTCCACGTCACCGCCGACGGTGTTGAACGGCACGGCCGTCTCGGCGGCGACGAGCGACGGGTCGTAGTCGATGCCGGCCTCGGCGAGCGCCCTGCGGTAGCCCTCCAGGCGGCCGTTGCGGGCGGGAAGGTCGACGGTCTGCACGGTCACGCCGATCCGGCGGTGGCCGTGGTCGATCAGCTCGCGCACCGCCACGTAGCCGCCCTGGACCTCGTCGGGCACGACGGAGGGGATGGCGGGGTCGGGCGAGCCGGCGTCGAGCAGCACGGTGGGCGTGGCCCGCAGCGCCTCCGGCAGGGTCACGATCCGGTGGTACATGGCCGCGTACAGCACGCCGTCCACCTGCCGCTGGAGCAGCATGTCGATGCTGGTGCGCTCCAGTGCGGCGTCGCCGCTGGTGTTGACCAGCAGCAGCACCAGGCCCTCGGCCGCGGCGGCCTCCTGAGCGCCCAGGATCATCCGGCCCGCGTGCGGGGTGGTGGCGATCTCGTCGCTGACGAAGCCGATGGTCTGCGACCGCTGCGTCCGCAGTCCGCGGGCCAGTCCGTTCGGCGCGTACCCGAGCTCGTCGGCGGCCTTCCAGACGCGCTGACGCGTCTCCTCGCTGATCCGCTTGCCCTCGACCCGGTTCAGGACATGCGACACGGTCGCGGTCGACACACCTGCCGCCGCGGCCACGTCCTTGATCCCGATCCGGCGCGCCATGTCCCCTGCCCAAAGTGGTGGATTCCGGTATGGCTAATCGTTTAGCCAACCGCGTGGACATGAGAGTGCCGCCACCGGCGGCCACTGTCAATGGCTCGTTACGAACTCGTGGCCACGGGGTGTCGGCGCGCCCGGGACCGCGGGCGGACGCACCCCCGCTGCCGCGCCGGGCGGCCCGTGACGAGCCCGCCCGATCACGGGGACTGGCGCCGATGGTGCTGAGCCCGCCCGATCACGGGGACTGGCGGCGATGGTCTTGAGCCCGCCCGATCACGGGGACGGGCGGCGGGTGCCGGCGAGCAGCCATGTCGACGACGACTGGTCGGCCGGCCGCGCCGACGGCGGCGCGGCGGGACGTACACCTACTCCCCTGCCGTGACGGGTGCGGCCGTCGGCGGCTCAGGCCCGCGGAACCGGTCGGGCCGGGCCGGGTCAGGTCCGGCCCGACCCGGCCCCGAGACTTTCGGCAGCCGTCCAGGCCATGTGGCCTGCCGTCCGTCAACCGACGCGGTTGATCGGCGGGCAGTGCCATCGCGCGTCGATGACCTCGGTGCGAGGGAGGTACATGCGCAGTGCGACGTACCAGACGCCCTGCTGCGGCGTGGGCAGCCAGTTGCACTCTCGCTCGGACCCCGGTGAGTCCGGCTGCAGGTACAGGGTCAGGCCCCCGCCGCTGTCCATGACCAGCCCCCGGGTGCGGTCTCCGATGGCGTACCGGTTGATCGGATTCGCGATCAGGTTCCGGTCCTCGTCGTAGGCGGTCAGCGACCAGAACGCGTCGACCGGGGGCAGCGTCCCCGGCTCGAAGCGCAGCTCGTAGCGGCCGGTGGTCAGCGTCTCACCGGCGCCGTCGGTGAAGGCCGCCAGGTAGACCGCTTCCTCGGGATCGTTGATGGCGATGCCCACCAGGGACTGCTCTCCGGCCCGCCTGAGGAAGTCGTCCCCGAAGTGCCCGATCTGCGGGGGAGGGTACCGCCAGCCGTTGATCAGCTCGCCCCACTGGCCGCTGAGCACCTGCTGTTCCAGCATGGGCACGGCGGTGGCGGCGGCCCGGATCAGGCCCTCCTTCACCGGCTCCGGTTGTGCCTCGACATCCAGCCCCGGGCCGATGCCGATCTCCGCGAACTGCCGGAGCAGGACGGCGTGATGGCTCGGCAGCGGGTTCTCGGCCAGCTCCGCGTTGAGTGTCTTCCACGGACCGAGCGGATCCTTGGCCGGGTCGACCGGTACCGGTACGTCGCGGCGTTCCGGGAGCGTGACGCCCTCCTTGCCGAACAGGTGAAGCGGTGTCAGCCGGTACTGCCGCTGCAGCGCGTGGACGGCCGGGAGGTCGTCCTCGTCCTCGACGAGGGTCCGCCCGACCACCAGGACCCATGGGGTGGGGGCGTTCGCCGTGCGGCGCACGCCCTCCGGAAGGTCCCCGCTCCAGCCCGGGCCGATGAGGGCGAAGTCACCGGCCTCCGATCCGGTCGCCCGCATGCCCACGTAGTCGTAGTTGTCGGAGGTGAAGGCGACCAGTTCGAAGGTGAAGTAGCGGTCGCCCATGTCCGGGTGCGAGAGGATGAGGGGCTCCTCGCGCAGGTCCAGCCATGCCCACGAGTACAGCGTGTCGATGTTGGGGGACACACCCTGGCGATCCGAGACGTCCCAGAGCCTGCTCGCATGCCAGAAGTGGTTCACGGGCATGTACGGCGTCGTTTCCGTCTCGGGCTTCTGGGTCACCCAACGGTGGCGGAGCTCGGCGTTGTAGATGTACGGGAAGCCGTAGACGAAGGCCTGCTCCCCCAGCGTGTACGCGTACTCGCGGCGCCAGTCGTCCACCCGGCCGGTCAGCGCCGGTTTCACCGAATGCCATGCCAACGGCAGGGCCCGCGTCACCTTCCTGGCGCGGTCGATGGTGTCGCCCGGGTGACGTACGGCCGCCGCAGTGGCCTTGCCGGTGGCGGCCGCCGCGTGGCCGATGCCGACTGCCGCCGCGGCGAGGTCGTGGCGCAGACCTCGCCCGGGATCATTGCTGTTGCCTGAGGATGCCATCGCACCGCGTTCCTCTCCTGAGGCCGAACAGCACGGTGTGCCGCCACCATGTGAACTCGGGTACGCGAACCGGGGAAGCCGGCGAGCGTCGACGACGCATCCCGGCCTCTCCCGGTGCGCCACGTGGGGCGTGCTACGCCATGCTTCGTGGGATTACCGGGCCGGGTGCTCCAACACGCACCTACTCTTCGAGTAGATCACCGGGTCCGTGTCCCGGCAACCGGGCTCGCAGGTCACGACGGTCTCCATACGTCGCTCAGCGCGTTCACGGCGTCGGTCACCGCCGGATGGAGGCGCTCCGTGCCGGGGTCGTGCCGGGCCGGCGAGCGTACGGGGCCGACCCGCACCCGGGCCAGATGCGACTCGAGTCCCGGATGGTCGAGGTCGGCGGCGAGTTCCGCCAGGATGTCCGGGACGGGCAGGCCGAGCCGGCAGCTCGCCGTCAGGTCCGCGCCCACCGCGACCTTCTCACGGTCGGCCCTCACCTCGTCGCCCTGGATGCGGGCGAAGCGGCCGGCATTGCCCTCGCCCTCGCCTCCGCCGAAGCCGAGGGCACACTCCTGGTCGCGTACGACTGATCCTCCTGGTCCGAACAGGTGCCGAGCCCTGTGCGTCGTACCGGGGAGGACCGGCCGGCAACCGTGGCCCGGTTACGGTCGGCGAGCGGTCGCCGACGAAACATGGGAGGGCTTGCTGTGTCGAGTGCGGAGCCGCGATCGATGGTCGCGATCCTCCCGATCATCTCGGGACTCGCCCTCGCCTTCACGATCACGGCCGTCGACCCGCTGGTCCTCAGTCTGAACATGCCGCAGGTCAGCCGGGCGCTCCACGTACCGCCCGATGTCGTCGGGTTCCTGGGCGGCGCGGCGACGCTGGTCGTGGCCGCTGCCGTGCTCGCCGTGGGAAGTCTCGGGGACGCTTTCGGGCTCAGACGGCTGCTGATGGTGGGGCTGGTCGGCGACATCGTCGTCAACCTGCTCTCCGCGATCTCCCCCGGCTACACGTTCCTGCTGGTGACGCGACTCCTCGACGGCCTGGCGCTGGCAGCGATCCTGGGCGTGTCGATGGCCCTGCTCAAGGTGTCGGTGCCACCGGAGAGACGGCCGGCGGCCATCGGCATCTTCATGGCCATCGACATGGTGATGTGCGGGGTGACCCCTGCGATCGGGGGCTGGGTGGTGGAGGCCGTCGGCTGGCGGTGGCTGTTCCTGCTGGCCCCGTTACTGTCGTTGATCGCGCTCGGGCTGACGGCCCGCTACGTCACCGAGCCCCCCGTCCGGAAGCGCCGCGGAGTCGACGCGGTCGGCGTCAGCCTGGTCGGCGTGGCCCTGATGACCCTCGTCCACGGCGTCGCCGAGGCGGAGAACGGGATCTCCCACCCCCAGGCCTGGGTGCCGCTGGTGATCAGTGCCGTCGCCCTGCTGCTGTTCGTGCTCCATGAACGCCGTACACCGGAACCGGTTCTGGACCTGTCGCTGTTCCGCAGGGGTCCGTTCGCCGTGGCCGCACTGGCCAGCCTGACGATCAACTTCCTCGTCGCGGGGTTCAGCTTCGCCCTCGGGCAGTTCGGCAGTGTGATCCTCGCGCTGCCCCCGCAGACGATCGGCCTGCTGTTCCTGCCCGGCACACTCGCGATCGCGGTCGCCGTCATCCTCGCCGGGCGCCTGGTCGGGAAGTACACCCCACGGCCGGTCCTCGTCACGGGCCTGCTGGTGATGGTCGCGGGCGGGCTGCTGATGGCGGCCACCGCCACGCCCACGATGGCTCTGTGGATCGTCGTACTGGCCACCTGGCTCACCAACCTCGGCTCGCTGGTGACCTCCTCCGCGGTGGCCGAGACCATCCTCTCGCACGCCCCGCCCGGAAAGTCCGGCGCCGTCGCCTCCGTCCAGCCGGCGTTCGGAATGACCGGCTACGCGCTCGGCCCCGCCGTCTACCTCCTGCTCCTCAACGTCTTCTTCCAGCGGCAGTGGCTCGACGACGCCGACGCACGCGGCATGTCGGTGTCCGAGGCCGATCAGGCCGTGGACGCGACGCGAAGCGCGATGGCGCACAGTCCGGGCACCGCCGGATACGACCCGAACCTGCTCCGGCAGTCCGGACTGGACCTCGGGCTGGACTTCACCAACGGCCTGCGGCTCACCATGCTGGTCGTGAGCCTCCTGCCGCTCGCCCTGGCTGCGGCGGCGTACCTGCTCATGCCCCGCCGAACCGCGACCGCACCGTAGAAACCCCTCCGTGCCGCCGGACTGACGCATCACCAGCTATCGCACACGACGCCGCCGCGCACGAAGCTCCCGTGCACGTGGGCGTCGTTGCCGGGCACTCCATGCCGGGCGTCACGCGCATCACAAAGCGCCACACGATGGACAACCGTTGGCCCTTGGCTCGACCCCTGAGGCCGGTCAGACATCGACAAGACCCCACCCAACCAACGGAGCCGCACACCAGGCACGGCAAAACCGCTCGCCAGAAGGTTTCTCCTCGCGTAGCGCCTGGTGGGGCGGGGTGGGACTCGAACCCACGGCCGACGGATTATGAGTCCTTTGAGGATCTTGGCGACCCTTGTCGATCAGCGCTCATCTTGTGGTGGCTCAGTCCGTCTCGGCCGTTGTCAGTCTTTTCCGATCCTTGTGTCCAACCTGCGTCCGGAACGTGGCTGCGACGTCGGCGAGCGCCCCACCGATGCCACATCCACCTCAACCATGGCTGCGGCGATGACGACGGTCGGGCATGTTCTACGTGCTGTCCGCGCCGTCGGCGATGGTGGATACATCGGTGTGGTCAAACTGTCTCACGGCCCAACCCTCGGTACGGGCCCGCCGCCGCCAGGTCTCTAAGCTGGGAGTCGCTCCAGGATGCAGGCAGAGGGCCGTGACGTGTGAGTCCACGGGCGTGTCTGCCGCGGTCGCCGTCATGGGCGCCCGGCGCCGAGCACGGCGTCCAGGCTGACCGGCCGCTCAGAGCGGGTGGGGCGGCCTGCCGCCGATCCACTCGGCATCCCCGTCGGAGGCAACCGTCTCGTCGCGGAGGCGCTGTCCCCCGCCGAAGGCAGCTCACCGCGCGCAGCCGGGGGAGCTAAACTTCTTCGTCCGCGCACTCAATCTCTCGTGCAGAGCGATGGAGGCATGATTCTTCTCCTCGCGCTCAGCCTGTGCTCCCGCCGAGGCCCTGTCGTGACCGGCCTGCGGGAGAGTGCCGGAGGAGGCGGCCACGACGATCCCGACCGTCTTCCCGCCATCGAGTGCTCGCTCGACGAACAGCACCCCGTCCAGTTCCTGGACCAACGCCTGCGCAATCGACAAACCACGGCCGTGAAGTGATCCGACGTCACTCTGCACGGGTACCGGGCTCCCCGGGTGGCCGTCGTGTACTCCCAGGCGCATGCGGAAGTCGTCGAGCATCTCTATCGTCACGACTGCTTCCGCGGTGGCCGCGGAAGCGTGGAGCACGACGTTCGTCAACAGCTCCGAGACGATCAACCGCACTGTCTGGACGGCATGTTCGTCCACTGTTCCCCATGCGCGGAGCGTGTCGCAGACGGCTCCGCGCACACGAGGAACTCCGCGGGCGTCTGCGGGAACGGTGATGGACCAGGTGCGGCCGCACTGAGCGTTCATGGCGAGAACTCCTCTGCTCGCCCGAGGCACGAAGGCTCTCGGATGCGCCAACGCTAGAAGTTCCGTGAGCACCGGCGACGACGCTTGCCGCGGCGCGGACAAGTATCGGCGGCTCCTGCGCAGGCGGCTGCCACGCACTGCACCCGCGTTGGCGCGACGGGTCGAACTCAGTGGAACAGGACGGTCAGGAGATCGTCGCCGAGGCGGCGTACCCGTTCGAGGTCGAGCTGGTAGTAGGCGCGACGGCCGTCACGCACGACCGTGACGAGGCCGGCCTCACGCAGCCGGGCGAGGTGGCGGGAGACCTGCGGAAGGGACATACCTCCGCGGTCGGCCAGTTCGGACGGGGTGAGCGGTTCTCTCGCGATGGCACGGACGATGCGCTGCCGACCTGCGTCGCACAGCACTTCGAGGCGGCGGTTGACGACGGTGTGGGCAGGCTGGTCGCTGCCCTCCGCAAGCAGGGGGTACTGGACGACCGCGGCGAAGCCGGGCTCGTGCTTCACCAGCAGGTGCGGTCGCCCGAAGACCGACGGCACTATGAGCACCGGGGTGGTGGCCACGTTCACGATCCCGTGGTGGAACTTGTCGAAGACGACACGGGGCGGCTCGTCGCGGTAGGACGCCGAGGGGTCCAGACCGGCGAGGGTTCGGCCCGGACCCTCTCGCTGGATCCTCTTGCACAGTCCCGGCAGCTGTTCGGTGATCACCCGCTCGGCACGGGCCAAGTCCGTCTCCAGGGCCCGGGCGGCGCAGATGAGCAGATCAAGCAGGTCCGTCCGCAGACTGCCGGGGTCGCCCAGAAGTCTGTCGGCGAGCTCGGCTCGTGCGGTGGAGCGGCGCTCCGCCGACGCCAGCAGTCCTGCGCGCTGCCCGGCGTCTCCGAGAATCCGGTTCAGCGGTGGTCCGGAGTTGCCGCCTCTGATCGCGTACCCGGTCAGCTCCGCGAAGAGCGGGAGAGGCAGCCGCTCGATGTCCGCGATCTCCTCGGCGAGCGTGCGGTCTCCCACCGGACTCAGCGGAAGCAGGTACCGGGCCCGGTACGAGGCCCACAAGGGTGCCCATTCCCGAATGTGGCGCCGCGTCTCGGGGCCGAGAGTGGAGACGCTTGTTCCGGTGCCGACCGAGGTGACGCCACGGTCCGGCTCGGCTTCCAGATCACGTGCCCAGCGAAGAGCCCACTGGTGGTGCTCGGTCTCGGTGTAGGCATGGAGTGCTGCCGTCAGCTCCGCGAGGGGAGATGCGCCCGCCACGACGTGAGTCGGACCGACGCCGGCAAGTGAGAGTACGACGCTCACGCTCACCTCCGGTCCACGGCCTGACGCTTATCGCGCCCCCGGTAAGCATTCTAGGGACTGCTCCCCGCACCGCCTACGGTTCCGGCAACCCAGACAGGACCAGCCCGGAGTTGCCATGACCCTTCGTGTCCCCGCCGACCTGTGTGCCGCCGTGCGCGAGCGCCGGGCGGCACTGGACCAGCTCAGCCTCGATCTGCACGGAACACCGGAGACCCGGTTCGAGGAGCACTACGCCGTCGAGCAGCTCGCCGCACGATTGGCGGTAGCGGGTTTCGCGGTGGACAAGGACGTGGCGGGCCTGCCGACGGCGTTCACCGCAACGCACCGGGGCTCCGCGGACGGCCCGACGATCGCGGTGTTGCTGGAGTACGACGCCCTGCCGGACATAGGCCACGGCTGCGGGCACAACCTCATCGCGGCCGGCGGTCTGACCGCCGCCCTCGCCGCGGCTTCCGTGCGTCCCGGCCATCGAGGCACGCTCAAGGTGATCGGCACCCCGGGAGAGGAGGGCGGCGGCGGCAAGATCCTGATGCTGGAACGCGGCGTGTTCGAAGGAGTCGACGCCGCGGTGATGTTCCATCCCGCGGACCGCAGCCTGCGTGCCCGGCACGCTCTCGCCGCAAGCCATCTGCGGGTCGTCTTCCGGGGAGTCTCCGCGCACGCGGCCAAAGCGCCCTGGGACGGCCGTTCGGCAGCCGCAGGGACCCAACTCTTTCTCACGGCGGTCGACTCGCTGCGGCAGTTCATCCCCCCGACCGCCCGGGTGCACGGCGTCGTCGTGCGGGGCGGCGGCGCCCCAAACGTGGTACCCGACCACGCCGAGGTGGACATCTTCGTCCGCGAGGCGACATCCGCGGCTCTGGATGCCCTGCTGCCCCGCGTGCTCGCCGCCGCCGACGGAGCGGCGCTGGCCACCGGCACGACCGTCGACTACGCGGAGACCGCGCCCCGGTACACAGAACGCAACAACAACATGGTGATGGCCGACCGGCTCGCCGCCTACACCACCGGCCTCGGGCTGGAACTGGAGCCGCCGTCGCCGCAGAATCCGGCCGGTTCTTCAGATATCGGTAATGTATCGGCCAAGATACCGGTAATTCATCCATATGTTCAGATATGCCCGCGTGATACTCCCGGCCACTCCGTCCGGATGCGCGAAGCCGCCCGCAGCCCGTACGCACATGATGCGGTCGAGACCATCACGACCGCCCTGGCCGCGCTGGTTCTGGACCTCCTCGATGAGCCGGAGCTGCTTGACGAGGTCCGGGCCGAATTCCGGGCCTCCCTGCCTGTCCCCACCCGTGGTCAGGAATCGCCATGAATGCCTCATCCCCGGTGTCCCTCGCGTCGAACGCCCTGGTCAACACGTTCTTCAACTGGGACCTGATCGCTCAGACCTTTCCCCGGCTGATCACCGAGGGCCTTCTCAACACCCTGATCATCGCCGCCGGTGCCATCATCGTGGGCGTCGTCATCGCACTGCTCGCCGCCATGCTGCTGCTGTCGAACCGATGGTGGATGCGCCTGCCGGCACGGATCTACGTCGATGTCTTCCGCGGCCTGCCCGTGATCATCACGGTGATGCTGGTGGGGGTGGGCCTGCCCGCCGCGGGCATCCGTCTCTTCGGTACCGATCCGTTCGGGTACGCGATCCTGGCGATCGGGATCATCTCCGGTGCCTACACCGCCGAGATCTTCCGTTCCGGGATACAGAGCGTCGATCCCGGTCAGCTGCAGGCGGCCCGCAGTCTCGGCATGAGCTATTTGCGAGCCATGCGCCTGGTCGTGGTTCCCCAGGGCATCCGGCGCGTGCTGCCCGCCCTGGCCGGCCAGTTCGTCAAGGACATCAAGGAAAGTTCGCTGGTCTACCTTCTCGGCCTGGCCGTGGGACAGCGCGAGCTGTACTTCATCGCCCAGGAGGAGGTCGCGCGGACGTACAACTCCTCACCACTGATCGCGGCCGGCATCTGCTACCTCGCCCTCACCATCCCCCTGACCTACTTCGTCAACCACCTCGACGGGCGGCTGCGCGAAGGGCCACGCCCCGAGAGCACTCCGGCTCCAGCCGACCCCGACCTGCCCGACACCCCGGTTGCAGCATCGGGAGGAGAGAGCCGATGATCCCCACCACCGGAGAAGAACCGATGTCCAGCGCAGCCAAGGCGCCCCCCGCCTCCGCGGCCTTGCGCGTCACCGCTCTGAGCAAGAGCTACGGCTCCACGACCGTCCTGCGTGACATCAGTCTGGACATCCAACGGGGAGAAACGCTCTGTCTCATCGGCCCGTCCGGATCCGGCAAGTCCACGCTGCTGAAGTGTCTCAACCTGCTGGAACGGCCCGACACGGGCGACATCTGGCTCGGTGAGACCTGCCTGACCGCCCCCGGCACCGACGTGGACGCGGTCCGCGCCCGCATCGGCATGGTCTTCCAGCACTTCAACCTCTTCCCGCACATGAGCGTCGAGCGCAACATCACGGTTGCACTGACCTCGGTCAAGGGCTTCACCCGCGAACGGGCCAGGTCGGTTGCGCGACGTCGTCTGGACGAGGTGGGCCTCGCGGCGTTCGCCGACCAGAGGCCCGGCCGCCTGTCGGGCGGGCAGCAACAGCGCGTGGCCATCGCCCGTGCTCTCGCCATGGAACCCGAGGTCATGCTCTTCGACGAGGCGACCTCGGCGCTCGACCCCGAACTCGTCAAGGACGTGCTCGCCGTGATGCGTGACCTCGCTCAGGGCGGCATGACCATGGCCGTCGTCACCCACGAAATGGGCTTCGCCCGGGAGGCCGCCGACCGCGTCGCCTTCATGTGCGACAGCCGCCTCGCCGAGATCGACACCCCTGACCGGATCTTCGAAGGCGCCCAGCACCCCCGGCTGCGCCAGTTCCTCAACCAGGTCCTGTGAACGCCCCTCCTCAGCAGAAAGCCCAGCCCATGCACCCCTGTTCCCGCAGATCCCTGCTCGCCGGCACCGCGGCCACCGTGCTGCTGCTCACCCTCACCGCCTGCGGCGGCGACAGCGAGGCGGCAGGCTCCTCGGCCGGCAGGTACAGGCTCGTCCAGTCCGGCGTGATCACAGCCGGCACGCAGGCCGAGCAGCCGCCCTTCGCCGTCACCGACGCCTCAGGCAAGCCGAGCGGGTTCGCCGTGGACCTGATGAACGAGGCCGCCGAGCGTCTCGGCGTCAAGGTCCAGTACAAGACAACGAACCTGCAGGGCATCCTCGCAGGCCTGTCCGCCGGCCAGTACGACATCGGCGTCGCGGGGGTCGGCGCCACCCCCGAGCGCAAGAAGCAGGTCGCCTTCACCACCCCGTACTACTGGGGCTTCACCGATGTCCTCACCCTCAAGGGTGGCAAGCAGACCAGGCTCTCCGACTTCGACGGCAAGCGGATCGGTGCCGTCAGTGGGTCCGTGCAGGAAACGTTCGTCACTCGCGAGATGCCCCGCGCCGAGCTGGTCAAGTTCAAAGACCAGACAGCACTGATCACCCAGCTCCTCTCCGGTGGTGTCGAAGGAGTGGTCCTGGGCGGCGCCGACGCCGACGAATACGCCCAGAAGCAGCCGGTGCGCATCGCGGTGGAACTCGACAGCCTGCAGGGCAGCGCCTTCCCCCTGCGCAAGGACGGCGACCCGAAGCTGCTGAAGGACATAGACGCCGCGATCGACGCGATGATCGAGGACGGCACCTACGTCCGGCTCTACAAGAAGTACTTCCACGATCCCATTGCCAAGGACATGCTCAGAGAGCGTCCAAAGCTGGTCTGGCAGATCAACAAGCACCCAGACCTGTCCCCGCCCGGAAACTGACGTCACAGCCGACGGATCCAGCCTCCCGTCCTCCCCTCGGGAGGATGCCACCGGGCCGGGTCACGGAATTCGTTCCGTGACCCGGCGACCGGCATATCCACCGGCGCCGTGGGCAGTCACCACCGGCTTCAGCAGCTTGAGGGAACCGCCCACTGTGGGACGGCATCGGATCCATCACCTGGGCGGGTCTGACCAACTGGACTCCGTTCTCCAGGCGGCCCCGAGACCGTCTCAACTTCGGGCGGGCCGCGGACGGGACCGGGTTCAGTGGTCGCCTCAGCGTGGTGCACTGGGTGTCGGCTCTGCAGCTCGTTCAGGCCGAATACGTATGCTGGGGCAGTGACCTGGGGTGTCGGTCATCGAGAGGTCTACACACCGACAGCGTGAACTGGCTCCAGAAGATCAGGCTCGTACGTCTCGCTGCTGGACTTCCTTGAGGACTCCGGCCACCGCCGCGAAGTCATTGTCCACGTGGAGGACGGTGTGCCCATGGTGCACAGCTGTCGCACACACCAACAGGTCGATCGCTCCAGCCGCGCGGTGCTGGCCCCGTTGGGTCAGTTTGTACTGCGCGGTGTCGACCCAACGCCAGGCGTTCTTCGGAACCGGAGAGAGCAAGCAGAGCGCGTCCAGTTCCTCTGCGAGATCATCCCGATGGGACGGACTGGTTGCCGAGTAGAGAAATTCGGCCCGTGTCGGCTCGCAGAGGTGGAAAACCCCGGCAGCAATGTGCCCCTCCCAGGCACGCAACGCACCTGGGGTGCGAAACAGATGCCACAGAGCCGAGGTGTCCACCAGATACGTGATCACTCGAAGGCCTCGCGTCGCGCACGCTTCTCCGCGTCATGCGCCGCCGCAGCCTGCTCGAACTCGCCGCGCGCGCCTCGCTCGGCCAGCTTCTCCGCAGCCTCAAGCCGCTTGATCCGCGCAACGTAGTCCCGCAGGGCCGCGTTGACGGTCTCCTTCTTCGTCGTGACACCCATGAGCCGCATGGCCTCGGCCAGCGCCTCGTCGTCGAGATCAATCTGCGTGACGGACATCGGGCACCTCCATCATCCACGATGTATGCATCCAGGATACATCACCAACATTGACGCGGGCGTGCGCACGCACCCACTGGTACTCGCGACCGCCACTGTGCTCGCCGCGCGACCGGCCACGCGCATCAGGACTCCCTTGACAAGCGCGCGAAGGCCGACGGCTCAGTCCGCGTGCGTGCCGGGGTGCGGTACATGAACGCCAGCGTCTCCTCAGTCGGCACATCACATCTCCCGGGATCGACCGGGTCCGCTCGGCGCAACGGTTCGAGAGGACCGGCGCACCGGACTGACCCACCCGACATCGGGTGCGAGCCGCACAGCAAGTGGGCGCCCCCGTGCACCACCGAGCCGCCAGTCGGGACTCCCCGGCAGCGGCGAGGGGCGGAACCGGCACAGGTGATGCGGACCACGCCGTCAGCGGCGCTCAGGAGACTTCCGGGCGCGTTTCAGGTTTCTCGGGCGAGGGGCAGCGCGTCGGCTTCGTCGGTGCCCCGGGGGACGAGAGTGCTGGGGACGGTGACGGTACGCGGCGGTCGCTCGGGCTCGGCGATGCGATCGATGGCCAGCCGTGCCGCCTGGCGGCCGACTTCCTGGGGATCCTGGTTTCCCTGGCTCCTTGACCACCCGCGAGACCCACTCCGCGCGGAGCTGCAACCCCAGGCAGCCGCCACCTGAAACGCCCTATGCCGTATGCGGACGACTCTTCGGGGAGCCCTCCGCAGTGCTCCCCCCCGATGCCTCCGGCCTCAGGACGGCCTCAATCAATCCTCCGGCCACGGCGGAGCCGGGCCCCGGCCCCAAACCCACGAGCAGCGGATTCAGTCCGTTCAGGCAAAGTTGACGATCCGACAGACAAAATGAACGTTTCCGCAGTTCACAGCCATGCACTGGTGGGGCGGGTGGGACTCGAACCCACGGCCGACGGATTATGAGTCCGCTGCTCTAACCGGCTGAGCTACCGCCCCATAGCGGCGTGTCGCGTACATGTGTGCGCGCCGTCTGCCGCAGCATAGCCGCTCATACGATCTCCTGCTTCGCAGGGGCGACTTCGCATGCCCTTCAAGACTCCGCCCTGACCTGCACGGTTCCCCCGCGCGCGGCCGGACATGAAAAAGGACCCCGCGGGGTCCTCGTTCAGCATGCTCCCCCGACTGGACTCGAACCAGTAACCTGCCGGTTAACAGCCGGCTGCTCTGCCAATTGAGCTACGGAGGACCGAGCTCCCCCGACTGGACTCGAACCAGTAACCTGCCGGTTAACAGCCGGCTGCTCTGCCAATTGAGCTACGGAGGACCGAGCTCCCCCGACTGGACTCGAACCAGTAACCTGCCGGTTAACAGCCGGCTGCTCTGCCAATTGAGCTACGGAGGAATGCATCGTTGCATCGAACGCACCTACCTGGGTATTCGCCAGGGGGCGGGCGCTCGCTGCGACACATACATTAGCGCAAGCAGGGGGGTGCTCCGCCAATCGGTATCCCCCATGGACGGAAGGGTGGCTCCCCCATGCGCTACAAGCTCACGTTCGTCGTCGGCCTGGCACTGGGTTACGTGCTGGGCACGCGCGCCGGACGCGAACGCTACGAGCAGCTGAAGAAGTCCGCGCGCCAGGTCGCCCAGAACCCGGCGGTCCGCAACACCGCCGAGACGGCCGCCCAGCAGGGCCGCCAGTTCGCGGGCAAGGCGTACCACGTGGTCAGTGACAAGGTCGGGGACCGAGTGCCGGACTCGGTGACGGACCGGGTGCGCTCGCTCAAGGGCCGGCACGCCAACGGCACGGGCGAGGACGACTGGGGCACCAGCAACACCTAGGCGTACCTCTCCGCGAACTCCCGCGGCCCGGCGCCCATAGAATTTTCGCCATGGGGATAGTCGCCGGGCTGGACAGTTCGCCCGATTTCACTCGCATCGTCGTCTGCGACACGGACACGGGCGCCGTGCTCAGGCAGGGGTACGCCCCGCACCCGCTGGACGGCGACCGCCCCGCCGACGTCGATCCGCAGGCCTGGCTGCTCTCCCTCGGGGAGGCGGCCGGCGGCGGACTCCTCGAAGGCGTGCAGGCCATCGGCGTGTCGGCGCAGCAGAACGCCGTGATCGCGCTGGACGCCCAGGGCAACACGGTGCGCCCGGCGATGGTCGGCGGCGACAGGCGGACGCAGGTCGCGGCGGCGGATCTCATCGACGCGCTGGGCGGCCGGGAGGCGTGGGCGCAGGCGGTGGGGTCCGTGCCGCAGGCGGCGCAGCCCGTCACCAAGCTGCGCTGGCTCGCCAAGAACGAGCCGGACGCCGCGCTGCGCGCCGCGATCCTGATGCAGGCCCACGACTGGCTGGTGTGGCAGCTGCTGGGCCGGCCCGTGCGACGGACCACCGACCGGGGCGGCGCCTCCGGGACCGGCTACTGGTCGGCGGCCACCGGCTCCTACCGCACGGACCTCGTGGACCTGGCGCTCGGTCACCAGGTCATGCTGCCCGAGGTGATCGGCCCGGCGGAGGCGGCCGGTACGACGCCGGAGGGGCTGCTGATCTCCGCCGGGACCGGCGAGACCATGGCCGCGGCCTTCGGGCTCGGGATCGGGCTGGGCGACGCGGTGGTCTCGCTGGGCGCCTCGGGGTCCGTGATGGCGGTGCACCCCGAGGCCCTCGTCGACGGCACCGGGATGATCACCGCCCTCGCCGACGCGACCGGCATGCACCTGCCGGTGGTGACCACCCTGAACGCCGTGCGGACCCTGCGCGGGACCGCCGAACTGCTCGGGCTGTCGGACCTGGAGAGCCTGTCCGACCTGGCGATGAAGTCGACGCCCGGCTCGCACGGACTGGTGCTGCTGCCCTATCTGGAGGGCGAGCGCACGCCCAGCCTGCCGCACACCGCCGGAACGCTCGCGGGCCTGCGGCGCGAGTCGATGAAGGCCGAGCACCTCGCCCGGGCCGCGTTCGAGGGCATGCTGTGCGGGCTCGCCGACGCGCTGGACGTGCTGCGCGGCCGGGGTGTCGACGTACGGCGGATCTTCCTGCTCGGGGCGGCCGCCGAGCTGCCCGCCGTGCAGGCCGCGGCGCCCGCGCTGTTCGGCGTGCAGGTCGTCGTCCCGCAGCCCGCCGACTACGCGGCGATCGGCGCCGCCCGGCAGGCCGCGTGGGCGCTGGGGGTGTCGCAGGGCGCGCTCGACCCGCGCAATCCGCCGGCCTGGCAGGGCGCGGCGGCGCAGGTGCTGGAGCCCGGTGAGGAGCTGGCGGTCGGGCAGGCGGTGCGGCAGCAGTACGTGTCGGTGCGGGAGCAGACCCATCCGGGGGCGTTCCGGGCGTAACGGGCCGGCGGTGGAACGTAAGGATCCGGTAGGAGCCGTACTCGGACGGTCGTACGAAGCGTGCTGTCGGCTTAATCGGTTGAGGTAACGCGGGGGGAATGTTCGACGATAGGGGCGACGGGCAACGAACCCGCCCCCCACCGCCGACTCCGAGAGACGTAGCGTGCTCATACGACTTCTACGGACCTATCTCAGGCCGTACAAGAAACCCATCGCCGCGGTGGTGCTGCTGCAGTTCCTGCAGACCTGCGCCACCCTGTATCTGCCGACGCTGAACGCGCACATCATCGACAACGGTGTCGTCAAGGGCGACACCGGCTACATCCTCTCCTTCGGCGCGCTGATGATCGGCATCTCGCTGGCGCAGGTCGTGTGCAACATGGGGGCCGTGTACTACGGCGCCCGGACCGCGGCCGCGCTCGGCCGGGACGTGCGCGCCGCGGTGTTCGACCGGGTGCAGTCCTTCTCCGCGCGCGAGGTCGGCCACTTCGGGGCGCCCTCGCTGATCACCCGGACCACCAACGACGTGCAGCAGGTCCAGATGCTGGCCCTGATGACGTTCACGCTGATGGTGTCGGCGCCGATCATGTGCGTGGGCGGCATCGTCCTGGCGCTCGGCCTGGACGTGCCGCTGTCCGCGGTGCTGGTCGCGGTTGTGCCGACGCTGGGCATCTGCGTGACGTTGATCGTGCGGCGGCTGCGGCCGCTGTTCCGGGCCATGCAGACCCGCCTGGACACCGTCAACCGGGTGCTGCGCGAGCAGATCACCGGCAACCGCGTGATCAGGGCGTTCGTCCGGGACGATTACGAGAAGGAGCGGTTCGGGAAGGCCAACGGCGATCTCACCGAGATGCAGCTGGCCACCGGCAACATGCTCGCGCTGATGTTCCCGATCGTCATGACGGTGGTGAACCTGTCGTCCATCGCGGTGGTGTGGTTCGGCGCCCACCGCATCGACAGCGGCGGAATGCAGATCGGCGACCTGACCGCGTTCCTCGCCTACCTCATGCAGATCGTGATGTCCGTGATGATGGCCACCTTCATGTTCATGATGGTGCCGCGCGCGGAGGTGTGCGCCGAGCGGATCGAGGAGGTCCTCGACACCTCGTCGAGCGTCGTCCCGCCGACGGCCCCGGTGCTGGAGCTGCGCCGGCACGGCCACCTGGAGATCCGGGGCGCGGGCTTCCGCTACCCGGGTGCCGAGGAGCCGGTGCTCAAGGCCGTCGACCTGGTCGCCCGGCCCGGTGAGGTGACCGCCGTGATCGGCTCGACCGGCAGCGGCAAGTCCACGCTGCTCGGCCTGGTCCCCCGGCTGTTCGACGCGACCGACGGCGAGGTCCTGGTCGACGGCACGGACGTGGCGACCATCGAGCCGAAGCTGCTCGCGAAGACGGTCGGCCTGGTCCCGCAGAAGCCGTACCTGTTCGCGGGGACGGTCGCGACCAACCTGCGCTACGGCAACCCGGACGCCACGGACGAGGAACTGTGGCACGCGCTGGAGGTGGCGCAGGCCAAGGACTTCGTCTCGAAGCTGGAGGGCGGGCTGAACGCGCCGATCGCCCAAGGAGGCTCGAACGTCTCCGGCGGCCAGCGCCAGCGGCTCGCGATCGCCCGCACCCTGGTGCAGCGGCCGGAGATCTACCTCTTCGACGACTCCTTCTCCGCCCTCGACTACGCGACCGACGCCGCCCTGCGCGCGGCGCTCGCCGAGGAGACCGCCGAGGCCACCGTCGTGATCGTCGCCCAGCGCGTGGCGACCATCCGGGACGCCGACCGGATCGTCGTCCTCGACGAGGGACGGGTCGTCGGCACCGGCCGGCACCACGAGCTGATGGCGGACAACGAGACCTACCGGGAGATCGTGCTCTCCCAGCTGACGGAAGCGGAGGCTGCCTGATGGCCGGGCCGATGGCGCGGATGATGGGTCAGGGCGGCGGTCCCGACAGCCGTTCGATGGACTTCAAGGTGTCGGGCCGGCGCCTGATCGCCCAGTTCAAGCCGGAGCGGCTGACGATCTACGCACTGCTGTGCTGCGTGGTCGTCAGCGTCGGCCTCAACGTGATCGGGCCGAAGATCCTCGGCCGGGCCACCGACCTGGTGTTCGCCGGGATCGTCGGGCGGCAGATGCCGGCGGGGGCCACCAAGGAACAGGTCCTGGACTCCATGCGCGCGCGGGGCCAGGGGCAGATCGCCGACATGCTGCGCAGCACCGACTTCACCCCGGGCCAGGGCATCGACTTCGACGCGGTGGGCCGGGTCCTGCTGCTCGCGCTCGGTACGTTCCTGGTCGCCGGTGTGCTGATGGCGGTGGCGACCCGGCTGGTGAACCGGACGGTCAACCGCACCATGTACCGGCTGCGCGAGGACGTGCAGACGAAGCTGTCGCGGCTGCCGCTGTCGTACTTCGACAAGCGGCAGCGCGGTGAGGTGCTCTCGCGGGCCACCAACGACATCGACAACATCGGCCAGACGCTGCAGCAGTCGATGGGCCAGCTCATCAACTCGCTGCTGACCATCATCGGTGTGCTCGCGGTGATGTTCTGGGTGTCGTGGCTGCTGGCGCTGGTGGCCCTGGTGACCGTGCCGCTGTCGTTCGTCGTCGCCACGCGCGTCGGCAAGCGGTCGCAGCCGCACTTCGTGCAGCAGTGGCGCTCCACCGGCAAGCTGAACGCCCACATCGAGGAGATGTACACCGGGCACACCCTGGTGAAGGTGTTCGGTCGGCAGGACGAGTCGGCGCAGCAGTTCGCCGAGCAGAACGAGGCGCTGTACGAGGCCGGGTTCAAGGCGCAGTTCAACAGCGGGATCATGCAGCCGCTGATGATGTTCGTCTCCAACCTCAACTACGTGCTGGTGGCGGTCGTCGGTGGTCTGCGGGTCGCCTCGGGCGCCCTGTCCATCGGTGACGTGCAGGCGTTCATCCAGTACTCGCGGCAGTTCTCGATGCCGCTGACGCAGGTCGCGTCCATGGCGAACCTGGTGCAGTCGGGTGTCGCGTCGGCCGAGCGGATCTTCG
Organism: Streptomyces panaciradicis; assembly: GCF_023516615.1. Classification (GTDB taxonomy): domain Bacteria; phylum Actinomycetota; class Actinomycetes; order Streptomycetales; family Streptomycetaceae; genus Streptomyces; species Streptomyces panaciradicis. The sequence continues at coordinate 39,752 of NZ_JAMGBF010000005.1, forward strand.
AACTCCTGGACGCGGAGGAGCAGGAGGCGGATCCGGTCGAGAGCGCCCGGCCCGAGGAGCTGCGGGGGCTGGTGGAGCTGCAGAACATCTCCTTCCGCTACGACCCCGAGAAGCCGCTGATCGAGGACCTGTCGCTGAAGGCGGAACCGGGCCACACGGTCGCCATCGTCGGCCCGACCGGCGCCGGCAAGACGACCCTGGTCAACCTGCTCATGCGGTTCTACGACGTCTCCGGCGGGCGCATCACCCTCGACGGCGTCGACATCGCCGCGATGAGCCGGGACGAACTGCGGGCCCGCATCGGCATGGTGCTGCAGGACACCTGGCTGTTCGGCGGCACGATCGCGGACAACATCGCCTACGGCGCCTCGCGCGAGGTCACCCGGGGCGAGATCGAGGAGGCGGCCCGGGCCGCGCACGCCGACCGGTTCATCCGTACGCTGCCCGACGGCTACGACACGGTGATCGACGACGAGGGCTCCGGGGTGAGCGCCGGTGAGAAGCAGCTGATCACCATCGCGCGGGCGTTCCTGTCCGACCCGGTGATCCTGGTCCTGGACGAGGCGACGTCGTCGGTCGACACCCGGACCGAGGTGCTGATCCAGAAGGCGATGGCCAAACTCGCCCACGGGCGGACCTCGTTCGTGATCGCGCACCGGCTGTCGACCATCCGGGACGCGGACACGATCCTGGTGATGGAGAACGGCTCGATCGTCGAACAGGGCTCGCACACCGACCTGTTGGAGGCCGACGGGGCGTATGCGCGGCTGTACAAGGCGCAGTTCGCGCAGGCGGTGGCGGAGGTCGACTAGTGGGTTGCCACGACGGGTCGTCGGTCGTCCGACGGCCCGTCGTGGCTCGTCGCGCAGTTCCCCGCGCCCCTGGTCGGCTTCAGTCGAGGTATCCCCGCAACTGATCGGCGAATGCGTGATCCCTCAGCTTGTTCAAGGTCTTCGACTCGATCTGCCGTATCCGCTCGCGGGTCACGCCGAAGATGCGGCCGATCTCCTCCAGCGTGCGCGGGCGCCCGTCGGCCAGGCCGTACCGCAGCTGGACGACCTTGCGCTCCCGCTCCCCCAGCGTGGACAGCACGGCCTCCAGGTGCTCCCTCAGGAGCAGGAACGCGGCCGACTCCACGGGGCTCGCCGCGTCGCCGTCCTCGATCAGGTCGCCGAGGGCGACGTCGTCCTCCTCGCCCACCGGGGCGTGCAGGGAGACCGGCTCCTGGGCCAGCCGGAGCACCTCGCCGACGCGCTCGGGCGCCAGGTCGAGGTGGGCGGCGACCTCCTCGGGGGTCGGCTCGTAGCCCCGTTCCTGCAGCATCCGGCGCTGTACGCGCACGACGCGGTTGATCAGCTCGACGACGTGCACCGGGACCCGGATGGTGCGGGCCTGGTCGGCCAGCGCCCGGGACATGGCCTGCCGGATCCACCAGGTGGCGTAGGTGGAGAACTTGTAGCCGCGGGCGTAGTCGAACTTCTCGACCGCCCTGATCAGGCCGAGGTTGCCCTCCTGGACGAGGTCGAGCATGGTCAGGCCGCGGCCGACGTACCGCTTCGCGACGGACACCACCAGCCGCAGGTTCGCCTCGATGAGGCGGCGCTTGGCCATGCGGCCCATGACCACCAGGCGGTCCAGGTCCAGCGCCAACTCGCTGTCCAGGTCGGGGGTGTTGCTCAGCTTCTCCTCGGCGAACAGGCCGGCCTCGACCCTGCGGGCCAGCTCGACCTCCTCGGCGGCCGTGAGCAGCGGGATGCGGCCGATCTCCCGGAGGTACTGGCGGAACAGGTCCGAGGACGGTCCGCCGGTGTCGGCGCGGGCCCGCTCGGCGGCGGGCGTCTCCACGGGCTCGGGAGTCTCCGTCTCCAGTGCCTCGGCGGGCGGTTCGGCCGCCTCGGGCGGCCCTTCGGGTTCCACGGGGTCCGCCTCTGGGTGGTGCACGGCACGGGTCTGCGGGGGGACCGCGACGAGGACGTCGGCCTCCGCGTCCGGCTCCGTGACGTCGTTGCCGGTGTCGGTCTGGGTGAGGGTCTGGGTCTGCACGCGGGCGACCTCCAGGATGATCGCTGCCAGGGGGTGCGGCAGCGGTACTTCGGGGGCGGAGTCGGCGGCCTCGCCGCTGTCCGTCCCGTACGCGTTGAACGGAACCGCGGGGGTCTGGGACCCGTACGGGACGGATCGGCCGCGCTCCGAGGACTCAGGCACCGGAACCCAGTGTGGAGTACGACACATCGCCGCCACGAGGGGCGTGCGGTGACTTTTTGCAATCGGCCCGTGACCGGGCGGTGACCGTGTCGTACGGGCGCCTCAGAGAGCCGCGGCGCCGTGTTCGCGCAGGGCCTGGTCGTACTGCTGCAGTACCCACAGCTCGTTCTGTACGGCGGCCAGTTGGGCGGGGTCGCCGGAGGTGCCGAGGCGGGTGAGGGTGGAGGTGATGTCCCGGACCCGGCGCTCGACGGCCCGGCGGCGGACGGTGACCAGCTGGGCGCCCGCGTACACCTCGTCGACCGTCTTGCGCATGATCGCCTCCACGGCCAGCTCGGTGACCATGGCGCGCACGGTGTCGTCCGGGGCGGCCTCGCGCACCCGGACCAGGTAGTCCTGGGGGTCCTGCGTGCCGTACTCGGTGCCGCCCGCTTCCATGATGGCCTCGCGTACGGCGGCGTAGGGCGCGGCGGTGAACTCGTCGGCGCCGTAGGCGTCGAAGGCCGGGGAGACCAGGTCCGGCCGCTGGAGGGCGAGCTTGAGCAGCTCGCGCTCGGTGGCGTAGACGGGGTTGCGCAGGGTGAGGGCGGGGCCCGAGGCGGTGGGGCGCGGGGCGGCGTCGTAGGGCTGCTGGGGGCCGCGGCTGTTCGGCGCGGGGCCCTTGCCGCCGCGGTCGCGGGCCCAGCGGGCGAGCTGGGCGACGCGCTTGACGACGAACTGGGTGTCGAGGATGCCGAGCATGCCGGCGAGCTGGACGGCGACCTCGTGCTGGGCGCCGCTGTTCTTGATGCGGGCCACGATGGGCGCCGCCTCGTCGAGGGCGGCGGCGCGGCCGGCGGGGGTGTCGAGGTCGTAGCGGACGACGATCTGGCGCAGCGCGAACTCGAAGAGCGGGGTGCGGGGTTCGACCAGGTCGGCGACGGCCTCGTCGCCCTTGGCCAGGCGCAGCTCGCAGGGGTCCATGCCGTCCGGGGCGATCGCGATGTAGGTCTCGGCGGCGAACTTCTGGTCGTCCTCGAAGGCGCGCAGGGCGGCCTTCTGGCCGGCCGCGTCGCCGTCGAAGGTGAAGATCACGCGGGCCGAGCCGTTGTCCATCAGCAGCCGGCGCAGGATCTTGATGTGGTCGCCGCCGAAGGCGGTGCCGCAGGTGGCGATGGCCGTGGTGACGCCGGCGAGGTGGCAGGCCATGACGTCGGTGTAGCCCTCGACGACGACGGCGCGGCTGGCCTTGGCGATGTCCTTCTTCGCCAGGTCGATGCCGTACAGGACCTGGGACTTCTTGTAGATCGCCGTGTCGGGGGTGTTGAGGTACTTGGGGCCGTTGTCCGCCTCGTAGAGCTTGCGCGCGCCGAAGCCGACGACGTCTCCGCCGATGTCGCGGATGGGCCACATCAGGCGGCCGCGGAAGCGGTCGATGGGGCCGCGGCGGCCCTCCTGGGAGAGGCCGGAGAGGACGAGCTCCTTGTCGGTGAAGCCCTTGCCGCGCAGGAAGCGGGTGAGGTGGTCCCAGCCCTGGGGGCTGTAGCCGACGGAGAAGTGCTGGGCGGCGGCCTGGTCGAAGCCGCGCTCGGCGAGGAAGATCCGGCCGGTGTCGGCCTCGGGGCTGGTGGCGAGCTGCTCGGCGTACCACTCGGCGGCGATCTTGTGGGCCTCGACCAGGCGGATGCGCTCGCCGCGCTGGTGGGAGGGGTTGTAGCCGCCCTCCTCGTACCGCAGGGTGATGCCGGCCTGGGCGGCGAGGCGCTCGACCGCCTCGGAGAAGGAGAGGTGGTCGACCTTCATCACGAACGTGATGGTGTCGCCGCCCTCCTGGCAGCCGAAGCAGTGGAAGAGCCCCTTGCTCGGACTGACCTGGAAGGACGGCGACTTCTCGTCGTGGAACGGGCACAGGCCCTTGAGGTTGCCGCCGCCCGCGTTGCGCAGCTGGAGGTACTCGGACACCACGGCGTCGATCGGGACCGCGTCCCGTACCGCCTTCACGTCCTCGTCGTTGATCCGTCCTGCCACGCGTGAATTCTACGGTGGTGGTCGGACATCTAAGGGACGAGGCTTTCGAGCGGAACGTGCGGGTCCGCCAGGGAGTCGGTGTTCACAGGGGTCCTGGCGCGGATCAGCTTCTGGATGGGGTCAGTGACGTTCCACACGTTCACGTTCATCCCGGCCAGCACCCTGCCGTCCTTGACCCAGAAGGCGATGAACTCGCGCTTGCCGGCGTCTCCCCGGATGACCACTTCGTCGTAGGTGCCGGGGGGCGCCCAGCCGGAGTACTCCATGCCGAGGTCGTACTGGTCGGAGAAGAAGTAGGGCACGCGGTCGTAGGTGATGTCCCGGCCGAGCATCGCCCGGGCCGCGGCGGGTCCGCCGTTGAGGGCGTTGGCCCAGTGCTCGACGCGCAGCCGGGTGTCGAACAGGGCGTGCGGGAAGGAGACGACGTCTCCGGCGGCGTAGATGTCGGGGTCGGAGGTGCGCAGCCGTTCGTCGACGGCGACGCCGCCGCCGTAGCGCCGGTCGGCGAGCTCCAGGCCCGCCGCCTCCGCGAGGCCGGTGCGCGGGGCCGCGCCGATCGCGGCGAGGACGTCGTGGGCGGGGTGCTCCTCGCCGTCGTCGGTGCGGGCCGCCAGGACCATGCCGTCCTGGCCGACGATCTCGGTGAGCCGTGCGCCGAAGTGGAAGCGGACGCCGTGCTCGCGGTGCAGCTCGGCGAAGAGGTTGCCGAGCTCGGGGCCGAGGACCGCGTGCAGCGGGGTGGCGAGCGGCTCGACAACGGTGACCTCGGCGCCGTACTCGCGGGCCGCGGCGGCGACCTCCAGGCCGATCCAGCCGGCGCCCGCGATGACGATGTGGCCGTTGTCCCGGCCGAGCGCGGCGAGGACGTGCTTGAGCCGTTCGGCGTGGGCGAGGCGGCGCAGGTGGTGCACGCCCGCGAGGTCGGTGCCGGGGATGTCGAGGCGGCGCGGCTCCGCGCCGGTGGCGAGCAGGAGCTTGTCGTAGCGGACGAGCGTGCCGTCCTCGCCGAAGCGGACCGTCTTCGCCTCGCGGTCGATGGCGTCGACGGTCTCGCCGAGGTGCAGCTCGATGTCGTTGCGCGCGTACCAGGCGGGTTCGTGGACGAAGACGCTGTCGCGCTCCTCCTTGCCCAGCAGGTAGCCCTTGGAGAGCGGGGGACGCTCGTACGGGTGGTCGCGCTCGTCGCAGATCAGTATCACGCGGCCGGTGAAGCCCTCCGCTCGGAGCGTCTCGGCCGCCTTCGCGCCGGCGAGGCCGCCTCCGACGATGACGAATGTCTGATCCGCGTCGACCACTTGATGCCTCCTACGGGGGATCCGGGGGGTGTCCTCACAGAAAACACTGTGGGTGCCGCCACATGCGAGCGTCCCGCACGGAGCGTGATGGGGGAAGAGGGAGTGGCCCGATCAGGCCACGGAGTGTCACATTCGGGCTCATTCCTCGTCACCCGCGCCCCCTCAGTCTCCCGTCCGCCCCGTCAGGCGTCCGTGAAGCGACCGGGCCGAGGCGTCGGTGAGGGAGGCGATCTGGTCGACGATCACCCGTTTGCGCGCGCGGTCGTCGCCGGCCTGCTCGAACAGGGACCGGAACTGCGGGTCCAGGCCGTCGGGCGCACGCGCGGTGAGTGCGTCGGCCAGTTCGGCCACGACGATCCGCTGGTCGGCGCGCAGCCGCTCCTGCTCGGCGCGCTGCATCACGTAGCGGTGGGCGACGGCCTTGAGGATCGCGCACTCCAGCCGGGTCTCGCGCGGGACGACGAGAGCCGCGTCGTACCGGGTGAGGCGGCCGGTGCCGTACGCGGCGCGGGTGGCGGTCTCGGCGGCGAGGGCGAAGCGGCCGATGAGCTGGCTGGTGGCGTCCTTGAGGCGGGCCTGGGCGACGGCCGTCCCGTCGTAGCCGTGCGGCCACCACTCCTGGTCCTGCAGGCGGTCGAGGGCGGCGGCGAGTTCGGCGGGGTCGGTGTCCGCCGCGACGTACCGGCCGCGGGCCACCGCGAAGACCTCCTGGCGCTCGGGCTCGGCGTGCAGGCAGTCGGGGTCGATGTGGCCGGCGTGCAGACCGTCCTCGACGTCGTGCACCGAGTACGCCACGTCGTCGGACCAGTCCATGACCTGGGCCTCGAAGGTGGTGCGGGTGCCGGGGGCCTCCTTGCGGACCCAGTCGAAGACGGGGCGGTCGTCCTCGTAGACACCGAACTTGGGCGAGGCGGGATCGGTGGGGTGGGCGCCCCTGGGCCAGGGGTACTTGGTGGCGGCGTCCAGGGTGGCCCGGGTGAGGTTGAGGCCGACGGAGCCCTCCGGGGTGAAGCGCTTGGGCTCGATGCGGGTGAGCAGCCTCAGGGACTGCGCGTTGCCCTCGAAGCCGCCGCAGTCCTGGGCGAATTCGTTCAGCGCCTGTTCGCCGTTGTGGCCGAACGGGGGGTGGCCGAGGTCGTGGGAGAGGCAGGCGGCCTCCACCAGGTCGGGGTCACAGCCGAGGGCCGCGCCGAGTTCGCGGCCGACCTGGGCGCACTCCAGGGAGTGGGTGAGGCGGGTGCGGGGGCTGGCGTCCCAGACCTGGGTGCGGGTGCCGGGGGTGACGACCTGGGTCTTGCCGGCGAGCCTTCGCAGGGCCGAGGAGTGCAGTACGCGCGCGCGGTCGCGCTGGAAAGCGGTGCGGCCGGGGCGTTTGTCGGGTTCTGGGGCCCAGCGTTCTGTTGCCTGCGCGTCGTACGACATGTCTCGACAGTACGGGCAGGGACCGACAATCCGCGTACGTGTCCGCCGGGATCGCTCACATGGCGAGTGCGGGCCGTGCGTGGCTTGTCGCCCAGTCCCCCGCGCCCTTTACGGCGTTGTCGTACCGGTGCAGGAGCAGTTCCGCCATCGCCGGGTGGGTGCCCAGGGGGGCCGAGGCGATCCACGGGGCCGCCTCGGCGCACTCGGTGGCGAAGCGGCCCGGGGCCGTGAAGTAGGAGGCCACCGCGACACGGTGACGGCCCCTCGCCGCCAGGGCCCGGATCGCGTCCGGGACGGTCGGGGCCGACGTCGTGGCGTAGGCGGGGACCACCGGGACGCCCAGGCGCTCGGCGAGGAGTTCGGCCGTGCGACCGGTGTCGACCCTGGACTCGGGGTCGCGGGAGCCCGCGGCGGCGAGGACGACCGCGCTCGCGCGCCGCGTCTCCTCGTCCGTGCGGGTGCGCCAGCCGGCCTCGACGAGGCGGGCGTACAGGGCGTCGACCAGCAGCGGGTGCGGGCCCAGGGCGCCCGCCACGCGCGCGTGCACGTCCGATGCGGCGGCCATCTCGGGGATGTCCCGCTTGATGTGATAGCCGCGGCTGAGCAGCAGGGGGACGAGGACCGCCTGCCGCCCGCCGAGGCCGGCCAGGGTGTCGGGGAGCAGGGGCTCGTTCAGTTCGATGTGGCCCAGGTGGACGGGCAGGCCGGGACGCCGCTCGCGGACCCGCTCCAGGAGCGCGCGGACGGTGCTCAGGGCCCGCGGGTCGCGGCTGCCGTGCGCCACGACGACCAACGCGGGAGGGGCCGGGCGGCGCCGGCCGTCCAGGGAGACGAGGCTCAGCTGGCCGGCGAGCCGGCTGCCGATCTGGCTCAGGAGGTGCGCCGTACTGTCCGTCATGCACCGATCCTCGCCGGGGCACGTTGCCGTCCCGTTGCCTGGTGATGACGGGCGTTTTCCAGCCCTTCACCCCGCCGGACGCGGGCCTGTGAGCCGCCACGACCTGCGGTTTCGTCGCACGGAGTGAACCTGGTCACGTAGGGTGTGCCGAACCGCCGGGCCCGGCGCGACGTCTCTGACTGTCGAGAAGCAGGCGGAAGACAGGGGACGTTCGAATGCGCAGACCGCGGCTGCCCCGCACCCGGACCGGACAGCGGCGGCTCGTGCAGGCCGTGATGGCCGGGTGCGTGCTGGCGCTCCTTCCGTCGACCTGGCTGTACGTCTCCACGGCCGGCCGGCTGGGCACGGTCGCGGACGCGCCCCGCACCGAGGTCGCCGTCGTCTTCGGCGCCGGCCTGTGGAACGGCGAGCCGTCGCCGTACCTGGCCAACCGGCTCAACGCGGCGGCGAAGCTGTACCGCGACAACCGCGTCGAGGTGGTCCTCGTCACCGGCGACAACAGCCGCAAGGACTACGACGAGCCCGACGCCATGCGCGCCTACCTGACCCGGCACGGCGTGCCGGACCGGCGGATCGTCAGCGACTACGCGGGCTTCGACACCTGGGACTCCTGCGTGCGCGCGAAGAAGATCTTCGGCGTGGACCGGGCGGTGCTGATCAGCCAGGGCTTCCACATCCGGCGGGCGGTGGCGCTCTGCCAGGCCGCGGGCGTGTCGTCGTACGGCGTCGGAGTGGCCGCCAAACACGACGTGACCTGGTACTACGGCGGCACGCGCGAGGTGTTCGCGGCCGGCAAGGCGGCGCTGGACGCCGTGTTCCACCCGGACCCGCAGTTCCTCGGGCGCAAGGAGACGGGGGTCGCGAAGGCGCTGGCCGACGCCCGGTGACGCGGGGCTCACGCCGGCCGGCGCGGCACGGGGAGGCGGCCGTCCCGTCCGCGTAACAGGGGGCCGCGCCGCGCGTAACACGGCCGACGCACGCTGGCCGGTATGCAGAACACCGTGACGCCCACGCACTGCCCGTACTGCGCCCTGCAGTGCGGGATGAACCTGACTCCCGCCGCGGACGGCACGGTCGAGGTGAGCGAGCGCACGGACTTCCCGGTGAACCGGGGCGCGCTGTGCGGCAAGGGCCGTACCGCGCCGGCCGTGCTCTCGTCCCGGGTGCGCCTGACCTCCCCGTTGGTGCGCTCCGACAAGGGCACGCTGGTGCCCGCCACCTGGGACGAGGCACTGGACCGGATCGCCGGCGGGCTCGGGCGGACGCGCGCGGAGCACGGGCCGGACGCCGTCGGGGTGTTCGGCGGGGGTGGGCTCACCAACGAGAAGGCGTACACGCTCGGCAAGTTCGCGCGGGTGGTGCTCGGCACCTCCCAGATCGACTACAACGGGCGTTTCTGCATGTCGTCGGCCGCGGCGGCCGGCATGAAGGCGTTCGGGCTCGACCGGGGGCTGCCGTTCCCGCTGGAGGACATCCCGAGGACCGGCTGCGTGATCCTGGTCGGCTCCAACCTCGCCGAGACCATGCCGCCGTCGCTGAGGTTCTTCACCGAGCTGAAGGAGAACGGCGGCACGCTGATCGTCGTCGACCCGCGGCGCACCCGCACCGCCGAGCAGGCCGACCTGCACCTGGCCCCGCGGCCCGGAACCGACCTCGCACTCGCCCTGGGCCTGCTGCACCTGGTGGTCGCCGAGGGGCGGGTCGACGAGGAGTACGTGGCCGGGCGCACCGCCGGCTGGGAGGACGCGCGGGCGGCGGCGATGGCGCACTGGCCGGAGTACGTGGAGCGGATCACGGGGGTGCCCGTTCCGCAACTGCGGGAGGCGGTACGGCTGTTCTGCGAGCCCGAGCACGCGATGGTGCTGACGGCGCGCGGGCCGGAGCAGCAGTCCAAGGGCACGGACACCGTGGGCGCGTGGATCAACCTGTGCCTGGCGACCGGCCAGGCGGGACGGCCGCTGAGCGGCTACGGCTGTCTGACCGGGCAGGGCAACGGGCAGGGCGGGCGCGAACACGGCCAGAAGGCCGACCAGTTGCCCGGATACCGCAAGCTCGACGACCCGGCGGCGCGGCGGCACGTCGCCGAGGTGTGGGGCGTGGACCCGGACAGCCTGCCGGGCCCGGGACGCAGCGCGTACGAGCTGCTGGACGCGCTGGGGACGGACATCAGGTCGCTGCTGCTCATGGGTTCCAACCCGGTGGTGTCGGCGCCGCACGCCGCGCACGTGGAGGAGCGCCTGAAGTCCCTCGACTTCCTTGCCGTGTGCGACGTGGTGCTGTCGGAGACGGCGGCGCTCGCGGACGTGGTGCTGCCGGTGACGCAGTGGGCGGAGGAGACGGGCACGACGACCAGCCTGGAGGGCCGGGTGCTGCTGCGGCGGCGGGCGATCACGCCGCCCGACGGCGTGCGCAGCGATCTGGAGGTCCTGCGCGAACTCGCCGACCGGCTGGGCGTGGAGAAGGGCTTCCCGACCGATCCGGAGGAGGTCTTCGAGGAGTTGCGCCGGGCGAGCGCGGGCGGACCCGCCGACTACTCCGGGATCACCTACCGCAGGCTCGCGGAGGAGAACGGGGTGTTCTGGCCGTGTCCCCAACTCCCGCCGCAGGAGGCCGAGGAGGCCCACCCGGGCACTCCACGGCTCTTCCTCGACCGGTTCGCCACCCCTGACGGCCGGGCCCGGTTCGTGCCCGTCTCGCACCGGCCGACCGCAGAGGAACCCGACGCCGAGTACCCGGTCCTGCTGACGACCGGCCGGGTCGTCGCCCAGTACCAGTCCGGCGCCCAGACCCGCCGCGTCGACGAGCTGAACGCCGCCGCGCCGGGCCCGTTCGTGGAGCTGCACCCGCGGCTGGCGGCGCGGCTCGGGGCGGCGGAGGGCGATCCCGTGGCGGTGGTGTCGCGGCGCGGCCGCGCCGTCGCCCCGGCCCGCATCACGACCGCCATCCGGCCCGACACGGTCTTCATGCCCTTCCACTGGCCGGGCGAGGGACGCGCCAACACCCTGACCAACCCGGCGCTGGACCCGACCTCGCGGATGCCGGAGTTCAAGACGTGCGCGGTGCGGCTCGAACCGGTCACCGCCCCGGTGAAGAACTCCTGAGCAGCCAGTCCCCGCCCTCGATGGGCCGCCCACGGGCCCGCAGCCGGGCGGCGACCGCGGGGGCGGCGACGTACACCCAGGCGCGGACCAGGACGCCGTCGGCGTCGCGTCGCACCGCGCGCTCGACGCGCTCGTAGAGGTTGCGGGGGTCGCCGGGCGCGTACTCCTCCAGCCGGTCCAGAGCGACGAGCAACTCCGCGTACCGCTCGGGCATCGCGGTCACCAGCTCGCCGCACACCTCGCCGGCGCCGGGCGCCTCCACGGCGTACGGGTAGCCGGGTCCGGCGTACAGCACCGAGCCGGTCAGCCGCCCCGGTTCCTCGGCGCGGGTGCGGCCGCGCAGGAAGAGGTCGTGGTTGACCTCGCCGGGGCGGAGGGTGCCGTAGACGAAGAAGGGCAGCTGGGGGCTCACAAAAACGATTCTCTCTCCACACACACCTCCTCACACGCGCTCTTTACGGCCGCCTGTCATGGCCCCTTAAATTCTGGTCAACACAGCGCCGACCCACCCCCACGCGCCCTCCCGGCGCCCTACCGAGGAGATCGATGAGTCGGATCCGGCTGCACCCCACCACCGCACGCAGGTCCCGTCGTCTCGCCGCCGCCACCGCGGTTGCCGCCACCACCGCCGCCCTGCTGGCCTCCGCGCTCTCCCCCGGCGCCGTCGCCGCCGGCAGACCGACCAGGGCCGGCGCCATCGAGAACGCGGCCTCGGCCCTTCTCACCCACGCCGCGAGCCTGGGCCTGACGTCCGCCGAGGGCACCTCCGTGCGGGACGTGATCGTCGACGCGGACGGCACGCAGCACGTCCGCTACGACCGCACCTACCGCCGACTGCCCGTCCTGGGCGGCGACTTCGTGGTCCACCTGGCGCCGGACGGAAAGTACCGCGGCGCGAACCGGGCGACCCGGAGCGAGATATCCCTGGCCTCGATCGTGCCCTCCGTATCGGCGCCCAAGGCCGCCGACCTCGCGGCGAACGCCCTGCGCGCCGTGAACCTCGGCGAGACCCTGAAGCAGCTGACGGCCAAGCCCCACCTGGTCGTCGACGCCCTCCACGGCACCCCGAAGCTGGCCTGGCGCACCCAGGTGGCGGCCAAGGACTCCCTGGGCAACCCGGTCGCCCGCACGGTGCTCACGGACGCGAAGACCGGCCGGCAGATCGACGCCTGGGACGACATCGAGACCGCGACGGGCGACGGCAAGTCCCTCTACAGCGGCACGGTCCCGCTGGAGACGACCCTGTCGGGGTCGACGTACCAGCTCAAGGACCCCACCCGCGGGAACACCTACACGGGCGACGCGGCGAACAAGACCGACCTGTGCTTCCTGACGAGCATCTGCATCAGCCGCGCCCCCTCGACGGTGTTCACCGACACCGACAACCACTGGGGCACCGGCGCGACTTCGGACCGTTCGAGCGCGGCGGTCGACGCCCAGTACGGCACGGACGTCACCTGGGACTTCTACAAGAACACCTTCGGCCGCAACGGCATCGGCGGCGACGGCAAGGGCTCCTACAACCGCGTCCACTACGGCAACGCGTACAACAACGCCTTCTGGGACGACAGTTGCTTCTGCATGACCTACGGCGACGGTGACGGCACGACGTTCGGCCCGCTGGTGTCGCTCGACGTCGCCGGCCACGAGATGACCCACGGCGTCACCTCCAAGACCGCCGCGCTGACGTACTCGGGCGAGTCCGGCGGCCTGAACGAGGCGACCTCCGACATCCTCGGCACGCTGGTGGAGTGGTACGCGAACAACTCCTCCGACCCCGGGGACTACCTCATCGGCGAGAAGATCGTGAAGTCCGGCTTCGGACGCGAGGCGCTGCGGTACATGGACAAGCCCTCGAAGGACGGCAACTCGGCCGACTACTGGAGCAGTTCCGTCGGCAACCTCGACGTCCACTACTCCTCCGGGGTCGCCAACCACTTCGCGTACCTGCTCGCGGAGGGCAGCGGCGCCAAGACGATCAACGGCGTCAGCTACAACTCGCCCACCTCCAACGGCTCCACGGTCACCGGCATCGGACGGGACAAGCTGGGCCGGATCTGGTACCGGGCGCTGACGGTCTACATGACCTCGTCGACGAACTACGCGGGCGCCCGGACGGCGACCCTGAACGCGGCCAAGGACCTCTACGGGGCCGGGAGCACGGAGTACAACGCGGTGGCGGCGGCCTGGAGCGCCGTGAACGTGAACTGACCCCGCGCCGACCGCAAACGGCGGCCGCTCCGGTGTCCGACCGGAGCGGCCGTCCCCCTTCCCCGGGCCGCCGGTCATCCCCCGTACGGCCGGCGCTCCCGCGCCTCCCTCAACCCGCGCGCCCACCACACCAGTTGGTCCAGCATCGTCTTCGCCGCCGCCTCCGGACCCGTCGGGTCCTTCGGACGGCCGTCCTCGAAGGCGCCGCGCGCGTTGTGGAAGGAGACGGTGTCCCGCACCGTCACGGCGTGCAGTTCGGCGAAGACCTGGCGCAGGTGTTCCACGGCGCGCAGGCCGCCGGAGACACCGCCGTAGGAGACCAGGGCGACCGGCTTGGCCTGCCATTCCGTGTAGTGCCAGTCGATGAGGTTCTTCAGAGCCGCGGGATAGGAGTGGTTGTACTCGGGGGTGAGCACGACGAAGGCGTCCGCCGCCGCCAGTTTCGGGGTGACCGAGCACAGGGCGGCGGCCGTCTCCGGGGTCCGGGCCAAGGTCGTGGGGAGCTCGGCGTCGGCCACGTCCACGACCTGCGTGATCAGGTCCTCGCGGGCGCGCAGGCGGCTCAGGAGCCAGTCGGCGACGACCGGGCCGAAACGGCCGTCGCGGTTGCTGCCGAGGACGACGGCGACCTGGAGAGGGGCATCGGGTGTCTGCATGCGGATCAGCGTCGTCCCTCAAGTCCGGTTGAGGTCAAGCCCGGGCTCCGCCGACACCGGGTCACCCGTTCACACGCGCGCTCTGCGCCCTTCGGGTGCTCTTCCGCCGATCACCCTCAGAACGCCGTTGACCTGCTGAAACCACCCGCGGAGAGGGCCTGGGCGCACGGGTCTGACACCCATTCACCCCATTTCTGACGCTCCTTCAGGAAGCGCGCTCGCTCCGCTGCCACTTACCTCGGAAGGGCAGAGGACACCAGCAAGAGCTCGGAGGAGCACCGATGCGCCGTACCGCCCGTCTGCTGTCCGCCGCCGCGCTCGCCGTCGCGGCCGCGGGGCTCGTCGCGGCGCCCGCGTACGCCGACGACGAGGGCAGCCTGGAGGTGTATCCGTCCTCGGCCGAGCCCGGCGGGCAGGTCACCGTGAACACCGCGGCGTGCGAGGGCGGTACGGCGGAGGGCGACGCCGGGGCCGTGGGCGCCGGCGCGTTCACGCTCGCGCCCAGCACGCACGAGGACGACGCCATCGGGCAGTTCCGGGTGCCGCCGAGCGCGCAGCCGGGGACGTACGAGATCGTCGCGAAGTGCGCCGAGGGCGACCACGAGGTCTCCGGCGACCTGGTGGTGACGCTGTCCCCGGCGCGGGGCCAGGTGCAGCCCCGAGGAAGTGTGAAGACGGGGGTCGGCGGCGTGATGGGCCCCGACCCCGTGCAGACCGCGGCCGGCGTGGCGGCTCTCGCCGTCGCCGCCGCGGGCGGTACCTGGCTCCTGCATCGCCGGGCGAGAGGCGACGGGATCTGACGGACACCCTCCGCTGTCCGTCCGCCGGTACCGCATGTCCCTCCCCCTCCGGGTCCGACGCCCCTCGCGGCCCGGAGGGGGACCGGGGTTCCCCACCGTGACAGGGTCCGCCCGCTCCGAGGCAGGAGGCTCGAGTGCGCAGGTTCAGCAATGTCGCCATAGCGTCCGTGACCGTCGTCTCCCTGTGCACGGGCGCCTGGCTGCTCGAGAGCGGTGAGGAGACGCACGCGCCGCCGCAGCCCTCGGCGGCCGAGGCCCGCTCGGGCCGGCCCGCCGACCCCGGGTCCGCGCCCGCGCCGGCGCCCGCGCTGCCGGCCTCCCCGCCGGAACGCATCCGCATCCCGTCGATCCGCGTGGACGCCCCTCTCATGGGCCTGGGCCTCACCCGGTCCGGCAGCCTGGACGTCCCGCCCGCCGGGAAGAAGAACCTCGCCGGCTGGTACGAGGCCGGCACCGCCCCCGGCGAACGGGGCACGGCGATCGTGGCCGGCCACGTCGACAACGCCGACGGACCCGCCGTCTTCTACGACCTCGGTGCAGTGAAGAAGGGCAGCGCGATCGACATCGCCCGGCGGGACGGCAGCGTCGCCCGGTTCACCGTGGACGCGGTCGAGGTGTACAAGGCGAGCGACTTCCCCGACCAGAAGGTGTACGGCGCCGCGGACCGGCCCGAGCTGCGGGTGATCACCTGCGGCGGCGGCTACTCGCGGTCGACCGGCTACCAGGGCAACGTCGTCGTCTTCGCGCACCTCACGGGCGGTCACCGCTGACCACGGCCGCCACGACGGTCCGCGCGCAGTCCAGGGCCTCGGTGTGGGTGGTGTCCACCTCGAGGTCGTAGACCACCCCCTGGTGGACGGCCTCCGCCTGCTTCTCGGCCATGCCGGGGGCCCGGTCGCCGCGGACGATCTCCCGGCCCGCGGCCACCGCCGCCTCGCAGCGCACACCGACCCACAGCACGTCGAGGCCGGCCAGCGGCTCGCGCCAGCGGTCCTGTGACGCCGCGCCGGAGAGGAAGACGTCGTCGACGATCACCCGGGCGCCCGCCCGCGCCGTCGCCGCCACGCCACGCCGCCAGGCGGCCTCCAGCCTGCCGAACTCCGGGCCCACCTGCACCGAGCCGTCCGGCGAGACGAGCGCGGCCTGCAGGGAGGCCGGCATCGCCTCGACGAGGCCGTCGATCCCGAACGCCAGCCACGGCTCGGGCAGCAGCGCCTGCAGGCACCGTACGATCCCGGACTTGCCGGAGCTGGAGCCGCCGTTCAACACGATCACCTCAGTCGCCATGCCGCGACCGTACCGCGGGGGCGCCGGCTTGCCGTAGGCGATATTCGGGGGGCGCAAGCCTTGGTGTGCGCGGGGCGGGGGCCTGGGTGTGCGCGGGGCGCGGGTCCGATCTCCGCGGGGCGCGGGCCCGACCTTCGCCGGGTGCGGGGCCGATGCCGGCGGGGCACGGGCCCGACCTTCGCCGGGTGCGGGGCCGATGCCGGCGGGGCACGGGCCCGACCTTCGCCGGGTGCGGGGCCGATCCCCGCCGGACACGCACCCCGACCCTCACCGGTTGGGGGGCCGATCCCCGCGGGACACGCGCCCCGATCCTCACCGGCCGCGGGACCGATCCCCGCAGGGCACGCACCCCGACCCTCACCCGCCGCAGGACCCATCCCCGCCGGGCACAGGGCCGATCTCCGCCGGGCCCAGGCCCGATCTCACAGCACGCCCCCTGCGGGTGCGCCGAACCCTCACACGTACCCCGCGCCGTGGCTGAGGGCAGCGTTCCTCGCGGGAAACAGGCGTGATGCGGTCGGGTAACACCGGCACCGCACGCTCCTGGACATGACCTCGAATACGCGTGTGGTGGTGATCGGCGCCGGGCTCGCGGGCGTCCGGCTCGCCCGGCGGCTCGGTGAGCTCGGCACGCCCGTGACGCTGATCGGCGAGGAGGAGCACCGCCCGTACAACCGGGTGCTGCTCGCCGAGGTGCTGGCCGGGCGCTACAGCCCGGACGTCATCGCGCTGCCCGCGCCCGCGGAGCTGACCCGCGGCCGGGTCACGGGCATCGACCGCGAGGTGCGAGCCGTACACCTCGCGGACGGCTCGAAGATCGCATACGACACCCTGGTCCTGGCCACCGGCTCCAACCCGGTGCTGCCGCCGTTGCGCGGCCTGTTCAGGGAGGCATACCTCGCCTCCGCCCGCCGGGGCGAGCAGCCGACCGGCTCCTCCGGCCGGGAGTCCGGGGATTGTCCCCCGGAAAGGCACAGCACCCCGGATCACGTGCTGCCCGAGGGCGTGCACGCGTTCCGGACGATGGACGACTGCCTGGGCCTGTCGAAGGCCGTACGGCCCGGCGTGCGGGCGGTCGTCATCGGCGGCGGGCTCCTCGGGGTGTCCGCGGCCCGCGCGCTCGCCCTGCGCGGCGCGCAGGTCGTCCTCGCCCAGCAGTCCGAGCGGCTGATGGAGCGCCAGCTCGACCCGGCCGCCTCGAAACTGGTCCGCCGGCACCTGACCGACCTCGGCGTCGAGGTCCACACCGAGTGCCGGGTGCGGGACGTGCGCTGCGTCGGCGGCGCGGTCCGCTCGGTCGAGATGCACGACGGGTACGCGCTCGACGCCGACCTCGTCGTCCTGGCCTGCGGGGTGCACCCCCGCGTCGGCCTCGCGCAGACCGCCGGGCTGGAGGTCCGCAAGGGCGTCCTCGTCGACGACGAACTGCGCACCTCCGACCCGCGCGTCCGGGCGATCGGCGACTGCGCCCAGCACGACGGGACGGTGTACGGGCTCGCCACCCCGGCGCTCGAACAGGCCGAGGTGCTGGCCGAGTTGCTCGCGGGCCGCGCCGACGCCCGCTACACCGGCACCCGTTCGCTCACCCGGCTGACGCTGGCCGGTGAGGGCTTCTTCGACCTCGCCGCGTTCGGCGAGACGGAGCCGCGTCCCGGGGACGACGTCGTCCAGCTCGCGGACGCCACCCGCGGCACCTACCGCAAGGTCGTCGTCCGCGACGACCGCCTGGTCGGCGGGGTCCTCGTCGGCGAACTCGGCACCGTCGGCGCGCTCGCCCGCGCCTGGGAGGGAGCAGAGCCGCTCCCCGACGACGGCCCCCTGCTCCACCTGCTCACCAATGATGGAGGCTCCTGATGACCGCCGCCCTGGAGGCCACCCCCACGATCGTGCTCGTCGGCCACGGCATGGTCGGCCAGCGCTTCCTCGAAGCGCTCGCCGCCCGCGGCCTGACCGCCACGCACCGCGTGGTCGTGCTGTGCGAGGAGCCGCGTCCCGCCTACGACCGCGTCGCCCTCACCTCGTACTTCTCGGGCCGGACACCCGAGGAACTCTCCATGACCGACCTGGAGTTCATCGCCGACCACGGCATCGAACTGTACGTCGGCGACCCGGCCGAGACCGTCGACCGCGAGGCGCGCAAGGTCACCGCCCGGTCCGGCAAGGTCTTCGCGTACGACACCCTCGTCCTGGCCACCGGCTCCTATCCGTTCGTGCCGCCGGTGCCGAACAAGGACGCCGAGGGCTGCTTCGTCTACCGCACGATCGAGGACCTGCTCGCCATCGAGGAGTACGCGAAGTCGAAGGCCACGACCGGCGCGGTGGTCGGCGGCGGGCTGCTGGGATTGGAGGCGGCCGGCGCTCTGAAGGGCCTCGGACTGACCTCCCACATCGTGGAGTTCGCGCCGCGGCTGATGCCCGTCCAGGTCGACGAGGGCGGCGGCGCGGCCCTGCTGCGCACCATCGAGGAGATGGGCCTGAGCGTCCACACGGGCGTCGGCACGCAGGAGATCGTGGTCGGCGAGGACGGCGCGGTCACCGGCATGAAGCTGTCCGACGGTTCCGAACTCGCCACGGACATGGTGGTGTTCAGCGCCGGTGTCCGCCCCCGCGACCAGCTGGCCCGCGACTGCGGACTGACCGTCGGCGAGCGCGGCGGCATCGCCGTCGACGCGCAGTGCCGTACCGTCTCCGACCCGAGCGTCTTCGCGATCGGCGAGTGCGCGCTGGCCTGCGACGGCCGGGTGTACGGCCTGGTCGCCCCCGGCTACGAGCAGGCCGAGACGGCCGCCGCGACGATCGCCGAGGACGAGGCGTCCTTCACCGGCGCCGACCTGTCGACGAAGCTGAAACTGCTCGGCGTCGACGTGGCCTCCTTCGGCGACGCGCACGGCGCCACCGCCGACTGCCTGGACGTCGTCTACTCCGACTCCCGCGCCGGGCTGTACAAGAAGCTGGTCATCGGCCGCGACGGCACGCTGCTCGGCGGCATCCTGGTCGGCGACGCGGAGGCTTACGGCACGCTGAAGGCGTTCACCGGTTCCGTCCCGCCGGTCAGCCCCGAGTCGCTGGTGCTGCCCGCCGGCGCCGGCGAGTCCGTGCAGCTCGGCCCGACCGCGCTGCCGGACGACGCGATCATCTGCTCCTGCAACAACGTCACCAAGGGCACGATCCGCGGCGCGGTCACCGAGCACCGCTGCACCACCGTGCCCGAGGTGAAGAAGTGCACCAAGGCCGGTACGACGTGCGGCAGTTGCGTCAAGGTGCTGGGCCAGCTCGTCGACGCCGAGCTGGAGGCGTCGGGCGTCGAGGTCGACAAGGGCCTGTGCGGCTGCTTCTCCCAAACCCGCGAGGAGCTGTACGAGATCGTCCTCGCCCTGCGCATCAACACCCACCGGGACCTGCTCGACCGCTACGGCCGCGACGGCGCCCGGGGCGGCGAGGGCTGCGAGGTCTGCAAGCCGGCCGTCGGCTCGATCATCGCCTCCCTCGCCCCGACGATCGGCGCCAGCACCTACGTCCTGGACGGCGAGCAGGCGGCCCTGCAGGACTCCAACGACCACTTCCTCGCCAACCTGCAGAAGAACGGCTCGTACTCGGTCGTGCCCCGCATCCCCGGCGGTGAGATCACCCCCGAGGGCCTCATCGTGATCGGCGAGATCGCCCGCGACTTCGGCCTCTACACGAAGATCACCGGCGGCCAGCGGATCGACATGTTCGGCGCCCGCGTCGAACAACTCCCGCTGATCTGGATGCGGTTGGTGGACGCCGGGTTCGAGTCCGGCCACGCCTACGGCAAGGCCCTGCGCACCGTGAAGTCCTGCGTGGGCTCCACCTGGTGCCGCTACGGCGTCCAGGACTCCGTCCGCATGGCGATCGACCTGGAGCTGCGCTACCGGGGGCTGCGCTCCCCGCACAAGCTCAAGTCCGCGGTGTCGGGCTGCGCCCGCGAGTGCGCGGAGGCCCAGTCGAAGGACTTCGGCGTCATCGCCACCGCGGGCGGCTGGAACCTGTACGTCGGCGGCAACGGCGGCGCCACCCCGCGCCACGCCGACCTGCTGGCCCAGGACCTCTCCGACGCCGAACTGATCCGTCTCATCGACCGGTTCCTGATGTTCTACATCCGCACCGCCGACCGCCTGGAGCGCACCTCGACCTGGCTGGAGCGCATCCCCGGCGGCCTGGACCACGTCCGCGAGGTGGTGGTGGAGGACTCCCTCGGCATCTGCGAGGAGCTGGAGTCCCTGATGGCGGCGCACGTGGCGAACTACGCCGACGAGTGGGCCACCACCATCAACGACCCCGAGAAGCTGGCCCGGTTCGTGTCCTTCGTGAACGCGCCGGACACCCCGGACCCGGTCGTCGGCTTCGTCCCCGAGCGCGACCAGATCAAGCCCGACCTGCCGCTGCTGTCCATCGGCATGCGCCCCGCCGACAGCCTCCTGGAAGGAAGCGCCCAGCGATGACCCTGGCACCCGAGACCACCGACCTCAAGATCCAACTGCAGCTGGAGGAGGGCTGGCTGACGGTCTGTGACCTGACCCAGCTGGTCCCCGGCCGGGGGGTGGCCGCGCTGCTGCCCGACGGCCGCCAGGCGGCCCTGTTCCGCGACCGCAACGGCGAGCTGTACGCCGTGGACAACCGCGACCCCTTCGGCGGCGCGGCCGTCCTCTCCCGCGGCCTGACCGGCACCCACCGGGGCCGCCCGTTCGTCGCCTCGCCCCTGCTGAAGCAGCGGTTCGACCTGGTGAGCGGGCAGTGCCTGGACGACGAGTCGGTGCGGATCGCCACGTACGAGGTGCGGGCGGCGTAGCTCCACACCTCGCTTTCTTGACCGATCGTTCTGCCTTTCATTAGGCTGCGTTCCGTGGCCAGGACCAAGGAGTTCGATCCGGAGGCCGCGCTGCAGGCGGCCCTGGAGCTGTTCTGGCAGCGCGGCTACGAGGCGACGTCGATGTCCGACCTGGTGGACCACCTCGGCATCGGCCGCGCCAGCATCTACGCGACCTTCGGCAGCAAGCACGAGCTGTACCTGAAGGCGCTGGACCGCTACGACCGGGCGGGCCTGGAGCCGATCATGCGGAAGCTGTCCCGGCCGGGTCCGGCCCTGCCCGCCGTACGGGCCCTCGTACGACGCTATGCCACCGAGGCCGCCGACGACCGGCTGCGCCGCAGCGGCTGCCTGGTCACCAACACGGCGGCCGAACTCGCCCCGCACGACCCGGCCGCCGCACGGCGGGTCGAGCGCAACTGGGACCAGCTGGAGACGGTCCTGCACTCGGCCCTGCTGCGCGCCCAGGCGCAGGACGAACTGCCCGCCGGCCGCGACCCGCTCGCCCTCGCCCGCACACTGCTGGTACTGATGCAGGGGCTGCGGGTGGTCGGCAAGGCGTCCGACGACCCGGCCCGGGTGCGGGACGCGGCGGAGCAGGCGCTGACACTGCTGGACTGAGCCGCCCCTCCTCACCGAGGGGCGTTTTTCCTGCTCTCATACTGAACCGATCGGTCAAGAAAAGGGGAGATCATGACCAGAGGCCGTTTCACGGGGAGGACCGCCCTCGTCACGGGCGGGGGGTCGGGCATCGGCCGGGCCGTCGCGCTCGCGTTCGCGGCGGAGGGCGCGCACGTGGTCGTGGCCGGACGGCGCCAGGAACCGCTCGACGAGACGGTCGCCCTCATCGAGGGCTCGGGCGGCAAGGCGCTCGCCGTGCGGGCCGACGTCTCCCGCGACACGGAGGCGGCCGCCGCGGTCCGGGCCGCCGTCGAGACCTTCGGCTCCCTGGACGTGGCCGTCAACAACGCGGGCGTCTTCCGGGGCGGCGCTCCCCTGGCCGACCTGTCCGAGGAGGGCTGGCGGACACAGCTCGACGTCAACGTCACGGGTGTGTTCCTGGCGCTGCGGGCGCAGGTGCGGCAGATGCGCGGCCAGCCCTCGGGCGGCGCGATCGTCAACATCTCCTCCACCTTCGGGGTCCACACCAGCCCCGCCGGCGCCGCCGCCTACTCCGCCGCCAAGGCCGCGGTGACGGCGCTGAGCCGGGGCGCGGCCCGGGACCACATCGGTGACGGCGTCCGCATCAACGTCGTCAGCCCCGGCGCCACCGACACCCCCATGTCGCTGCGGCCCGGCGAGACGGAGTCCGACCGCACCCGACGGGCCGCGGCCACCCTGCCGTTGGGCCGCATCTCGGCGACCGAGGAGATCGCGGCCGCCGTCCTGTACCTGGCCTCCGACGACGCGGCCTCGGTGGTGGGCACGGACCTGGTGGTGGACAGCGGCGGCTCCCTCTGAGCGGGCGTACGGACGCTCAGGCCTTCAACGCGTCGCAGGACACCCCGGTGAGCCGCTCCGAAGCAGCCCAAAGCCGCTCGCCCGCCACGTCGTTGAGGGTCCACGAAGCCCGCCACGACGGGGCCGGCGCCCCGCGCCACATCATGAACGACGGTCCCGTGAACGAGTCCGGACGCACGCCGGGCGCCGTCGCCGCGTACAGGACGGGCAGGGCGCCGGCGTCCGCAGACTGGGCGAGGACCCGGTTGCCGAGCTCCACCAGCCGGCCGGCCAGCCGGCGCCCCTCCATGCGGGGGCCTTCGGCCTGCAGGTTGGTCGAGGCGTATCCGGGGTGCGCGGCGGCGGCCACCACGTCC
Organism: Streptomyces panaciradicis; assembly: GCF_023516615.1. Lineage (GTDB taxonomy): Bacteria > Actinomycetota > Actinomycetes > Streptomycetales > Streptomycetaceae > Streptomyces > Streptomyces panaciradicis. The sequence goes on from NZ_JAMGBF010000005.1 coordinate 62,279, forward strand.
GAGCCGTGGGCCGTCAGCCGCCGCGCCAGCTCGTGCGTGAAGAGCAGGTTGGCGGTCTTGGAGCGGCCGTAGGCGATCCAACGGCGGTAGCGGCGCTCGCTGTTGAGGTCGTGGATGTCGATGTTGGCCACCGCGTGCATCTCACTGGAGACCGTCACGACCCGGGCGCCGGAGGTGGCGAGCAGCGTGGGCAGCAGCAGGCCGGTCAGGGCGAAGTGCCCGAGGTGGTTGACCCCGAACTGCGTCTCGAAGCCGTCCGCCGTCGTCCCGTACGGCAGCGCCATCACCCCGGCGTTGTTGACGAGCAGGTCGAGGTGCTCGTACGGGAACCGGTCGGCGAAGTCCCGCACCGAGCGCAGGTCTCCGAGGTCGAGCCGCGCGCACTCGGCGACGGCGTCCGGGACCTCGGCGACGATCCGGTCCACGGCCGCGTTCCCCCGCACCTCACTGCGGCACGCGAGCACGACCCGCGCCCCCTTGCGGGCGAGCTCCCGCGCGGCGACGAACCCGATACCGCTGTTGGCACCGGTGACCACGGCGATCCGCCCGCTCAGATCGGGAATGTCGTCGACGCTCCAGCCGGCCATGGCGGAACCCCCTTCACAGCACACGAACGAAGCCTGTCGGCGCCCCAGCCTAGGAGACCCCGGCCCCACCGGCCGGAAGCAGACTCCTGACACGACGTCAGTCGGCCGGTGATCGGACACCTGAGGGAGTTCCGGCCCGGCCGGGCGGGAAGGCCCAGCGACGGCCGACGCCCACGAACACGGACGGCTGATGCGCAGGTCGCAGCATTGATCGATCGCACGACCGCGGTCAGGGACGGCCTCTTCGCTTCTTCGGCCTTGGGTCGACCACGAGTCAACCGAGCACTGTGTTAACCCGAGTTGACATGAGTGGCCCCAGATGCGCCCGAATGGGGCAAAGCGTAGCGTTGAAAAGCGGAGGGCCTCTGAGCCACCAGGCAGCGGCCCTCACTGACCGCTCGCGAGAAGACGTAGGAGGCAGAACATGTCCAAGGACGTCAGGGGTCAGTGGCAGATCATTCAGACCAGCGGCCACGTCGTGGACCTGAACATCGGCGACGAGGACGCCAACGGCACGTTCGACGACAACGGTGGCCAGAAGAGCGCGCACGAAAGGTTCAGCGGCGATGGCATGATCTCCGACGCCAGGGCCACTGACGACGAGTTCGTCTGCTTGATCTCCTGGGACAACGGAGCCAAGGGGCGGTACTCGGGACGGTTCGACTTCCAGGGCCGGCTCACGGGTGTGTGCCACGACGAAGTCCATCCGAGCGCTGTCGCCTCCTGGTTCGCCAGAAGGCCGCCTTCCGACGAGTTCGGAGCGCTGTAGCCGTAGTGCTGCCGCCGACCATGCCGAAGAGGCGGCACCTCCGCACAAGGTGTCCGGCTGACTCCCCCACCTGGGAAGTCAGCCGGACCCCATGCCCTCAGGGCACTGTCAGGGCACATCGCCCAGTACGGCCTCCATCATGCCGGCCGTGCGATCCGCCTCCGCCTCCCACAGATGGGTGTAGACGTTGAGCGTGATCGATGGCTTCGCGTGACCGAGGCGCATCTGAACTTGCTTCGGCGTCGCCCCGTTCCTGATGAGCACGGAGGCGTAGAAATGCCGCAGGTCGTGGAGCGTGGCCCCGTCGGGGACGCGGGCCTTGCTGCCAGCCTTCGCCAGGTAGGCGTTCGCCCGCTTGACGTTGCGAGCCCAGACCTTTGCCCAGCTCCCCCGTCGGATAGCCCCACCCGTTTCGCTCGTGTACAGCAGCCGAGCGTGGCGCCACACGGGCTTACGCGGGTTCGTCCGGTCCTCGATGTGCACGACCTTGGGCGGGAACTCCTTCCGATGAAGTTCGAGCGCGTCCACGACTGATTGTCCCTGAGGCACCGTTCTGTAGCTCTGCCTGGTCTTCGGCTCACCCAGGTACGGCACTCCCTTGTCGGGGCCGATCAGCTGCTGATTGACCCTGACGGTTTCGGCTGGCTCCTCGTCCTCCAGGCCGAACAGTTCACCCTGGCGCAGCCCGGTCGATGCGGCATGCCGCACCAGGGCCCGGTACCGCGGGGAGGCAGTGGCAATCAGCGCCTTCACTGCCTCCGGGTCGAGCGGGTGAATCTCCGGATAGAACACCTCGGGCGGCTTCAGCCCCTCCCACGGGTACTTCGGGATGATGCCCTCCTGATGGGCCATCTTCAGGATGCTGGTGCAGACGTTCCAAGGTGTCGCGAACGTCGACGGCGCGATGACCGAGGACCGATCTTTGATCCACTTCTGGCCATCTGCCCGCTGGATACTGCCGATCTCCCTGTTACCAAACGTCGGGTAGATGTGCAGCCGTAGGGCCCGCTCCACGTTCGTCTCGGTCCGCTCCCGATGGACCGCCGTCTCTCGCCAGCGCTCCGCGACGTCCCTGAATTTCTGCTTGCCAAGCTCCCGGCTCACGAACGTGCCGCCGTCGAGTTCAGCCTTCACCTTGGCGGCCCGGGAGTCCGCCGCCGTCCTCTTGTCGAAGTTTTCCTTGCACTGCTTGCCAGACAGATCCCGGTAGCGCACCTGCCAGCGCTTTCCGACTCCATGCTCTGCGCTCGGGTACGCGGTCGTTGTTTTGGTGCTGTGCGCTTCGCACGGCTCTGCGCCGGCCGGTGGACGGGAGAGGTGCCAGCGGTCATAGACGTCAGCCATCGACGCCCCTCCCCTGGTCGCCGTCTCGGGTCATGCTGCGCATCGAGCTCCCATCTCTTCGGCGTCGTACTTGTCGAGTGCGGCAGCGTCATACAGAACGTGTCGACCGCGCCGGATGAAGCACTGGGGGCCGGTTCCCGCGTAGCGCCAGTAGCGGACCGTTGCGGGCGACGTGCGGTAGCGCTCGGCGACTTCGGCAGTCGTCAGGTACCTCTTCATGACGTCCTTCCTGAGAAGTCAGGTGTCGCGGGAGGGGAAGGGCTCGCACCTGTCCGAGGTGTGGATTTCTGCGTCACCTGCGTCATCTGCGTCACTCGCGGCCCTGACCTGCGGTTTCACCGTGACGCAGGGCCCTGGGGATGTGTCACCGGTGACACAGACCTGCGTCATAGGGTGACGCAGGTGACGCAGGATGACGCAGGAATTGGCTGTCTGCGTCACCGCTGTTTCGGCAGGTCACCGAATGTTTTCGGGGAGTGGGTGACGCAGGTGACGCAGCGTCTTCCTACTTCGGACAAAGAGGGGGTGGTTTCTGTTGTGGTGGCGTGGCTCAGAGCGTGAAGAAGGGGCCGCTTCGCGGCGCGACCATTGCAGGGCGGCGTTGCCGCCGAACAACAAGAGGAGCACGTGGGGCCGGGTGCTCCTCTTGCTTGTGCGGGAGGTCTGATGCCGCAACGATCAGAAGGCCGCTTCCTGCTCGTTCGGCGTGGGTGGCGCGGCCGGCCGCGCGATTTCGATGTAGCGGGATGCGTTGGTGCGTCCCCAGTCGATGAGAACGCCCCTGGCGGCGAGGGTGGGTTGAAGGCGCTTGAGACGGTCTGAGAGCACCTTTCCGGTCGTGGGCCATCCTTTGGGCAGGGGGCGGAAGTCCTCGCCCGTGTAGAGGCCTGTGAGGCTGTGCAGCCATTCGGCCGACGTCATCCGCTGCTCGGTCCCGGGGTCGATGCCGGCGGCGTGCTTGAGCACGGTCTGTGCCAACAGGTCGCCCTCGATGACGTCGTCGTTGAGGTCGTCCAGGCTGGCCCGGTAGGCGGCGAGCGCCCCGAGACCGGTGGCCGCGTCGAGCTGCGCGCAAAGGTGGGCGAAGTCGGCCATCCGCAGGTCGGTCGGGATATCCGCGTCCGCCGCCCGCACCTGCACCGTGAGGTCCAGGAGCGAGCCGAGGATGACCGGCAGCACCTCAGCGAAGTCGGACCACAGCTCCGCCTCGGTCCGCCGGACGCGCGGGCGTTCCAGCCGCAGCGGCAGGAGCCGTTCCGCGAGGTCGGGTCGGATGACGCCGACGTCGATGCCGGTCAAGAGCAGGGGGCGACGGTAGCCGACGCGGAAGACGTCCCCGTCGGTGAACAGGGCGCGCTTGACGTTCTCGGCGCCGGTCACGATGCAGCACATCGCATCCGAGAGTTCCGGGGTCATGTGGGAGAGATTGTCGAGGGCGGTGACCCACCCGGCCGCCACCGCCGTGATCAGGTTCTCCTCGTCCTTCGGTGCCCGGCGCAGGTCCCCGCTCATGCCCTCGATGATCCGCACGAGCATGCGCCCGCCGGTGGACTTGCCCGCGCCTTGCGGGCCGGTGAGGAACGGGGCCGGGACGGGCACGTTCGGTCCCAAGCAGCCGATGAGCCAGGCGATGGCCAGGCATTCGGTCTCTGCGGTGGCGAAATTGCACAGCCGCATGAGCAGGTCGATGCCCTTGCCGTTGGTGTCTTTGACCGGCAGGGGCAGTTCCCCGGTGAGCTGGGTACGCCGCCAGCAGACTTCCCGCGGGGCCGGGGTGCGGACGTCCCAGCCGGTGGGGTGGATGCGGACGGACTGCCCGTCGTCGCGGCCCAGGTCCAGCCACGTGGCCCCGTCGTATCCGGGGGCGACGCGGATGTGGACGGGCTGCACGTCCTCGGTCAGCGCGAGGGCTTCGATCAAGTCCAATGCTTCCTTCATGGCGGTGCCGTTGAACACGCCGATGCCGTCCCTGAACAGTCCGACCATGAGTTCCTGCCGGTGGCTGCCGGTGGTGCCCTGGGAGCGGATCGGGCGGGCTACGGGGTGGCCGTTGCGCTGTGCGTAGACGGTGCCGTCGGCGGTGCGGAAGTACCGGAAGTGGGTCTGTGCGTAGTCGGTGATGATCTGGCGGGCGGGGTTCTTGTCGTCGTCAGACATGGTCACAGTCCCAACGTGATGCGGGCGTTGGTCCACGCGTCGGTGCAGTGCCGGGCTGTTTCGCCCTTGGCCTGCGCGGCGGTGAACAGGCGGGCGACGTGGGTGTCTGTGAGGCAACCGCACCGGCCGTGCGTCGACAGCACCGCCAGGAACGTGCGGTAGACGGTCGCGTGCACCGCGCTACGCGCCTCCGTGATCCGCCGCTCGGCCATGGCGATCCCCCGGTCCAAATAGGCCGGTGTGCGGTGCCTGCACTCGCCCCCATGGCCCCCCGGAGTCGCTGTGAGGCTCTGTCGCTGCCTGCGGGTAGGCGATGGGTCCTTTAGGGCCAGGGCACGCACAGCGTCCGGAAGAGGGGCCGTGACGCCCGAGCCGTGGCCGAGCCAACGGGCGTATGCCATAAGGGACTTGATGTCAACTCCGGGCCGTACAGCGTTGGAGGACGGCATGGTGCCCCGGTAGATCCAGTGCTCGCCCCGGGTGGTGGTCACGGTCCGGGTCGCGGGCAGGGTCTCGCGGGCCCACGCGATGGCGGCGGGGTCGTCCAGGTCGACGACGGTCACGCCGGCGCCGCCGGGGTGGTAGGCGACGGCGGCGGCCCGACGCCACGCGGTGGCCCACGCGGGTGAGGTGAGGGTGCGCGGGTCGGTGGTGGCGGCGGCCCAGCCGTGGCACGGTGCCGGGCAAGTGCAGGGGCCAGGGGTTTTCATGTTCGGCCGGCCGCCGCACGCGTTGCCGGTGCAGTTCGGGCAGTTGCCGAACGGGACCTTGCCCGCCCGCAGGGGCAGGGGTGGGATGCCGTGCGCGGCGAGCATGAGGGCGGTGTCCAGCAGGGTCGGGGCGCTCATGCGGCGACCTCCAGCGCGGGGGTGTGGGCGGCGAGGAACGCGCGGCCGATCCACTCGGTGTAGGCGGGCGGGAGCGCCTCACGGAGGCGAAGGTGGTCGGTGGACCAGTCGATGCCCTTGGCGTCGCGGATCTCGTCCACGGTGGCCTTGCCTCCGCCGGCGCCGTAGGCGGCGACGTAGGGGCCGTCCCGGTACTCGCCGTGGCGCCAGCCGCGCACGTAGCCCCGATGCCGGGGGTGTGCCGGCTGCGCGGTGGTCCAGCCGCCGAGTTCGAAGTAGCGGTGCATGAGCACGGCGAGGCCGAACTGTTCCCCGCACAGCCGGATGTCTTTGCGCACCTCGGAGCCGGGCACGTTCTCGATGACGTACGGGCGCTCGGTGGCCTGAAGGGCGGCGCGGGTGGGGACGATGAGCCGGGGGTAGGTGCGACCGATCGCCGCGTTGCGGGCGGCGTTCGTGCCCTTGGTCGGGGCGCCCTCGCCCTGGCACGGCGGGGACGCGTGGATGAAGTCGAACTCGTGCCCGTGCTCGCGGATGAACTCCACCGCGTCGCCCTGGTGGAACGCGTCGCCCCGGTAGTCCGGCTGGGCTTCCTTGTCCACGCCGGTGATGTGGCAGTTCCTGAACGCGCGCCGGTAGCCCTCGGTGCCTCCGCCGATGCAGCAGTAGGCGTCCAGCACCCGAATGGGTTCGATCCGGGAAACCAGGGCGAGTACTCGCCGGATGGGGGTGGGTTGGGTCATGCTGGGAGACCTCCAACAGGTCTGGTGAGGACTGGTTGGGAAGGGCGGCCCCGCGACTTTGGCGAGACGAGGGGGCCGCCCTTGGCAATGCTGGGTGCCGTGGAAGCTTCGTTACTGGATCAGCGGCCACGGGTAGTGCCCCGGTACTTTCAATCCGGGGGGCGAAGTGGGCGATCTATTCGGGGTGATTGCTTCCGTCGGCGTGGTGGCTTCTTTGCTGATTTCTGCTTGGCAGACGCGAGAACTCACGCGACAAACCGTGATCAATAATCGGATCGCCGGAACGACGGCGATGTACAACGGGCTGGAGAGGCTGCACGCCGTAGATGGGTTCATCGCCAGTCAGCCGTGGATGTATGACCACTTCTACGGTGGTGCGTCTGTTCCGGAGGAACCAGAACAGCGGGCTCGCGTGCTCGCACTGGCGAACATTCTGGCGGACGCGGTCGACTACGGGCTGATGACTACGGAACTGACTCCGGTGCAGGGATTCGACGGGTGGCGGGACTTCGCCCTCGTGATGTTTCGTACGTGCCCTGCCCTGGTGCAGACAGTGAGCGAGCATCCGGCTTGGTATCCGGGGCTGTCGTCTCTTTGGCGTGCTGATTCCATGACTGCCGACTGAGTCAGCCGTGGAAGTGGTTGCGCTTGAAGACTGCCCTGCGGATGTTGACGGTGGTGCTGGCCTGACCGTTGGGCTTGAGGATTTGCACGGCGACGAATCCGCCGAAGCAGACGGCGGCGAGGGTGATGAGCTGGGTGATCAACGCCGTGAGGGCGGTGATGAACGTGGTTAGCAGCAGCAGTCCGCCGCACACGGCGAGAAATCCAATGCCTCCGAGGGCTACGTTCACCGCAGCGTGTGACACGGCGGGCTTGACCGCACCCGGTTCGGGTTTGGTGGGTTCGATGGCGTAACCGGTGACCACGCGACCGTCGGGCAGGACGATGCTCGCCACCGTCGGGATGGTGCCCGGCTGGACCGGGACGAGGGGTGCTGGCGCGTGGACGACGGGTTGCATCGGGGTTGGCTGATGGGTGACCACGACCCGTTCGACGGCCGTGTGGTGAGCAGGCTCGGGGTGCATGCGGAATCCCTTCCGGAGCTCGTTCGGGGAGGCAGACGCACCCCCTTGGGGTGCGCTGTGGAGGGGGTTTCGGGGGGTTGAACTGGGAGACTCCCCGCCTCCCCGAAACGGTGTTTTCGCTGATCAACTTGGGGGAGGTGGTCCGGGGAGCGGGTTGGGGAGTTCTCCCCGCCTCCCCGGGCCCGACGGTGGTTCCTCCCCGCTACTGAGCAGCGGAAGCGGAACCGTTCTCGTCGCGGTTGGCGAGCGCCCGCAGGACGTGATCGCGGTGGATGACCATGACCCCGTGGGACTTCTTCGGCTCCTCACCGTGCTCCTCCAACAGCCGCTTGAGCCGGTCGTTGGTCCACTGGTCGCCGTACGCCTTGGCGTCCAGCGCGTGGAGCCGCTTGAGGACCTCATTGGTCCGCAGACGAGCCGCGTCGCCGAGCACGCTCGCGACGTCGGCGAGCGCGTCGCGCTCCTCGCCCTGGTCGACCACGCGCAGGGTGGCGACGCCGTCGCGCAGGGCCTTGGCCCGGTCGGCGATCTCGGCGGCCGGCTCGTCGTCGATGAAGTGGGTCCGCACCGTGATGGACGCCTGCCCGGCAGGGATCGTGATGCCGTCGGAGGCGACCACGAGAGTGCCCTTGTCGAGACCCTGGCGCAGCAGGTGCGGGGCGGCGCCGCCATCGACGGCCTTGTCGCCCAACGCCATCCGGGCCTGCGACTCCGTGCCCAGCACGAGGGAGGCACGGGTGTGCGCGCCCTCCCGCACAAGCTTGGGAAGGTTCTGGTCGGTGGGGTCCTGGGTGCCCTGCCACATCAGCACGTCGACCGCACGCCCCTGGTTGTGAATCTTGCGGACGCCCATGAAGTACCTTGAGGTGGCCTTGGACCCGCCATACGGGCGCTTGTCGTCGCCGATGACCGGGCACATGAACGCCAACTGCGCCTCGTCCACCACCACGATCAGCGGTTCGAACACGATGCTCGGGTCTCGGCGGCGCTCCTCGATCCTGCGGTTCATCTCCTCCACCGCGTCCTCGACCATCTCGGTCGCCTGGATGACGTGGTCGTCGGAGGGGCCCTCGATGAGCACCTGGGCGATGCCGTCGAACATGGCCCAGTCACCGATGCCCTTGAGGTCGGCGATCCAGAACTGCACCGACCTGTCGAGGGCGAGCCACAGGGCGAGGGCACGCAGAGCGGCCGTCTTGCCCTGGTTCGACAACCCTGTGACCAGCAGGTGCCGCTGATACAGGCTGATCGTGGCGGCGTCGCCACGCAGATCCTGCCCCCATGGGGCCTTGCCGGTCTTGTAGTTGGCGGTCATCGTCTCGTCGGTGACCAGCGGAGACGGGCCGATCGGCTCGTCCAGCGCCCCGGAGTCGGCGATCCACAACCGGACGGTGCGGGCCGCTTCGGGGATGGTGATGAACACCTCGTGTTCGTGCCGGGTCAGGTTTTCGGCGAGCTTGCGGCGCTTGTTCTGCACCTCGTTCGTCGCCACCCCGGACGGGAGGGTGACGTCGACCTCGACGCCGCATCCGGCGATCCGGATCGGTCCGAGCATGGATGCGCCGGCATCGCCCATCTCCTTGATGGCGTTCTTCAGCGGAGCGATGCCGAGGTCGCGCAGGGCCTTGACCACGATGGACGGCGTGATCGGCTCCCCCTCGTCAGAGCGGACGTTGGCGGGCAGGGCCCACGCGGGGGCGGCATGCTGCTTGCGACCGACCGACCACAGGGCGAGCAGCGCCAGGAGGGGACCGATGGTGAGGGCCGGGCCCCACACGATCTGCACGATCCGGATGAGCAGGGCGATGAAGTCAATCGTGGCCGACAGTGGGGTGATGACGTCGCCGACGTGGCCGGTGTTGATGGCCATCACGACGCCAAGGGCGACCAGGACCCCGACGCTCATCCCGGCGCCGACGGCTACGCCCTTGGCAGCGTCCACGGGCGAGTGGAGCAGGTCCATGCGGCGGTGGTGGCGGGCGGCGCGGAAGCGCTGGAGGCGTTCCTCCCATTCCTCGGCCGCTTCGAGGTTCCCCGCGGCTTCCGCCGCACGGATCATGCGTTCGTAGCGGGCACCGGTGCGGCCGTCCCAGGTGCGGCGGGCCACGATCCGCCCGCCGTTGAACGTGTAGGACGTGTGCCGGGCCGCCGCGCGGACGGTGGCCTTGGTCGTCTCGTGCGTGACGGCCGGCTTCACCGCGCGCCCGGAGCGCACCCACAGCGGCACCGGACGGGCGGGCGGCGCGTCGGGCACGACTGTGAGGACGGTGGGAGCGGTGTCGGGGGTGGGCGGGTCGGTGGGCTTGTGGAGGTGGACGACGTTCTCGGACATGCTGGAACTGCTCCTGACTGCCCCCCGGTGGGGGCGGGAGGTGAGGGAGTGAGCCGGGGTGGCCGGGTCCGTGGAAAGAGCGGCCACCCCGGTTGTGATGGCTGGTCAGAACCAGCCGGACGACTTCTTGGGCGCGACGTTCGGGCAGCCGTTGCGCATGTGGTCAAGGCACGGATTGCAGTCCTCGCGCGGGCGGAGCCTGCGGTGAATGCTGCGGTCGTGCGCGTGCTGCCAGCACTGCGGGCACTCACCCGGAGGCGTGGGCTTGGCGGCCACGGTCACCACCACCCCGAGGACTTCTTGGCGGCCTTGGCGCGGGCGGCCTCGGTGATGAGCCGCTGGCGCTCGCCGTGCAGCGCGGTCAACTCGGCGTTCAGCCGCATCTCGGCGGCGTTGCCGGTGCTGTCCATGCGCTGCTCGGCGCGGCCGGCGCTGCGGCCCCGGGTGATCTGGTAGGCGCCGACGGCGAGGGAGCGGGCCATGGCGCGGCGCTCACTGCCGTTCAGCGGCCACCACTCACCCCGCCGGACGGCGTCCAGCTTCTTCCTGGTCTTCTCGATCTCGCGGTCCAGACGGCGGATGTCGGCGTTGCCCATCAGGTGTTCCCTTCGGAGCGGTCCGGGTCGGGGTAGGCGCACGGCGTGCAGGTGCCGACCGCGGTGGGGATGACGTATCCGGCATCGCGCCGGCAGGCGGGGCAGATGCGGCGGGCGGTGTTGGCCTTGGCCAGGGCCGCCCGCCGAGCCGGGGTCATCGGCCTGACCGGCTGGGCCAGGTCGATGCGGTACAGGTAGGCGACCAGTGGGCCCCGACGGCGGCGCGGCCGTTCGAGCTGAGCGGCCACCTCCTGACCACCGGGCCGCAGGCCGGCGGACCGGAGTTGGCGGCGGGTGGCGTAGCCGTCGGGGGCCAGCCGCCACCGGTAGACCGGCAGCGCGGCCATCAGGCGACGCGCTTCCACGCCGCCCGCAGGCGGACCTCGGATGCGGAGTGGCCGGCCGCACGAAAGCGGACAGCCATCTCTCGGTAGGACAGGGCCGGTGTCTGACTGTTGCGGATGGAGTCGACCAGGACGTCGAGTTCCGCGTCCGTGAGCGCGGGCCCCGCGTCCAGCGCGGGAACCTGCTCGGTCGGGCCCCAGACGGGCAGCTCCCAACGCGGCGCGACGTCGGGCGTGACGCGGGCCGTCACGCTGGTCAGTGCCCTGCCGGTGTCCTCCCCAGCACGCGCCTTCTCCAGCGTCGACCAGGCCCCGGCGAGCGTGTCGGCGGTGCGGGCCTGAACGCGTGCGACGCGGGCCCCGGCTTGCGTCACGGCCGTCAACCGCGTCTCCTCCGTGGCCGCCTCCGCCCGCAACCGGGCACGCGCCACGGCCGCCTCGTCCCGGGCCTCCTGCTGGATACCCCGGATCGCTCCGAGGGCGGACGGGGTGAGCGCGGTGCGCTCCCACATGCCGTGCACCAGCCACAGCGCCTTGGCCGCGAGGGGAAGCCAGGCGACGGCCAGCCACGCACCGGCGGAGCGGTCGGCGGTCAGCGCGTGGGCGACCAAGACACCGGCGGCGAGGAGGCCGAAGGACCAGCCCACGGCGGTCACCGCGTTGCTGTGGTCGCCCTGCGCCGCAAGGCGGCGTTCGTAGGCGAGGGTGGCCAGCCATCCGCCATCGATGCCGAGTCCGACGACCAGGGCGACCGGCCACGGCACCGCCGTGCCCAGCCACATCACGACCACGGCCAGAGTCAGCACCATGGACACGGCCGTCATGGCGACGGCGGGCAAAACGGTTCGGGTGGTCTTCATACCGCACCTCCCAGGGCGAGCAGCAGCGCGAGGACGAGGAGGGCGCCGCCCGCGGCGGTGAGGTCGACCGCGCGGCGCAGGCAGGTGAACTTGGCGACCGCCAGCCGGGACAGTCCGGCGACGTCGGCGGCGAGGCTGCCCGTCAGGGCGGCGGGGATCTCGTCGGCGGTGAGGGTGGCCCACAACGGGAAGCCGTGCCGGCCGGACAGGTTCGGGCGCACCGAGCGCAGCAGCAGTCCGGCCGCCGCGACCAGCAGCACCATCCCCGCCCCGCCCGTAAGGCAGGCGGCGACGTTGAGGGGCAGGTCGCGGGCGATGGACCAGGCTCCCGCGAGGACCGCGCCGACGAACGCCAGCAGCAGTGCCGTCTTGTTGTCGGTGCGGGCGATCTCCGCCTTCACCTCCGCATGCGCGGCGGCCAGGTTCTGTCCGTTCGCGTTCATGCGGCACCCCCGGTGGCGCCGGGGGTGCGGTTGGCCAGCTCCCGCCGTTCCGCCAATACCCGGCGACGGGCGCGGCGGATGCGGCGGGCGTCCAGCTCACTCGAGGTGCGGTCGAGGGTGATGATCAGTGCGTCGAGGAGGTCGACGTCCGCGAGGATCGCGGGCATCTCCCGCTCGATGGCGTCCAGCTCAGCGTCCGTCGGCTCCATGAAGTCGGCGAACGCGGTAACAGCGTCCTGAACAGTAACGATGGGGTTCATGGGTCGTGATCTCCCTAGCAGGTGAAACGGCCCGAACAGCGGCCCCGGAGTTGCACCTCCGGGGTCGCGCGCCGTTGATAGGTGATTAGCTGGCCTAGTAAGCGGGGCGCGGCCACTGAGCAGGGCCGCAGAGTCTCGGACCGGCCTCGAACCGGTCGGGCTGCCGTACGGGGTACGCCGGTCTTCTCCGCCTTGTTTCCGACCCCTTCGGGCAGGCGGACCACGGGTTACCGGCAGTTCCCTGTGTGGAGTTGTCAAGGTGCCTGCGCTTCCTTCGAGCCCGTTTCACGGGGCCCTCCGGGCGACATGGGAGCAGCCGAATAGAGACACTCCCGGCCCGCTGTCCCAGGACTGCGAGCCACCGGGTAAGACCATGCCGCACAGTCCCAGGACTGTCAACAGTCCTGGGACTGTGCTTCACTGGTCGGTGTCGAGAGGAGTGCGGTATGGCGCCCAAGTGGCGGGAGCTGGCGGACCGACTGGCCGAACAGATCAAGAACGGCGAGTACGCGCCTGGGGCTCAGTTGCCGCAGATCAGGGACCTGGTGGAAGCGGGCGAAGGCTCGAAGTCCACCGTCCATGCGGCCTACAAGGCGTTGGAGGCCGAGGGGCTGGTCACGTCGTCGCGCGGACACGGCACGGTCGTCCGTGAGCGGGCCCCGCTCAAGCGACTTGGCATCGCGCGGTACGACAAGGTCAAGTGGCGGGACGGCGACGAAGTGGCGTTCATCGCCGATCGTGTGGCATCCGGACGCACCTACAAGCGCAACGAACAGACTCAGACCGTCAGCCGTATGGCGGCGCCAGCCGCCGTCGCTCAGGCACACGGCCTACCGGAAGGTGCGGAGGTCTACGCACGTGCCCGCGTGGTCAAGGAGGGTTCCCAGCCGACGCACACCCTGACGAGCTACTACCGTCCCGAGCACGTGGAAGGGACGCGCATCGTCGACCCGACGCCGGGGCCCGCCGGCCGTGGTGGCGGCTTCCGTGTCCTGTATGACGCCGGATACGAGATCGACCACATGCAGGAGACGCTGTTCGCGCGTATTCCCACGGCGGACGAAGTCCAGCTCCTCCAGCTCGCACCTGGGGAATGGGTGGTAGAGCTGCACCGGACGACCTACACGGCCGACGGCACCGTGGTGGAGTTCGCAATCGGCGTTCACGCGGCGACGCGCTTCGCTTGGACGTACGACTTCAAGGTCCCTGACTCGGCGAAAGCGGAGGACGAGAGCAAGTGATCTCAGCACAGGCATGGGCCGACGCTCAACGGCTATGGGACTTCCAGCAGATGGGGCACGACCTGCACCCATGCTCGGTCGCGATCGGACTCGGCAGTCATGACATCGGAGTCGCGGACACAACCGCCGATCTCTACCACCGGGGCATGATGCCGCTGATCGTCTTCTCTGGGGCCACCAGCCGCACCACGCGCGACCGTATGCCACGTGGCGAGGCTGAGCACTATCGCGAGCGGGCGATGGAACTGGGGGTACCGGGCGGTGCCATCCTCGTTGAGTCGCGGGCCCGGAATACAGGAGAGAACATCCGTTTCTCTCGCGCACTGCTCGACGAGCACCGGGCGATCGTGTCGTCCGTCCTACTGGTCAGCAAACCATACGAGGAGCGCCGGGCTTACGCGACCGCTCGCAAGCTGTGGCCCGAAGTCGAATGGATTAGCGCGTCCACGCCCATAACCCTGGCTGCCTACGTCGACTCCATAGGAGACGCACGCCTGGTCATTGACATGCTGGCCGGCGCGCAACAACGGCTCATGATCTACCCACAGCAGGGATTCATGATCGAGCAGCACATTCCCGATGACGTGGCCGCAGCGTACGAGCGCCTGCGCGACGCCGGGTTCACTAGCCGACTGGTGGCAGACACGCAGAGCGGGAGCGACAGACTCACGTGAGTCGTGTGAGGGCCCTGTCCTGGATGAGTTTGCTCGACAGACGTCTCAGGAGAGTCCAACCACACCAAGCTACAGGCGTCACGCCTCCGGAGAACCCTGGGCAGCCTGGTCGATCCATTCCTGAGGGATGAGCTTCTCGCCGCGCCAGTTGTGGACCACGGACTCCTGGAACCAGTCCTCGGCGAGGTTGGCGTGGTCACAGATGATCACCTGCAAGTCGGGGGCGAGCTCGTGCACCACGTCGTAGATGAGACGGAACAGCCGGCTCACGGCCTCGCGGTCAGTGTCGCTGCGCGGTTGGCCGGATCGTTGGTCGACCTCCGATCGATACCAGGCCTGGGTGGGCTGGTCGAGCATCAAGATCCGAGGAACAGGCCTGTGCTGGCCCACGAAGTAGCGGTGCAGCGCAAGGTGGGCGACAAGGTGATACCCGACCCAGTTCTCACCGCTTCCGATACGGAAGAGTGGGGCGGGGCCTTGTGCGGTGTCAGCAACGACGGTAAGGCGACTCAGATCCAGACGTACGCTGCTTCCGCCGTGCTCGAGGTGGAGTCTGTTCGCCCACGCAGTCATGTCCTGGCTGACCGCCACCAGCCGGGAGGTCACCTGCTCGCGTTCCTCCGCAGGATCGAGTTCCGCCTCCAAAGCACTGACTCGTCCCTGAGCGAACTCCAGCAGCTGGCCCAGCCGCTGGAGCTCGGCGTCCGAGGCGGCGGGCAGCGACGCAAGGGTGGCGTGGATGCGCCCGCGCATGAAGTTTCGTGCCGCATCCTGGGGCATCTGGTCGGCGGCGGATGTCGCTGCGGTGAGCTGGCGCAAAGCCGCCTCGACGGTGCGCAGCTGACCTCGAAGATCATCGGACCGTTCGTCCAGAGCCGTCAGCGCTGCGCGGCGGGCCGGGCGGGCCGCCTCGATGCCGTTCAGCTGGTCGTTCAGCCGGCGCAGGTGCTGGTCCAGGTCGGTGACCGAGGGATCGGGATCTTCCATGGTGCTGCCGCATAGGGCGCAGGACGTGAGAGGGCTATTGCCCTCAGGGGGGATACCCAGTAGGTGCAGGCTTGCCAGTCTGGCGGTCTGGGTGCGCACAGCGCCCTCGAAGCCGACCTCAGTCGATTCCTGCTGTAGCAGGATCTCCCGCTCGGCTGCGACGCCGCGCAGTTGGTTACGCAGATCGTCACGCGTCTGCAGCAACTGTTCCGTGCGGGTGGCAATCTGCCTGTCGACCGCCTCCGGAGGCCCGGAATCCGCAGGAACAATTGCCAATTGCAGTTCGGCGACGGCAGCGGCGCGCTCCGGCTCTTCGAGGGTTGTCACCATCCCGAGCGCGTACGCTTCCTGCCACAGGGCTGACAGGGTACCTCCGGCAAGCTGGGCGGCCTCCTGGGCTCTACGGTATGCCGTCTCGGCCGTTTTAAGGTCGCGTTTCGCTGCGGAGAGTTGGGCGCGCCGGAGCGCCTGGTCACGAGGGACAGCGCCGAGGAAGTAGGGGATTGTGTCTTTCAAGGTCTGGGCCATGCCCTGCTCACCCTGTCGGTGGAACAGGAAGTTCGGGTCGGCGATCTCGCTCTGCCGTTGCAAGCAAAGCAACGTGGCATGACCGAGATGAGCTTCGACATTTTGGCGGGCGGACCCGGGCGGAGGTTCGTGGAGGTTCTCCTCGATGCCGATTCTGCGCCCAAGCTGCTCGCGGACCGCATTGGAGTCCACGTCGGCTTCAAGTTGCTCGAACGCCAGCGCCTCCAGGTCGCTGCCGAACCGCAGCATGGCACGCTGCGTCGAGCTCCTGCCCGGTAGCGGAGCGGGGCGCGCGACAAACGCCCGGCCGCCGCCCAGGTCGAGTAGCACCGCATACCAGGCGACGGTCTGAGTGATCGGCCCGATAGGCATCTGGAGGCTGTCGCGTCCGAGGCAGTACTCCAGGATGTCCAGCAAGGCGCTCTTACCGGTTTTCGACTCGCCGGTTACGACGTTCATCGCCCCTGGCTCGAACTCCAGGATTCGCCGGTCACCGGTGTTGCTGTAAAGGATGATCGCGAGCAGCTGCACCGGATCAGGGTGCCACGCCCAGCAGCGCAAGGACAGTTGCCGGACTGTCGGTCTTCGCTAGCCACCGCCCCACGAGACTGGCTTTGCGCAGAATCTCGTCGAGCTGAGGCGGAGGGCGCACTCCGCGCGGCCGCTTGCGCGGGACAGCGGACAGGCGATCCCGTTCAAGGAAGAGCACGTCGTGGGCCAGGCCGAAGCGGATGCCCGCCCTAACGGGTTCCACGAGACTGACCGCGCGTTGTGGGAGCCCAGCACGCAATACCGGGTTCCGTGATACCCAGGTTGCTAGGTGGGTAGCCGTGGATGCCGGGAGGGCTTCGCGGGTGCCCCTGTGCAGCACAAGTGGGGCGGCGACGAACGACAGCACCACAGGTACGCCCTGGCTGGTCTCCTTGGCGTGTCCCTCGGCCGTAGTCGCCAGCAGCGCGGCGATCAATGCCGGATTGAGCATTGCCGCGACGACGGAGGGTTGCCTACTCCACCCGGTCATCCGCGCTTCCCCCAGATTGCTCGCATGCACGGCTCAGGCGTTGACCTGCAGCAGCTGCTTGATACGTTCCTCAAACCCAGGATGCCATCCGACCTTGCCGGCGTCAGCCAGTACATGGCGGTGGCCGCGGGCGAAAAATGGGTCGTTGTAGCGGGAGCGGACGGTGATACCCGTCTGTCCCAGCAAGGTGCGCAGCAGACTTCGTCCCGCTGCTTGCCTAGCCTTCTCGTCCGAATCGTCAGCAAGTCCCTCCGTCATCCACTCGAACTCGCGTTCCCATTCATCGATCAACTCGGCTTCGAAACGTTCGAGTTCCGCGATGCCAATGAGGTCTTCGGCCACCCACTGTGCCGACTGGGTGTAGGCCCGGTAGTAGTCGACAATCGCCTTCTGCAAGTTGCGGGGCGGGTAGGCGACCCACTCCATCTGCTGCACGAACGGGCGGGTGCGGTGCGCCTCGCCGATCTCGACCTCATTCACGTCCAACAGATGCACCAGCGTGGGCAGGTTTTCGCTGGTGAACTGGTCTCGAATCTCCGCGATCGCAGCCTGAGCTGATCCCACGTCCAAGCTAGCCAAGCGGCCCTGCAGTAGAGCTAGCGCTTGACCATCCCACCACTTCCACACCATGGCCAGGAATAGTTCCTCATGTCCGGTGGGCAGCGTCCACTGCAGAGCAGCCCTAGCCACCGCATGCACCTCCTCGGCGTGCGGAGAGCCGTCAGCCACACGAATGCGGTGCACGAACGTGCGCCGCACCGAAGGGCCGAGCGCAAGGAACTGGCGCCGCGTTGCACGCGTTTCGCCAGATCCCTCCTCGGCGGCGACTGCTTCCAAAACTCCTAGAGCGGACGCCTCGTCCCGACCCTCGGCCCGGAGGAGGGCCATCGCGCTTCCCGGTGCTGCCGTTTGCGTCGTTACCAGGACCAGAGACGGCCCACTGGCATCACCGGGCGATGACTGATCCATCCACACCTGGATGGTCTTCCAAACATCCACCGCCCGGTCAGTCAGTCGCCGGGCACTCCCCCGATGGTGTTTGACCTGAAGCAACTCAGTGGGGGTCCCCTGATCGTCCCAGGCGATGTCGTCGTACATCTCCAGCGTGAGGGAAGAGTCCGGACGCTCGGGGCCGGAACGAAGGAGCTCCACCAGCGCCCACCACGTCTGATGCTGGTAACCGACCGCGCTGTGAGCGGCGTCGTGCGATCCCTGGGACATGTCCCCGAGTGTCCAACAAGGCAAAGCGTCGAGTCCAGACGACAAACTGGACATCAGCGGAAGGTTCGATCCATTCGAACGTGACAGGTGCTCAGCGTGCCGGCGTGCCCTAAACGGGACCAACCCCATGGACTCGCGCTCATGCGCGACGTGGGCAGCACCAAACCCCGCCCGCAGGCCCGCGACCGGTGCCAGTGCGGCCGAATGGGACAATTAGTAGCATTCACCACATATCAGCAAAACGTCAACACTGAAGAACGCATGCCTATAACTTGCCTCTACTGTCACAACGACAGCAGTAGAGGCAAGAGTTCACGGCTGCAACACCGGCTAGGGATGCTGATATGAAGATCACAAATATCTCGGTTAGTAACTTTCGCGGGATCCGCGATCTAAGCATCCCAATTTCTAACTTCAGCTGCATTATCGGAGAGAACAACGCGGGTAAATCATCGATTTTGCAAGCTCTAGATATCTTTTTTAGCAATCCCGGACTAAAGGAGAGCGACTTCTATCGACAAGGCAATCAGGTTCGAGTGGAGGTGGCATTTGAGGAAATCAAGGACGAGGATCTGAGTCGCCTCACGGAGGAACATCGATCTCGAATCACAGAGCACGTATCTGAAGGGAAGCTATCACTTTCACGTATCTACTCAGAGCCTGGCAAGGGAGTCCTGCGCATGGTCAGGCCGATGCCGATTGACAAGAAGTATTGGCCTGACACTCTTACTGAAGTGATGACGGGAAAACAACGAGAGGAACTTCGCGAAGCCGCCGTATTCCACATTCCTGAACTGGCAACGGTATTGAGCCCACGTCCAACACAAAAACAAATTCGGGCAGAAGTTGAGAAATTGATTGAGACATTGCCAGAGGACCAGAAGAAGCCTGAGGACGTTCCACTGGTGACGGGCATGGACAAGTCGATCCACGCCCTCCTTCCTGAAGTTATCTATATTCCCGCAGTCAAGGATCTCTCTGACGATCTGAAGACTGCAGAGACGGCATCCTTTGGTAAACTCCTAGGTATCTTGTTCAACTCGATCAAGCCGCAACTCGCAAACGTGGATGCTCTATTCAGCAGGTTGGAGAGCCTTCTTAACGTGACGGAAATTGACGGCATCGAAGTGGATGAACGTCTGGACGATGTCGTCTCGGTCGAGCGTGCAGTCGAGAAGAATCTCCAGGAGGCTTTCCCTGAGACTTCCATCAGAATCGAAATCCCGCCGCCGGATTTGAGGAGCGTTCTGAGCAATGCCCAGATCGCAATCGACGACGGAATCCGCAGCGGCTTCAAAAGTAAGGGCGATGGCCTCCGCAGATCTGTGACCTTTGCTATCTTGCGTGCGTATGCCGACATGAGGAGCCAGGAGCGGACGACGGATCCATCGACTGCGCCTCGACCCTACCTTCTTCTGTTCGAGGAGCCAGAACTCTTTCTCCACCCTCGCGCTCAGATGCAACTCTTTGAGGCACTGAAGGTGTTCGCCGAGGAAAACCACGTTATGGTCAGTACTCATTCTTCGGCGTTTTTCAGCCCTCAGGCCACAGGCACCTTTGTGAAGCTGATCAAAGACCGCTCGGTCGCGCCGCCGTGTGCAAAAGCCTATCCCGTTGATCTGTCTGACCTCCGAACCAAGGATCTGTTCCAGATGGTCAGACAGGAAAACAACGATGCCGCCTTCTTCTGTGATTCGATCCTGCTAGTTGAAGGAGACAGCGATCACATCGCAATTCCCCACATCGCTCGGATCCTCAACCCTTCCTGGGACTTCACGAAAAGGTGTGTAGCGATCGCCCGCGTGAACGGAAAACACAATATTCAGCGATACCGTTCCTTCTTTGAACGCTTCGGCGTATCCGTTGCAGTTCTGGTAGACCTCGATGCCCTTACCGAAGGATTCGAAAAGCTCGGCGCTTCACCTGCTAGTACGGAACTGCGCAACCGGCTGATGGAAGACGTAGGAAACATGGTAGCCGGCACCCACACAAGCGAAAGCGACATCTCTGGCAATCAGCTTCGCAAGATCAAGGACTCGCCCTCGGTCAAGGATCTCTGGGCCGACGTAAAAAAGCATGGTGAGCGTTTCACCTCGCGCGAATGCACATGGCAAGAACTTGAAGAGAAAGTTGATAGATTCTTCCATCAGATCGTGACTCGTGATGCGCGTTTTAAGGTCATGAAGGAGCTGAAAGGTGGCCCCGTAGCACAGAAGAAGAACACAGTTCTTGAAGCTCTGCGTCGAGAAAGAATCTATGTCCTGTCTAAGGGAGCCATCGAGGCCTACTACCCAAAGCCCGCTTCTGGAGACAAACTCAGGGCCGCTCAAGAATTTTGCGACGAGTTCGCTGACTTCCGACAACTCCGCCAGCTAGTAAATGGTATCGAGGATGAGGGTCCGTGCGAGTTCGATCTAATCTTTGCCAGCTTCTTTGGTGACAGCCCTCTGCCACATCAGCGTCAAAGTGGAGTGACTGGCGGAGCCGTCTCCATCGAGTCATAAGTGAGTGCGCAGTAAGCCGCAAGCCGCGAGAGTTGCTGCTGCTCAGAGTGGCTCCGCACGGCTATCGGCAGCCTGTGTAGGAGCGGGACAGGACAGCCCTCCCTCTGCCGTCACGGAGGGCACTATGAGGGCACAACGTTCTCGCGTAGGGTCAGCGGCAACCAACGCCAGTAAACACTGTCTTGCCTGTTCAGCGGCTTGGCTTGACAGTCTCCGCAGACCATGCCCGAAGGGGCGGCACCTCCGCACAAGGTGCCGCCTCTCTTGGTGGTCCGGAGCCGCCGCCCATCGGTGTTGAGGGTCGGGGACGGGCGGCGGCTCCGGGGCTGGGGTGGGTCAGCGGTGGTCGCTGCCCTCCGACTGGACGGCCGCGCGACCGGCCTCCAGGCGCGCCACCGGGATCCGGAACGGCGAGCAGGAGACGTAGTCGAGGCCGACCTCGTGGAAGAAGTGGACCGACTCCGGGTCGCCGCCGTGCTCGCCGCAGACGCCGAGCTTGAGGTCGGGACGGGTCTCGCGGCCCGCCTTCGCGGCCAGGCTGACCAGGGAGCCGACACCGTCCTTGTCGATGGTCTCGAAGGGGCTGACGCCGAAGATGCCCTTCTCCAGGTAGGCGGTGAAGAACGAGGCCTCGACGTCGTCCCGGCTGAAGCCCCACACCGTCTGGGTGAGGTCGTTGGTGCCGAAGGAGAAGAACTCCGCCGCCTCCGCGATCTGGCCCGCCGTCAGCGCGGCCCGCGGCAGCTCGATCATCGTGCCGATGGCGAGCTTGAGCTGCGTGCCGGTGGCGGCCTCGACCTCGGCGACGACCTGGTCGGCCTCGTCGCGGACGATCTCCAGCTCCTGGACGGTGCCGACAAGCGGGATCATGATCTCGGCGCGCGGGTCGCCCTTGGCGGCCTTGCGCTCGGCCGCCGCCTCGGCGATGGCGCGGACCTGCATGGTGAACAGGCCGGGGATGACCAGACCGAGGCGTACGCCGCGCAGGCCCAGCATCGGGTTCTGCTCGTGCAGCCGGTGCACCGCCTGCAGCAGGCGCAGGTCGTTCTCGTGCGACTCCTGCCGGGACTCGGCGAGCGCGACGCGCACCGACAGTTCGGTGATGTCGGGCAGGAACTCGTGCAGCGGCGGGTCGAGGAGCCGGATGGTGACGGGCAGCCCGTCCATCGCCTTGAACAGCTCCACGAAGTCCGCCTTCTGCAGCGGGAGCAGCTCCTTCAGGGACTCCTCGCGCTCGGCCTCCGTGTCGGCCAGGATCAGCCGCTCGACCAGCTCGCGCCGGTCGCCGAGGAACATGTGCTCGGTGCGGCACAGGCCGATGCCCTGGGCGCCGAAGCGGCGGGCGCGCAGCGCGTCCTCGGCGTTGTCGGCGTTGGCGCGTACCCGCAGGCGGCGCATCCGGTCGGCGTACCCGATGATCCGGTGCACGGCCTCGACCAGCTCGTCGGCGTCGTCGGCGCCGGCGTGCATCCGGCCCTCGAAGTACTCCACGACCGGCGACGGCACGACCGGCACCTCGCCGAGGTAGACCTTGCCGCTGGAGCCGTCGATGGAGATGACGTCGCCCTCTTCGACGACGTGTCCGCCGGGGACCGTCATCCGGCGCCGCTTGGTGTCGACCTCCAGCTCCTCGGCGCCGCAGACACAGGTCTTGCCCATGCCGCGGGCGACGACGGCCGCGTGGGAGGTCTTGCCGCCGCGGCTGGTCAGGATGCCCTCGGCGGCAATCATGCCGTCGAGGTCGTCGGGGTTGGTCTCGCGGCGCACGAGGATGACCTTCTCGCCCGAACGCGACCACTTCACGGCGGTGTACGAGTCGAAGACGGCCTTGCCGACGGCCGCGCCCGGCGAGGCGGCGATGCCGCGGCCGACCTGCGCGACCTTCGCGTCCTCGTCGAAGCGCGGGAACATCAGCTGGGCGAGCTGGGCGCCCGTGACCCGCTGCAGCGCCTCGGCCTCGTCGATGAGCCCCTGGTCCACCAGCTGGGTGGCGATGCGGAAGGCGGCACCGGCGGTCCGCTTGCCGACGCGGGTCTGCAGCATCCACAGCTGGCCGCGCTCGATGGTGAACTCGATGTCGCAGAGATCCTTGTAGTGGTTCTCCAGGGTCTCCATGATCTGCATCAGCTGGTCGTACGACTTCTTGTCGATCGACTCCAGCTCCGCCAGCGGCACGGTGTTGCGGATGCCGGCGACGACGTCCTCGCCCTGGGCGTTCTGCAGGTAGTCGCCGTAGACGCCCTGGTGGCCGCTGGCGGGGTCGCGGGTGAAGGCGACGCCGGTGCCCGAGTCGGGGCCGAGGTTGCCGAAGACCATGGAGCAGACGTTGACGGCGGTGCCGAGGTCGTGCGGGATGCGCTCCTGGCGGCGGTAGAGCTTGGCCCGGTCGCCGTTCCAGGAGTCGAAGACCGCCTTGATGGCGAGGTCCATCTGCTCACGCGGGTCCTGCGGGAAGTCCCGGCCCGCCTCCTTCTTGACGATCTTCTTGAAGGCGGTGACCAGCTTCTTGAGGTCGGCGGCCTCCAGGTCGGTGTCGACCGTGACGTTCTTGGCCTCCTTGGCCTTCTCCAGCGCCTCCTCGAAGAGGTCGCCGTCGACGCCGAGGACGGTCTTGCCGAACATCTGGATGAGGCGGCGGTAGGAGTCCCAGGCGAACCGCTCGTCGCCGGCCTGGTCGGCGAGACCCTTCACGGACTTGTCGGAGAGCCCGATGTTCAGGACGGTGTCCATCATGCCGGGCATCGAGAACTTCGCACCGGAACGGACGGAGACCAGCAGGGGGTTGTCGGGCTGGCCGAGCTTCTTGCCCATGCGCTGCTCCAGCGCGTCGAGGTGCGCACTCACCTCGTCACGCAGTGCCGCCGGCTCCTCGCCGCTGTCGAGGTAGACCTTGCAGGCTTCCGTCGTGATGGTGAAGCCGGGGGGAACGGGGAGTCCCAGGTTGGTCATCTCGGCGAGGTTCGCGCCCTTGCCACCGAGGAGGTCCTTGAGATCCTTGTTTCCCTCGGTGAAGTCGTAAACGAGCTTCGCTACGTGAGGTTCTTTGTTTTCCGACACGGGTCTCGACTCCCTCGAAGACGCGGTGGCTGCCCTGACGGCCAGGAACATACCCAGATCGAAGGCGTCTGGGTACGTCTACTTGTGCGTCATGTGCCCGTAACCAGCGCTCCGCCAGAGGATTGAAAGTCAAAGCTCGGCAAGCAACCAGCCGCTTATGTTTTCACTTCTTGAACGCAACCACGCCCACAGGTGCGGTTTTGCGCTCAGATGAGCGGCGCTCACGCGCACCTGTTTTCGCTCGATGAACGATCAAACGGTGGCACCCAGTGCCACTCCTTGGAGAAGTGCAGCCGCTCAAGATCCGCTCATCTGAGCGCAACCCTTATCAAGGGTGGCGAGAATCACGCTGCCACAGCGGCCCGGATTTCACCATGCGGACGCGCCCTGGACCTGCGCCGGAACCCGAAACGCGGACGTCACACGCCCATCGCCGACAGCCGCTCCTCCACCCGCTCGGGCGCGTACAGGTACTCCACGACCAGCGCCCCGGCCCCCACCAGGCCCGCCCGCTCGCCCAGCCGCGAGGTGACGACATCCAGATGAGCGGTGGAGCGGGGCAGCGCCCGCTGGTACAACAGCTCGCGCACCCCCGTGAGGAAGGGGGTTCCGGCCAGATCCCCGGCGATCATCAGCACCCCGGGATTCAGCAGCGTCACGACGGTCGCCAGGACGTCCCCCACCCGCCGCCCGGCCTCCCGCGCCAGCCCGACGGCCTCGGGGTGCCCGGCCGCCAGCAGCTCCCGCACGTCCGAGCCGGAGGCCGCCGGCACCCCCGCCTCCGCCAGCCGCCGCGCCACGGCGCCGCCACTGGCCACGGCCGCGAGACACCCGTAGGACCCGCACCGGCACAGCGCCTCCGCGCCCACCCGGATGTGCCCGATGTCCCCCGCGCCCCCGTCGATGCCACGGAAGACGGACCCGCCGACCACGACCCCCGCCCCGATGCCGGTCGACACCTTCACCAGCACGAACGCCGAGCAGTCGGGGTATCCGGTGCGCTGCTCGCCGTACGCCATGAGGTTCGCGTCGTTGTCGACGAGCACGGGGATCGCCCCGGTGCCCGTGCGCTCGCCGAAGGCTCTGCTCAGGCGCCCTCTTATGTCGTAGCCGTCCCAGCCCGGCATCATGGGCGGCTGCACCACCCGCCCGGTCTCGCTGTCGACGGGCCCCGGCACGGCGAGCCCGATCCCGCAGGCCGACTCCGCCGGCCGCCCGGCCTTCTGCAGCAACTCGGCGAACCAGCCGCCCAGTTCGCCCAGTACGGCGTCCGGGCCGTCCTCGATCAGCAGGACGCCGGAGCGCTCCGCGAGGATCTCGCCGGTCAGCGTCAGGACGGCGGCGCGCGCGTGCCGGGTGTCGAGGTCGGCGGCGAGGACGACGGCGTGCTCGCCGTCGAACTCCAGTGTGATCGAGGGCCGTCCGCCCAGCGGCGAGTCGACCGGGCCCCCCGCCCCCTCCCTCAGCCAGCCCGCGCGGAAGAGACGGTCGAGGCGCTGACCGACGGTGGCGCGGGACAGTCCGGTGACCTGCTGGAGCGCTCCGCGCGTGGTCGCGCGTCCGCTTCGTACCAGTTCGAGCAGATCGCCGGCGCGTGCCTGTCCACGTCCCGTCATGCGCACCCCCTTGTGCTTCTCAACTCTGCATTACATATTGAGTTTTGCGTGTTAAATAGACGTAACTCTACGATGGCTACGACCGAACCGGTCGCCCGCACCTCTTTCGGGGAGCCCCGAGTGGACCGCACCGCCCAGTTGACCAGCCGTGCCACCAAGCACCCCACTGCATACGATCCACCCCTCACCCAGGACGCGCCGCACGCCAGGGCCGCCCGGGTGCTGGAGGAGAACTGGACGGGCTCCTCCACGGTCCCCTCGCGCAGCCTGTACCCGCACCAGTGGTCCTGGGACTCGGCGTTCATCGCGATCGGCCTGCGCCACCTGTCGCCGTTACGGGCGCAGACGGAGCTGGAGACGCTGCTGGCCGCCCAGTGGGGCGACGGCCGCATCCCGCACATCGTCTTCAACCCCTCCGTACCCCTCGACGCGTACTTCCCGAGCCCCGACTTCTGGCGCTCCTCGACCGCGGGGCGCGCTGCGGGCGCCCCGCGCACCGTACAGACCTCCGGCATCGTGCAGCCACCGGTGCACGCGCTCGCGGCCTGGCTGGTGCACTGCGCCGACCCCGGGCTCTCCCGTGCGCGCGGCTTCCTGGCCCGCCTGTACCCCCGCCTGGCCGCCTGGCACCGCTATCTGCTGCACCGCCGGGATCTGGGCGGCGGCGGACTCGCGTCCGTCGTCCACCCCTGGGAGCAGGGCATGGACAACAGCCCCTGCTGGGACGCCCCGCTCGCCCGGATCACCCCCGCCCCGGCCCGCTCCTTCCGCCGCGCCGACCTCGACCACGGCGCCCCCGAGGACCGGCCGACGGACCTCGACTACGGCCGCTACGTGCGGCTGGCGACGGACTACCGGGATCGCGGGTACGCCGACGGGGGCGGCGAGTTCGCAGTCGAGGACCCGGCGTTCAACGCGCTGCTGATCGCCTCCGAGCACGCGCTCGCCCGGATCGCCCGCGAACTGGGCGCGACGGGCACGGCCCGCCACGCGCGCGCGGAACGCCTGACGGCAGCGCTGGTGCGGCGTCTGTGGAACCCGACGAGGGAGATGTTCCTGTGCCGCGATCTGCGGGCCGTCGCAGGAGCCGGGGAGATCGGTGCTCTCGGTTCGGAGCGACGCTCCGGGAACGGTGCTCTCGGTTCGGAGCGACGCTCCCGGAGCGGTGCTCCCGGCGGAGAGCAGTGCTCACAAAGCACCGCTCACACTCCAGAGCAGTGCTCACGGAGCACCGCTCCCACCCCAGAGCACCGCTCACACACCACCGCCCACACCCCAGAGCACCGCTCCCAGAGCACCGCTCACACAGCAGAGCACCGCTCACACACCACCGCCCACACCCCAGAGCACCGCTCCCAGAGCACCGCTCACACAGCAGAGCACCGCTCACACACCACCGGCATCCTCCTCCCCGAGCGCAGCGTCTCCGGCCTCGTGCCGCTGATCCTCCCCGGCCTCCCCCGCGACGTCGTCGCCCCGCTCCTGCGCACCCTGCGCGGACCGCACTTCGGCCTCGGGGACAGCACCCGCCTGGTGCCCAGTTACGACCTGCTCGGCGAGGCCTTCGACCCGCACCGCTACTGGCGCGGCCCCGCCTGGTTCAACATCAACTGGCTGTTGGAGAGCGGACTGCGCACCCACGGCGAGCCGGAAGCGGCCGACGCGCTGCGCGCGGCCGTCCTGGACGCCGCCGACGCGTCCGGCTTCGCGGAGTACGTGGACCCGCACACCGGCGAGGCCTGCGGAGCGCTCGGCTTCGGCTGGACCGCCGCGCTCGCGCTGGATCTGCTCCACACGCGCCCCGGAGACGGCGTGTCCCCGACGGGCATCGACACGTTCGACGAGATGAGCGACGAGAACAGGGGAGGGGACCGGGGATGAGCGACCGGCATCATCTGCTCGTGCACGGCGGGACGTTCGCGGCCGTGGGTGACGGCGGGGACATCAGCGGGGTCCGGGGAGCCGGCTCCCCGGACGGTCTGTTCGTGCGGGACGCCCGGCACTTGAGCCGTTGGCAACTGACGGTCGACGGCGCCGTGCCGGAGTCCCTCACGCCGGTCGCGGACGGGGACACGGCGCGCTGTGTCCTCGTCCCGCGCGGCGGACGCCAAGAGCCGCCCGCCTACACGGTGTTCCGTGAACAGGCCGTCGGGGACGGCGCGTTCGTGGAGTCCCTGAAGGTCACCAGCAACCGCCCCGCACCCACCACGGTCCGCCTGGCGATCACCGCGGACGCCGACTTCACCGACCAGTTCGAACTCCGCTCCGACTACCGCACCTACGCCAAGACCGGCGCCGTCCGCTCCCGCCAAGTCCTGGACGACGGAGTGGAGTTCGCCTACCGGCGCGGCGAATGGCGGTCCTGTACGACGGTGACGGCCGAGCCCGCCCCGGACGGCGTGGAGGAGACAGGGACAGGGGCCCGCCGCCTCGTATGGACCCTCGACCTCGCCCCGCACGGCACCGCGGAGCTGGTCCTGCGCGTCATGGCCCGCCCGCACGGAGACAAACGGGCCCTGCGCGTACCGGCCTCCCCCACCTCCGTCACCGAACAACTCCTCTCCCTCGAAGGCGAGTTCGTGGAGGGCGTGGCCTTCCCGACCGGCTGGCCGGAGCTGGCGGCGGCGTGCGCACGGGGCCTGGCGGACCTCGCCTCGCTCCAGCTGCCGGCGACGGGCCCGGACGGCGAGGAACTGCGCGTGCCGGCCGCCGGCGCCCCCTGGTTCCTGACCCTGCTGGGCCGGGACGCCCTGCTCACCTCACTCTTCGCCCTCCCCTACCGCCCGCAGCTGGCCGCCGCGACCCTGCCCGCGCTGGCCGCCACCCAGGCGACCGAGACGGACGTGGACTCGGTGGCCCAGCCGGGAAAGATCGTGCACGAGGTCCGCCACGGCGAACTGGCGCACTTCGGCCAGGTCCCGTACGGCCGCTACTACGGCTCGGTGGACGCCACGCCCCTCTTCCTCGTCCTCCTCGGCGCCTACACCGAACAGACCGGCGACACCGGACTGGCCCGCCGCCTGGAGCCCCACGCCCGCGCCGCGATCGGCTGGATGCTGGACCACGGAGGCTTGACCTCCCGCGGCTACCTGATCTACCGCGCCGACCAGGGCGGCCTGGCCAACCAGAACTGGAAGGACTCCCCCGGCGCGATCTGCTCCGCAGACGGCACCCGGGCGAGCGGCGCGGTGATGGCGGCCGGGGCCCAGGGATACGCGTACGACGCGCTGCGCCGCACGGCGTGGATCGCGCGCACCGTGTGGGCCGACGAGACGTACGCGGCGCTGCTGGAGCAGGCGGCCGGCGACCTGCGGGACCGTTTCCAGCGGGACTTCTGGATGCCGGAGCGGTCCTTCCCCGCCCTGGCGCTGGACGGCGAGGGCAGGCAGCTCGACGCCCTGGCGTCGGACGCCGGCCACCTCCTCTGGTCGGGGCTGCTGGACAAGGAGTACGGGGAGGCGGTGGGCCGGCGGCTGCTGGAGCCGGACTTCTTCTCCGGCTGGGGCGTCCGCACCCTGGCATCGGGCCAGGCCGCGTACCACCCGCTCTCCTATCACCGGGGCTCGGTGTGGCCGCACGACAACGCGCTGATCACCCTGGGGCTGGCGCGGTACGGGCTGCACGACGAGGCGCGCACGGTCGCGCACGGCCTGGTGGACGCGGCGAACGCCACCGGCCACCGGCTGCCGGAGGTCATCGCCGGGTACGGCCGGGACGCGCACGCCGAGCCGGTGCCGTATCCGCACGCCTGCGTCCGGGAGTCGCGCGCCGCGGCGGCGCCCCTGGCCCTGCTGACGGCGGTCGGCGGCGCCTGACGCCCGGAGCCGTTGACCGGCCGTTTGCCGGGTGTTTGCCCGGTGCCGTGAACACCCGCGCGGGGCCCGCCGTACGGAAGGTCGGCGGGTCCTTGCCTCCCCAGCGTGACCCGCCCCTCCCTCCCCGGGCCTCGCTACGGAAGGACCTTCGGGTGCCTGTCTTCACGCGCCTTCGCCACCAGCCGGAAACCGCCGACGCCGTCACCGAGGGCACGACGCCCGAGCAGGAGACGGCCGCGCGGGCCACCCTGCGGTCGCGGTTCGCCGCCTGGCGCGAAGGGCATCCCGCGGTCGTCCGCGGCACCCGCTGGACGATCACGGCCCTCGCCGCGGCCCTGATCTTCCTGGCCCTGGTCCTGCCGAACAAGCAGAGCGCCCTGCACGCGGACCGGTTCGTCCGGATACCGGTGGAGGCGATCCTCGGGGCCGCCGCGGCCCTCACCCTCCCCCGCCGCCCCCGCCTGACGACAGCGGCGCTCTCCGGCGCCGCACTCGGCGCGATGACCATCCTCAACCTCCTGGACATGGGCTTCTGGGAGTACCTGGGCCGCCGCTTCAACCTCGTCCTGGACTGGGAACTCCTCCCCGACGCCCAGTCGTACGTCAAGGACTCGATGGGCAAAACGGTGGCGACCCTCGCCACCGTGGGCGCCTTCGTCCTGGTCCTACTCCTCCTCACCGTCATGGCACTGGCGATGGTCCGGCTCAGCAACGCGCTCGCCCGCAACAAACAAGCAGCGACCAGGGGAACCCTCGCCACCGCCGTCGTATGGGTCCTCTGCTCCGCGCTGGGACTCCAGATAGCCGGGTCGCCGGTCGCGGCCGACCGCGCCGCGGGAGGGGTGCTGTCCCAGGCCCGGCTGGTCCACACGACCCTGCGCGACGAGGCGGAGTTCCAGAAGATCGCCAAGATCGACGCGTTCGGCAACACCCCGCCCGGCCAGCTGGTCCCCGATCTGCGCGGCAAGGACATGGTCTTCACCTTCATCGAGAGCTACGGCCGCAGCGCGATCGAGGACCCGGTGGAGGCACCCGGCGTCGACGCGACCCTGGACGCCCGCACCAAGGCCCTGGCGAAGGCCGGCTTCCACGCCAAGAGCGGCTGGCTGACCTCGGCCACCTACGGCGGCAGCAGCTGGCTCGGCCACTCCACCACCATGTCGGGCCTGTGGATCGACAACCAGCAGCGCTACCGCACCCTCATGGCGAGCGACCACATGAGCCTGACCGAGGCGTTCAAGAAGACGGGCGCCTGGGACACGGTGGGCATCATGCCCGGCGTGCAGAAGAGTTGGCCCGAGTCCAAGTTCTACGGCCTCGACTCCTACCGCAACGCCTTCCAGATGGGCTACAAGGGCCCGAAGTTCAGCTGGTCCACCATGCCCGACCAGTACGCACTCCAGCAGTTCCAGAACCTGGAGCACGGCAAGAAGCGCACCAAGCCCCTGATGTCCCTGGTGATCCTGACCTCCAGCCACCAGCCCTGGGCGCCGATCCCCAAGATGGTCCCCTGGGACAAGCTGGGCGACGGCAAGATCTTCAACGCCGTCCACGCGGCCGGCAACAAGCCCTCGGACATCATCGCCAGCTCCCCCAAGTCCCAGGCGGAGTACGGCAAGTCAGTCCAGTACTCCGTCACGGCCCTCACCGAGTGGCTGGAGCGCTACGGCACGAAGGACACCGTGCTGGTCTTCCTGGGCGACCACCAGCCCATCCCCCGCGTGAGCGGCAACCACGCCAGCCGCGACGTCCCGGTCTCCATCGTCGCCAAGGACCCCAAGGTCCTGGACAAGATCTCCACCTGGAACTGGACGGACGGCCTGCGCCCGGCCCACGACGCCCCGGTCTGGAAGATGAGCGCGTTCCGCGACGCGTTCCTCACGGCATACGGCTCGACGAAACACCCCAAGAAGGGGTGAGCAGCGCCGTACACAAACGGACCCGCCGTCGTGGTCGCTCGCGCAGTTCCCCGCGCCCCTTGCGGCGCGGCAGGCGCCCTCGGCGAGAAGGGGGCGGGGCGGGGGGTGTCCGCCCGCAGCGGCGGGCGTCCATCACCGGCACAGCCCCGGAGACGGCCCCGCCCGACCGAGGACGGACACCCCCCGCCCCGCCCCCGACCCACGACGAAACCGCAGGCGGCGAACCTCAGCCCCCCGACGTGTCGAGCTCCGCGTCCTCCCCGACGCCCGCGCAGTCGTAAGGGTCCTTCAACCACCCGTCCGGCAGCACCACCCTGTTGTTGCCGGACGTACGTCCCCGAGGCCCGTCGGCCCCCACCGGCCAGGCCTGGTCCAGATCCAACTCGTCCAGCCCGCCCCGCAGTTCCTCCAAAGAAGAAGTAACGGCAAGCCGCTTGCGCATCTCGCTGCCGACCGCGAAGCCCTTCAGATACCAGGCGACATGCTTCCGGAAGTCGACAACACCCTTCGCCTCGTCGCCGATCCACTCCCCCAGCAGCCGAGCGTGCCGGACCATGACATCGGCGACCTCACGCAGCGACGGCCGAGCGATGTCCTGCTCCCGCCCCTCGAACGCCGCGACGAGGTCGGCGAACAGCCAGGGCCGCCCGAGGCACCCGCGCCCCACGACCACCCCGTCGCACCCGGTCTCCCGCACCATCCGCAGCGCGTCCTCGGCCGACCAGATGTCCCCGTTGCCCAGCACGGGAATCTCCGGCACGTGCTCCTTCAGGCGCGCGATGGCGTCCCAGTCCGCCGTACCGCCGTAGTGCTGCGCGGCCGTACGCCCGTGCAGGGCGATCGCGGTGACGCCCTCCTCGACGGCGATGCGCCCGGCGTCCAGATAGGTGATGTGGTCGTCGTCGATGCCCTTGCGCATCTTCATCGTCACGGGCAGATCCCCCGCGCCCGAGACGGCCTCGCGCAGGATCGCCCGCAGCAGGTTGCGCTTGTACGGCAGCGCGGACCCGCCGCCCTTCCGCGTCACCTTCGGCACCGGGCACCCGAAGTTCAGGTCGATGTGATCGGCGAGCCCTTCCTCCGCGATCATGCGGACGGCCTTGCCGACGGTGGCGGGATCGACGCCGTACAGCTGGATCGACCGGGGCTTCTCGCTCGCGTCGAAGTGGATGAGCTGCATGGTCTTCTCGTTGCGCTCGACCAGCGCCCGCGTGGTGATCATCTCGCTCACGAAGAGGCCCTTGCCGCCGCTGAACTCCCGGCACAGTGTCCGGAAGGGAGCGTTGGTGATCCCGGCCATGGGGGCGAGGACGACAGGGGGCTGGACGGTGTGCGGACCGATCTGCAGGGGCGTGGACATTAGCCCATTGTCACCCATGAGAAAGAACCGAATCCCCACCCCCCAAGGATCATGCATCCACCATTAGTTAGCACCACTATTAGTTAGACACACTATCGACATCGGCGTACGATAAAACGCATGCCCGAGCTCAGTCACCGCCGACGTCTGCTGGTTCTGGCGATCTGCTGCATGAGCCTGCTGATCGTGAGCATCGACGTCACCGCTCTGAACGTCGCCCTCCCCGACATGCAGCGCGAACTGCACGCGAGCACGTCCGGCCTGCAGTGGACGATCGACGCCTACACCCTCGTCCTGGCCTCGCTGCTGATGCTCGCGGGCTCCACGGCCGACCGGATCGGCCGCAAGCGCGTGTTCATGACCGGCCTGGTCCTGTTCGTCGTAGGCTCACTCCTCTGTTCGCTCGCCCCGAACCTCGACTCGCTGATCGTGTTCCGCATGATCCAGGCGGTCGGCGGCTCGATGCTCAACCCCGTCGCGATGTCGATCATCACGAACACCTTCACGGACCCCCGCGAACGGGCCCGGGCGATCGGTGTCTGGGGTGCCGTGGTCGGCATCTCCATGGCGGCCGGCCCGCTGGCCGGCGGCCTGCTCGTGGAGTCGGTCGGCTGGCGGTCGATCTTCTGGGTCAACCTCCCGGTCGGCCTGACGGCCCTGCTGCTGACCCTGCGCTTCGTCCCCGAGTCCCGGGCCCCCAAGGCCCGCCGCCCGGACCCGGTCGGGCAGCTGCTGGTCATCGCGCTGTTCGGCTCGCTGACGTACGCGATCATCGAGGCCCCGGACTCCGGCGTGGCCGCGGTCCTGCCGTTCGCGGTGGTCGCCGCGGCGGCTCTGGGCGGCCTGCTCTGGTACGAGCCGCGACGCGACGAGCCCCTCATCGACCTGCGCTTCTTCCGCTCCGTACCGTTCAGCGGGGCGACGGCGATAGCGATCGCGGCGTTCGCCTCGCTGGGCGGCTTCCTGTTCCTGTCGACGCTGTACCTGCAGAACGTGCGCGGGTACGACGCGCTGCACGCGGGGCTGTGGATGCTGCCGATGGCGGTGCCGATGTTCCTGTGCGCACCGGTGTCCGGACGGCTGGTCGGCAGCCGGGGGCCGCGGCTGTCGCTGGTGGTCGCCGGTGTGGCGATGACGGTGAGCGCGGTGCTGTTCGCGGCGTTCGACGCGGAGACGTCGAACACGACGCTGTTCCTCGGGTACGTGCTGTTCGGTGTCGGCTTCGGGTTCGTGAACGCGCCGATCACCAACACGGCGGTGTCGGGCATGCCGCGGGCGCAGGCGGGGGTCGCCGCGGCGGTGGCCTCCACGAGCCGGCAGCTGGGTCAGACGCTGGGCGTCGCGGTGATCGGGGCGGTGCTGGCCTCCGGCGTGGAGGGGTCGTCGTACAGGGCGGCGTTCGTGTCGGCGTCGGTGCCCGGGTGGTGGATCTTGGTCGCGTGCGGGGTGGCGGTGTTCACGCTGGGGGCGGTGACGACGGGGCGGTGGGCGCGGGGTACCGCCGAGCGGACGGCGGAGAAGTTGCAACCGGCGGAGGTGCGCCAGCCCACGGGGGTGAGTGCGTAGTTCGGCGACCGCGGCCGGGTGGGGGCTGATCGCGCAGTTCCCCGCGCCCCTTCAGGGCGCGTCCAGGCCCCCGGCGTAATCCCGCGCAGTCCCTCACACACACCCCTACCCCCCTCAGCCCCCCCAACAAAGACCAGCCCCCTTCAGCCCCCCCAAAAAAAGGCCAGCCCCCTTCAAGCCCCCCAACAAAGGCCAGCCCCCTCAGGGCCCCAAAGGCCACCCCCTCAGGGCGTCTCCCTGGCCAGCGCGATCTCGTGGAGCTTCTCCATCCTGGCCCGCGTCTCCGGGTCCGCCGGGACGTAGGTCACCAGCCGTGAGCCCACCTCCGGCCCCAGCCACAGTTCGGTCTGGTCGACGACCAGCCGCCCCACGAGCCGGTTGAGGAACTCCTTGCGCTTGCTGTGGGCCACGACCACCTCGTGCCGCTCCCACGCCTCGCAGAACTCCGGGTACGCGCGCAGCCGCTTGAGCAGGAGCTTCCAGGCCGGCTCGCCGAGGTGCCCGGCCTGGGCGGCGCGCAGCCGGGCGGCCATGAGCCGCCGCGTCTCCTCCAGGTGGACGATCGAGTCGCGCCACTCCTGGTTGGTGTAGGAGAGCAGGACGCAGTTGCGGTCCTCCGGGGCCACCGTCGACAGGTCGCACAGCAGCAGCCCGAGGACGCGGTTGTGGGCGAGGATGTCGTACCGGCTGTTCTGGATGCTCGCGGCGTACGGCTCCAGCTGCTCCAGCATGGCCCGCAGCCCCGGCGTCACCGACGGGCAGATCAGGGCCGGTGTGGGGTCGACCGCGCCGGCGAGCTGGAAGAGGTGGGCGCGCTCGGTGGGGTCGAGCTTCAGGGTGCGGGCGAGGGCGTCGAGGACCTGGACGGACACCTGGATGTCACGGCCCTGCTCGAGCCACGTGTACCAGGTGACGCCGACCGCGGAGAGCTGGGCGACCTCCTCGCGGCGCAGCCCGGGCGTGCGGCGGCGCCGGCCGCGCGGCAGGCCGACCTCCTCGGGGGCGATCCGCTCGCGGCGGCTGCGCAGGAAGGCCGCCAGCTCGTGCCGCCGCACCTCGGCGCCCGTGCCGCGCGTGCGCGCGGTCGCCGTCTCCTGGGCCATGGTCGTCATGGCTCCACCCTGCACCCTTCGGCACCCTGTTTCCAGGTACTGCTTCTACCAGGATAAAGACACTCTGGTACCACGCTGGGCGGGGGCGCAGCCTCGATGACGTGACCGAAACCATCGCTACACGCACCGTCCGACCGCCGGCCGCGACACCGTCGCTCGGCGGTGTCGGGCTCTTCACCGTGCTGCTGGCAGCGGCGCTGCCCCTCATCGACTTCTTCATCGTCAACGTCGCCCTGCCGACGATCGGCCGGGACCTGCACGCGAGCGAGTCCGTCCTCGAACTCGTCGTCGCCGGTTACGGGTTGGCGTACGCCGTGCTCCTCGTCCTGGGCGGCAGGCTCGGGGACCTGTTCGGCCGGCGCCGCTTCTTCCTCGGCGGCATGGCGGCCTTCGGCCTGACCTCGCTGGCCTGCGGGCTCGCGCCGAGCGCCTGGACGCTGGTCGCGGCGCGGGTGGCGCAGGGCGCGTCGGCCGCCGCGATGCTCCCGCAGGTCCTCGCCACCATCCAGGCGGCGACCGCCGGACCCCGACGGGCGAAGGCGATGGGCCTGTACGGCGCCACGGCCGGCCTGTCCATGGTCGCCGGGCAGATCCTCGGCGGGGTCCTGGTCGCGGCCGACATCGCGGGCACCGGCTGGCGCGCGGTGTTCCTGGTGAACGTCCCGGTGGTCGTCGTGGGCCTGCTGCTGGCGGCCCGTGCCGTCCCCGAGACGCGTTCCCGGCACCCCGAGCCGGTCGACGGCCCCGGCACCGTCCTGCTGACGGCGTCCCTGCTGGCCCTGCTGGCGCCGCTCACGGAGGGCCGGTCGGCGGGCTGGCCGCTGTGGACGTGGCTGTCGCTGGCGGCGTTCCCGTTCCTCGCGGCGGCGTTCTACGCGGTGGAGCGCCGGGCCGACCGCCGGGGCCGTACGCCCCTGGTTCCCCCGTCGCTGTTCGAGCTGACGTCGTTGCGGCGCGGCCTGGTGATGATCCTGCCGTTCTCCGTCGGCTTCAGCGGCTTCATGTTCGTGATCGCGGTGGCGTTGCAGCGGGGTGCGGGTCTGGGACCGGTCCGGGCCGGTCTGGCCCTGGCGCCGATGGCGGCGGTGTTCTTCTTCGTCTCGCTCGCCGGTCCCCGCCTGGTCGCCCGCTACGGCACCCGGGTCGTCACCGCAGGGGCGCTGCTGCAGGGGCTCGGCATCGGTCTGATGGCGCTGGCGGCCTGGCGGTCCTGGCCGGATCTCGGCCTGGTCGCGCTGCTGCCGGGGGCGGTGTTCGCGGGCGGCGGTCAGGCGCTGCAGCTCCCCATCGTCTACCGGGTGGTGCTCTCCGAGGTGGAGCCGGTCCGGGCCGGTGTGGGCAGCGGGGTGATGATGACCACCCAGCAGTCGGCCCTGGCGCTCGGCGTCGCCGCGCTGGGCACGCTGTTCCTCTCCCTCGTCCCGGGCAGCGGGATGCGGGACGCGCTGGTCGTCACGCTGCTGGCGCAGCTCGGCTGCGTCGTCGTGACGGGCCTGCTGAGCCTGCGGCTGCCCCGCACGGTCGGCTGAGGGGGCGGCGTCGTGTGTGGGATCGGCCACGGGTTGGTCAACTCGCCGTGGAGGGTCTCCTGTTGATGTTGGTCTTGCTGCACACTCCTGTGCCGGAGGGGAGGCGGCATGCTGGAGATCAACACGAGCAGGGTGCGGCGCTGGGACGGGCACGGTCGTGAACACGTCGTCCGCGTGCAGCGCACCGGTCTGCAGCGGACGATCAGATGTGACACCTGCGGCTGGCGGCAGGGGGCGCAGTTCCTGCCCTGGCTGAAGGCCGAGGAGCATCTGGCCCAGGCGCACCAGGCGACGGTGGACCCGACGGAGCCGGAGCCCTCGGGCTGAGGCGCCGGGGAGATGAGTTTCCGGCGCGGCAGGAGTCGTAGAACCGACCGCACGCCCCGCGCACCGGAAGGCCGGAGATGACCGAGACCGAACTGAAGGCCGTGCTGCGGCGCCATGTCGAGGACGGCACGGTGCCCGGCGCCGTCGCCCTGGTGGCGCGCGGCGAGGACGTCGAGGTGGTGACCGTCGGCTCCGTGGACACCGAGGGAACCGCGCCGATGGCACGCGACTCGATCTTCCGTATCGCCTCCCTCACCAAGCCGATCACGGCGGCGGCGGTGCTGATGCTGATGGAGGAGGGCGCGTTCGCCCTCGAGTCGCCGGTGGAGGAGTGGCTCCCGGAGCTGTCGAAGCCGACGGTGGTGCGGACGCCGACGGGCCCCGTGGACGACGTGGTCCCGGCCGCCCGCCCGATCACGGTCGAGGACCTGCTCAGCTCGCGCACCGGCTGGGGCTTCCCCTCCGACTTCTCGCTCCCGGCGGTGCAGTCGCTGTTCACGGTGCAGAAGGACGGCCGCGCCCTGCAGGACTGGCCGGACGCGGACACCTGGCTGGGGCTGCTCGCGCGGGTGCCGATGCTGTACCAGCCGGGCGAGGCGTGGCTCTACGGCACCTCCTCCGACCTGCAGGGCATCCTGGTCGAGCGGGCGTCCGGCCGTACGCTCCCCGACTTCCTGCGCGAGCGGCTCTTCGCGCCGCTGGGCATGAGGGACACGGCGTTCGAGGTCCCGCCGTCGAAGCGGCACCGCTTCACCTCGGCCTACGCGCCCGGCCCGGACGGCTCCCCGCGGTTGTCGGACACCCCGGACGGCGAGTTCGCCCGGGTCCCGCGTTTCCACTCGGGCGGCGGCGGCCTGGTCTCCACGGCCGACGACTGGCTGGCCTTCGCCCGTCTCCTGCTGAACGACGGCACCGCCCCGGACGGCCGCCGCCTGCTCAGCTCGACCTCCGTCAGCCGTATGACCACCAACCACCTCACGGCCGGGCAGCGCGAGCGCGCCACGCTCTTCCTGGAGGGCCAGGGCTGGGGCTACGGCGGCCAGGTCGACGTCACCCCGTCCGACCCCTGGAACGTCCCCGGACGCTACGGCTGGGTCGGCGGCACCGGCACGACGGCCCACATCGTCCCGCCCGCCGGAACCGTCGCGATCCTGCTCACCCAGGCGGGCATGGCCAACCCGACCCCCACACCGGTGATGCGGGACTTCTGGCGTCACGTGGCCGGCGGCTGAGACCCCCGGTCGGCGCCGTCCGGGCCCGCCCTGCGTCCACGCACCCGCTCGCCTGCCTCCCAGGCATCAGGTGGCCGCCGAACTGGCCCGGCTGATGCGGTCCAACAGATTCCCCCAGTGGCTCGCCCGCGCGCGAACACGACGCCATCCGCCGGGACGCGGTCGAGGCCGCCCGTGCCGGCCTTCGCCGGGCTCACCCTGAGGGCACCTCGACGGGCGCGGCGAGCGACGGCTGCCGGGAGCGGGCCACGGCTGTCTCGACGGCCTCCCCAGGAACGCCGTCGTCGACGTCGGCGCGCCCCGCCCCCGCGGGGCCCTCCGCCGCGGCCCGCCGTGCCGCCCTACGCGGACAGACCCCGCACCAGCAGGTCCACCACCGCCTCGAACTCCTCCTCCACGCCGGGCTGTTCCCACTCCCTGGCGTAGCCGGGGTCGTGGAAGCGGGCGGTGGCCTGGAAGAGGGCGCGGGCGGCGGTCGCGGGGTCGGTGACCGTGAAGGTGCCGGTCTCCGTGCCGGCGCGGACGATCTCGGTGAGCTGGTCGGTCAGTTCGGTGATGTGGGTGCCCACCACCTCGCCCGCGCCGTCCGTGAGCACGGAGTACGTGGCGAACAGCTCGGGGTCGTCGCCGGCCTTGCGGCGCTTGGCGGCGAAGAGGGCCGCGAGCCACTCGCGCACCCGCAGCCGCGGGTCCCGTCCGGCGTCGGCGGCGATTCCGGCGAGGACCTCGGTCGTCCGGTCCAGCCACCTCTTGGTCACCGCCTCGCGCAGGGCGGCCTTGGTGCGGAAGTGCCGGTAGACGCTGCCGTGGCTGACGCCGAGTGCGCGGGCCACGTCGACCACGGTGGCCTTGGCCGGGCCGTGGCGGCGCAGCACCTCCTCGGTGGCGGCGAGGATGCGCTCGGCGGTCAGGGTCTCGCTGGTCGGGGGCATGGCTAGACGGTACCCGGCACCGGGATCAGCGTTCGCTGTCGAGCATGGCCATCTGCGCGGGCGCGTACCGCTCGCCGGCCGCCGCGTCGGCCGGTACGGCCGCCTCGACGGCGGCGAGGTCGTCCGCGTCCAGGGTCACGTCCAGGGCGCCCAGGGCCTCGCCGAGCCGCTCGCGGGTGCGGGCGCCGATCAGCGGCACGATGTCGTCGCCCCGCGAGAGCACCCAGGCGATGGCGAGCTGGGCGACGGAGACGCCCTTCCGCTCGGCGATCTTGCGCAGGGACTCGACCAGGCCGAGGTTGTGCTGGAGGTTGTCGCCCTGGAAGCGGGGGGTGTGGGCGCGGAAGTCGTTCGCGGCGAACCCCTGGCCGGGCGTGACGTGGCCGGAGATCAGGCCGCGGGAGAGGACCCCGTAGGCGGTGACGGAGATGCCCAGCTCGCGCAGGGTGGGCAGGATCTCGCGCTCGGGTCCTCGGGAGATGAGCGCGTACTCGATCTGGAGGTCGGCGATCGGGGCGGTGGCGGCGGCCCGGCGGATGGTCTCCGCGCCGACCTCGCTGAGTCCGATGTGGCGGACGTACCCCTTCTCGACCAGTTCCGCGATCGCGCCGACGGTCTCCTCGATCGGCACGTTCGGGTCGAGGCGGGCGGGGCGGTAGACGTCGATGTGGTCGACGCCGAGGCGCTGGAGGGAGTACGCGGCCCAGGTCTTCACGGCGGCGGGGCGGGCGTCGTAGCCGAGCCATTCGCCGTCCGGGGCGCGGTGTGCGCCGAACTTCACGCTGACCAGGGCGTTGTCCCGGAGGGCGGCCGGGGCGGTGCGCAGGGCCTCGGCGATCAGGAGTTCGTTGTGGCCCATGCCGTAGAAGTCGCCGGTGTCGAGCAGGGTGACGCCGGCCTCCAGGGCGGCGTGGATGGTGGCGATGGACTCCGCGCGGTCCGTGTCGCCGTACATGCCGGACATGCCCATGCAGCCGAGGCCGAGAGCGGAGACCTGGGGGCCGGTGGTGCCGAGGGTTCGGGTTCGCATCGTCATGCCACCACCCTGACATGACGGCTGACAGATTTCAATATCTGTCAGTCCATATGTGTCAGCGGATGCTCCGCCGACCTGTCGGCACGAATTGGTCCAGACCCATTGACGTCAGGTCTGGACCAGTTCACTGTCATGGCTACGACACCTCACCGCACCCCCACCGGGAGGCCCGTATGCTCCGCCGCGCCCTGTCCCTGCTCGCCGCCGCGCTGGCGACGGCCTGTCTCACCCAGCTCCCGGCGGCCCCCACCGCCTCCGCCGCCGACACCTGCGCGCCGAAGCCGCGGCCGTCCGGCAAGGTCCTGCAGGGCTACTGGGAGAACTGGGACGGCTCCGCCAACGGCGTCCACCCGCCGTTCGGCTGGACCCCGATCACCGACTCCCGCATCGCCGCCCACGGCTACAACGTGATCAACGCGGCCTTCCCCGTGATCCGTTCGGACGGAACGGCCCTGTGGGAGGACGGCATGGACGCCGGTGTGAAGGTGGCCACGCCCGCGGAGATGTGCGCGGCGAAGGCCTCCGGCCAGACCGTCCTGCTGTCGATCGGAGGCGCCGCGGCCGGCATCGACCTCAGCTCGACGGCCGTGGCCGACAGGTTCGTTGCGACGATCGTGCCCATCCTGAAGAAGTACAACTTCGACGGCATCGACATAGACATCGAGACGGGCCTGGTCGGCAGCGGGAACATCACGCAACTCTCCACGTCCCAGGCCAACTTGATCCGCATCATCGACGGAGTCCTGGCGCGGATGCCGGCGGGCTTCGGGCTGACCATGGCCCCGGAGACGGCCTACGTCACCGGCGGGAGCGTCACCTACGGCTCGATCTGGGGCGCGTACCTGCCGATCATCAAGAAGTACGCCGACAACGGCCGCCTGTGGTGGCTGAACATGCAGTACTACAACGGCAGCATGTACGGCTGCTCGGGCGACTCCTACCAGGCGGGCACGGTGCAGGGCTTCACGGCGCAGACGGACTGCCTGGACAAGGGCCTGGCCGTGCAGGGCACGACGATCAGGGTGCCCTACGACCGGCAGGTCCCCGGCCTGCCCGCCCAGCCGGGCGCCGGCGGCGGCTACCTGTCACCGTCC
Organism: Streptomyces panaciradicis; assembly: GCF_023516615.1. Taxonomy (GTDB): domain Bacteria; phylum Actinomycetota; class Actinomycetes; order Streptomycetales; family Streptomycetaceae; genus Streptomyces; species Streptomyces panaciradicis. Next base: position 103,421 of record NZ_JAMGBF010000005.1, read on the forward strand.
CTCGTCTCCCAGGCCTGGAAGCACTACGGCACCTCCCTCAAGGGCCTGATGACCTGGTCGGTCAACTGGGACGGCTCGAAGAACTGGACGTTCGGCGACAACGTCAAGTCCCTGCAAGGGCGTTGACGCACGAACGCCGGACGGGGCCGAGTCTCCTCGGCCCCGTCCGGCGCGTGCGCGGTTATCGCGGCGGACGTCAGCAGCCCAGCAGGCGGCCCGCCAGGTACCCCTCGATCTGGTCCAGCGAGACCCGCTCCTGCTTCATCGTGTCGCGCTCGCGCACCGTCACCGCGTTGTCGTCCAGCGTGTCGAAGTCGACGGTCACGCAGTACGGCGTGCCGATCTCGTCCTGGCGGCGGTAGCGGCGGCCGATGGCGCCGGCGTCGTCGAACTCGATGTTCCAGTTCTGCCGCAGCGCCTGGGCGAGGCCCTTGGCCTTCGGCGACAGCTCCGGGTTGCGGGACAGCGGGAGCACGGCGACCTTCACCGGGGCCAGGCGGTGGTCGAGCCGCAGCACCGTGCGCTTCTCCATCTTGCCCTTGGCGTTCGGCGCCTCGTCCTCGACGTAGGCGTCGAGGAGGAAGGCCAGCAGCGTACGGCCGACACCGGCCGCGGGCTCGATGACGTACGGCGTCCAGCGCTCGCCGGCCTCCTGGTCGAAGTAGGAGAGGTCCTGGCCGGAGGCCTTGCCGTGGGCGTTCAGGTCGTAGTCGGTGCGGTTGGCGACGCCCTCCAGCTCGCCCCACTCGTTGCCGCCGAACTGGAAGCGGTACTCGATGTCAGCGGTGCGCTTGGAGTAGTGGGAGAGCTTCTCCTTCGGGTGCTCGTACCACCGCATGTTCTCCTCGCGCAGGCCGAGGCCGGTGTACCAGCTCCAGCGCTGCTCCATCCAGTACTCCTGCCACTTCTCGTCCTCGCCCGGCTTGACGAAGAACTCCATCTCCATCTGCTCGAACTCGCGGGTGCGGAAGATGAAGTTGCCGGGCGTGATCTCGTTGCGGAAGGACTTGCCCATCTGCGCGATGCCGAACGGCGGCTTGCGGCGCGAAGTGGTCTGCACCTGGGCGAAGTTGGTGAAGATGCCCTGGGCGGTCTCGGGGCGCAGGTAGGCGATCGAGCCGCTGTCCTGGGTGGGGCCGAGGTGCGTGGAGAGCAGACCCGAGAACTGCTTGGGCTCGGTGAACTGGCCCTTGTTGCCGCAGTTCGGGCAGTTCACGTCCGCCAGGCCGTTCTCCGGGAGGCGGTGGTGCTTGGCCTCGTAGGCCTCCTCCAGGTGGTCCGCGCGGAACCGCTTGTGGCAGGAGGTGCACTCGGTCAGCGGGTCCGTGAAGGTGGCGACGTGACCGGAGGCCACCCAGACCTCGGGGGCCAGGATCACGGACGAGTCGATGCCGACCACGTCCTCGCGCGACGTCACCATGTAGCGCCACCACTGGCGCTTGATGTTCTCCTTGAACTCGACACCCAGCGGCCCGTAGTCCCAGGCGGCACGCTGGCCGCCGTAGATCTCACTGCAGGGGAATACGAAGCCACGGCGCTTGCTCAGGCTGACGATGGTGTCGATCTTGTCGGCGGCCACGGTGCTCTCTTCATTACGACGACGGGCGACGAAGCGAGATGCTTCCAGCGAATGCTTCAGCGTACCGGCGGGGACTGCCCCTCAATCAAATCGGTGCCCGTCGGATCGTTTATTGACAACGGTTTCCATGTTTGATGAAAATGACTGTCATGAACGTACGACGACAGCACATACCCGCGGTGGCCGTGGCGGCCGTCACCGCACTCGGCCTCGGCTCGCTCACCGCCTGCTCCGGCGACAGCGCGGCGGCCACCGGCACCGGGAAGTTCGACGTCGTCGCGTCGTTCTACCCGATGGCCTTCCTCGCCGAGCGGATCGGCGGCACCCACGTGCACGTCACGAGCCTGACCCAGCCCGGCCAGGAGCCGCACGACCTGGAGATCAGCGCCCGGCAGACCGCCCAGCTCCAGGACTCCGACGCGGTGCTCTACCTCAAGAACCTCCAGCCCTCCGTCGACGACGCGGTCGCCCAGTCCGAGGTGAAGACCAAGATCGACGCCGCCTCCCTGACCTCGCTGGAGAAGCACGGCAACGAGGTCGGCGGCCACGCGGCCTCCCACGACGGCTCCGAGAACGACGAGCTCTCCGGCCTCGACCCGCACATCTGGCTCGACCCGGTGCGCTACGCCCAGGTCGCCGAGGGCGTCGGCAAGGCCTTCCAGAAGGCCGACCCCAAGCACGCGGCCGACTACCGGAAGAACACCGCGGCCCTGGTGAAGAAGCTGGACGCGCTGAACACCGCGTTCAAGGACGGCCTCGCGCACACGCAGTCCAAGGTCTTCATCACCACCCACGCCGCCTTCGGCTACCTCGCCGAGCGCTACGGCCTGACCGAGGAGGCCATCAACGGCCTCGACCCCGAGTCCGAACCCAGCGCGGCACGGGTGAAGCAGCTGGAGACGATGGCGAAGGCCGACGGCGTCACCACCGTCTTCTACGAGACCCTCGTCAGCGACAAGACCGCGAAGACGATCGCCTCCGACGCCGGGCTGAAGACGGACGTCCTGGACCCGATCGAGGGCATCACCTCCAAGTCCCGCGGCACGGACTACTTCTCCGTCCAGGAGGCCAACCTCAAGGCCCTGCAGAGCGCTCTGGGAGAGAAATGACAGCGCAGCACGGTACGACCGAGCCCGCCGTGTCCCTGCGCGGCGTCCGCGCCGACCTGGGCTCGCGCCCCGTGCTGCGCGGGATCGACCTCACCGTGGCACGCGGTGAGGTCGTCGCGCTGCTCGGCGCCAACGGCTCCGGCAAGTCGACGGCCATCCGCACGATCATCGGCCAGGTGCCGGTGAGCGCCGGGAGGATCGAGCTGTTCGGCACCGAGCGCGAGCGGTTCCGGGACTGGGCGCGGGTGGGCTACGTCCCGCAGCGCACGACGGCCGCCGGCGGCGTCCCCGCCACGGTCACCGAGATCGTCTCCTCCGGCCGGCTGTCCCGGACCCGCTTCGGCGTGCTGCGCAAGGCCGACCACGCGGCCGTGCGCGGGGCCCTGGAGCTGGTCGGCATGGCGGACCGGGCGAAGGAGTCCGTGAACGCCCTGTCCGGCGGCCAGCACCAGCGCGTCCTGATCGCCCGCGCGCTCGCCGCCGAACCGGAACTGCTGATCATGGACGAGCCGATGGCGGGCGTGGACCTGGCCAGCCAGGAGGTGCTGGCGCAGACCCTGCGCGAGCAGGTCGCGGCCGGTGCGACCGTCCTGCTCGTCCTGCACGAACTCGGGCCCCTGGAACCGCTGATCGACCGCGCGGTGGTGCTCCGCGACGGCTGCGTCCTGCACGACGGGCCGCCCCCGAAGGCGGTCGGCCAGCATGCCCTCCCCGGCCACGACCACGTCCACCCGCACGAGCCCGGGCCGCTGCGCACCGGACTGCTGGGCTGAAGGAACAGTGATGGACTTCCTCGACTACGCCTTCATGCAGAGGGCCCTGCTCGCCGCCGTCCTCGTCGGCGTCACCGCCCCCGCGATCGGCATCTACCTCGTCCAGCGCCGCCAGGCCCTGATGGGCGACGGCATCGGCCATGTGGCGATGACGGGCGTCGGCCTCGGCTTCCTGCTCAACGCCTCCCCGGTGTGGATGGCGACGCTCGTCTCCGTGCTCGGCGCGGTCCTGATGGAGCTGATCCGCTGGTACGGCCGCACCCGCGGCGACATCGCCCTCGCGATGCTCTTCTACGGCGGCATGGCCGGCGGCGTGATGTTCATCAACCTCGCGCCCGGCGGCTCCAACGCCAACCTGACCTCGTACCTCTTCGGCTCGCTGTCGACGGTCTCGCCGTCGGACGTGACGGCGATCTGCCTGCTGGCCGGCTTCGTCGTGCTGGTCACGCTCGGCCTGCGCCGCCAGCTGTTCGCGGTCAGCCAGGACGAGGAGTTCGCGCGGGTGACGGGCCTGCCCGTGCGCGCACTGAACCTGCTGACCGCCGTCACGGCGGCGGTCACCGTGACGGTCGCGATGCGGGTGGTGGGCCTGCTGCTGGTCAGCGCGCTGATGGTGGTGCCGGTGGCCGCCGCGCAGCAGCTCAGCCGCAGCTTCGCGGCGACCTTCGCGATCGCCGTGGCGATCGGGGTGAGCGTGACCATCGGCGGCACGGTCACCTCCTACTACCAGGACGTGCCGCCCGGCGCGACGATCGTGCTGCTGACCATCGCGGCCTTCCTGGTGCTGACCGCGCTCGCCACTCCCCTGGCCCGGCGGCGGGCCCGGGCGGCGGCGGCCGCGCGGCCCGTCGGTGAGCCCGCCGAGTGCGCGATCCCGGCCGCCCGGGAGGCCGTCGGCGACGTCGGCGTCTGACCGCGCCCGGGCCGGGCTGGCACAATGGCCCGGCAGGCGTCGTGGACGCGAGCCGTAGAAGGAGGACCCGGTGACGACCGCTGGACCGCCCGTGAAGGGCCGCGCCACCCGGCAGCGTGCCGCCGTGGCGGCGGCCCTCGACGAGGTCGACGAGTTCCGCAGCGCGCAGGAGCTGCACGACATGCTCAAGCACAAGGGCGACTCGGTCGGTCTGACCACCGTCTACCGCACCCTGCAGTCCCTCGCCGACGCCGGCGAGGTCGACGTCCTGCGCACCTCCGAGGGCGAGTCCGTCTACCGCCGCTGCTCCTCCGGCGAGCACCACCACCACCTGGTGTGCCGGGTGTGCGGCAAAGCCGTCGAGGTCGAAGGACCGGCGGTGGAGAAGTGGGCGGAGGCGATCGCCGCCGAGCACGGCTACGTGAACGTCGCCCACACCGTGGAGATCTTCGGAACCTGCGCGGAGTGCGCCGCCGCCGGGAACTGACTCAGACGCGGGTCAGGTGCCGGTCGAGGATCTCACGCAGCCGGTCCGCGTCCGCGGGGGCGGCGAGGCCCCGCTTGGGCAGCAGTGTGAAGCAGCTGGCGTTCTTGTCGTCGCTGTAGGTGTAGAAGGCGTCCCCGGTCTCCCGATAGCGGGGCTGCGCGGCCCACTTGACCGACGTCGTGCTGTTGTCGGTGGCCACCGTCAGCCCGGCGTCCGTCACCGTGGCGCGGCAGGTGCCGTTGCGCACGGCGAGCTTGAGGAACGCGCGGGCCTGGAGACGGGGCGTGAGGAGCAGCAGCACCAGCGCCAGGGGCAGCCAGATCAGCACCACCCAGTCGGGCTTGTCCCGCCCCGCCACGGAGAGGGCGCCGTTCAGCACGAAGGCGAACACCAGCAGGCCGACGGCCCAGGACCGCACCCATCCCCGCTTCCTGAGCCGGTTGCGCTCCTTCAGTGCCCCCAGGAAGTCCCCCACGACCGGCTCGTACGTCAGCTCGACCGTGCCCTGCTCGGCGTCCCGCCCCATGTCCATGACCATGAGGCGGGATGGTACCGGCGATCTTCGGCCGGGTGACTACTCGGCGGGGTCGTTGCCTCGCATCGCGGCTTCCATGGCGAGCAGTTGCTCGTTCGGGACGGCGCCGCCGAAGCGGCGGTCGCGGGAGGCGAACTCGACGCAGGCCCGCCACAGGTCGCGGCGGTCGAAGTCCGGCCACAGCACGTCCTGGAAGACCATCTCGGCGTAAGCGCTCTGCCAGATCAGGTAGTTGGAGGTGCGCTGCTCCCCGCTCGGGCGCAGGAACAGGTCCACGTCCGGCATGTCCGGGTAGTACAGGTACTTGGCGAGGGTCTTCTCGTTGACCTTCGACGGGTCGAGCCGGCCGGCCTTCACGTCCTCCGCCATGGCCTGCGCGGCGTCGGCGATCTCGGCGCGGCCGCCGTAGTTCATGCAGAAGTACAGGGTCAGCCGGTCGTTGTCCTTGGTCTGCTCCTGGGCGATCTGGAGCTCCTTGGCGACCGACTTCCACAGCTTGGGCATCCGGCCCACCCACCGCACGCGCACGCCGAGTCGGTCGAGCGTGTCCCGGCTCTTGCGGATGAAGTCGCGGTTGAAGTTCATCAGGAAGCGGACCTCGTCGGGCGAGCGCTTCCAGTTCTCGGTGGAGAAGGCGTACAGGGAGATGCTGCCGACGCCCATCTCGATCGCGCCCTGCAGGACGTCGACCACCCGCTCGGCGCCGACCTTGTGGCCCTCCGTGCGGGGCAGCCCGCGCTCCTTCGCCCAGCGGCCGTTGCCGTCCATGACGATGGCCACATGGTTCGGGACCAGCTCGCCCGGGAGCTTCGGCGCGCGGGCGCCGGACGGGTGCGGCTCGGGCGCCTTGTACTCGCGGCGCCGGTTTCCCAGGATCCCGCGTACGACCATGTGCTTCTCGTCTCCTCTTACCGCTTACTTCTCTACGTAACGAAGCGAACGCAGCCCGCGTTCCATGTGCCAGTGCAGATAGGCGGACACCAGCCCGCTCCCCTCCCGCACGTGCCGCGGCTCGCACGCGTCCGCGGTCTCCCAGTCTCCCGTAAGCAGCGCGGCGAGGAGCTCCAGGGTCTGCGGGGAGGGTACGACGCTGCCGGGCACCCGGCAGTCCACACAGACCGCGCCGCCGGAGGCGACGGAGAAGAAGCGGTTCGGGCCGGGCATGCCGCACTTGGCGCAGTCGCCGAAGCTGGGGGCGTAGCCGTTGACGGCGAGGGAGCGCAGCAGGAAGGCGTCCAGCACGAGGTGCGGGGCGTGCTCGCCGCGGGCCAGGGTGCGCAGGGCGCCGACGAGCAGCAGGTACTGCTGCACGGCCGGCTCGCCCTCGTGGTCGGTGAACCGCTCGGCGGTCTCCAGCATGGCGGTGCCGGCGGTGTAGCGGGCGTAGTCGGTGACGATCCCCCCGCCGTACGGGGCGATGGTCTCGCTCTGCGTGCACAGCGGCAGGCTGCGCCCCACCAGTTCGCTGCCCCGGGCGAAGAACTGGACGTCGACGTGGGAGAAGGGTTCGAGGCGGGCGCCGAACTTGGACTTGGTGCGCCGCACTCCCCGGGCCACGGCCCGGACCCGTCCGTGCCCGCGCGTGAGCAGCGTGATGATCCGGTCCGCCTCGCCCAGTTTCTGGGTGCGCAGGACGATGCCGTCGTCCCGGAAAAGACTCATCGCGTGCCCCTCATGGAGTCCATTCTCCCGTACGCCGGCGGGTCAGCGTGCGCGGTCGGGGCGACTGATCGCGTCCCAGGGGGCCAGGTTCCAGGGGCTGGCGCGGTTCGCCGGGTCCAGCAGGGCGCGCAGGTGCGCGTCGGCGACGGCCTGCGGGGCGGGCGGGGAGGGGTCCTGGGCGGCCTCCAGCCCGTCCCGCCACACCTTGCGGCCCAGCAGGTAGTGGTCGGCGTACTCCTGCCAGGAGCCGTACGCCGAGACCACCGACGGCACGATGTTCTTCAGCGCGGTCCAGGCGTCGGCCTCGGTGATCAGTCCGGCGGCGAAGCCGCGCCGGGTGATGTCGGCGTACAGCGCGGCGTCCCAGGCGAGGGGCGCGACGCCGAGCAGCCGCTGGGCGCGGGCCCGGTAGCCGCTGCGGGACAGGTCGTCGAGCCGGTCGACGAGTTCCGCGCGCGAGGTGATCTCCCACTGCTCGGCCAGCCAGCTGCGGGCGCTGTCGTCGTCGATGCGGGTGAAGGGGTAGAGGGTGGTGCGGGAGGCGTCGTGGTCACGGCTCACCGGGGCGCTCAGCGACACCATCCACAGCTGGTGCGCGGTGAGCGGGGTGGGGTACCGCCTGCCGGTGCGCGGCTTCGGCTTCGTCCGTCTCCGTATGTTCCACAGACCCATGGCCCCGCACCCTACTCACGTCAGGGGACCTCACCGCCGCTGCGGGCGTCGGCCCGGGCCGTGGCCGCGCCGAGCCGCTCGGCACGGGTGGCCGCCCGCAGCGCCGCGGGCTCGGCGTCCCACTCCCGCCCCCCGCCGTACGGTCTGAGTTGGACGTACGGCCCTTCGTGGCCCATGACGATGCCGATTCTTCCGGTACCGGTGTCCACGACATGAGTTCCGACGGGAGGCTTCATTTCCTCTCCTTAACGACCGTAACAAAAACAGTTCACAATTCCGGCGGCGGCGCGGGATTGCGCCTCACAGCGTGCTCCCCTTTCTTTTTGGGTTTCACGCTTTTCCGTAACCCGGAGACCTGCGGCCCCTACACTTGGCAGGAGTATGTGAACTGCGACCACGGCGCAGCCGAAGAGTTTGTGGTATTCGGATTATTTCATTCGGCGACCCTGCGCAGCCGGCGGGGCGCGGTCCTGCCGGCGTCCGGTTGGGGCTCGGGTTCCGGCTCGGTCGCCGCCCACAGCTCGTCGAACTGGCTGATGCGGTCCTCGACGTGTTCCCGCTTCATCCTCAGCATCGTCATGTCGGGCCTGACATGGTGGTCCGGCCGGGTCTCGTAGCAGAGTTCGCCGTCGAAGATGATGAAGTCCATCACCGTGCCGCCCGGGTCGAGCTGGGACTGCACGCCGATCCGCGCGTCGATGCCGTACCTGCGCTGGCGCTGGCAGATCTGCCGCAGGGCGTCGGTGACCTCGTCCGGCTCGTCCACGAGAAACAGCCGCCGGACCTCCACGCCGCGGGTCTTGATGGCCTTCTCCTGGGCGACCAGATAGCGTTTCGCGGGCTCGCTGGACCAGAAATCCCGGTCGACGGTCGTACTGGTGGCGTAAAGCGTCTTCTTGACGCACAGGGCGAGGTCGATCAGCCATTCGTGGTTCTCGAAAGAGGAGTCGGCCCGGCCGCTGATGAGGTCCTCCATCAGTTCGGCGAGACGCTTCAGCTCCTCCTCCGCGAAGCTCTTGACGATGCCCGGCGCCTCGTCGCCGACCTGCGTGTACGCCTTGACCAGCCGGGTCACCTCCTCGGAGCGGAGCACCGAGCCGTCGACCTTGCTGAACAGCTCCGTCGCCTCGTTGATCTTGGCGAAGCTCTGGTCGACCGCCGTCCGCATCTCCGCGTGGTGGTTGGCCAGGCTCTGCTTCATGTCGTCGATGTGCCGGCGCTGGCTGTTCTCGACCACCTCGAGGCGCTCGCCGAAGTCCACGAGGTACTGCACGATCAGGGTCGCGCTGCCCAGGACGATGGACGCCACCCATTGCCAGATGTTGTTGTCGTCCCCGTTCAGCAGCACGGTCAGCAGGAAGGCGCCGCCCGCCGCCGACGCGGTGATGAGGATCTTCCAGAACAGCTTGGGGATGCCCTGCCGCGGCAGTACCGCCCCGTTGTCCCCTGTCCCTAACGACGCTCCGCTCACGTGTCTCCCCCGTCGGGTAGGTGGTTGGTGCCGTCCTCGCTCAGTTGGTGCTCAGTGCCTGGTGCGGCAACCGGATCGCCTGGACGGCCAGTTGGTCCCGGATGCGCTGGACCAGGTTCTGCCACTGGCGGGTGAACCCCGGTTCCCGCTCCAGTGCTTCCCACAGGTGGACCAGTGAACGCTCCACCCGCGCGTGCGGCATCCACAGATGCAGCAGATGGTCGACGGCCGGGCGCAGGGCCTGGACCGCCACGGGGCCGTCCGCCGCGGCGAACCGGCCGCTCTCCAGCATGTGCACCACGGTCGTCAGAAGCCAGTCGTGCAGCGCGAGGTCCTCGCACAGCCCGGCGGCCGCGGCGGCCGGCGTGTCCTCCGGCAGTCTCAGTTCCACGGTCCGCAGGCCGTCCTCGGCCAGCGTGAACCGGGTCAGTTCCGCCCGCTCCCCCTCGGGGACCCGGCGGGCGACCCACCGCAGGTGCGTACGGCGGGACTTGAAGGGGACCTTGCGGTCCAGCAGCGGGTGGCGCAGCAGCCGTGCCAGCAGCGCCTCGGCGACCGCCCCGAGGTCCAGCTCCCCGCGGCCCGGGCCCCGCAGCACGCCCTGCGCGGTGGCCTGTTCGGGCAGCCTGCCGAACGGCTCGACGACACCGGGCCGCACCAGGTAGTGCCCCCAGGGGCGGCGGGTGTCGGGCCCCGCGGCCGGGGCGCTGAACCAGGCCGTGGCCTGCAGCAGCCGGCCCTCGGTGAGCGCCGCGCGGGCGGCCACCGTGCCGACGGCGCGGACCTTGCTGCCGTCGGCGGTGGGCAGCCGGCAGTCCACCCCGGTCAGCGTCTCGGGGGAAAGGGCGTACAGGTTGGGGCGTTCGGAGATCCGGACGTGTTCGTCGGCGCGCAGCCTGAGCAGCCCGGCGGCGGCCCGGCCGTCCAGTGCCTGGAAGGACGCCAGCAGACAGGTGCGCACCTCCCCGCAGACCAGGGCGGGGCGCGCGGGCTGTCCGGGACGCCGCGTCATGTCAGCGCCCGCCGGAGACCGGGCCGGTGGCCGGGTCCTCGTAGAAGATGTACGTGGCCCGCTGGGCGACGGCGTCCGGTACCTCGAGTCCTTCGCCCTTCGAGCGGGCGGCGACCTGTCGCAGGGCCTCGGCGTCGACCTGGGTCTGGTCGAGGATGAGCCGCACGGCGTCCTCGACGGCGAGGAAGCGGTTGGGCAGCAGGGTGCAGGTGCGGTAGGCGCTGAAGGCGGCGGCCCGCGGGTCGAGCTGGAGCAGGGGCGGCAGCCGGTCCCAGTCGTGCGGGAACTCCGCGCCGTCCCAGGGGCGCGGGACGAGCACCGGCTCGCCGAGGTGGCGTAACAGCCCGAGCCGGGCCAGCTGCCAGACGGCGGCCAGGAACGGGCAGGACCACAGCCGCCGGCCGTCCTGCTCGGACCACAGCTCGACGTCCATGAACACGGAGTGGTTGCGGGCCGCGGTCTCCTCCGGCGGCTGCCAGCCCCTGACCTCGCCCAGTGCGGCCCGCTCGGTGGTGGGCGTGCGCCGGCCGTTGGCGAGCCAGCCGGTCTGGCCCACGGGCGGGCGGGAGCCGTTGCTGCCCGGCGGCGGCGACTCGACCAGGCGGTGCGCGACGGACTCGGCGATCTCGATGCGGTCGGCCACCGCGCAGCCCGACTCACGGGCCAGGTAGTCGATGGCCAGGCCCGCCTTCTCGGCCTCCTCCAGCACCAGGGGGAGCAGTTCGGCGGGCGTGGAGAAGCGGGTGAAGTAGTCGTCGATGAGGAAGCAGGTGCTGATGCGGGGCCGCTTGCCACCGGTGCGGCGGGCGGCGGAGGCCCGGACGGCCTCCACCCACAGCCGCACCTCGGCGAAGTGCGCGCGCAGCCGCTCCGGGCCGGCCTCGAAGTCCTCCATGTAGAGATGCCCCAACTCCAGGGAGAGGTGGGACAGTTGCACGGACCGGGTGCGGGGCTGCGCCGTGGTCTCCCGGAAGACGGCCTCGCTCACGCCTGCTCCCAGTGTTTGTCGTCGGTGAGCCGGGCGGCCAGCCGGCTGAGCGCCTGCCACGTCTCCATGTTGGCGATCTGGCTGTCGAGCACGTCCTCGTCGGTGATGAGCTGCTCGCGCCACTGCAGGACCGGTTCGAGGGGGACGGAGCCGAGGACCTGGCTGTAGCCGATGCCGTGGGCGGAGGCGAGCTGCTTGAGGTCGGCGTCGGCCTTGCGCAGCCACGCCGACTGGGTGGGCGAGACCTGGGACCACAGCGGCGACTCGGGGTCGGGTACGGCGGCCCGCACGAAGCGGATGGCGCCGCGCAGCTCCTCCTCGTCGTGGCCGCGGTCGACCCCCGCGGCGACGATGCCGCGCTCGCCGAGGACCAGGCTCGCGGCGGCAGCCACATGCTGGCGGGTCCAGCGGTGGAAGACCAGCCAGCGGGCGGTGACCTGGCTCATCTCCGGCCGCGCGGTGGCCTCCAGGACCATGTCGACGGCGTAGGAGCGGCCGGCGCTCAGGTCCACGAAGACCAGGTCGAACTCGTACGACAGTTTCATCAGCAGGTCGGCGCAGAGCCGCACGTGGTCGCCGGTGGTGGCGAACTCGCCGCCGCCGACGTCGCCCGGCATCAGGACGAGCCGGCCGCAGCCGGGCGGCGGGTCGCGCAGCACCTGGTGCTCGGTGACGGCCCAGACGTCTATGCGCTCCGGCTCGACGACCTGGCCGCCGAGGTAGGAGTGCAGACCGCCGCCCTCCAGGGCGAGGCGGGCGTCGGCGACGTCGAAGACGGCGGAGGCGGTGGGCGAGCCGAAGTCGAAGTCCAGGTAGCAGACGTCGTCGCCGGCCAGCGCCCGGTGGTAGGCGAGGTTGGCGCTGGTGACGGAGCGCCCGGTGCCTCCCTTGTCGGAGGCGGCGAAGATCAGCACGCGGTCACCGTCCCTGGACCGCGGCCTCGCGGGCCCGGGTGAGCGCGTCGAGCTGGCCGAGCACGTCGAGCGCCAACGCGTAGGCGGTGCCCGGTCGTTGGTCGAGCAGGTCGCGGGCGCGGCGCAACTTGACCTCGATGTTGCGCAGCTGCATCCCGTGCCGTCCGTCGTCGGAGGGGGCGGCCTCCATCTGTTCGTTGCCCAGCAGGTGGGCGGCCTCGCTGAGCAACGCCCCTGCCAGTTCGGTCAGTTCGGCGCTGCGGACGGGGGGCTGCCGGTACATCTCGTGGACCTGGACCATGACCTCGGCGACGCGCTCGGTGATGTTCCAGGACACCGGCACATGGCGGGTGACGATCTCCGCGCCGGGGTAGGCGGCGTGGACGTTGTCCCACAGGCCGGTGCCCTCGCCCTCCCGGATGCGGCGCCGCCACATGTGGCCGAAGGCGTCCTCGGCGAGGCCGAGCAGCCGGTCGTGCGAGGCGAGGTTGCGCGAGAGGGTGCGCAGCTGGATGGTTCGCTTCAGCAGCTGCGCCGAGAAGTCGTGCAGGGACCAGGTCATGGGCGCGCCGAGCTGTTCGCCGCCCTGCAGGGGCAGTTTGACGCCCGCGTTGTGCAGTTCGAAGACCTTGGGGTCGTCGCGTGTCATCCGGCTGGTGATGCGGCCGCGTTCGGCGAGGCGCTCCATGACGGTGACGGTGCGGGCGAGGTCGTCGTCGGTGGCGCGGCGCCGCATCAGGTCGTGGACGAGGATCGCGGCCACGGAGAGGGAGAAGTACTCGGACTCCAGCTCCTGCCCCGTCGTACGCCAGGGAATGTCCTCCAGCGGCCAGCGGTCGGGGTCGAAGCGGGCGATGCCGGACCAGTACTGCTGGGTCAGCTCCCAGCGCAGCCGGAGCGCCTCGGCGAGCTTCTGCTGCTCGGCGTTGAGCAGGCCCAGGGTGAGGGTGCGCTCGGAGAACAGGTCCTGGATGCCGTCGAGGGCGACGACGGTGAAGTACAGGTACGGCACCGCGCGGGCCACGCCCTGGGGCTGCGGCCCGATGGGCTCGTCCGTCTCGACCTCGGGCGCGTCCTTGACGAGGCTCCACGCCCAGCCGCACTCGAAGTACTGGTTCTCGTCCTTCAGGCCCTCCTGGACGTCGATGCCGAGGGACAGGCTCTCGACGATCGCGGCGCGCAGGGCCCGGAAGCGGGTCTGGTACATGGTCAGCACCTGGCGCTGCGACAGCCGTCCCTGGCCGAGGAGTTCGGTGAGGTTGCGGCCCTGGTCGGAGTCGGTGTCGAAGGCGTTGACGGTGAAGGAGCGCAGCAGGCCCACCATGGCGGCGGTGAGCCGGTTGCCGGTGGCCGCGCGCAGTTCGGCGATGGTCTCCTGGATGTCGGTGCGTCTGGTCCTGGTCTCGTAGACCTTCAGGAAGCCGAGGGTGGCCAGGCAGAGGGTGATCGACATGGAGAACGAGTCGACGACGTCGAGCCGGCGCTGTTCCTCGGAGAGCTCCTGCGCCTTGTCCGCCGAGCCGAAGTAGTAACCCCCGGCGAACGTGGGTCTCTTGTCCTCGCCGGTGTGCGTGCGCATGAAGTCGGAGGCGGCCCTGACCAGGTTGGCCGGGAGGTCGAGCCGGCCGCCGCCGCGCCGGAGGGCCTGGTGGACGTCCGGCTGCGTGGTGTCGGGGTCGTCCAGCCGGAACTCCGGGATCTCGGTGGCCGGGTACAGCAGGCAGAGCAGCCGCTCCGCGTCGGCCACGCTGCTCTTCCCGCCCCACTCGCCCCAGGCCCACTGCCCCTGTTCGAAGGAGTGGCGGCCGATGGCCTGCCAGATGTCCAGCAGATGCTGGCGTGGCTTGATCTGCATCCCATGCCCCTCACACAGGCCGCACTGCCGTCACTTGAGGAATGTCCCTCTTCTGTTGTGAAGATCCGCAGTGTCGAAGAACCACTGATCAGACGGCCGGAATTTCCGCGTCCGTATTCTTTCGCCAGCCGTGAGCCAGGATCATTCCCGAATATCCGTCCCGCACACCTGGCTCGGCCTTCAACCGCTGCACCTCGAAGTGGTCGGCGAATGGTGCGAGGCTGCGCCGGACCTCGGTTTGCCCCACGTCGCAGGCCGGGAAGAAATGGTCGCCGACGTGGTAGCCCTGCGAGTGCTCCATGAAGGCGGCGGCGAAGGGGGCGCCGGGGGCGAGGGCGCCCATGAAGCGCGCGACGCCCAGGGCGAACTCCCTGGGGTCGGCGGTCATCGACTCGGCGACGAAGAACATGGTCCCGACCGACCAGCGCGCCCCGAAGCGCTCCAGGTCGAAGATGCTGCCCTGCTCGACCTTGGCGACCTTGCGGAAACGCTCGCGGGGGTCGAAGTCCGCGCCGGCGTACGCCTCGTGCTCGCACAGGGCGTCCCAGAACGGGTCCCAGCCGGCGTCGTAGGAGTCGGTCTGACTCTCGAGATAGCGCACGTTGCCCGGTGAGCGCTCGAAGAGGGTGACCTCGTCGGCCCAGGGCATCATGGAGAACGCGGGATAAAGATTGGCGCCGGCGCCCACGTCGATGCCGTATACCGGCCCGAGGCCCTGCTTCCGGAAATGACCGCCGAAATGTTCCCGAAGAATATTCAGGATCTCCGCGTCCTCTGCCTGTAAGTCGCGGTAGTTGTGATCAACGTAGGCGATCGGGTCGAATGAATCCCAGGGCGCGTCGGCATTCTGCACCCGGACATCCCCCGACGATCTCAAGGTCATTTGACCACGGTACCAGTCCTGGGAATTACCGTCATGTCCTTCGGTGACGCGGGGCGCACCGGGGGCGCATGGGGGCGAATGCATTCATGCGACCTGATCCGGCCTTGAACGGCCGGATTGTCCCGCTCAAGATGGTCGGAACTCCGCCGAACACTCCGGAAAGACGGACAGACAGGCGTCTCGCCCGTACCACCCGTACGGGTGTCAACCCACCCTTGACTCCCATCCCGCAGGGGGGCGGCATGACGGCTCTTCCAGAGAAACGTTTACCTTCCATGGTCGGCCGGGCGGACCGGCCGCTGACGCTCAGAGGCGTCGTCGAGGCCGACCTTCCCGAGCTGCACCGCCTCGACAGGGAAGCCTTCCCCGAGGAGCCGTACCACTACTTCGAACTGCGCCAGGCCTACGACGTCCACGCCGACCGCTTCCTCGTCCTCGACGACGGCGAGAGCCTGCACGGCTACGTCCTGTTCGTCACCACCTCCGACGGCTATGTGAACTGGATCAAGAGCCTCGCCATCACCCACGACCTGCGCGGGCGCGGGCTGGGCCGCCGGCTGATGCTGGAGGTGCTGCGCCGGTTGCGCGCCGAGGGCGTCCACCAGGTCCGGCTGACGGTCGAACCGACGAACGCGGCCGCGATCACGCTGTACCGCTCGCTCGGCTTCGACGTCGAGGGAGGCGTCCACAAGCACTACTTCGGGCCCGGGGAGGACCGGCTGATCATGACGCTGGGGCTGTGAACGGCGGTCCGTGAGACGGGGGTTCGCGACCCGGGGGCGGTCGCGCGTCAGGGGGAGACCAGTCCCGCCTCGTACGCCAGGATCACCAGCTGCACCCGGTCCCGGGCGTCCAGCTTGGCCAGGAGCCGGGTCAGGTACGTCTTCGCGGTGGCGACGCTGATGCACAGCTCGGCGGCGATCTCCGCGTTGGACAGCCCGCTGCCGACGAGGACGAGGACCTCGCGCTCGCGGTCGGTGATGCCCGTCAACTCGCGTCGGTGGCCGCGCTGTTCCGGGCGGGCGGCGAAGTCGTGGATCAGGCGGCGGGTCACGCTCGGGGCGATCAGCGCGTCGCCCGCCGCCACCACCCGGACCGCGCCGATGATGTCGTCGAGGGCCATGTCCTTGACGAGGAAACCGGACGCGCCGGCGCGCAGGGCGCCGTACACGTAGGCGTCGTCGTCGAAGGTCGTCAGGACGACCACGCGTACGTCGCCCTGGGTGCCGGTGATGCGGCGGGTGGCCTCGATGCCGTCCATGCCGGGCATGCGGATGTCCATCACCACGACGTCCGGGGCGAGTTCACCGGCCAGGCCGACCGCCTCCTCCCCGGTGGCCGCCTCGCCGACGACCTCCACGTCCGCCAGGTCGGCCATGACCATGCTCAGCGCGGTCCGGATGAGTTCCTGGTCGTCGACCAGGAGGACCCGGACCGGCGGTGCGGACGTAGGCGCCGTCATCGGACGCCCGCCGGCAGCGGCAGCCGGGCGGCCACGCGGAAGCCGCCCTCGGCGCGCGGCGCGGCCGTGAACTCGCCGTGCAGCAGGGCGACCCGCTCGCGCATGCCGACCAGTCCGAAGCCGGTGTCGGTCGAGCTGCCCCGGCCCAGGCCGTCGTCGGTGATCTCCACGGCGAGTTCCCGCTCGTCGCGGAAGTCGACGGTGACCCGGCACGCGCGGGTGCCGGCGTGCCGTACGACGTTGGTGACCGACTCCTGGATGATCCGGAACGCCGACAGGTCGATGTCGGGCGGCAGCGGGCACGGCTCTCCCAGCCGGCGCACCTCCACCCGGACGCCCGCCGCGGTCGTCGTGGCCGCCAGCCGGTCGACGTCCGCCAGACCCGCCGGGACGGTGTCCGGGTCCGCTCCGGGGTCGGCGGCCCGCAGGGCGACCAGCATCCGGCGCAGTCCGGCGAGGGTCCGGCGGCCCTCGGTCTCCACCGCCCGCATCGCCGTCAGGGCGGCCTCGGGGTGCGCGGTCGCCACCCGGGCGGCCGCGCCCGCCTGCAGGGCGATGATGCCGATGCTGTGGGCGACCGTGTCGTGCATCTCCCGTGCGATGCGCAGGCGTTCGGCGGTGACCGCCTGGGCGGCCTGCTCGGCGCCGAGACGCCGGGCGTGCGCCCGGGACTCGTGCGCGGAGTTGCCCAGCAGCCAGGCGATCACGGTTACCAGGGCGACGGCCAGTTCGGCGGAGGTGCCGGCGGGCCAGCCGCGCAGCATCCGCACGGCGAGGTAGAGGATCAGGGTGCCGACCGCCAGGGCCAGGGCGATGAGCCCGGTGCGCCGCGGATGGGTGGCCGCGACGAAGTACAGCGCCACCATGGTGGTGAGGTACTGCGCCATCGGCAGCTCGCCGACGCCCAGGGTGGACGTCTCGAGGATCCCGGCGAGGATCGTCAGGGTGACGGCGAGCAGCGGCCTGCGGTGCAGCAGCCGGCCGCCCTGGACGGCCAGCGCGGTCGACAGGGCCAGGAACGTCAGCCCGTCCCAGCGGTAGAGCTGGGCCGCCGGCCACTGCGCGGGCTCCGTCTCGCCGGGCAGCCGGAAGGTCGTCAGCAGGGTGAACAGCGTGCTCGCGCACCACACGAGCGCGGTCCACGCGGCCGGCGAGACGCGTTTGACCAGGGGCGGCGGAGGCGGGGCTGCGGGCATGACGCGATCGTAGGGCGGGCGCGCGGGCCGGTCATCGGCCCGTGGACGTACAACCAGGGTCGACAGGCCGCCGCCAGGAGTGTCGGCTCCCGCCCGATGCCCGGCGCCCGCCGTCCGCGGGACCGTGGTCCCATGATCGAAGTCGAGCAGCTCACCAAGCGCTACGGCCCCACGACCGCCGTACGAGACCTGTCCTTCACCGTTCGCCCCGGCCATGTCACCGGCTTCCTCGGCCCGAACGGCGCGGGCAAGACCACGACGCTGCGGATGCTGCTGGGGCTCGTCGAGCCGACCGCGGGCACCGCCACGATCGGCGGCCATGTCTTCCGCGACCATCCGCGCGGGCTGCGCCATGTCGGCGCCCTCCTCGACGCGCACGACGTGCACGGCGGCCGCAGCGCGCGGGCGCATCTGCACGCGCTCGCCCGCGGCAACCGCATCCCGCGGCGGCGGGTGGAGGAGGTGCTCGCGGAGGTCGGCCTGACCGGGGCGGCGGCCGGGCGCCGCATCGGCACCTACTCCCTGGGGATGAGGCAGCGGCTCGGCATCGCGGCCGCGCTACTCGGCGACCCACCGGTGCTGATGTTCGACGAGCCGCTCAACGGGCTCGACCCGGAGGGCGTGCTGTGGGTGCGGGGGCTGTTCCGGCGGCTCGCGCACGAGGGGCGGACGGTGTTCGTCTCCAGTCACCTGATGTCCGAGATGGAGCACACCGCCGACGAACTCGTCGTCATCGGCCGGGGAGAGCTGATCGCCGCCGAGTCCCTGACCGCGTTCGCCGCCCGCGGGACCGCGCCGACCGTGACGGTGCGGTCGCCGGACTCCGGCGCCCTGGCCGCCGTCCTGGCGAAGGAGGGCGCGGCGGTGGAACGGCACGGCGACGACACGCTGAAGGTGCAGGGGGCCGGAGCCGTCCGGGTGGGCGAGCTGGCCCACGAACACCGACTCCTGCTGTGGGAGTTGACGACACAGTCCGCCTCGCTGGAGACGGCCTTCATGGAACTGACCGCCGACAGCGTCGAGTACGCGGCAGGAGAGACCCGATGACGACCGCCCTCGCCGTTCCGCCCGCCCGCTTCACCGACCTGCCGGCCGCCGAATGGATCAAACTCCGTTCGCTGCGCTCCACTTACTGGGCGCTCGGCTCCAGCGCGCCGGCGCTGGTGGCCTTCAACGCGAACGCGGCCCGCGCCGACTACACCAACTACCCGCACTACAACGAGCCCATCCACCGCGACTTCGTGTACTGGGCGCTGCGGGACGCCTTCACCCAGGGTGCCGCGCTGATGCTGGTGCTGGCGGCGGCGAGCATCGGCGCGATCGCGGTCGTCGGCGAGTACGCGACGGGCCTGATCCGTACGACGTTCACCGCCGTGCCCGACCGGCGGGCGCTGATGACGGCCAAGGTGGCCGTGGTGACGGCGGTGATGACGGTGTACGGCGCCGTCGTCGCGGGCGCCTCCTACGCGGTCACGCAGGCGATCCTCGACGGCCGCGGCCAGGGCGTGCCGATCGGCCACCCCGGTGCCTGGCGGGTGGTCGCCGCGTCGGCGCTGCTGGCGCCGGTGAGCGCGCTGGTGGGGATGGGGGTGGGGGCGGTGGTCCGGCACAGCGCGACGACGATGGTGCTGACCACGGTCGTGCTGCTGCTCCTGCCGTCCTTCGTCACCGAGCGCTACCACTGGACGGCGTGCGTCAGGAACGCCCTGCCCCTCAACGCCTGGGCCCGGCTGGTGGACGTCGGGTACGGCACCCATCCCTTCACGATCGCCCGCAGGTACCCCACGACCGTGGGCGGCTCCTGGGTGGTGTTCGCGGTGTGGGCGGGGGTCGCGGCGGTGCTGGCGGTGGTGGTCGTGGACCGCCGGGACGTCTGAGGAACCCGCGGGCGGTGCTGGGGCAAACCCCCCTGCGCACTGGGGCGTTGACCGGATGGGACGCAGGCGGCGGGTCCGGGAGGCTCGTCGTCATGAAGCCGATCACGAAGAGACTCGCGCTGACCGCCGCCGCCTGCGGTGCCGTCCTCGGCGCGCTCACCCCGCTCCCGGCGTCCGCGGCCGGCGGCCCGCCCGAGACGCTGAAGTGGACCAAGTGCGAGGGCAGCGGCCTGGATCCACGCCAGTCGTGCACGACGGTGTCCGTGCCGATGGACTACGCCGACCCGAACGGCCCGAGGATCGAGGTCGCCGTATCCCGGGTCCCCGCCCTGGATCCGGCCCGGCGGCGCGGCGCGTTGCTGATGATCCCCGGCGGACCCGGCGGTTCGGGCCTCGACGACCCCTCGCAAAAGGGGCGCAGGCTGCCCGAGGCCGTACGGGACCGCTACGACCTGATCGGGATCGCCCCGCGCGGCAACGCCCCCTCCACGGCGGTGGACTGCGGCTGGGAGCACGCCGACCTCGGGGCCACCACACTGCGGCCCTGGCCCGCCGCGGACGGGTCGGTCGCGGGCAACCTGGCGGCCGCCCGGCGCATGTCGGCCGCCTGCGCCCGCAACGGCGGCGAGCTGGTGCGGCACATCAGCACCCGGAACAACGCCCGTGACATCGACCGCGTCCGGGCCGCGCTGGGCGAACGCAGGCTGTCGCTGTGGGGCGAGTCGTACGGCACGTACGTCGGCGCCGCCTACAGCACGATGTTCCCGGCGCGCACCGACCGCGTGGTCCTGGACAGCAATCTGAATCCGGACCCGGTGCTGGCCGAGCGCGCCTTCCTCGCCGGGTTCGAGACCGGTGTCGAGGACGTCTTCCCCGAGTTCGCCGCCTGGGCCGCGCAGCCCGGCA
The DNA here is from genome assembly GCF_023516615.1 of Streptomyces panaciradicis. GTDB lineage: Bacteria > Actinomycetota > Actinomycetes > Streptomycetales > Streptomycetaceae > Streptomyces > Streptomyces panaciradicis. The sequence continues at coordinate 123,715 of NZ_JAMGBF010000005.1, forward strand.
ATCCGGACCGCCTCGCCCGCACCGCCGCCGAGGTGCGGCCGCTCTTCCTGCGCCTGGCCGGCCGCCTGGACCGCGAACCGATCCCCTGGCCGGGCGCCAACCCGCCGGTCCTGGACGGCAATGTGCTACGCCAGACGATGATGGGCGACTTCTACGACCCCGACGACTGGCCCGATCTGGCGAAGCTGATCCTGGCCGCGCGGCAGGGCGCCGTGCCGCCCGCGCCGTCGTCCCCGCCGGAGGAGGTCCTGCGCAACGTGTACTCGGTGGCCGGCGCCACCATCTGCAACGACGTGGCCTGGCCCCGGAAGGCGTCCGCCTATCAGAAGGCGGTGGACGCCGGCCGTGCCGCGTACCCGCTGACCGCAGGGATGCCCCGCAACGCGATGCTGTGCGCCGCCTGGCCGTACCGCCCGCGGGAGGCGCCGGTGCGCGTCACGGACCGGGGGCCGGCCGACATCCTGATGATCCAGAACGAGCGGGACATGGCCACCCCTCTCAGCGGCGCCCGCGAGCTGCGCGCCGCCCTCGGCCACCGTGCCGTGATGGTCGTCAACGACTCCACCGGACACGACGCCTACCTGGCCAACGGCACCGCGTGCGGCGACGCGACGGTGTCCCGCTTCCTGGCCACGGGCGAGCGGCCCCGCGCGGACGTCACCTGTCAGTGAGCGCGGCCGGCGTACCGCCGGGCCAGCGCGTGGAACGCCTCCTTCGGCTCCCAGTGCCAGTCGGAACGGGGTTCGTCGGGGCGGTCCTTGATGGTCTTGGTGATGCTGTAGCTCGCCATGTCGAGGTCCTTGCGCGGGTCGTCGGCGCGGTGCGGGGCGTCCGGGGTGACGAACTCGAAGGCCATCGCCGCGTACAGGCCCATCGCCTCGAAGACGCCCAACAGGTCGGTCACATAGGCGGCTTGGGTGTGTTCGCTGCGCACGAGCCGGCCCTTGATCTCGCCCTTGTCGTAGTCGACGACGTCCCAGCCCATGCCGCCCGCCTGCGGCGCGCCCTCGTACGTGCAGCACCCGAACTCGGTGACGGCCAGGGGCTTGCCCCAGCGCAGGTAGCGCCGCAACTCCCGGACGTAGTCGGCGCGGTGGGGGAAGCACGAGTAGTAGTCGATGCCGACGACGTCGAAGAGGCGCCAGTCGACCCGGTCGTCCTGGGCGGCGGCGTAGCTCAGCCGGCCGTGGAAGACGGACCGGCCGAGGGCCGCCGCCTTCGCGGTGAAGCGGTCGAGGCGGCGCTGCATCCGCACGGGGTCGACGTCGCCCTTGAGCAGGTTCTCGACCCGCTCCAGGACCGTCGCGCCGGGCACGATCCCGGGCACGAACAGCCAGAACTCGCAGCCCACGCTGAAGTCGACGCTCGCACCCTGCCGCCGCAGCCGCTCCGCGAACCGGCCGCACTCGGCGAGGTGCTCCAGGATGTCCCGCTCGGGGGCGTCCGCGAGCGTCGGCTGCAGCCACACGTGCAGTCCGCGTTCGGCGGCCTCGGCGGCGGTGGCGGTGAGGCGTTCGACGCCGTCGCCGGTGACGTCGACGGTGTCGGCGTGCAGGTCGTCGCGGACGGCGCGGATGTCCCGGCGCATCCGGGCGGCGCTCCACGCGGTGCCGGGCGTATCGCCCTCGCCGACGGTGTAGACGACGCCCCGGTGGCGCAGCCCGTGGCGTTCTCCGGCCGCGGCAGGGCGGCTCGCGGCGGCGACCGAGACGGCCGCCGCCCCCGCCAGGAACCGCGCCCGGCTGATCCCCTTCGTCTTCTCCATGCCCCCACTGTGGCGAGGACGGCCGCGCGCCGCCGTCCGCCGATGGTCCACGGCCGGGCAACCATGGAGGGACGAACGGCGTCGCTCACTGCAGAGATCGTCGACGAGCCCCGAGCGAAGGAGAGCAAGATCCCAGCCCGACGCACCGTCCTCATGGCCGGAACCGCCACCGTGACCGCGCTCCTGACGAGCGCCCCCGCCCACGCCGCCACCGGACCCCTCACCGAACTGGAGCGGGAACACGGCGCCCGTCTGGGCGTCTTCGCGCACCACCTGCGCACCCGGCGGACCCTCGCCCACCGCGCCGACGAGCGCTTCCCGATCTGTTCGGTGTTCAAGACCCTGGCCGCCGCGGCCGTCCTGCGCGACCTGGACCGGCACGGCGAGGTGCTGTCGCGCCGCATCCACTACACGCGCGACGACCTCGTGGACGGCGCCCCCGTCACCGGGACGGACGAGAATCTCGCGCACGGCATGACGATCGCCGAACTGTGCGACGCGGCCGTCCGCTACAGCGACAACTCCGCCGGCAACTTCCTGCTGCGCGAGCTGGGCGGCCCCACCGCGATCACCCGCTTCGCCCGCTCGCTCGGCGACCCGGTCACCCGCCTGGACCGCTGGGAGCCGGAGCTCAACTCCGCCGAGCCGGGCCGCCGCACGGACACCACCAGCCCGCGCGCGATCGGCCGCACCAACGCCCGGCTGCTGCTCGGCGACGCCCTGAACCCGTCCGACCGGGCCCTGCTCACGCACTGGCTGCTGAACAACACGACCGGCGGCACCCGCATCCGCGCCGGGGTGCCGGGGACCTGGGCGGTCGCCGAGAAGACGGGCTCCGGCTCCTACGGCACCACCAACGACGTGGGCGTGGCCTGGACCGCGGACGGCGACCCGATCGTGCTGGCTGTCCTGTCCACCAAGCCGGACCGGGACGCCGCCTGGGACAGCACCCTGATCGCCTCGGCGGCCGGCGTGGTGGCGGACGTCCTCAGCCGGTGAAGCCGCGTACGTACCGCTTCTGCCACGGCGTCTCCACCGCGCGCCGGTCGTAGTGACGCCGTACGAAGTCCACGGCCTCCTCGGCCGGTACGCCGTCCAGCACCGCCAGACAGGCCAGCGCCGTGCCGGTGCGGCCGCGGCCGCCCCCGCAGGCCACCTCGACCAGCTCGTGCGCGGCCCGCTCCCACGCCTCGGCCAGGGCGGCGCGGGCGGCCGGGCGGTCGGCGGGCAGCCGGAAGTCCGGCCAGCGCAGCCAGGTGAACTCCCAGGGCACGGGCGCAGGCCGGCGGCCGAGGAGGTAGAGGCCGTAGGAAGGGGCGGGCGCCGCGGGGTCGAGGGGGTGCCGCAGGCCGCGGCCGCGGACCAGCCGGCCCGACGGCAGCAGCAGCACACCGGGATCGGTGGGTCGCCAGGTGTCCGTCATCGGGTCAGGGTACGGGCCTCGATGCCCCGGAAGTGGTGCTCCATGGCCCGCTGGGCGCCCGCGGCGTCGCGTGCGCGCAGGGCCGTCACGATGTCCCGGTGCCGGCGCACCGTCACCTCCGGCCGCGGGTCCTCCCTCCAGCCGCGGGCCGCGGCGACCCTGCGGAAGACGGTCCAGAAGGCGCCGAGGAGCTGGGGCACGAGCGGGTTGCCGAGCGGGGCGTAGAGCAACTCGTGGAACTGGCGGTCGAGTTCGGGGAAGGGGCGGCCGGCCCGGACCGCCCTCTCCATCCGGGACACGACCGCCTCCAGCGCGTCCAGCTCCGCCTCGTCGGCCGTGCCCGCGATGCGCCGGATCAGCCCCTCCTCCAGCACCTCCCGGACCTGGAGGATCTCGGCGAGGGCGCCGGTGTCGTCGTCGTGCCGGGCGAGGGTGCGGAAGGTGAGCCCGTCGACGAGCGGGGTGAGGGAGGCCTCGCCGACGTAGGTGCCGTAGCCGTGCCGGATCTCGACGATGTCGAGGGCCTGCAGGGCCTTGAGGGCCTCGCGCACGGAGTTGCGGCTGACTCCGAGGTCCTCCATCAGCTCGGCCTCCGTGGGCAGCGGGGCGCCGGGCCGCAGCCTGCGGTCGAGGATGAGCTGCACGACCGCGCGCCGGATGCGGCTGTTGCCGGACTCCGTGTTCCTGGGCTGCGCGGGCATGCGCCGCATCGTACGCGCGCCGGACGTCCCACGTCCCATGTCCGCCGTCGACGTGCGTCAACTCCCGCCATTTCACACCGCCATTGGTGTGACCTCTGACGGCTGCGCCATTCGTGTGCGAGCCCTTGACCGCCCCCTGGGCCGCTCCTAGGGTCGCGGCTGACGAACCGGACGTAGGACGTCGTATCTCCTCGCCATCGAGGCGACTTTCCGCTGGACCTCTCCCGCTGGAGGAACCGTGCATCGCCGGACCTTCCTGAAGCACACCGGCGCGCTGGGGGCGGCCGCCGCCGTCTCCGCGTCGCTGTCGGCCTGCTCCTCCGGGCCCCAGTCCACCAACGACACCGGCGGCGGAAGCGGCAAGGACCGCACACTGACCGCCGTCATCGGCTACGGCAACGACGGCTCCTGGGACCCCACCCAGACCGCGTCCGCCTTCTGCATGGCCGCCAACAACCACATCTACGAGGGCCTCCTCGACACCGACCCCATCACCCGCGAGCCGTACGCGGCGCTGGCCACCGAGATCCCGAAGGACGCGACCGCCACGTCGTGGAGGTTCACGCTGCGGCCCGGGGCGACGTTCCACGACGGCAGGCCGGTCACCGCCGACGACGTCGTGTTCGTCTTCGACCGCATCCTCGACCCGAAGACGCAGACCCTCGCCAAGGGCTTCTTCGCGAGCTGGCTGAAGGAGGTCCGCAGGATCGACGACCGGAACGTCGAGCTGGTGCTCAAGTTCCCCTTCCCGGACGGGCTGTCCCGGCTGACCCTGGCGAAGATCATGCCGAAGCACGTCTTCTCGCAGCCGGGCGCCTGGGACAAGGCCACCGCGGGGCTCGCCATCGGCTCGGGGCCCTACCGGCAGACCGCCCACCACCCGAAGTCCAACACCACCTTCGCCGCGTATCCCGGCTACAACGGCCCGCGCAGGCCGGCCTTCGCGAGGATGAACTGGCTGACCATCGTGGACGCGGCCCCGCGCGTCGCCCGGATCTCCGGCTCAGGCGCGGGCGCGCAGATCTCCGACAACATCCCGTACGCCGACATCAAGCAGTTGGAGAGCGGAGGGCTGACGGTCGCGGGCGGCGCCGGGATGAACAACCTGTTCCTGATGTTCAACACCGCGCACAAGCCCTTCGACGACGTGCGGGTGCGCCAGGCCCTGCACTACGCGATCGACACCGGCAAGATGGTCGAGGTGGCGCTCAAGGGCCACGGCAAGCCCTCGACGTCGTTCCTGAACGAGGGCAACCCGGCCTACCGGCGGGCGAAGACCGTCTACGACCACGACCCGGAGAAGGCGAAGGCCCTGCTCAAGGCGGCGGGCGTGCACGGGCTGCACATCAACATCCTGGCCGTGAACGTCAGTTGGATCGTCGACTGCCTGCCCACCATCAAGGCGTCCTGGGACGCGATCGGCGTGCGGACCACCCTGGACCCGCAGGAGACGACCGCCGTCTTCACCAAGATGGACCAGAAGCAGGACTACCAGGTCGTCGCCGCCGCCTCGAACCCCAACCAGTTCGGCCTCGACGCCGACCTGATCATGCACTACAACTACGGCCCCACCAACCTCTGGATGGGCTACACCCGTTGGGCCGGCAACGCCGTCGCCAGGCAGCTCTTCCGGGACATGGACCGGGCCACGCGGGAGCCGGACCCGGCGAAGAAGAAGACGATGATCCAGGACTACATCGACACCGTCGCCGAACAGGCCGTGCTCTACCCGGTCGTCCACAACGAGCTGATGACGGCCTGGGACCCGAAGAAGCTCACCGGCATAAGGGCACAGCCCTACCCGGGCATCAACCTGCTGCGGGCGAAATGGGCCTGACGCGATGATCGCCGTCCTGCGCATCCTGCTGCGCCGCGTCGCCCTCCTCGTGCCGCTGCTGCTCGGCATCGTGCTCTTCGTGTTCCTGGTGATGCGCTTCTCGGACGTCGACCCGGCCTCCGCGTTCTTCCAGGGCGCCAACCCCACCCCGCGGCAACTGCACGACTTCCGCGAACGCAACGGCCTGCTCGACCCGCTGCCCGTGCGCTACGTCCACTTCGTCGGCGACCTGCTCCACGGCGACCTGGGCACCAGCGCCCTGACCCGCGCCCCGGTCGTCGACCAGGTCACGACCGCGCTGCCGCTGACCCTCCAGCTCACCTTCCTGGGCCTGGGCATCGCGGTCGTCCTGAGCCTCATCGGCGGAGTGACGGCCGCGATCCACCGGGACCGGCTGCCCGACCAGATCATCCGCGTCGTCTCCCTCACCGGCGTCGCCGCCCCCGGCTTCTGGCTGGCCCTGCTGATGATCCAGTACCTGGCCGTCGACCAGGGCTGGTTCCCGACCGGCGGCTACATCAATCCCGCCGACTCCCTCACCGGCTGGCTGAGGACGATGACCCTGCCGGCACTGGCCCTGTCCCTGCCGGTGGCGGCCCAACTCACCCGTGTCGTACGGACGTCGGTGGTCGAGGAACTCGACAAGGACTACGTCCGCACGGCGATCGGCAGCGGACTGCCGCCGCGGGTCGTCGTCGGCCGCAACGTCCTGCGCAACGCCCTCGTCAACCCGCTGACCGTGCTGGGCCTGCGCGTCGGCTATCTGATCGGCGGGGCGGTCGTCATCGAGACGATCTTCTCGCTGCCCGGCATGGGCAAGCTGATGATCGACGCCGTGAAGAACGGCGACCCGGCCGTCGTCCAGGGCGTCGTCCTGACCACCGCGACCGGCTTCGTCGTCGTCAACCTCGTCATCGACGTGCTCTACCTGCTGGTCAACCCGCGACTGAGGGAAGCGACCTGATGTTCACGCGCGCACGCCTCACCGAGGTCCTCGCCCGCCCCGGCATCCGCCTGCACGGCCCGCGCCGGCTGCCCCCGCTGTCGAGGGCCGCCGTCTGCTTCCTGGCACTGGTGGTCCTGGTGGCGGTGCTCGCCCCGCTGATCGCGCCGGACGACCCGCTCGACCAGCAGGAGCCCGTCGGCGGCACCGGGCACCCCTCCGCCGCGCACTGGATGGGCCAGGACAGCCTCGGCCGGGACATCCTCAGCCGGCTGATGTACGGGGCCCGCTGGTCGCTCGCGATCGGCCTCGGGGCGACGGCCCTCGCGCTGGTCGTCGGCGCGCTGATCGGTGCCGTGGCGGCCACTTCCCGCAAGGCCGTCGACGAGACGCTGATGCGCTGCCTGGACGTCGTGATGGCGTTTCCCGGCATCGCGCTGGCCGCCGTGCTGGTGGCCGTGTTCGGCGGCGGCATCACGGTGCTGATCTGCGCGATCGCGTTCCTGTTCACCCCGCCCGTGGCCCGCGTCGTACGGGCCAACGTCCTCGACCAGTACGGCGAGGACTACGTGACGGCGGAGCGGGTCATCGGCGCCCGCACCCCGCACATCGTGCTCCGGCACGTGGCCGTCAACTGTGCTGCCCCGGTGCTGGTGTTCTGCACCGTGCAGGTCGCCGAGGCCATCGTCTTCGAGGCGTCGCTGTCCTTCATCGGGGCGGGCGTGCGGCCGCCCGACCCGTCGTGGGGCAGCGTCATCGCCGACGGCAAGAACATGGTGCTGACCGGGGGGTGGTGGGCCACGGTCTTTCCAGGGCTGCTGATGCTGGTGACCGTGCTGTCGCTGAACATCCTCTCCGAGGGGGTGTCGGACGCGTGGGCCTCGCCGGCCGGGCGGGAAGTGGGGTTGGCGTCCGACGAGGACCGGGTGGAGGCGCCGGACGCCGGGGGCGGGGAGGTTCTTCACCTGCCGGGGCTGGCGGAGGCGGCGGCGCGGTTGCGGGGGCGGGGCGCGGGAGGGGGTGCGACGGGAGGTCGTTCGGCGGGTGCGGCAGCGGGTGGGCTTGTCGCGCAGTTCCCCGCGCCCCTTGGGGGCGCGGTCCTGAGCGTCCATGACCTTGCCATCGGGTTCGACGGGCGCCATGGCGGCGTTGACATCGTCGACGGGATCTCCTTCGAGGTGGGTCCCGGCGAAGTGCTCGGTCTGGTCGGGGAGTCGGGGTGCGGGAAGTCGCTCACCGCGCTGACGGTGATGGGGCTGCAGCCCCGTGGCGCCCGCGTCCGCGGTCAGGTCCGTTTCGACGGGCGGGAGTTGCTGTCCGAGTCACCCCGTGCCCGGCGCCGTCTCCTCGGGCACGAGATGGCGATGATCTACCAGGACGCACTGTCCTCGCTCAACCCCGCGATGACCGTCCGCGCGCAGCTGAAGCAGGTCGTACGGCGTGGAGGCCGCCGTACGCCCGAGGAGCTGCTGACGATGGTCGGTCTCGACCCCGCCCGGACGCTGCGGAGTTATCCGCACGAGCTGTCCGGCGGGCAGCGGCAGCGGGTGCTGATCGCCGTGGCCCTGTCGCGGGACCCGAAGCTGATCGTGGCCGACGAGCCGACGACCGCGCTGGACGTCACCGTCCAGGCGCAGGTGATGGAGCTGCTGCTGCGGCTGCGCGGGGAGCTGGGCTTCGCGCTGATCCTCGTCTCGCACGACCTGGCGCTGGTGGCCGACGTCACCGACCGGGTGGCGGTGATGTACGGCGGGCAGATCGTGGAGACGGGCGTGACCGCCGACCTGGTGGAGGCGCCGGCCCATCACTACACGCGCGGTCTGCTCGGCAGTGTGCTGTCGCTGGAGTCGGCGGCCGCCCGCATGACGCAGATCAGGGGCGTCGTCCCCTCCCCCGCCGACTTCCCGGCGGGCTGCCGCTTCGCCGACCGCTGTCCCCTGGCGACGGACGTGTGCCGCACGACGGCGCCCGCCCTGCTGGGCACCCCCACCCATACGGCGGCCTGTCACCATCCGGCGGTCGCCCTCGCGGCATCGGAGCCGGAGGCCGTGCAGTGAACGCGATCGTCGAACTGTCCGACGCACACGTCGTGCACAGGGCCCGCAGCGGCGGCCTGTTCACCCGGGACCGGGTGTACGCCCTGACCGGCGCCGACCTCGCCGTCGCGCCCGGTGAGACGGTGGGCGTGGTCGGCGAGTCCGGCTGCGGCAAGTCGACCCTGGCGCGGGTGCTGGTCGGCATCCAGCGCCCGACCGCCGGCACGGTGGTCTTCCAGGGCCGTGACCTGTGGTCGATGCCCGCCGCCGAACGCCGCACGGCCGTCGGCGGCACCACCGGGATGATCTTCCAGGACCCGTCGACGGCCCTGAACCGCCGGCTGCCGGTGCGGAGGATCCTGCGGGACCCGCTCGACGTGCACGGCCGGGGCGGCAGAGCCGAACGCGAGGGGCGGGTGCGGGAGTTGATGGGCCTGGTCGGGCTGCCCCGCGCACTGGCCGACGCGCTGCCCGGCCAACTGTCCGGCGGGCAAAGGCAACGGGTGGCGATCGCGCGGGCGCTGGCGCTGGACCCCGCCCTGGTGGTGGCGGACGAGCCGACGAGCGCGCTGGACGTGTCGGTGCGCGCCCAGATCCTGAACCTGCTGCTGGATCTGAAGGAACGCCTGGGCCTGGCCCTGGTGTTCGTCTCGCACGACATCCAGACGGTACGGCGGATGAGCGACCGGGTGATCACCATGTACCTGGGCCGGATCGTCGAGGAGTCCCCCGCGGCCGAGGTCACCGACCGGGCGCGGCACCCGTACACCCGGGCCCTGTTCTCGGCGACCCCCGGCCTGCTCGACCCCGTCGAACCCATCCCGCTGACCGGTCCGGTCCCGTCGGCGACGCACCCGCCCAGCGGCTGCCCGTTCCGGACCCGCTGCTGGAAGGCCGACGACGTGTGCGCGTCCCGCATGCCGGACTTCTCGGCCGCGTCGGCGCCGGGACACCGCTTCCGCTGCCACCATCCTGTGCGGGAGGACGCCTCGACCCGCGACCTCGTACGGCAGAACCATCCCAGGGAGCCCTGAATGACCTTCCCCGCCCCGCTCACCGGTGTCGTCCCGCCCGTCTGCACGCCCCTGACACCGGACCGCGAGGTGGACGTCCCCTCCCTGCTCAGGCTGGTCGACCATCTGGTCGGCGCCGGGGTGGACGCGTTGTTCGTGCTGGGCTCGACCTCGGAGGTGGCGTTTCTGCGTGACGCGCAGCGCAGGCTGGTGGTGGAGTCGGTGACCGCCCATGTGGGGGGCCGACTGCCGGTGCTGGCCGGGGTGGTCGACATGGCGACGCCGAGGGTGCTGGACCATGTGGCGGCGGTGACGGCGGCCGGCGCGGACGCGGTGGTCGTGACGGCGCCCTTCTACGCGCGGACCCATCCGGCGGAGATCGCCCGCCACTTCCGCCTGGTCGCGGCCGCCTCGCCGGTCCCGGTGATCGCGTACGACATCCCCATGGCCGTGCACACGAAGCTCCCCGCGGACGTGGTCCTGGACCTCGCCGCCGAGGGCGTCCTTGCGGGACTGAAGGACTCCAGCGGTGATCTCGCCGCCTTCCGCGAGGTCGTCACCGGTGCCCGCACCCGCCCCGGCATCACCGGGTTCAGCGTGCTGACCGGCTCCGAATTGATCGTCGACGCGGCGCTCGCGCTCGGCGCCGACGGCGCCGTCCCCGGTCTCGCCAACGTCGACCCGGACGGCTACGTCCGCCTCGACCGGCTGTGCCGCGCGGGCGACCTGGAGGCGGCGCGGGCCGAACAGGAGCGGCTGTGCGCCCTGTTCGGCCTGGTGTCCGCCGGGGACCCGGCGCGGATGGGCGGCGGCTCGTCGGCGCTGGGGGCCTTCAAGGCGGCGCTGCACCTGCGCGGGGTGATCGACTGCCCGGTGACCGCCGACCCGCAGATCCCGCTGTCGCCGCAGGAGGTGCGGCGGGTCGGCGCGTACCTCGCGGCGGCCGGCCTGCTCTAGAGTCCGTCGGCGGGCAGCCGCCGGAACTCGATCGTCTCGTAGGGGCCCAAGACGCCCGTCTCGTACAGGAGTCCCACCGCCCCGCGGTCCACCGGCACCAGGTCCGAGTAGGCGGCGGGCCGCTGGGAGAGCGTCAGGGCCCTGGTGAAGGTCGCCCCGGCGTCCGTGCTGCGCCACACCGTCATCGCCCGCCGGGCCGTCGGCACGGACGGGCCGGAGAACAGCAACGGGGCCTGCGCGCCGGGCAGTTGCAGCACGCTGCCCTGGACGACGGGGACGTCGTCCAGGGTGGGCTGGACGGCGTACGGCCGCTCCAGGGAGCGGCCGCCGTCGGCGGAGTAGGCGTCCAGGCGGTTGCCGGGGCTTGTGCCGTTCTGGTCGCGGGCGCTGAAGTACAGCCTGCCGTCGGGGAGTTCGGCGGCGCTCGACTCGTTCGGGTCGACGCGGCCGTCGTGGGCGCCGTCCACGAAGCCGATGTGCCAGGTGGTGCCGCCGTCGTCGCTGTAGAGGGCGTGGCCGCCGTAGTACCTGGCCTCCTGGCCGGTGTCGGTGGAGCCGGCGGGCGGGGCGGTGGAGTGGTCGGCGGGGATCACCAGGCGTCCGGCGTGCGGGCCGCGGGTGAGGGCGACCGCGTGGCCGGGGCCGGTCGCGTACCACCGCCAGTCCGGCCGCTTCACCTGCGCGGTGATGTCCCGCGGCGCCGAGAAGACGCGTCCGTCGTCGAGGCCGCGCTGCACGAACACCCGCCGGCTCTGCTCCGGGGTGGCCTCCCCGCGCATGATCTGCGCCTCGGTGACGGCGCCGCTGTTGAAGGAGGTGACGAGGACGACCGCGCCGGTGCGCGGGTCGACGACGGGGGCCGGGTTGCCGCGGGTGTCGCCGTCCCCGGCGGCGACCACCCGCAGCGGGCCCCAGGTGCAGCCGCCGTCGGCCGAGCGTCTGAGGACGACGTCGATGTCGCCGGAGTCGCCGGCGCCGTCGTGGCGGCCCTCGGCGAAGGCGAGGACCGTGCCCCGGGGCGTGATGACGGCCGCCGGGATGCGGTAGGTGGCGTAACCGCCCTCGCCGGAGGTGTACGGGACGGAGGAGGTGCAGCCGGACGCGGCGGAGGCGTGCGTCGTCGCGGTGAGCGGGGCGAGGAGGGCGAGGGTGACGAGGAGGGTGCGGCGCAGGAGGGTCACGGCCCCATGGTTCCCGGAGTGACCAGCCCGGACTCGTAGGCCACGATCACCAGTTGTGCCCGGTCCCGGGCTCCCAGCTTGCCCATGATACGGCTGACGTGCGTCTTCGCGGTCAGCGGACTCAGGCCCAGGGATTCACCCACCTCGGTGTTGTTCAGGCCGCGGGCGACGAGCGTCAGCACCTCCCGCTCCCGCTCCGACAGGCACTCCGGTCCGCCCGCCGCCGGCACGGAGGGGCTGCGCAGGAACCGTTCGATCAGCCGTGCCGTCGGCCCCGGCGACAGCAGGGCCTCCCCCGCGGCCACCGTGCGGATGGCGTCCAGCAGTTCGGCCGGCCGGGTGTCCTTCACCAGGAACCCCGAGGCCCCGGCCCGCAGCGCCTCCACGATGTTCTCGTCGGTGTCGTAGGTGGTCAGGACCAGCACCTTCACCGCGGCGAGGTCCTCGTCGGCCGCGATCAGCCGGGTCGCCTCGATGCCGTCCAGGTCGGGCATGCGGACGTCCATCACCACCAGGTCGGGGCGCTCGCCGCGGGCCAGCTCCACGGCCTCCCGGCCGGTGCCCGCCTGCCCCACGACCGCCATGTCCCGCGCCGACTCGACGAGCATCGCGAACGCGGCCCGCACGAGGGTCTGGTCGTCGGCGAGCAGTACGCGGATGGTCATCCGTCCTTCTCCCCCGTCGTCGTCAGCGGCAGTACGGCACTCACCTGGAAGCCACCCGCGGGCCGCGGCCCGGCGTCGAGTGTGCCACCGACGCTGCGGGCCCTCTCCCGCATGCCGACCAGCCCGAAGCCGGGCGCGGTGCCGGGGGTCGGCCCGGTGCCGTCGTCGGCGACGGTGAGGCGCAGGGCGCCGTCCGCCTCGTACAGCTCGACCCGTACGGCGGGTTCGGGCCCGGCGTGCCGGACGGCGTTCGTCAGGGCCTCCTGCACGATCCGGTAGGCGGCGGCGCCCACGGCGGGCGGGGCCTGCTCCACCCGCAGCTCCGGCTCCACCCGGGCGCCCGCGAGCCGTGCGGCCTCCACCAGGTCGGGCAGGCCGTCGAGGCCGGGCAGCGGGCCGCGGCCGTCGGGACAGTCGGCCTCGCGCAGGACCTCCAGCGTGCCCCGCAGTTCGCCGCGCGCCGACCGGCAGGTCTCCGCGATGTCGTCCAGGGCCTTGGCGACCGTCTCCCGGTCCAGCCGTTCGGGGTCGGCGGCCAGGACGTGCGCGGCGACGGAGGTCTGCACGCCGATGAGGGTGATGCTGTGGGCGAGCAGGTCGTGCAGGTCGCGGGCGATGCGCAGGCGTTCCTCGGCGACGCGGCGGCGGGCCTCCTCCTCGCGGGTGCGTTCGGCGCGCTCGGCGCGTTCGACGATCGCGGCCACGTACTGGCGGTAGTAGCGGACGTCCATGCCGCAGAAGAGGACGGCGATGACCCAGCCGGAGATCCGTAGGATCTCCACCGCGCCGGCCGGGTTGCTGAAGAGGTTGACCAGCACGGACGCGCTCAGGACGGTGGCGCCCACGCCGAGGGTGCGGCGTACCGTGCCGGTCGCCGCGACCGTGTAGAGCGCCACCACGGTCGCGGGCGTCGGGGCCACGTGGTTGTTGTCGAGGGCGTGGTAGGCGGCCAGCAGCGTCAGGACCGTCGTGGCGACGAGCAGCGGGCGGCGGCGCCGCCACACCAGCGGCACGTGGGCGGCGAGCAGCAGCGTCCAGCCGAGCGCGTCGGGGCGTCGGGCCGGGTCGGTGCCCAGCGCCAGGCACACGGCCCCCGCGGCGAGCACGGCCGCGAGGATCGCGTCGTTGCGGGTGCCGTGCGGGGCCGTGCGCGGGTCGCGGTTGATGACCGCCATGACGCGCTCGCCCCGGCGCTGCCGTGTCGCCGTCGTGTGTTCCACGGGGTTCAGCTTCACACGGTCTCGGGCTGCCGCCGCACCGGCCGCGGCTCCGGCTCCCGCGACAGCCGTCCGGGCCACCACACCCGCCGCTTCAGCAGCACGCTCGCGGTCGTGACCAGGTAGGTGCGCACCAGGAAGGTGTCCAGCAGCACGCCGACCGCGATCACGAACCCGAGCTCGACCAGCGCCGCCAGCGGCAGCGTGGTCAGCACGGCGAAGGTGGCGGCGAGCACGACACCGGCCGACGCGATCACCCCGCCGGTGGTGCGCAGCGCGGTCAGCGCGGCCGCCTGCGGTTCGGCGCCGGCGGTGGACTCCTCGCGCATGCGGTGCATGAGGAAGATGCCGTAGTCGACGCCGAGTGCCACGAGGAAGACGAAGGACAGCAGGCCGAGGCCGGGGTCCGTGCCGTGGAGGCCGAGGACGGGGCCGAAGACCAGGCCGCCGATCCCGAGCGCGGCGCCCCACACCGCGACGACGGCGACGAGCAGCATCAGCGGCGCCACGAGGCTGCGCAGCAGTCCGACGAGGATCACGAACACGGCGGCCAGGACGAGCGGCACGACGACCTCGCGGTCGCGAACCTGGCTGTCGGCCAGGTCGAGCTGCTGGGCGCTGGGCCCGCCGACGTAGGTGCCGTAGGTGTCGTCTAGTCCGGCGCGCAGGGCCTCGATGGTGCGGGTCTCCCCGGCCGACTCGGGTGCCGCGGTGGCGTAGACGGAGATCTCGGTCCAGCCGGAGCCGCTGCGTCCGGCCGTCGCCTGGGCGACCCCGTCCGTCGTGCGGGCCTCGGCCAGTACGGCGTCCGTCCGGCCGGTGGGGGCGATGACGGTGATGGGCTGGCTGCTGCGGCCGGGGTAGGCGCGGGTGAGCGTCTGGGCGGCGGCGATCGACTCGGGCCGCTGGGTGAAGGAGTCCTCCTGCTTGAGGGTGCCCGGCAGGTTGAAGGCGCCCAGCGCCAGCGCGCCGAGCAGCACGGCGCCGCCGGCGAGGACGGCGGCCGGCCGGCGCGCGGCCGAGGCGCCCATCGCCGAGAACAGCGACCCGCGGGCCTTGGGCTCGCTGCCGAAGGCGGGGATCAGCGGCCAGAAGACGCGGCGGCCGAGGACGACCAGCAGGGCGGGCAGCAGGGTCGTCATGGCGACGAGCGCGGCGAGCACGCCCACCGTGCCGACGGGGCCCATGCCGCTGCTGCTGTTGAGGTCGGCGGCGAGCAGGCACAGCAGGCCGGCCGCGACCGTGCCCGAGGAGGCGAGGATGGCCGGTCCGCAGCCGCGCAGCGCGGCCCGCATGGCGTCGTACGGCCGCTCGTGGCGCCGTAGCTCCTCGCGGTAGCGGGAGATGAGCAGCAGCGCGTAGTCGGTGCCCGCGCCGAGCACCAGGACCGTCATCACACCGCCGCTCTGGCCGGTGATGGTGACGCCGAACGCCTCGTGCAGGCCGTAGCCGGCGGCCATCGCCATCCCGGCGGCGACGCCGGCGACGCCGAGCGGCACCAGCCACAGGAAGGGGCTGCGGTAGATGAGGATCAGCAGGGCGGTGACGACGCCGAGGGTGGCGTACAGCAGGGTGCCGTCGATGCTGCCGAAGACCTCGCCCATGTCGGCGTTGAGGGCGCCGGGCCCGCCGACCTGGACGGTGAGCCCGGCGCCGCCGTCGGCGACGTCCCGCACCCCGTCGACGAAGGCGTCGCGCTTGCCGTCGTCCTGGCCGGGGGCGGTGCTGGAGACGGGGTACATGACGGTGGTGCCGTCGCGGGACGGGACCGCGTGCGGGTGCCCGGTGATGTCGTACCTGCCGGTGATCTCGGCGATCTGCCGGGCCGCCTTCTCGCGGTCGGCGGGGGTGAGGCCGCCTTCGCGGTGGTAGACGAGCACCAGGTCGGTGGACTCGCCGCCCGGCAAACGGTCCTGGATGCGGGCCACCTGGGTGGAGTCGGCGCTGTCGGGCAGGTAGTCGACGGAACGGTTCTGCTGGATGCCGGAGAACTTCCCGGCGAACGGCCCGGCGAGCACCAGGGCGGCCAGCCACAGCCCGAGCACCACCCAGGGCACGGCCTGTCGACGCCGTGCGGCTGGCCGTGTGCTTGTCCTTGCGGCCCCCATGGACGGGCCTCCCTCCGGTCGGGTGTCTGGGTCGCTTCCAGACTCCCGTCGCGAGGGGGCGCCTTCGTCGGGCGCGGGGGCGAGTTCGGGGTTACTGCCGGTGGAGGCCGCGGGCGCGCGTTACTCCCCGGGGAGTATCAGGACGGTGTACGCGCCGCCGCCAGCAGCCGGGTCACGTCGTCGGAGCAGATGGTCAGGGCGGCGCCGACCGTGCTGAGGACGTCGCGCTCGGCCGGGGTGTAGGGGCCGTCGGCCAGGGCGATGCGGGCGCCCTGGAGCAGGATCGATTCGCGGCCGACCGGGGCGAGGTGCGGGGCGAGGGGGTCGAGGGCCTCGTGGAGCTCGATGGCGAGGCCCGCTCCGCAGGACTGGCCGTAGACCCGGCCGGTGTCGGCGGCCAGCGCGTCGACCAGCGCCTCCAGCTGTTCCTCCGTGCAGTCGTCGAAGCCGGCCGCGCGGACCGCGCTCGCTGCGGTCTCCAGGGAGCTGCGCGAGCAGGTGCCGCCCGCGGCGAGCACCGCGAGGGCGACGGTGTGCACGGCGTCGCGGAGCATCGCGGAGAAGCGGGTGGTGGTGGGGTGGTCCAGGGCGTCCGTGCCGAAGTGGCGCTTGCAGGCGGCGCACTCGACGACCGGGCCGGTCTCGCCGCGCGGCAGGACCGGGACGCCGAGGAGGGTGAAGCGGCGGCGGCCGGTGAGGCGCTGGTAGTTGCGGTCGCCTCCGCAGCCCGGGCAGAAGAACTCGCCGTCCCCGACGGGCGTCCACGCGGTGCGGGTGCCCAGGAGGCGCGCAGGCCTGGCGGCTCGGCCGTTTCGTCCCCGTACTGGCAGCACGTCGCACCTCCGTAACGGCACGGCAACATCGCCGTACTGGCGTGATGTTAGCCACATCGGCCAGGCGTAGTCAGCACCCCGGAAGAGACCTTTCCGTGACCTCCACGTGGAGGTGGCCGAAAAGGGACGGGGCCCTGATCGTCGTATACGAAGATCAGGGCCCCGAAACCGCCGGTCAGAGGGGTCAGCGGGCCGCGCGGTTGACCGCGGAGACGACCGCCTTCAGCGACGCACGCGTCGTGTTCGCGTCGATGCCGATTCCCCACAGGACCTTGTCGTCGATCGCGCATTCGATGTAGGAGGCGGCCTGCGCGGAGGCGCCCTCGCTCATCGTGTGCTCCTGGTAGTCCAGCAGCCGGGCGTCGATGCCGATCTTGGCCAGGGCGTCGAAGAAGGCCGAGATCGGACCGTTGCCCGAACCGGTCAGGACGGTGTCCTCGCCGTCGACGGTGGCCTCGACGCGGAGGGTGTCCACGCCGTCGGTGTCGGTGGTCGACTGGCCGTTCCTGACCTGGACGCGGCCCCAGGGGTTCGCGGGGTTCGGCAGGTACTCGTCCTGGAAGACCGCCCAGATGTCGGAGCCGGTGACCTCGCCGCCCTCGGCGTCCGTCTTCGCCTGGATGATCTTCGAGAACTCGATCTGCATCCGGCGCGGCAGGTCCAGCTTGTGGTCGTTCTTCAGGACGTAGGCGATACCGCCCTTGCCGGACTGCGAGTTGACGCGGATGACGGCCTCGTAGGAGCGGCCGACGTCCTTGGGGTCGATCGGCAGGTACGGCACCGCCCACTCGATGTCGTCGACGGTGACGCCCTTGGCGGCCGCGTCGGCCTCCATCGCGTCGAAGCCCTTCTTGATGGCGTCCTGGTGGGAGCCGGAGAAGGACGTGTAGACCAGGTCGCCCACGTACGGGTGGCGCGGGTGGACCTCCATCTGGTTGCAGTACTCCCACGTACGACGGATCTCGTCGATGTCGGAGAAGTCGATCTGCGGGTCGACGCCCTGGGAGAACAGGTTCATGCCCAGGGTGACCAGGTCGACGTTGCCGGTGCGCTCGCCCTGCCCGAACAGGCAGCCCTCGATGCGGTCGGCGCCGGCCATCAGGGCCAGCTCGGCGGCGGCGACGGCGGTGCCGCGGTCGTTGTGCGGGTGGACCGACAGGCAGACGTACTCGCGGCGGGACAGGTTGCGGCCCATCCACTCGAAGCGGTCGGCGTGCGTGGACGGCGTCGAACGCTCCACGGTGGCGGGCAGGTTGAGGATGATCTCGCGGCCCGGACCGGGCTGGTAGACGTCCATGACCGCCTCGCAGACCTCCAGCGCGAAGTCCAGCTCGGTGTCGGTGAAGATCTCGGGGCTGTACTGGTAGCCGAACTCGGTCTCCGGGCCCAGCAGCTTCTCCGCGTACTCCATCACCAGGCGGGTGCCGTCGACGGCGATCTGCTTGATGTCGTCCTTGGAGCCGCGGAAGACCACGCGGCGGAAGACCGGGGCGGTGGCGTTGTACAGGTGGACGGTGGCCCGACGGGCGCCCTTCAGGGACTCCACGGTCCGCTCGATCAGGTCCTCGCGGGCCTGGGTCAGTACGGAGATGGTGACGTCGTCGGGAATCGCCCCGGGCTCTTCGATGATCGACCGCACGAAGTCGAAGTCCGTCTGGCCCGACGCCGGGAAGCCGACCTCGATCTCCTTGTAGCCCATCGTGACCAGCTGGTCGAACATCCGGCGCTTGCGCTCGGGCGACATCGGGTCGATCAGGGCCTGGTTGCCGTCGCGCAGGTCGGTGGAGAGCCAGCGGGGGGCGGCGGTGATCCGCTGGTTCGGCCAGGTGCGGTCGGGGATGTCGACCTGGTCGTACCGGCCGTACTTGTGGATCGGCATGCTGCTGGGCTGCTGGCGGTTCGCCATGATTGCGGGGCTCCTCTTGGTGTCCGGAAGGACGGCCGACGACGCAACGCGAAGCTCCGCGGGGAGGGAGTCGACCTGGCTTACAGGCCCTCGCCGCGGCAGCTAAGAAGAAGCAGCCCGAAACGCATGATGCGAAGCATGCTAGCCGAGCCGGTCCGAGTAGGCGGTCCCGTATCAGCATGCGGGACCACAGCGCCCCGAAAGGGGCGCGGGGAACTGCGCGAGCAACCACCTACAGCCCGCACGTAATAACACAGAGCAACCACCCACGGCGGGAGCATCCCCATATTTCACCAATCATGGTCGCACCTAGTGACACCGAGCTAACGCAGTGCAATGGTGCCGGGCATGACGAAGACCAACGGGGGCTCAGAGCCCGTCTTCTGCACCGTCGTACCGCCGCATATCCTCGACAAGCTGGCCCAGCACGAGGACCCGGCGCTCGCCGCCGCCGCTCGCAAGACCCTGGAGCGCGACGCCTTCGAGCGCACCCACCGCCGTCTGACCACGGTCATCGGCGCCCCGACCGTCGCCCCGCCCGCCACGGCGGCCGCCGACCAGCCGAACCGCACGATCTACGATGCCCGGCACGGCACCGACCTGCCCGGCCGCAAGGTCCGCGGCGAGGGCGACGACCCCGGCAAGGACGCCACCGCCAACCGCGCCTACGCGGGCCTCGGCGCCACCTTCGAGCTGTACCTGAAGGCCTACGAGCGCCAGTCGATCGACGGCAGCGGCCTCCCGCTCGACGCGAGCGTCCACTACGACAAGGACTACAACAACGCCTTCTGGAACGGCGAGCAGATGGTGTTCGGCGACGGGGACGGGGAGATCTTCCTCGACTTCACCATCCCGATCGACGTCATCGGCCACGAACTCACCCACGGCGTCACGCAGTACACGGCCAACCTCACCTACTTCGGCCAGCCCGGCGCCCTCAACGAGTCGCTGTCGGACGTCTTCGGCAGCCTCATCAAGCAGTACACGCTCGGCCAGACCGCCGCCGAGGCCGACTGGCTGATCGGCGCCGGGCTGCTCGCGCCGCGCGTCACGGGCAAGGCGCTGCGCTCCATGAAGGCACCGGGCACGGCGTACGACGACGACGTCCTCGGCAAGGACCCGCAGCCGGCGACCATGGACGACTTCGTGCGCACCGGCCGCGACAACGGCGGCGTCCACATCAACTCCGGCATCCCCAACCACGCCTTCTACCTGGTGGCCACGGCCCTCGGCGGCCACGCCTGGGAGAAGGCGGGCCAGATCTGGTACGACGTCCTGACCGGCGGCGAGCTGAAGAAGGACGCGCTGTTCACGGACTTCGCGTCGCTGACCGTGCAGGCGGCCAGGGCCCGCTTCAGCGAGGGCGACGAACTGCAGGCCGTCCTGAAGGCCTGGGAGCAGGTCGGGGTGCGCACGACGTAGTTCCGTACTAGACACGGACCCATGCGTATTCGAGTGAGGCGCACGGGTGGATTCGCGGGCATCGAGCGCTGCGCCGAGGTGGACACCTCGGGGCGGCCCGACGAGAGCGAGTGGCAGGCCCTGGCCGAGAAGGCGATGTCCGCCGGCCGAGGCCGGCCGTCCGTCGGGGTCCCCGACGGCTTCAACTACGAGATCACCGTGGACGGCAGGACGGTGTACGCCGCCGATCCGCGGCTGAGCGAGGAACAGCGGCAGCTGATCGCCAGGGTGCTCAAGGAAGGGGCGTGAGCGGGTAACAGGTCGTTCATGCGCGGGCGTTGACTTCCGTTACCAGCGGTAAGGATGATCCGCGCATGACGAACCCGATACCTCAGTTCCCGGCCGGTTTCCTCTGGGGCGTGTCGACCTCGGCCCACCAGATCGAGGGCGCCGTCGCCGAGCGCGAGCAGTCCGTGTGGGACGCGTTCACGGCCGAGCCGGGACGGGTGAAGGACGGCTCGACGGCGGCGGTCGCCTGCGACCACTACCACCGCTACCGCGAGGACGTGGCGCTCCTCGCCGACCTGGGCGTGGACGCCTACCGCTTCTCGGTGTCCTGGCCGCGGGTGCGCTCGCCCGAGGGCCTGGACTTCTACGACCGCCTCGTCGACGAACTGTGCGCGGCGGGCGTCCGCCCGGTCCCGACGCTCTTCCACTGGGACCTGCCGGTCGGACTGGACTGGCTGCGGCGGGACACGGCCGAGCGCTTCGCCGAGCACGTGGCGGTGGTCGCCGAGCGGCTCGGCGACCGGGTGACGAAGTGGATCACTCTCAACGAGCCCGCCGAACACACCCTGCTGGGGCACGCTTTGGGCGCGCACGCGCCGGGCCGGCAGCTGATGTTCGACGCGCTCCCGGTGGCCCACCACCAGCTGCTGGCCCACGGTCTGGCGGTACGGGCCCTGCGCGCGGCCGGCGCGTCCGACGTCGGGATCGCCAACTCCCACGGGCCGACCTGGCCGGCGTCCGAGGAGCCCGCCGACGTGGAGGCGGCCGCCTTCTACGACCTGCTGCTCAACCGCCTCTTCGCCGAGCCGCTGATCCTCGGCGCGTACCCGGACGGGATGGGCGAGTTGATGCCGGGAGACGTCGAGGCGGACCTGAAGGTCATCGCCGAGCCGATCGACTTCTACGGCGTCAACTACTACGCGCCGACCCGGGTGGGCGCCCCGCAGGGCGCCGACATCGAGTTCGGCGGGCTGACCATCCCGGCCGAACTCCCCTTCTCCGTACGGCAGATCGAGGGCGTGCCGGTGACCGACTTCGGCTGGCCGGTCGTCCCGTCGGGGCTGACCGAACTGCTCACCGGGTTCCGCGAGCGCTACGGGGACCGGCTGCCGCCGGTCGTCGTCACCGAGAACGGCTGCAGCTACCCGGGCCTCGACGACCGGGATCGGATCGCCTACCTGGACGGGCACGTCCGGGCCCTGCACGACGCGGTCGAGGCGGGCGTGGACGTCCGCGGGTACTTCGTGTGGTCGCTGCTGGACAACTTCGAGTGGGCGGAAGGGTACGAGCGGCGGTTCGGGCTGGTGCACGTCGACTTCGCCACGCAGGAGCGCACCCCGAAGTCCTCGTACCGCTGGTACCGGGAGCTGCTGCGGGCGCAGAGATGACGGCCCCGCCGCGGGACCGTGACGGCGACCGGGAGCAGGACCCGTCGGCGGCCCTCGCCGAGCCCGTCCTCAGGGTCGGCCGCGCCTGGACGGCGTCCCTCTCCCTGGCCAACGGAGCGATCTGGGTGGGCTGGTTCGGCCCCCTGCAGATCCTGCTGGCCTCGCAGGCGAAGGACTTCGCGCCCGGCACCGGCATGTCGAAGGAGACGATGCTGGCCTGGGTGACCGGGATCGGCGCCGCGGTGTCCCTGGTCGCCAACCCGCTCTTCGGCGCCCTGTCGGACCGCACCACGTCCCGCCGCGGCCGCCGTACGCCGTGGATCGTGGCCGGGGCCGCGGGCGGGGCGCTGTCGCTGCTGCTGCTCGCGGGGGCGGGCGGCCTGTGGACGATGACGCTGGGCTGGTGCCTGGTCCAGCTGACCCTGAACGCGGCCTTCGCGGCGGTGACGGCGGCGGTCCCGGACCAGGTGCCCCGGCTCCAGCGCGGTGCGGTGGGCGGCTGGCTGGGCGCGGCGCAGATCCTCGGCGTGGTCGGCGGCACGGGACTGGCGACCGTCGCGGGCGGGATCGGCGCCGGATATGTGGCGTGCGCGGTGTTCACGCTGGCGGGAGTGCTGCCGTACGTGCTCGGCCACCCGGATGTGCGGCTGGGGCCGGCGGACCGGCCGGCGTGGTCCTGGCGGTCCTTCCTCGCCGGGTTCTGGCTGAGCCCGCGCCGGTACCCGGACCTGGGCTGGGCCTGGCTGACCCGCTTCCTGATCAACCTGAGCAACGCGCTGGTGCTGCTGTACCTGCTGTACTACCTCCGCGACCGCCTGCACCACCACGACCCCGAGCAGGGCGTGCTGGTGCTGACCGCGGTGAACGGCCTCACCCTGCTGGCCACGGTCGTCGTCGGCGGGGTGTGGTCGGACCGGGTCGGGCGGCGCAAGCCCTTCGTGATCTGGTCCGGGGTGCTGATGGCGGTCGCGACGGGCGCGCTGGCCGGCTGGCAGACCTGGCCGGGCGCGGTCGTCGCCGCGGCGGTCCTCGGGATCGGCTTCGGCGTGTTCACCTCGGTCGACTTCGCCCTGATGACGGACGTGCTGCCCGCGGCCCTGGACCGCGGCAAGGACCTCGGCGTGATCAACGTGGCCAACGCGCTGCCCCAGGTGGCCGCCCCCGCCCTGGCCGCGCCGATCGTCACCTACCTCGGCGGATACCGGGCGCTGTACGGGGTGGCGGCGGTCATCGGCCTGGCGGGGGCGGTGCTGGTGCGCCGGATCAGGGGGGTGGAGTGACCCGCGGGCCTGCCTACAGGGCGCCGGCGTCCCGGGCCGCGTACACCGACGGATACACGGGCCGGTAGCCCAGCTCGCGGCGGATGCGGTCGGTGGACATGATCACCAGCCAGGGGTCGGGGTCGGTGCGCTCGTGCAGTGCGGCGGGCACCTCGGCCCCGTTGAGCTGGTGCAGTTCGACCGCCGTGACGGGGGCGTCGTCGGCGATGTTGTAGATCCGGCCGGCGATGCCGGGGGCGTGCAGGACGCGCAGCAGACCCTGGGCGACGTCCGCGTGGTGGCCCATGTGCAGGCGCTGGGTCGCCGCCCACTGCCCGGCCCAGCGCAGCGACTGGGCGAGGTGCGGGTCGCCCTCGCCGTAGACGAAGGGCAGCCGGGCGATCCGCACGTCCATGCCGTCCATGGCCAGCAGTTCCCGTTCGGCCTCCGCCTTCGACGCGGGGTAGGCGCCCCACATCGCCCCGCCGGGCCGGCTCTCGTCCTCCTCCGTCACCGGCCGGCCCCGTCCCGTGCCGTACACCAGGCCGGTGCTGACCTGCACGAACCGCCGGACGCCGGAGGCGAGCGCGGCGCGGCCCAGCTCCACCGCCGCGTCCCGGTTGACGGCCCGCGCCTCCTCGTCGGGGACACCGCGGAAGGCGGCGGCGACGTTCAGCACGGCGTCCGCCCCGGCCACCGCCTTGCCGAGCACCTCCGTGTCCCGCAGATCCCCGACCACGACCTCGGCGCCCAGCGCCGCGAACGGCTCCCCGCGCGCCGCGTCCCGTACCAGGACCCGTACGGTCTCCCCCGGCCGCCGCTGCGCCAGCAGCCTCGGCACGAAACGCCGTCCGACCTGTCCTGTCGTACCCGTGACCAATGTCAGCATGTGCTGCTCCTCTCGTCCCCACCCACCTTTCAGGGGGACGGCCGCCACCGGGAGAGACCTTCCGATCAGGGGATCGGCAGTCCCTGGATAAGCCGGGCGGCCTCCCGCACGCTTGAGGGGTGAACCGAGCCGAACTCGCCGACTTCCTGCGCCGCGGCCGCGCCCGCCTGGAGCCCTCCGACGTGGGCCTCGCGCCCGGCGCCCGCCGCCGCACACCGGGGCTGCGCCGTGAGGAGGTGGCCCAGCTGGCCGGCATGTCGGTCGACTACTACACGCGCCTGGAGCAGTCCCGGGGTCCGCGCCCGTCTCGGCAGATGCTGTCGGCGATGGCGCGGGCGCTCAGGCTGACGGCAGCCGAGCACGACCATCTGTTCCATCTCGCCGGGGAGGAGCCGCCGCGGCGCGAGACGGCGTCGGCGCACGTCCGGCCGGGGCTGCTGCTGATCCTGGACCGGCTGTACGACACTCCGGCCCAGCTGGTGAACGACTGCGGCGAGGTGCTGGCGCAGAACGCGATGGCGAAGGCGCTGGTCGGCGACGTGATGTCACGGCCGCGGCGGGAGCGGAACCTGGTCCGGCGCTTCTTCCTGGACCCGGACGCCCGGTCCCTCTTCCTCGACGAGGACCACGCGCCGCACGCCCGCTCGCACGTGGCCAACCTCCGCGCGGTGACCGCGGCCCGCCCCGACGACCCGGAACCGGCCGCCCTGGTCGCCGAACTGCGCGCCTGCAGTGAGGAGTTCGCGCGGCTGTGGGACGAGCACGAGGTGTCCCTGCGCAACCGCGCGACCAAACGCTTCCAGCACCCCCTGGTGGGCCTGCTGGAGCTCGACTGCGAGGTCATGCTCAGCCACGAGCACCACCACCTGCTGATCGTCCACACGGCCCGCCCGGGCACCGAGTCCTACGAACGCCTGCAACTGCTGCGGGTGGTCGGACTGCAGGACATGGCCCCGTCGGAATCAGAAGCCGAGACGCCGTAGCTGCTTGGGGTCCCGCTGCCAGTCCTTGGCGACCTTCACGTGGAGGTCGAGGAAGACGGGCGTGCCCAGCAGGGCCTCGATCTGCTTGCGGCTCTTGATGCCGACGTCCTTCAGGCGCTTGCCCTTGGGGCCGATGATGATGCCCTTCTGGCTGGGGCGCTCGATGTACAGGTTGGCGTGGATGTCGAGCAGCGGCTTGTCGGCGGGGCGGTCCTCGCGCGGGAGCATCTCCTCGACGACGACCGCGATGGAGTGCGGCAGCTCGTCACGGACGCCCTCCAGGGCCGCCTCACGGATCAGCTCGGCGATCATGACCTGCTCGGGCTCGTCGGTGAGGTCGCCCTCGGGGTAGAGCGCCGGCCCCTCGGGCAGGAGCGGGACGAGGAGGTCGGCCAGCAGGTTCACCTGCTTGTCGCCGACCGCGGACACCGGCACGATCTCCGCCCACTCGAAGCCGAGCTCCTTGCCCAGCTGGTCGATGGCGATCAGCTGCTCGGCGAGGGTCTTGGAGTCGACGAGGTCGGTCTTGGTGACGATCGCGATCTTGGGGGTCTTGCGGATCCCCGCCAGCTCCTTGGCGATGAACCGGTCGCCGGGGCCGATCTTCTCGTTCGCGGGCAGGCAGAAGCCGATCACGTCGACCTCGGCCCACGTCGTGCGCACGATGTCGTTGAGCCGCTCGCCGAGCAGCGTGCGCGGCTTGTGCAGCCCGGGGGTGTCGACCAGGATGAGCTGGGCGTC
The DNA here is from genome assembly GCF_023516615.1 of Streptomyces panaciradicis. Classification (GTDB taxonomy): domain Bacteria; phylum Actinomycetota; class Actinomycetes; order Streptomycetales; family Streptomycetaceae; genus Streptomyces; species Streptomyces panaciradicis. The sequence continues at coordinate 149,249 of NZ_JAMGBF010000005.1, forward strand.
CTCCCGGTGCACGATGCCCCGCACGGTGTGCCGCGTGGTCTGCGGCTGGTTCGCGGTGATCGCCACCTTCTGCCCGACCAGAGCGTTCGTGAGGGTGGACTTGCCCGCGTTGGGGCGGCCCACGAAGCAGGCGAAGCCGGCGCGGTGGACGGTTGCGCCCGACTCTTCGGATGACTGGGTACGAACACTCATGGCGTTCATTGTCCCTGATCCACGGAGCGCCGCCGCACGGTGAGATTCCGGTAACCCCAGCGCAACGAAACGTCACGGAAACATCCTCGTACGCGTCCGGAAACGCGGGCCGGTGACCCTCTGACGAGCCCCCACCCCGTTGGAGACGACCGTGACGACCTTCGCCGCCGCGCACGCGGACACCGGTGACACCGCCTGGCTGCTCGCCGCCACCGCCCTCGTCCTGCTGATGACCCCGGGTCTGGCCCTCTTCTACGGCGGCATGGTCCGCACGAAGAGCGTCCTCAACATGCTGATGATGAGCTTCGTGTCGATCGCGCTCGTGACGGTGGTCTGGCTGGCCTGCGGCTACTCGCTGGCCTTCGGCGAGGATGCCGGCGACGGCCTGATCGGCGGCCTGAAGCACGCCGGAATGGCCGGTCTCGGCCCGGACAGCGTGCAGGGCACCGTCCCGACCCTGCTGTTCGCCACCTTCCAGCTGACCTTCGCGATCATCACGGCGGCGCTGGTCAGCGGCGCGATCGCGGACCGCGCGAAGTTCTCGGCCTGGCTGGTGTTCGTGCCCCTCTGGGCGGTGCTCGTATACGTTCCCGTCTCCCACTGGGTGTGGGGCCCGGGGGGCTGGATCGCGCACCACCTCGGCGCGCTCGACTTCGCGGGCGGTCTGCCCGTCGAGATCACCTCCGGCGCCTCCGGTCTGGCCCTGTGCCTGGTCCTCGGACCACGGCTGGGGTTCAAGAAGGACGCGATGCGGCCGCACAACCTGCCCATGGTGATGCTGGGCGCGGGTCTGCTGTGGTTCGGCTGGTTCGGCTTCAACGCGGGCTCGGCCCTCGGCGCGAACGGCCTCGCGGCCGCCGTCTTCCTCAACACCCTCGCCGCCGGCTGCACCGGCCTGCTGGGCTGGCTGTTCGTCGAGCAGAAGCGCGACGGCCATCCGACGACGCTGGGCGCGGCGTCCGGCGCGGTCGCGGGCCTGGTCGCGATCACCCCGTCCTGCGGGTCCGTCTCCCTGCTGGGCGCCCTGGTGGTGGGCCTGGCCGCCGGCGCCGTCTGCTCGTACGCGGTGAGCTGGAAGTTCAAGCTGAACTACGACGACTCGCTCGACGTCGTCGGCGTCCACCTGGTCGGCGGGATCGTCGGCACGCTCCTGATCGGCGTCTTCGCCGAGAAGGCGATGACCGGCGGCACGGAGGGACTGCTGTACGGCGGCGGGCTCGCCCAGCTCGGCAAGCAGGCGGTGGCGGTGGCCGTCGTCGGCGCGTACACCTTCGGCGTCACCTACGGGATCGGGAAGCTGCTCGACAAGGTCATGGGCTTCCGGGCGACCGAGGAGCAGGAGCACACCGGCTTGGACCTTACGGTGCACGCCGAGACGGCATACGATCACGGCGTCCTGGGGCACGGCGCCCCGGTCAGCTCGTCCGTCGTCCCCTCCGCGCAGAAGGTCCAGAGCCAGGCATGAAGCTCATCACCGCGATCGTCAAGCCCTACCGCCTCGACGAGGTGAAGACGGCCCTGCAGGAGCTCGGCGTGCACGGCCTGACCGTGACCGAGGCCAGCGGGTACGGCCGGCAGCGCGGCCACACCGAGGTGTACCGCGGCGCCGAGTACCAGGTCGACCTGGTGCCCAAGGTCCGTATCGAGGTCGTCGTCGAGGACGCCGTCTCGGACGCCGTGATCGACGCGATCGTCAAGGCCGCGCAGACGGGGAAGATCGGGGACGGAAAGGTGTGGGCACTGCCCGTCGAGACGGTCGTACGCGTGCGGACGGGCGAGCGCGGCCCCGACGCGCTCTGAGCACCAGCACCGTCCCCACAGCGGCCATCGCCGCGAGCACCAGCGCCGCGAGCCACGGCAGGGCGAGGAAGGACGCGCTCGCCGACTCCCGGGTGTCCTTCGCGCTGGCCGTCAACTCCACCTTGCCCCAGTCGAGTTGAGGGGCGCCACGCCAGGGCTCGGTGAGGCGGACGCGCTGGCCCGGCAGCAGCTCGGCGGGGACCCGGGTCAGGTCGCGGGCCAGGAGCGTGCGGCCGAACAGGCCCTTCGCGCGCAGCTCCACCTCGGGGTCCAGGGTGACGTTGCCGGTGTTGTGCAGGGTGTAGGAGACCGTCGCCGTGCTGTCGCCGATGCCCGGCACGAGGGGCTGGTGGTGGACGAGGCGGACGTTCTCCACGGCGATCGCGGGGACGGCCGGGCCGCCGACGCGCAGGTAGACGCGGGCGGCGACGGCGCGCCGCACGCCGAGGGCGAGGGAGCCCGCGCCCTTCTCGATCCGCTCGTCGAGCGCCACCAACGCGCCCGCGTGGTCGCCGGGTTCGGCGCCCTCGGGCACGCTCAGGGTGAAGGGGACGGTGACCCTGCCGTGCGCCGGGACGGTCACCCGGGACTTCGCGGGCCGCGCCCAGGCGCCGACCCCGCGCTGCCGCTCCTGCGCCGTCCGCACCGCGAACCCGCCGTCGCGCGGGGTGTTGTAGGCGTCGGCGGCGTAGAGCCGGAAGGTCAGGGGTCCGCCGGTCTTGTTGGCGACGACGACCTTGTCCGCGATCGTCGCGCCGGGGTCGGCGGAGAGATAGAAGTACGGGCGCGCGGCGATCTCCGAGGAGACGGGGTACACGGACCAGCTGCCGTTGTCGGCGGCGTGCGCGGGCGCGGTCAGGCCGGTCAGGAAGAGCGTCAGGAGCAGGGCGTACAGCTTGCGCATGGGTGCGGACCCCCACGGGGACGAGGTGATGGACGGGCGGGTGCGGACGCCCGTACGGTCAGCTGAGCGTGAGGGTGAGAATCCCGGAGTAGGAGCCGGGAGGCGTGAACGCCGGTACGTCCAGGGAGAGCTGGGCGTCCGCGGTGAACTCGCCGCCGGTGAGCGTGCCGTTGGCGGTGGAGGCGAGTGTCGCCCCCGTGGCGCCCACGGTGCCCGCCGAACCGGCCTTGCAGGTGCTGGGGCTGCCCGCCTTGGTGGCGCAGGCGGGGGTCCAGCTCAGCTTCCCGGCATCGATCTTGGCGCCGGGTCCGGTGAAGTCGGTGACCTTGCCGGTGAGCGACCAGCCGGCCGGTCCGCCGCGGAAGTCCTTGACGGTGACCGTCTGCAGCGCGCCGGTCGAGGCACCGCCCTTGCCGAAGTCGACCGCCGACAGGGCGACGGCGTCCCCGGCCTGGGACATGGAGAGGGTCCCGGCCTTCACGGTGGTCGTCAGCTTCTGACTGCCGTCCGGGACGGGGGTGGTGTCGGTGACGGTGTAGACGGCGGGCCCGGCGCCCAGGGCGTCGCTCCACGCGCTGCCCTCGTACGCCACGATCCCGGTCGTCGTCTTGTCGCTGACGGTGAGGGAACCGCTGATCTTCCCGTCGGTGCCGGCGGTGACCGTGGCCTTGTCCGCGGTCTGGTTGGCCCCGGAGCGTCCGGCGAGGGTCACGGCGGCGCCGGCGGTGAAGCCGCTGCCGGTGACGGTGACGCTGTCACCGGGCGCGCCGGTGGCCTTGCCGAGCTGGATGGCCCGGTTGTTGACCGGGGTGGAGTCCGTCGCCGTGATTGTCGCGGACGTCGGCGCGGGTGGATCGGTCACCGTGCAGGGGGTGTCCAGCTCCAGGATGTAGCTGGTGTGGATGTTGTAGTCGCCGGGCGAGAGCGTGATGGAGCCGGCGGTCGTGACCTTGAAGGTGCCGCTCATGGAGAACGACGGGAAGGCGCCGTTGCCCGGCACCGGGTCGTTCTTCTTCGGCCCCGCGACCGTGACGGAGCCCGTCTGGGCGCCGCCGAGGGTGACCTTGCCGGTGGGCGTCATGATGTCGGCCGGCAGGGCGATGGCGGTGGGGTTGCTGGCGGCGGGTTTGACGACCGTGTAGGTCACGGTGACGGTGTCGCCGACCTTGGGGGTGGGGTTGTCCACGGCGATGGCGGCCGTGGTGGTGCCGTCGATCGGCGGGATGCCCGCGACCGCGGGCGGGATGCAGTGCGTGGGGAAGTCCACGTTCGTGGCGGCGCCGGCCGGACAGGCCAGCGCGCCGCCCGCGGTGACCGCGAGCGCGGTCGCCCCGAGCAGAGACGCCCAGCGGCGTCTTCGGGTGATCGGACCCATGGGAGGTGCCCCCTTCTGTGTGCGCTCACTGGGGGCATTGATGTGTGGATCGCGTGAGAAGTCAATGGAGACGCCGAAATGAACTGATGAACCGTCAGTTCCTGTGTGGCGTACAGGAACTGACGGCACATCGGCGAGAAGAGAACCCGCGTCCGTCAGTCGAAGACGAAGGGGCCCGGGGACTGCGGAGCGGTCGCGGTGCAGGTGATGGTGATGCCGAAGACGGTCATCCGCAGCGAGCCACCGTAGGCGTCCAGGCTGTCACCGGAGGTGACGGTGCCCGAGAGGGGCCCGACGGTGACCGGGTCGCCGGCCGCCATGGCCGGGTTCTGCGTGCCGCTGAAGGTGTTGGTGCCGCCGGTCGCGCCGTTCGCCATGGTGAGGGTGGAGGTGATCGAGTTCGCCGAGAGGGCGATCGGAGCGGTGATCGCGGACGACGTGAGGGTGAGGGTGGCCGACGTGCCGTCCTGGGTGGCGGTGAGTGTGGCCTCGCCGCCGCCGAAGGCACCGCAGTCGGCATTGATGGTCGCCGTGCCGGGGGCGACGGCGAGGGCGCTGGGCGCGAACGCGAGCGACGCGGCCGCGAGGGCCCCCACCGCCATGGCCGCACCTGTGGTCAGTCGTTTGACTCTCATGGGGATCCGGCTCCCTTACTGCCATGCGGGGATGGATGGGAGAGGTCCGCGGCCGTCAGGGGCGGCGTGGTGCGGTACGCCGCGTGGGGGGTGGATCTGACGGCCCGTCGGAACTACCGGTTCCATTGATGCCGGTGGGGCGGGCAGAGGACAAGGACGAATTCCGGACGGTTCTGAAACGGCCGGTATTCAGCCTGCAACCAGGCTGGTCCGTACCGTTCCGTCGGGCCCGGCCAGCAGGACCGGGGTCCCGGCGCCGCCCAGCTCCGCCACCGCCGCCCGGTCCGCGTCCTGCACCGACTCGGCCTCGGTCACCACGGCCGCCGCCTCCAGCGACTTCGCCCCCGAGGCCACCGCCATCGCCACCGCCGTGCGCAGGGCACTCAGTTTCAGTGACGGAAGGTCGACGGTCCCGGCGACGTACGTACGGCCGGTCTCGTCCCGTACGGCCGCCCCCTCGGGCACGCCGTTGCGGGCCCGCGCGGAACGGGCCAGGGTGACGATCTTGCGGTCCTCGAGGTCGAGCGCGCTGCTGTCGGTCATGAACCGAGCATACGGAGCGGGTGCGCCGGGGGTGCGCTCAGGGACGGTCCAGGCGCAGCCGCTCGGCCCTCGGCAGACCGGCCACGACCAGGTCGTACGAGTCCTCGACGAGCTCGCGCAGGAGCCGGTCCGGGAGATCGGCGTCGACCGTGACGGTGTTCCAGTGCCGCTTGTTCATGTGGTAGCCGGGGATGATCAGGCCCGGATGGTCGGCGCGCAGCCGGACGGCGTCCTCGGGGTCGCACTTGAGGTTCACGGTCAGGGGGCTCGCGCCGAGGTTGCTGAGCGCGAACATCTTGCCCAGCACCTTGAAGACCGAGGTCTCCGGGTTGAACGGGAAGTCCTCCACCACCGCGTTGAAGGACAGACACAGGCCGCGCAGTTCCTCGGGGGTCATGCGTCCTTCTCCTCCTCGGGCCCTTCCGCCGGCGCCACCGGCTCCACCAGCACGGTCACGATCTTGTTCCGGCGGCCGGCCGCCGCCTCGGCCGTCAGGCGCAGCTCGCGGCCGTCGGGGAGTTCGACCGTGCTGGAGGCGCCCGCGATGGGCACCCGGCCCAGGGCCTTCGCCAGCAGGCCGCCGACGGTCTCCACGTCCTCGTCGTCGTACTCGTCGAGGCCGTACAGCTCGCCGAGGTCGGTGATGTCGAGCCGGGCGGTGACGCGGAAGCGGTCGTCGCCGAGGTCCTCGACCGGGGGCAGCTCGCGGTCGTACTCGTCGGTGATCTCGCCGACGATCTCCTCCAGGATGTCCTCGATGGTGACGATGCCGGCCGTGCCGCCGTACTCGTCGATGACGACGGCGACGTGGTTGCGCTCCTGCTGCATCTCGCGCAGCAGGTCGCCGGCGTTCTTGGTGTCCGGGACGAAGGCGGCGGGGCGCATCGCCGTCGAGACCAGTTCGGACTCGGCGTCGCGGCTGATGTGCGTCTTGCGGGCCAGGTCCTTCAGGTACACGATGCCGACGATGTCGTCCTCGCTCTCGCCGGTGACCGGGATGCGGGAGAAGCCGGAGCGCAGGGCGAGGGTCAGGGCCTGGCGGATCGTCTTGTAGCGCTCGATGACGACCAGGTCCGTGCGCGGGACCATGACCTCCCGCACGAGCGTGTCGCCGAGCTCGAAGACCGAGTGCACCATGCGGCGCTCCTCGTCCTCGATCAGCGACTCCTTCTCCGCGAGGTCGACCAGCGCGCGCAGCTCCGCCTCGGAGGCGAACGGACCGCGGCGGAAGCCCTTGCCGGGGGTGAGGGCGTTGCCGATGAGGATCAGCAGGTTCGGGATCGGCCCCATGATCCTTGCCAGCGGCAGCAGCACGTACGCCGCCGCCGTCGCCGTGTTCAGCGGGTGCTGGCGGCCGATGGTGCGCGGGGAGACGCCGACGGCGACGTACGACACCAGGACCATGACGCCGATCGCGGCGAGCAGGGCGCGTGTGGTGCCGTGCACGGACTGCAGACAGGCGTACGTCACCAGGGCTGCGGCCGCCATCTCGCAGGCGACGCGGACCAGCAGGGCGACGTTCAGATAGCGGGTGGGGTCGGCCGCCACCTGCGCGAGCCTGTCGCTGCCTCGGCGGCCGGAGCGGACCGCCTCCTCGGCGCGGAAGCTCGAGACGCGGGCGAGGCCCGCCTCAGCACAGGCGGCGAGCCACGCGACGACGACCAGGGCGACGGCGCCCGCGACGATCTGCCCACTCATGAGACGGTCGGGGCCGGGGACGGGCCGGTCAGGCCCTTCTCCGCGCGCCAGCCGTCCACGATGGCCGCCTGCAGGCCGAACATCTCGGCCTTCTCGTCCGGTTCCTCGTGGTCGTAGCCGAGCAGGTGCAGCACGCCGTGGACGGTGAGCAGCTGGAGCTCCTCGTCCATGGAGTGCTGCGTCTCGGCTTCCTCGCCCTGCTTCTTGGCGACCTCGGGGCACAGCACGATGTCGCCGAGGAGGCCCTGCGGGGGCTCGTCGTCGTCCTTCGACGGCGGACGCAGCTCGTCCATCGGGAAGGACATGACGTCCGTCGGCCCCGGCAGGTCCATCCACTGGATGTGCAACTGCTCCATGGCGTCGGCGTCCACCACGATCACCGAGAGCTCGGAGAGCGGGTGGATGCGCATCCGCGCGAGTGCGTAGCGGGCGATGTCGAGGATCGCCTGCTCGTCGACCTCGGTTCCGGACTCGTTGTTGACGTCGATCGACATGGCGCTGTGGTTTTCTACTTCCCCTTGTGCCCGGACTGCCTGCCCCGGCCGCCCTTGTGGGAGCCGTTCTCGGTGCCGTGCTTGCTGTCGTACTTCTCGTACGCGTCGACGATACGGCCCACCAGCTTGTGCCGTACGACGTCGTGGGAGGACAGCCGGGAGAAGTGGACGTCGTCGAGGCCCTCGAGGATGTCCTGGACCTGGCGCAGACCCGACTTGGTGCCGTTCGGCAGGTCGACCTGCGTCACGTCACCGGTGATCACGATCTTCGAGTCGAAGCCGAGGCGGGTGAGGAACATCTTCATCTGCTCGGGCGAGGTGTTCTGGGCCTCGTCGAGGATGATGAAGGCGTCGTTGAGCGTGCGGCCGCGCATGTACGCCAGCGGCGCGACCTCGATCGTCCCGGCCGCCATCAGCCGCGGGATCGAGTCCGGGTCGAGCATGTCGTGCAGCGCGTCGTACAGCGGGCGCAGGTACGGGTCGATCTTCTCGTAGAGCGTGCCGGGAAGGAAGCCCAGGCGCTCGCCGGCCTCGACCGCGGGGCGGGTCAGGATGATCCGGTTGACCTGCTTGGACTGCAGGGCCTGCACCGCCTTCGCCATGGCGAGGTAGGTCTTGCCCGTACCGGCGGGGCCGATGCCGAAGACGATCGTGTGCTTGTCGATCGCGTCGACGTACCGCTTCTGGTTGAGGGTCTTGGGGCGGATGGTGCGACCACGGGAGGACAGGATGTTCTGCGTCAGTACCTCGGCCGGGGTCTCCTGGCCGTCGCTCGTCCCGTTCTCGCTCGCCTTCAGCATGGCGATCGAGCGTTCCACTGCGTCCTCCGTCATCGGCTGCCCGGTGCGGAGCACCAGCATCATCTCTTCGAAAACGCGCGAGACGAGGGCCACCTCGACCGGGTCGCCGACCGCGCTGATCTCATTGCCCCGGACGTGGATGTCGGCCCCCGGGAAGGCCTTCTCGATCACGCGCAGGAGGGAGTCGCCGGACCCCAGGACGGTCACCATGGGGTGCTGGGCGGGGACGGTGAACTGCGCTCTCGCCTGCTCCTGCGCGGGGGTGTGAGCTGTGGGTGTCTGAGTCATGGGCCGGCTCTGTAGGCCTTGCTCGTCCTCCTAGATACGGCACGCACGCCACAAGGGCGGCCTGGCGGTTTCCAGGGTACGCCGGTGAACTGACAACGCCGTAGGACTTTTCGACGGCCCGACCCCCCGCGGGCCGGGTGCGGTGCGGCGGGGCCTACGCCTGCCGGAAGCCGATGGTGGGGACCGCGCGGCGCAGGGGCCAGGGGCGTGCGGCCTCCTCCGGGATCAGGTGCTCCAGGAAGGCGTACCGGCGCAGGGCGGCGGGGTCCTGGCCCTCCACCGACTGCACCCTGCGCCACCAGGCCGCGATCTCCGACCAGCCCGGCGCCGACAGCGACCCGCCGAACTCCTGCACCGACAGGGCGGCGGTGAGCCCCGCGAACGCCAGCCGGTCGGCGAGCGGCCAGCCCGCGAGGGTGCCGGTGACGAAGCCGGCGACGAACACGTCCCCCGCGCCGGTGGGGTCCATGGCCTCCACGTCGATGGCGGGCACCTCGGCGCTCTCGCCGGTGCGCCGGTCCACGGCGTAGGCGCCCTCCGCGCCGAGGGTGACGACGGCGAGCGGCACGTGTTCGGTCAGGGCGTGGGCGGCGGCCCGGGGGCAGCCGGCCCCCGTGTACCGCATCGCCTCCTCGGCGTTCGGCAGGAAGGCCTCGCAGTGCTCCAGGTCGGCCAGTCCCGCCAGGTCCCAGGCGCCGGTGTCGTCCCAGCCGACGTCGCCGAAGACCCGGGTGCCGTGGGCGGCGGCCCGGGCGATCCAGGGCTCGCGCCGGCCCGGCGTGAGGGAGGCGACGGCGGCCCGCGCGCGGGGCGGGCAGTCGGGGGCGGCCGCCCGGCGGAGGGCCGCCTCGGGGGGCGGCTCGTGGCCGTGGGAGACCATGGTGCGCTCGCCCTCGTACGCCATGGAGACGGTGACCGGGGAGTGCCAGCCGGGGACGGTGCGGGAGGGCGAGAGGTCGATGCCCTCACCCTGCTCCAGGGCGTCCCAGCAGTACTCGCCGTAGTGGTCGTCGCCGAAGGCGGCCGCGAGGGACGTCCTCAGCCCGAGGCGGGCGAGCGCGGTGGCCATGTTGGCGACGCCGCCGGGGCTCGACCCCATGCCGCGCGCCCAGGACTCGGTCCCGCGCACCGGGGCGGAGTCGAGCCCGGTGAAGATGATGTCCAGGAAGACGGTACCGGTGAGGTACACGTCCCAGGGCGGGTCGTCCGGCGCGCGCAGGGCGGCCAGGGGGTCGACCCGGGCCTGGCACTGCGGTCCCTCGGTGATGGGCGACGGTCCCTTTCCGTTGGGCGCGATCACGGGCACTCCCCTGGCGTGGTGCGGTTCAGGCCAAGTGTGCACCACATCACCGGCGGTCGGCCGCCGCTTGGGCCCCGCCCGTCCCGTCCCGCCGGGGCGCGGCTACCAGCGCGGTACGGCCGGTGTCCGCCACTCGGGGTCGGCGACCCGCATGGCCGCCGCGTCGTCGCGGTCCCGCAGCGAACCGTCGTCGTCCAGCCACCGCCGGTGCAGGAACCGCAGCTTGTCGGGGTCGACCCGGACGCCGAGACCGGGTGCGTCGGAGACCTTCACCGCGCCCGCGTCGAAGGTCAGCCGCTCGGTGAGCACGTCCTCCGACTGCCAGGGGTAGTGGGAGTCGCAGGCGTGGTGGAGGTTCGGGACGGTCGCGGCCACGTGGGTCATCGCGGCCAGGCTGATGCCGAGGTGGGTGTTGGAGTGCATGGAGACGCCGACGCCGAACGTGCGGCAGATCGCGGCCAGTTGCTGGGTGTTGCGCAGTCCGCCCCAGTAGTGGTGGTCGGAGAGGACGACCTGGACGGCGTCCTTGGTGAACGCCTCCCTGATCTCGGCGAACGTCGTCACGCACATGTTGGTGGCGAGCGGCACGTCGGTGCCGGCGGCGACCTCGGCCATGGCGGGGGTGCCGAGCGCGGGGTCCTCCAGGTACTCCAGGACGTCGCCCAGTTCCTTCGCCACCTTCAGTGAAGTGGCGACCGACCAGGCGCCGTTGGGGTCCAGGCGCAGGGGGTGGCCGGGGAAGGCGGCGGCCAGCGCCCGGACGGCGGCGATCTCCTCCTCCGGCGGGAACACCCCGCCCTTGAGCTTGAACGAGGTGAACCCGTACCGCTCCGTGAACCGCCGTGCCTGCTCCACGATCCCGGCCGGGTCGAGGGCGGCTCCCCAGTCGTCCTGCTCGCAGGGCACGCCCTCGGGATGGCCGGCCCACTTGTAGAACAGGTAGGCGCTGTACTCGACGGTGTCGCGCACCTTGCCGCCGAGCAGGGCGTGCACGGGCAGCCCGAGCGCCTTGCCGAGGGCGTCCAGGCAGGCGACCTCGAAGCCGGAGACGACGGACAGCCGCAGCTTGTCGGCGGTCTGCACCCCGCGCAGCCCGCCGACGTCGACCTGCCCGGAGGTCCGGGCCTCGTCCACGGCGACCTCGTCGGCGACGGTGAACAGGCCGTTCAGATCGCTGACCGGCCGCCCCACGAGCCTTTGCGCGAAGGGCCGGGCCAGCTCCAGGTACTTGGTGTCGCCGTAGGTCTCGCCGACTCCCGTGACCCCGTCGGCGGTGACGACCTCCACGATCAGCCGCGGGGTGTACGGCTGGTGCACGCCCTGTGTGTTCAGCAGCGGCGGATCGGCGACCAGGATCGGGGTCAGCCGTACGTCGGTGATCGTGAGGTTCACAGGGTCGCTCCTACGAGGTCGAGTCCGGAGGCGAGCAGGGTCTCCAGGTCGGCGAGATCGGCGGGTGAGGGGTCGGTGAGCGGGGCGCGGACGGGGCCGACGGGGCGGCCGCGGAGCCGGGCGGCGGCCTTGACCAGGGACACGGCGTATCCCGGCACGCGGTCGCGGAGTTCGACGAACGGGACGTAGAAGTCCCGCAGCAGCCGCTCCACGCCCTTGTCGTCGCCCGCGCGCAGGGCGCCGAAGAAGGCGTTCGCGATCTCGGGGGCGAAGGCGTGGACGGCGGAGGAGTAGGCGGGGACGCCGACGGTGGCGTAGGCGCGGGCCTGGATCTCGGCGGTGGCGGCGCCGTTGAAGAACAGGAAGCCCTCGGGGGCGGCCAGGGTGAGGCGCTGGAGGCGGTCGAGGTCGCTGTGTCCGTCCTTGAGGCCGATGACGTTCGGGATGTCCGCGATCCGCCGCAGTGCGGCCGGTGTGTAGGCGACCTGGCCGCGCTGGTAGGCGACGAGCGGGAGCCGGGTGCGGGCGGCGAGCCGCTCCAGCTGGGCGACGAGGCCGTCCTGCGGGGCGGCGACGAGGTAGTGCGGGAGCACCAGCAGCGCGTCGGCGCCGGCCTCCTCGGCGACGCGGGCGAACCGGGCGGCCTGCGCCCAGCCGTAGCCGACCCCGGCGACGACGGGGACCCTCCCGCCAGCCTCCTCGACGGCGGCGGTCACGACCTGCCGGTACTCCTCCTCGTCCAGCGAGAAGAACTCGCCGGTGCCGCAGGCGGGGAACACGGCGCCGGGCGCGGTGGCGAGCTGGGCCGCGACATGGGCGCGGAAGCCGTCCAGGTCGAGGGAGCCGTCGTCGTGGAAGGAGGTGAGGGGGAAGGAGAGCACCCCGCTCTCCATGCCGTGCCGCAGCCTTCGCGCAGTCGTTTCCGTCTCGCCCGTCACGTCGTCTCCCCATGTAGATGTCATCCACGTATGAAGACAGAGACTAGATAGGTGAACCACGTCCGTCAACGGGCACGTACCGGCGGACTACCATCGCCCCATGTCGGAGACAGGCGGTGGCGTACGCGAGGTGAAGTCCGCGGCGCGGACGGTCGAGCTGCTGGAACTGCTCGCCGCGCGCGGCGACCGGCCGGCCCGGCTGCAGGAGCTGGCCGAGGCCCTCCAGGTGCCGCGCAGCTCGATGTACGCCCTGCTCCAGACGCTGATCGGCCGCGGCTGGGTGCGCACGGACGTCACCGGCTCCCTCTACGGCATCGGCATCCACGCCCTGCTGACCGGCACCAGCTATCTGGACTCCGACCCCCGCGTGCGGGCCGTACGGCCGTACCTGGACGAGGCGTCGGAGGCGCTGGGCGAGACGATCCACCTGGGGCGCCTGGACGGCCGGGACGTCGCCTATCTGGCCACCCGTGAGTCGCACGAGTACCTGCGCACGATCAGCAGGGTCGGCCGCCGCCTCCCGGCGCACGTGGGCGCCCTGGGCAAGGCGCTGCTGGCCGAGCGCCCCGACGAGGACCTGCCCGAAGGCCCCTATGAGGCCCTCACAGCCAACACCCTCACCACCCGGCCGGCGCTCGCCGCCGATCTCGCCGAGGTGCGCGCCCGCGGCTACGCGATCGACCGCGAGGAGGGCGTCCTCGGCATCGTCGGCTTCGGCTTCGCGCTGCGCTACGACACACCGGCACAGGACGCGGTCAGCTGCTCGGTGCCGGTAGCCCGGCTGACACCCGGGCACGAGGAGCGGATCGTGGCGGTGATGCGGGAGATCAGGGCCAAGATCGAGGCGACCGCACCGGGCGCGGGTGGCTCGGCGCACTGGCGCTGAGGCGCCGAGCGAGGCCCGCTCCTACCCGAACCCTCCCACCCCAAACACAACGTGCGCCACATCACACCCCCGCCCCTTCTTCCGTAACCGCGTGCTTGATACAACTTGCTCGCGCGTTCCTGTCCGTCGACGGCCTGCGCCCCACCCCCTTCTCGCACCGCTCCTTTCGCATGCCCTGGGAACGCCCGTGTTCGCCCCCCGCACCATCGCCTGGCCCCTCGTCGCCCTTTTCACGGCCGGGTACCTCGCTCCCTACCTGCTGCCCACCACCGTGGGCCGGCTGGACTCGGGACTGCCGCTGACCACCACGCAGGCGGGCGCGCTCGGCAGCGCGCTGCTGCTGAGCTCCGCCTCCGCCGGATTCGTCCTCGCCTCGCGGGTGGAGCGGATCGGCGCCCGCACCCTGGCCCGTATCGGCCTGACCCTGGCCGTCCTCGGCTACGGCACCGCCGCGCTGACCGGCAGCGTCCCGGCGGTCGTCGTCGGCGCCCTGATCGGCGGCCTCGGCTCCGGCACGGCCACGACGGTCGCCGCGACCGGAATCGCCGCACAGCCCGACCCGCACCGCACGACCACCCTCGGCCTGCTCGGCGTCTCCGCCCTCGCGGGCGCCGTCTATCTGACGGTCCCCCACCTCGGCCCGGGCCACGGGCAGCCGCTGGCCGCGATCGCCCTCACCGCCCTGGCCGTCTGGCCGCTCACCGGCCGCCTCCCGGTCCGTACGGCGGCCGCGCACAGCCCCCTGGACGGCGGCCGCCTCCCCCACCGCCGCCCCGGCGCGGTCCTCGCCGCCACCATGCTCTGCTGGTCCCTCGCCCAGAACGCCCTGTGGGGTGTCAGCGGCCGGATCGGCCTGGCCCAGGCCCACTTGACGGAGGCCGCCGTCGGCGCGGTCTTCGCGGTGGCGCTCGGCGCCGGGCTGCTGGGCGTGACGGTCGCGGGCGCGATCGGACCCCGGTTCGGACGGGCGCTGCCGGTCGGCGGCGGCACGGCCGTCATCGCGGGCTGCGTCGTGCTGAGCGCGTCCGCCGCCGACCTGACGTCCTTCGCGGCCGGCGAGATCGCCTGGAACCTGCTCTACCCGGTCGTCCTGTCGTACGTCATCGGCCTCGCCGCGTCCCTGGACCCACGGGGGCGCTGGGCGGTGCTGGTGGGGTCGGCGTCCTCGCTGGGGACGGCGGCGGGGCCGCTGACGGGGAGCGTGCTGGCGACTCGTGCGGGGTTCCCGATGATGGGGGCGGTGCTGGCGTGCGGGCTCCTGGTGATCGCCGTGCCCATGACGCTGGTCGCGCTGGGCGCCGGACGACGCTCGCTGCCGGTCGTGGAGATCCCCGTGGAGACCACGCTCGCCTACGACACCACGGCCGCCGCCTAGAACGCGTACGCCTCCACCTCGGCGAGGTACCGGGCCCGGCGCTCCTCGTCGTCCTCCAGGAAGGAGGCGAGGAAGGAGTTGCGGGCCAGCTCGCGCAGCCGGTCCTCCGACAGCCCGAGCGTCTGCCGCACGGCGTCGAAGTTGTCGCCCGCGTAGCCGCCGAAGTAGGCCGGGTCGTCGGAGTTGACCGTGCACATCAGTCCCGCGTCCAGCATGGCCGGAAGCGGGTGGTCGGCCAGGGTGTCGACCGTGCGCAGGCGGACGTTCGACAGGGGGCACAGGGTCAGCGGGACGCGGTCGCGGACCAGCCGGGCCACCAGCGCGGGGTCCTCCATGCAGCGCAGCCCGTGGTCGACCCGCTCGACGCCGAGGACGTCCAGCGCCTCGGTGACGTACTCCGGCGGCCCCTCCTCGCCCGCGTGCGCGACGCGCCGCAGTCCGAGGGCGGCGGCGGCCTCGTACACCTCGCGGAACTTCACCGGCGGGTGGCCGACCTCGGCCGAGTCCAGACCGACGCCGGTGATCCGGTCCAGGTACGGCTCGGCGGCCCGCAGGGTCTCCAGCGCCGACTCCGCGGACTCGTCACGCAGGAAGCACAGGATGAGCCGGGTGGAGATGCCGTGCCTCGCCTCGCTGCTCCCCAGCGCCCGCCACAGCCCCTCCACCACCGTGCCCATGTCCACGCCCCGCGCCAGATGGGCCTGCGGGTCGAAGAAGATCTCCGCGTGCCGCACGCCCTGCGCGGCGGCCCGGGCGAGGTAGGCGTCCGCCAGGTCCGCGAAGTCCTGCTCGGTGCGCAGGACGGCCATGAGCTCGTAGTACAGGTTCAGAAAGGACTGCAGGTCCTGGAAGTCGTAGGCCTTGCGCAGGGCGTCCGTGTCGGCGTACGGCAGCTCGACGCCGTTGCGGGCGGCCAGCTCGAAGGCGAGCTCCGGCTCCAGGGTGCCTTCGATGTGGAGGTGCAGTTCAGCTTTGGGGAGGGGCATCGCAGTATCGTACGGGTGTTTTACCGACGTTTCGGAACCGGTACCCGCAGGAGATCGTGCGCGACGGTCAGCTCTCCCTCGAAGCCGGCCGCCCTCGCCTGCCGCTCGAACTCCTCGGGGTCGGTGTAGCGCTGGCTGAAGTGCGTCAGCACCAGGTGCCGCACACCCGCGTCCCGGGCCACGGCCGCCGCCTGGCCCGCGGTCAGGTGGCCGTGCTCGACCGCGAGGTCGGTGTCCTCGTCGAGGAAGGTCGACTCGATGACGAGGAGGTCGCAGCCGTCGGCCAGCGCGTGCACGCCCTCGCACAGGCGGGTGTCCATGACGAACGCGAACCGCTGACCGCGGCGGACCTCGCTGACGTCGTCGAGCGAGACGCCGCCCAGCGAACCCTCGCGCTGCAGGCGGCCCACGTCGGGGCCCTTGATGCCGTGCGCGGCGAGCCGGTCGGGCAGCATCCGGCGGCCGTCGGGCTCGGTGAGGCGGTAGCCGTAGGACTCCACGGGGTGGGAGAGCCGGTGGGCGTCGAGGGTGTACGACGGGGTGGCGGCCAGGGGGCCGTCCCGGTCCACCGGCGCCTCCGTGACGCCGACGGTCTCGCGGTACGCCGTCGCGTACCGCAGCCGGTCGAAGAAGCGCTGCCCGGACTTCGGGTAGTGGGCGGTGATCTCGTGCGGGACCTTGTCGAGGTTGATCCGCTGGATCACGCCGGCCAGGCCGAGGGAGTGGTCGCCGTGGAAGTGGGTGACGCAGATGCGGTTCAGGTCGTGCGCGGCGACCCCGGCACGCAGCATCTGGCGCTGGGTGCCCTCGCCGGGATCGAAGAGGATGCCCTCGCCGTCCCAGCGGAGCAGATAGCCGTTGTGGTTGCGGTGCCGGGTCGGGACCTGGCTGGCCGTGCCGAGGACCACCAATTCGCGTACGGACACGATGCGTCGGCTAGCCGGGGGGCCACTGCAGGCCGCGGCCGCCGAGGACGTGGGCGTGCGCGTGGAAGACGGTCTGGCCGGCGCCGGGGCCGGTGTTGAAGACGACGCGGTAGCTGTCGAGCTTCTCCTCGTCGGCGACCTCCTTCGTCTCGTGCAGGACGTCGGCGGCGAGTTCCGGTGCGGCGGCGGCCAGTTCGGCCGCGTTCGGGTAGTGGGCCCTGGGGATCACCAGGACGTGGGTGGGCGCCTGGGGGTTGATGTCCCGGAAGGCGACGGTCGTGTCCGTCTCGCGCACGATCGTCGCGGGGACGTGCCCTGCGATGATCTTGCAGAACAGGCAGTCGTCCTGCGGTTCCCCGGCCATATCGGTTCCTCCAGGCGGTTGATCGTCTAGGTGGGCATCGTATCGCCGTCAGGTGGGCAGGTCCGGCGGTGTTTTGGCGGGCTGTTCCTCCAGGGCCTCCAGTGCCAGGCGGACGGCCTCGTCCAGTTGGGCGTCCCGGCCGGCCGCGTAGTCCTGCGGGCGCTGTACGACCTCCACGTCCGGGTCCACGCCGTGGTTCTCCACGCCCCACCCGTAGCCCTCCAGCCAGAACGCGTACTTCGGCTGGGTGACGAGCGTGCCGTCGACCAGGCGGTAGCGGCTGTCGATGCCGATGACGCCGCCCCAGGTGCGGGTGCCCACGACCGGGCCGATGCCGAGCGCCTTGATGGCGGCGTTGACGATGTCGCCGTCGGAGCCGGAGAATTCGTTGGCGACGGCGACCACGGGTCCGCGGGGCGCGTCCTCGGGGTAGCTGTAGGGGCGCAGGCCGCGGGGCAGGTCCCAGCCGACGATCTTGCGGGCCAGTTTCTCGACGACGAGCTGGGAGGTGTGGCCGCCGCGGTTCTCGCGGACGTCGACGACCAGACCCTCGCGGGCGACCTCGATCCGCAGGTCGCGGTGGATCTGGGCCCAGCCCGGGGCCTGCATGTCGGGAACGTGCAGGTAGCCCAGGCGGCCGCCGGACTTCTCGTGGACGTAGGCGCGGCGGTCGCCGACCCAGGCGTGGTAGCGCAGGGGTTCCTCGTCGGCGACGGGGACGACGACCGCGTGGCGGGGGTCGCCGCCGCCGGAGGGCAGCACGGTGAGCTCGACCGGCTTGCCCGCCGTGCCGACCAGGAGGGGGCCGGGGCCCGTCACCGGGTCGACCGGCCGGCCGGCCACCGCGACGATCGCGTCCCCGGGGCGTACGGCGACGCCGGGCGCGGCGAGCGGGGAGCGCGCGGCGGGGTCGGAGGTCTCGGCGGGCAGGATGCGGTCGATGCGCCAACTGCCGTCCTCGTGACGGGAGATGTCGGCGCCGAGGAGCCCCTGGCGCTCGCCGTGGCCGTGGTTGCCGCGCGGGGTGACGTAGGCGTGCGAGGTGCCGAGTTCGCCCTGCACCTCCCAGAGCAGGTCGACCAGGTCGTCGTGGGTGGCGACGCGGTCGAGGACGGGACGGTAGCGGTCGAGTACGCCGGTCCAGTCGACGCCGCCGAGGTCGGGACGCCAGAAGTTGTCCCGCATGAGCCGGCCGGTCTCGTCGTACATCTGGCGCCACTCGGCGGCCGGGTCGACGGTCTGGCGAATGCGGCCGAGGTCGACGGTGATGTTGCTGTCGCTCTCGTCGTCGTTCGAGGCCCGCCGGTCGCTGGGGACGACCTTGAGCTTGCCGTCGGTCCACAGCAGGACGCGCTTGCCGTCGCCGCTGACGGCGAAGTGGTCGGCGTCGGAGGCCAGGTGCTCGATGCGCTGCTGCGCCAGGTCGTAGCGTTCGAGCCGGCTCTCGGGGTCGGGGTCGTCCGGGTTGGCGCGGGAGGCGCCGAGGACGCCGCGCACCGGGTGACGCAGCCACAGCACGCCGTCCTTGGCGGCCCGCAGGGTGGAGTAGCGGGCGGCCTCGACGGGGAAGGGCACGATCCGGTCGGCGAGCCCTTCGAGGTCGATACGGGTGCTGGGGGCGCCCTCGCTGTCCGGGGTCTCGTCCTTGTCCGGCGCCTCGAAGGGGCGGCCGTGGCGCTGCGGGCCGAACGGGGACGGGGTGGTCGCCGCCAGGGTGATCAGGTGCGGGCGGGAGCCGCCGACGAACGCCAGGTCGAAGACGTGCTCGTCGTAGACGGGGTCGAAGGAGCGCGCCGAGAGGAAGGCGAGGTGCTTGCCGTCCAGGGTGAAGGTGGGCGAGTAGTCCCGGAAGCGGAGCGGGGTCGCCTCGGTGACCGACAGGTCGGTGGTGTTGGCCAGCCGGAGCTGGCGCAGCGGGCGCGGGCCCGGGTGGGACCAGGCCAGCCAGCCGGAGTCGGGCGAGAAGACCAGGCCGCTCACCTCGCCGTCGGCGCTGCGGTCGACCTCGCGGACCTCGCCGCTGTCCCGCTCGACGAGCAGGACGCGGCCGTCGTGGGTGGCGACGGCGACCCGGCTGCCGTCGGGGGCGACGGCGAGGCCGAGGACCCGGCCGAGCTGTCCGGCGGCCAGCCGGCGCGGGGTGGCTCCGGGCGCGGTGCCGGTGGCGGGCGCGAACTCCAGGGCGTCGTCGCCCTCGGCGTCGGTCACCCAGACGACGTGCTCCTCGCCGTCGGCGCGGAAGGTACGCGGCAGCCGGGCGCGCACGCCCGGTTCGGCGGCGAGGGCGCGGGCGGGGCCGGAGCGGTGGGTGACCCAGTGGATCGCGCCGCGGACGGCGACCGCGCTGCCGCGGGCGGTGTGGTCGGGGTGGGCGGAGCCGAACCAGCGGGCGGTGTTCACCGGGAACGGCTGGAGGTCGACGCGGGGGCCGCCGAGCCGGACGTCGAGGCGGCGCGGCTCGGCGCCGTCGAGGTCGTCGAGGATCCACAGCTCACCGGCGGACATGTACACCAGCCGGCTGCCGTCGCCGGCCAGGTGGCGGGCGTAGAAGCCGTCGACGGGGGTGTGCCGGCGCAGGTCGGACCCGTCGGCGAGGGAGGAGTAGACGGCGCCGACGCCCTCGTGGTCGGAGAGGAAGGCGATGCGGTCGCCGGCCCAGACGGGGCTCTCCAGGTTGCCGTCCAGCTCCTCGTGCAGCCGGACGAACTCGCCGTCGCCGTCCGGGTCGATCCACAGCTTGCCCGCCGTACCGCCCCGGTAGCGCTTCCACCAGGCGGCCTCGCGGCCCATCGGCGCGGACAGCAGGACGGTCGCGGGGCCGAAGGCGACGTCGCCGACGGGGCCGTGCGGGAGGGTGGTGGCCGGGCCGCCGTCCAGCGGGATCGCGCGGGCCCAGCTGCGGCGCAGGCTGGCCTGGCCGTAGGTGCTGATGGCGAGGACGTGGCCGTCCGGGGTCCAGCCGCGCACCTGGGTGCGTGAACTCCCCCAATAGGTAAGGCGTTTGGCGGGGCCGCCGTCGACGGGGGCGACGTGCACCTCGGGGGCGCCGTCGCGGGCGGAGGTCCAGGCGACGGTGGCGCCGTCGGGCGAGATGCGCGGGTGGTCCACGGGGACGTTGTCGGCGCTGACCCGCCAGGCCCGGCCGCCGTCGAGGGGCGCGATCCACACGTCGTCCTCGGCGGTGAAGGCGATCAACTCGCCGTGCAGATGCGGATACCGGAGATACGCGGAGGCTGCGAGCTGGGTCACCCGATCACTGTAGGCAGCAGGACCGGCGCGGGGCAGGGGTTTGGATCACTTGCCCTGGACCGGCCAGCACGTCGGGTCGCCCTTGCACCAGATGGTCCGGGTGACGGTCACGGTGACGGTGGGACCCGGCTGGTTGCCGTTGCCCGGGTTGTGGACGATGGGCGACGGGGTGGAGGTGCAGTTGCCGAGGCCGCTGACGTGGAACCAGGTCTTGCCGCCGACCTTGGCGGTGAGGTCGCCGCGCACACAGGCGCCGTCGACCGCGCGGGTGACCTTCCCGGTGACGGTGATCTCCTTGCCGTCCTTGGTCTGCCCCTGGCAGTCGACGTCGGCGACGGTGGTCTCGCTCGCCGAGGGTGCGGCACCGCCGGACGCGTTCTGGTTGTTGTTGCCGTAGTTGGCGGTGCAGCTGAGCCACTGGACGTCGACGTGCTGCCGTTTGAGCTCGGCGGTCGCGGTCAGGTCGGTCGTGTAGGCCACGGCCGCGGAACTGAGCCCGCCCGGATCACACGCCACGGCCCCGCCGAAGGCCAGCAGGGCGAACCCCGCCCCGGCCACCACTCGCCGTCCCCGCGGCCGCCGCCCGATGCGCCTCAACGCCCCCATGGAAGGCAGCCTGCCACTGACGGCGGCCGTACGGTAGGGCGCATACGGCCACGAAAGCGCCCCACGCGCCCCCTTGCGGTGTTCAGCCCCGCAGCAGCAGCCACTCCTGCAGCTCCACCAGGTTCCCCTCGGGGTCCTTGAGATGGGCGACCCGCAGACGGTCCGTCATGGGGGCCGGGCCGTGCAGCAGGACGGCGCCGCGCCCGGTGACGGCCTCGCAGTACGCGTCCAGGTCGTCGACGCGCAGCACCACCAGGGAGCGGTGGCCGCTGGCCTCGTCGCCGATCTCGCCCAGGACCTCGGCCATCATCGAACGGTCCTGCAGCGCGATGCCCGCCGCGCCGGTGGCCGGGCTGAACTTCTCGTACGGTCCCTCGGCCGCCCCCGACTGCGGTTTGAGGCCGAGGACCTCGGCGTAGAAGCGGTAGCAGGCGGCGAAGTCGCCGACGAGGAGCCGGACCTGGGCGAGTTCCATGGTGTTCTCCGTACCCGCCCGGTCAGGACCAGCGGCCGGTGCGGCCGAGGAGCAGGGCGGTGGCAGCGGTGCCGGCGGTCGAGGTGCGCAGCACGCTGCGCCCGAGCCGGTACGCCTTCGCGCCCGACTCCTCGAAGAGCTCCAACTCCTGCGGGGCGATGCCCCCTTCGGGCCCGACGACCAGCACGATCTCGCCCTCGGCGGGGAGTTCGGCGGTCGCCAGCGGCTCGCTGCCGTAGTCGCGGTCCTCGTGCAGTACGGCGGCGAAGTCGGCTTTGGCGAGAAGTGCCGCAACCTGCTTGGTCGTCGCCGCGTCCGCGACCTCCGGGAAGCGCAGCCGGCGGGACTGCTTGCCGGCCTCGCGGGCGGTGGCCCGCCACTTGGCGAGCGCCTTCAGTCCCCGCTCGCCCTTCCACTGCGTGATGCAGCGGGCGGCCTGCCAGGGGACGATCGCGTCCACCCCGGTCTCGGTCATCGTCTCGACCGCCAGCTCGCCGCGGTCGCCCTTGGGCAGGGCCTGGACGACCGTGATCCGCGGGGAGGGTTCCGCTTCCACGGGAAGGTCGACGGCCTCGACGACGAGCCGGTCCTTCCCCGAGGCGCTGAGGACGACCCCGGCCGCGCCGCGGCCCCTGCCGTCGGTCAGCACCACGTCCTCGCCGGCCTGCAGCCGCTTCACCGACACCGCGTGCCGTCCCTCGGGCCCCTCCACCTCGACGACCGAGCCGGGGCCGACGCCCTCCAGCGACTCCACGACGAACACCGGCGCGGTCATCGCAGTCCTCCCTTGTCCGACAACGCTGTCCGGGCCACGTCGAGTTCGGCGGCCAGGACCTCCACCAGCTGCCCGGCGGGCATCTCGCGGGCCATGCGGTGGCCCTGCCCGGCCCACAGCGCCATGCCCTGCGCGTCCCCGCCCGCGGCGGCCTTCTTGCGCAGCGGCGCGGTGAGGTGGTGGACGTCGGGGTAGGCGGCGGGGGCGTACGGGCCGTGCTCGCGCAGGAAGCGGTTGACCAGGCCGCGGGCGGGGCGGCCGGAGAAGGCGCGGGTGAGCTCCGTACGCACGAACAGGGGGTTGGTCAGGGCCTGTTTGTGGACGGCGGCCGCACCGGACTCGGGGGTGGCGAGGAACGCGGTGCCGAGCTGGGCGGCGGTCGCGCCCGCCGCGAGGACGGCGGCGATCTGGCTGCCGCGCATGATGCCGCCGGCGGCGACGATGGGCAGGCTCACGGTCTCGCGGATCTGGGCGACGAGGGAGAGCAGGCCGATCCCGGAGCCGTCGCTCTCCGGCAGGTCGCGGTGGGTGCCCTGGTGGCCGCCGGCCTCCACGCCCTGCGCGATCACCGCGTCGGCGCCGGCCCGCTCGACGGCCAGCGCCTCCTCCGCGGTGGTCGCGGTGACGAGGGTGTACGTGCCGAGGCGGTGCAGCGAGTCGACGACCTCCCGGCTGGGCACACCGAAGTGGAACGACACCACCGGCACCGGGTTGTCCAGCAGCACGGCGAGCTTGGCGTCGTAGCCGTCGTCGCGGCCGCTGTCGGGGTCACCCAGCTCGACCTCGTACCAGGCGGCCTCGCCGGCCAGCTGATGGGCGTAGACCTCGACGGCGGACCGGTCGGTGTGGTCGGGCTGCGGCATGAAGAGGTTGACGCCGAAGGGGCGCTTGGTCAGTCCGCGGAGCTGCTTGATCTCCTGGTACATGCCGTCGGCGGTCTTGTACCCGGCGGCCAGGAACCCCAGCCCGCCCGCCTCGGACACGGCCTGGGCGAGATGAGGCACGGAGACGCCGCCCGCCATGGGGGCCTGCACGATCGGGTGGGGGAAGAGATCGGTCAGCGCGGAGGACATGCCCGCATGTTGTCACGTCCCCCGAACAAGTCCGAATCGACCCGTCCCCTTGGCACGCGGCGCCCGTACCAGCCCGTCCGGGGCTTCAGGGCGGGGGCCGACTCCGGGCTTCACCGGAACACCGGCCCGCGCAATGTCAGCCCGTCCGGCGTTTGAGGACGAGGCCCGTCCAGGGCCGAAGCGGGGGTCCGGGGGCCGCAGGCCCCCGGCAACGGCGAGCGGGCCCCCGCCCCCGGCTCACCGCCCGTTGAACGCGTCCTTCAGCCGCGAGAACAACCCCTGCTGCCCCGGCTGGAACTGCCCCTGCGGCCGCTCCTCGCCCCGCAGCTTCGCCAGCTCCCGCAGCAACCGCTCCTGCTCGGGGTCGAGCTTCGTCGGGGTCTGGACCTCGACGTGGACGATCAGGTCGCCCCGGCCGCCGCCGCGCAGATGCGTGACGCCCCGGCCGTGCAGCGGGATCGACTGGCCGGACTGGGTGCCGGGCCGGATGTCGACCTCCTCCATGCCGTCCAGCGTCTCCAGCGGCACCTTGGTGCCGAGGGACGCCGCCGTCATCGGGATCGTGACCGTGCAGTGCAGGTCGTCGCCGCGCCGCTGGAAGGTGGAGTGCGGGAGTTCGTGGATCTCGACGTACAGGTCACCGGCCGGGCCGCCGCCCGGACCGACCTCGCCCTCGCCCGCGAGCTGGATGCGGGTGCCGTTGTCGACACCGGCGGGGATCTTGACCGTCAGCGTGCGGCGGGAGCGGATGCGGCCGTCGCCGGCGCACTCCGGGCACGGGGTGGGGACGACGGTCCCGAAGCCCTGGCACTGGGGGCAGGGCCGGGAGGTCATGACCTGGCCCAGGAAGGACCGGGTCACCTGCGAGACCTCACCGCGGCCGCGGCACATGTCGCACGTCTGCGCGGAGGTGCCGGGGGCCGCGCCCTCGCCGTTGCAGGTGTTGCAGACGACGGCCGTGTCGACCTGGATGTCCTTGGTCGTGCCGAAGGCCGCCTCGTCCAGCTCGATCTCCAGCCGGATCATCGCGTCCTGGCCGCGCCGGGTGCGCGAGCGCGGACCGCGCTGGGACGCCGTACCGAAGAAGGCGTCCATGATGTCCGAGAAGTTCCCGAAGCCGCCCGCGCCGAAGCCGCCCGCGCCACCGCCGCCCGCCTGCGAGAGCGGGTCGCCACCGAGGTCGTAGACCTGCTTCTTCTGCGGGTCCGACAGCACCTCGTAGGCGGCGTTGATCTCCTTGAACCGCTCCTGGGTCTTCGGATCGGGGTTGACGTCCGGGTGCAGCTCGCGTGCGAGCCGCCGGAACGCCTTCTTGATCTCATCCTGCGACGCGTCGCGGCGCACGCCGAGAACGGCGTAATAGTCCGTGGCCACTTACGACTCCGCCAGGATCTGTCCGACGTACCGTGCCACTGCGCGTACCGCTCCCATCGTTCCCGGGTAATCCATGCGGGTCGGTCCGACCACGCCGAGTTTGGCGACTGCCTCGCCGCCCGAACCGTAGCCGACCGAGACCACGGACGTGGAGTTGAGTCCCTCGTAGGCGTTCTCGTGACCGATGCGTACGGTCATGCCCGAATCCCCTGCCTCGCCGAGCAACTTGAGGAGGACCACCTGTTCCTCCAACGCCTCCAGCACCGGCCGGATGGTGAGGGGGAAGTCATGTCCGAAGCGGGTCAGATTGGCGGTTCCGCCGATCATCAGCCGCTCCTCGTTCTCCTCGACGAGAGTCTCGAGGAGGGTGGAAAGCACTGTCGAGACGGTGCCCCGGTCCTCCACGTCGAAACCCTCGGGCAGGTCCTCGACCAGCCGCGGCACGTCCGCGAAGCGGCGCCCCGCGACCCGGCTGTTCAGCCGCGCCCGCAGATCCGCGAGCGAGGCCTCCCCGAACGGCGCCGGGCAGTCGACCATCCGCTGCTCCACCCGCCCGGTGTCCGTGATCAGCACGAGCATCACCCGCGCGGGGGCGAGCGAGAGCAGTTCCACGTGCCGCACGGTCGAGCGGGTCAGCGACGGGTACTGCACGACGGCGACCTGCCGGGTCAGCTGCGCCAGCAGCCGCACGGTCCGGGCCACCACGTCGTCCAGGTCGACGGCGCCGTCGAGGAAGTTCTGGATCGCGCGCCGCTCGGGCGCGGTCATCGGCTTCACACCGGCGAGCTTGTCGACGAACAGGCGGTAGCCCTTGTCGGTCGGGATGCGCCCGGCGCTGGTGTGCGGCTGGGCGATGAACCCCTCGTCCTCCAGGGCCGCCATGTCGTTGCGGACCGTGGCCGGGGACACGCCGAGGTTGTGCCGCTCGGTCAGGGCCTTGGACCCGACCGGCTCCTCGGTGCCGACATAGTCCTGGACGATGGCGCGCAGCACCTGAAGTCGTCGTTCACTCAGCATCGCGCACACCTCCAGCTGTCGTCCCCTGGCACTTGGCCTGGCACTCTGTCCGTCCGAGTGCCAGCACTCCCCGGCCCAGTGTACGGCGGTGGGGTACCGCCGAGGCAAGGTCGGTCCCGCCTCACGGGCTGCTCCGGCTAGCGTCGCGGTATGACGGTGACTTGGGAAGAGCTCGGGTGGGAGCGGGTGGCGGCCGGGGTCGGCCGGTGCCGGCTGCCCGGCTGGGACTGCACGGCGGGGCTGGTCGTCGGGGACGGCACGGCCCTGGTGATCGACGCGGGATCGAGCCTCGCGGAGGGCGCGCTGCTGCGTGCGCAGGCCGGGGAACTGGCCGGGCACCGTGTGACCCATCTCGCGCTGACCCACCCGCATTTCGACCATGTCTTCGGTGCGGCGGCGTTCGCGGGCGCCGAGGTGTACGGCGCGGTGGGCGTGGACACGCTGCTCGGCGCCCGGCACGCGCGTGAGGCGCTGCGCGAGGACGCGGTGCGCAACGGGCTGGACGCGCGCGTGGCCGAGGAGGCGGTGGACTCGCTGGTCGCGCCCCGCCATCACGTCTCCGGCGAGTGGACCCTGGACCTGGGCGGCGACCGGCAGGTGCTGCTGGCGAACGTGGGGCCCGGGCACACCGCGCACGACCTCGCCGTCCTGGTCCCCGGCTCCCCCGAGGTGGTCTTCTGCGGCGACCTGGTCGAGGAGTCCGGCGAGCCCCAGGCCGGTCCCGACGCCGTGCCCTCGCACTGGCCCGCCGCCCTCGACCGCCTGCTCGACCTGGGCGGCGAGGACGCGCTGTACGTGCCCGGTCACGGAGCGGTGGTGGACGCGGGGTTCGTCCGGGCGCAACGGGACGCGCTGGCGGCGCGTTTCGGCGTGTCGCGGTGATCGCCGCGGGTCTTCTCCTATCGTCGTTCGAATGCGCCAGTACTCCGCCGACCTGACCCCTCCCTGGAAGAAGCCGAAGCCGGTTCCCGAGGTCCCGGCGGAGCCCGGTCTGGTGGTCGAGGAGGCCGGTACCGGTTTCTGCGGCGCGGTGATCCGCTGCGAGGCCGGCACGGTGACCCTGGAGGACCGCTTCGGCAAGCACCGCGTGTTCCCGATGGAACCGCGCGGTTTCCTGCTGGAGGGCCGGGTGGTGACGCTCGTCCGCCCGGCCGGCGGCACACCCGTACGGCCCGCTCGCACCGCGTCCGGCTCGGTCGCCGTCCCGAGCGCACGCGCGCGCGTGGCCCGCGCCGGGCGGATCTACGTCGAGGGCCGGCACGACGCCGAGCTGGTGGAGAAGGTCTGGGGCGACGACCTGCGCATCGAGGGCGTGGTCGTGGAGTACCTGGAGGGCGTGGACGACCTGCCGTCGATCGTGGCCGAGTTCGCGCCGGGGCCGGACGCGCGGCTGGGCGTCCTCGTGGACCACCTGGTGCCGGGCACGAAGGAGTGGCGGATCGCCCAGCAGGTGACCAGCGAGCACGCGCTGGTCGTCGGGCATCCCTACATCGACATCTGGGAGGCGGTGAAGCCGTCGTCCCTCGGCATCGAGGCCTGGCCGCGCGTCCCGCACGGCCAGGACTGGAAGACCGGCGTGTGCCGGGCGCTGGGCTGGCCGTCGGAGAACACGGGCGCCGTGTGGCAGGCGATCCTGAAGCGGGTGGGTTCCTACAAGGACCTGGAGCCGGAGCTGCTGGGCCGCGTCGAGGAACTGATCGACTTCGTCACGGCCCCGGAGTGAACCCGGCGGCGGTCAGTCGACCAGGTCCCTGACCACCGCGTCCGCCAGCAGCCGCCCCCGCAGGGTCAGCACGGCCCGGCCCTCCTCGTACGGGTCCTGCCGCAGCAGTCCGTCCGACAGGGCCCGGCGCGCGGCCGCCAGCCCGGCCGGCTTCAGCAGGTCCAGCGGCGCCCCGTCGCGCAGGCGCAGCTCCAGCAGGACGCGCTCCACCCGCCGGTCCTCCGCCGAGAGCACCTCGCGGCCCGCCCCCGGGGACTTCCCCGCCGCCAGGGCCGCCGCGTAGGCGCCGGGGTGCTTCACGTTCCACCAGCGCACCCCGCCGACGTGCGAG
The DNA here is from genome assembly GCF_023516615.1 of Streptomyces panaciradicis. GTDB lineage: Bacteria > Actinomycetota > Actinomycetes > Streptomycetales > Streptomycetaceae > Streptomyces > Streptomyces panaciradicis. Next base: position 176,768 of record NZ_JAMGBF010000005.1, read on the forward strand.
TGCGCTCCGGGGCCCGCGCCCCACCAGTCGGCGCCGCGCCAGTACAGCTCGTTGTGCAGGCAGCGGGCCGCTTGCGAGGTCGCCCAGTTGGAGACCTCGTACCAGTCGAAGCCCGCGCCCGACAGGACGTCCTCCGCGATCAGGTAGCGGTCGGCGTGGACGTCGTCGTCGGTCATCGGGATCTCACCACGGCGGATGCGGCGGGCCAGCTGCGTGCCCTCCTCGACGATCAGCGCGTACGCCGACACGTGGTCCGGGCCCGCGCCGATCGCCGCCTCCAGGGACGCCCGCCAGTCGTCGTCGGACTCGCCCGGGGTGCCGTAGATCAAGTCCAGGTTGACGTGCTCGAAGCCCGCCGCCCGCGCCTCCGCCACGCACGCCTCGGGGCGGCCGGGGGTGTGGGTGCGGTCCAGGACCTTCAGCACGTGCTGCCGGGCGCTCTGCATGCCGAAGGAGATCCGGTTGAAGCCGCCCTCGCGAAGAGCGGTGAGGTAGGCGGGGTCGACCGACTCGGGGTTGGCCTCCGTGGTGACCTCGGCGTCCGCCGCGAGCCCGAACTCGTCGCGGATCGCGGCGAGCATCCGTACGAGGTCGCCGGCGGCCAGCAGGGTCGGGGTGCCGCCGCCGACGAAGACCGTGCGGACCTGCCGCGGGTCGTCGCCCAGGACCTTGCGGGCCAGGCGGATCTCGTCGATCAGGGTGTCGGCGTAGTTCTCCCGGGAGGCGAGGACTCCGCCCGTGCCGCGCAGCTCGGTGGCGGTGTAGGTGTTGAAGTCGCAGTAGCCGCAGCGGGTGGCGCAGTACGGCACGTGCAGGTAGAAGCCGAGGGGGCGGTCGGCGGCCCCGGTGAGTGCGGACGCGGGCAGTGCGCCGTCGGCGGGGACCGGCTCGCCGTCGGGGAGTGCGGAAGGCATGCCTTCCATTGTCCCGTACCGGCGCGGTTGCTCACTCCGCCTGCAGCACCAGCAGCGCCAGGTCGTCCTCGGGCGGCCGTCCGCCGAACTCGTGCACCAGGCGTCTGATGCGCTCCGCGATCAGCTCGGCGCTCAGGCCCGCGCAGCCGGCCAGCGCGGCGGCGAGGCCGTCGGCGTCGTCGAACTGGGCGGAGCCGGAGCGGCGCTCGGTGACGCCGTCGGTGACGCACAGCAGGCTGTCGCCGGGGCCGAGCGCGAAGCTCTCGCTGGTGTACGTCTCGTCCTCGACGACGCCGAGGAGGGTCTGCGGCCGGGCGGCCGTGCGCACGTCCCCGTCGGCCCCGAGCAGCAGGGGCAGCGGGTGCCCGGCGGAGGCGAGGGTGCAGCGGACCCCGCCGTCGAAGGGGGTCAGCTCGCCGTAGAGGAGGGACAGGAAGCGGGTCTGCGGGCCGTCGGCGGGGCCGACCGGCTGGACCAGGGCCCGGGCCGCCGCGTCCGCGGCCTCCGTGGCGTCGTCGAGAAGGAGCCGGTTGAGGCGGTCCAGGACGCCGGCGACGCCGTAGCCCTCGCGGGCCAGCAGCCGCAGCCAGGGGCGGGCCAGACCGATGACGACGGCGGCCTCGGGGCCCTTGCCCTGGACGTCCCCGACGGCGAAGCACCAGCGGCCGTCGCCGGCCGGGAAGAGGTCGTAGAAGTCGCCGCTGGGGCCGCCCTTGTCGCACGGCTCGTAGACGAGGGCGCTGCGCACGCCGGGGATCTCGGCGACGGCGGCGGGCAGCAGACCGCGCTGCAGAACCTTGCTGATGGTGGCCTGGCGGGCGTACTGGCGGGCCGTGCCGACGGCGAGCGCCACCCGGCGGCTGAGGTCCTCGACGAGCCCGGTGACCTCGTCGGGGAAGCGCAGGAGTCCGGCGCGGCCGATGACGAGGGTGCCCAGCGGGCGGCCGCCGGCGATCAGGCGGTAGGCGAGCGCCGCGCCGTGGGCGTCGCGCGGGTCGAGGGCCTCGGCCGGCCAGGGGTGGGCGACGGGCCCGGACTGCAGGGCTCCGGGCGGGGGCGGCGGGTCCTTCTCCAGCACCCGCCGCAGTTCCTCGATGCGGTTCTCGCTGCCGTGCCAGACGCGGGCCAGCCGTGGACCGGTGCCGCCGCCCTGGTGGGGCGGCGGTCCGGGGTCGAGGGTCTCCCAGCGGCCCATCACCTCGTCCTCCAGCCATACGGCGCACCAGTCGGCGAGCCGCGGCACGATCAGCTGTCCGGTGAGGGCGGCGACCAGGTTCTCGTCGAGCTGCCCGGCGAGCAGGTCGGAGGCCTCGGCGAGGAAGGACAGGGCGCCGCGGTGGAGCCAGTCCGCGTCGTGTTCGGCCCGCCGGGGTTCGGGGGCGAGGAATCCGGCCACGTCGAGGCCGTACTCCACCGCGCCGCCGTCGTCGGCCGTGTCCTCCTCGGTCGGCAGCCGTGCCCACACCGTCTTGGCGCCCCTGCCGTAGGTGACGCCCCAGGACTCGGCGAGCCGGGCGACCAGGCGCAGTCCGCGGCCGTACTCGTGCGTCGCGCGCGCGGGTTCGGTGTCCGTGCCGCGGGGCGGCCGGGAGGGGTGCTGGTCGCGGACCTCGACGAGGAGGGTGCCGGCGGTGTCCTCCAGCCGGCAGCTCACGTGCACGTCGGTGCCGGCGTGCACGACGGCGTTGGTGACGAGTTCGCTGACGACGAGCAGCGCGTCCTCGGCGAGCCGGTCGGTGAGGCGGTCGGCGCCGGGCAGCCCGTCCTCCGTCCACCGGGCGAAGGCGGCGCGTACGAGCGCGCGGGCGGATCCGGGCGCGACGGAGCTTCCGGGCAGGGTGGCGTGCGCCCACGCCCGCGCGCCTTCGCGCGCCTCCCCGTGCGCGGGCGCGTCGCGGGCGGCGGTCTTCCGTTGGATCGGAACGGCCCCCATGTCCAGCTCCCCGAGCAGTTCGGACGAATACGCCTCGGTCGATGCGGACAGAGTGACAGACTGACCACGCCCATAAGCGCCGAGTTACCGAAGTGGGCCGCCATGAGTGAGAACAGTGCTATGCGTTCGCTCGAAGACGGACAGGAATGCGAACAAGTCCGAGCATCGGAGCTGCGCCCGCTGCTCGCGGCGATGACGGCGGCCCGGGACGGCGACTTCACGAAGGTCCCCGAGACGGGGCACGGCATGGTGGCCGAACTGACCGCCGTCTTCAACCAGATCGCGGACCGCAACATGCACTTCAACCGTGAGGTGCAGCGGGTCAAGCGGGAGCTGGTGCGGCACGGCCGGCTCGACGAGCGGCTGTCGGCGAGCCCGGGGCAGGGTGCCTGGGCCACCCGGGTCACCGACGTCAACCAGTTGCTGGACGCCCTGGTGGCCCCGGCGGCGAACGCGACCCGGGTGCTGGACGCGGTGGCCGGGGGCGATCTGACGCAGCGGGTCGACCTGCACGACGGCAACCGGCAGCTCAGGGGTGATCTGCGGCGGCTGGGCCGGGCCGTGAACAAGATGGTCGACCAGCTGTCGCTGTTCACCGGCGAGGTGACCCGGGTCGCGCGCGAGGTGGGCACCGAGGGGCGGCTCGGCGGGCGGGCCAAGGTGCAGGGTCTGTCGGGGAGTTGGCGGGACGTGACCGAGGCGGTCAACACGATGGCCGCCCGGCTGACCGCTCAGGTGCGCGACATCGCCCTGGTGACGACGGCGGTGGCGCGCGGTGACCTGACCCGCACGGTGACGGTCGAGGCGACCGGCGAGCTGCTGGAGCTGAAGCTCACCGTGAACACGATGGTGGACCAGCTCTCCGCCTTCGCCGACGAGGTGACGAGGGTGGCCCGCGAGGTCGGCACCGAGGGCCAGCTGGGCGGGCGGGCGCAGGTGCGCGGGGTCTCCGGCGTCTGGAAGGACCTCACGGACAACGTCAACTTCATGGCGTCGAACCTCACTTCGCAGGTCCGCAACATCGCCCAGGTGACGACCGCCGTGGCCAACGGCGACCTGTCACAGAAGATCACCGTCGACGCGAAGGGCGAGATCCTGGAGCTGAAGTCGACCATCAACACGATGGTGGACCAGCTCTCCGCCTTCGCCGACGAGGTGACGAGGGTCGCCCGCGAGGTCGGCACCGAGGGCAACCTCGGCGGGCGGGCGCAGGTGCGCGGCGTCTCGGGGGTCTGGAAGGACCTCACCGACAACGTCAACTTCATGGCGGACAACCTGACTTCGCAGGTCCGCAACATCGCCCTGGTGTCGACGGCCGTCGCCCAGGGCGACCTCGGCAAGAAGATCACGGTGGAGGCGAAGGGCGAGATCCTGGAGCTGAAGTCGACGATCAACACCATGGTGGACCAGCTCTCCGCCTTCGCCGACGAGGTCACCCGGGTGGCCCGCGAGGTCGGCACCGAGGGCAACCTCGGCGGCCAGGCGCAGGTGCGGGGCGTCTCCGGGGTCTGGAAGGACCTCACGGACAATGTCAACTTCATGGCGCTGAACCTGACCTCGCAGGTGCGCAACATCGCCCAGGTGACGACCGCCGTCGCCAACGGCGACCTGTCGAAGAAGATCACCGTCGACGCGCGCGGCGAGATCCTGGAGCTGAAGGACACCGTCAACACGATGGTGGAGCAGCTGCGCGCCTTCGCCGACGAGGTGACCCGCGTGGCCCGCGAGGTCGGCACCGACGGCCGGCTGGGCGGGCGCGCCCAGGTGCTGGGGGTGTCCGGCGTCTGGCGGGATCTGACCGACAACGTCAACTACATGGCGGACAACCTCACTTCGCAGGTGCGCAACATCGCCCAGGTGACGACCGCCGTCGCCAACGGCGACCTGTCGAAGAAGATCGACGTGGACGCGCGCGGCGAGATCCTGGAGCTGAAGACCGCCATCAACACCATGGTCGACACGCTCTCCTCCTTCTCCTCGGAGGTCACCCGCGTCGCCCGCGAGGTGGGCTCGGAGGGCCAACTCGGCGGCCAGGCACGGGTCGAGGGCGTCTACGGCACCTGGAAGCGGCTGACGACCAACGTGAACGAACTGGCGTCGAACCTGACCACCCAGGTCCGCGCGATCGCCGAGGTGGCCTCCGCGGTGGCGCAGGGCGACATGTCCCGCTCGATCACGGTGGAGACCCAGGGCGAGGTCGCCGAGCTCAAGGACAACATCAACCTCATGGTGGCCAACCTCCGCGAGACGACCCGCGCCAAGGACTGGCTGGAATCCAACCTCGCCCGCCTCGCGGCCCTGATGCAGGGCCACCGGGACCTGATGGAGGTCGCCGACCTGATCCTGCGGGAGCTGACCCCGCTGGTGAACGCCCAGTACGGCGCGTTCTTCCTGGCCGACCCGGACGAGGACGGAGCGTCGATCCGGGCCACCGTCCCCGCGAAGGGGCTGGCGTTCATCGCCGGTTACGGCTCGGCGCAGGGGGCGACCGTCGAGACCGGCGGCCTGCCGGTGCACGGCCTGGTGCGCCAGGCGGCCCGCGAGAAGAAGCGGATCCTGGTCGATGAGGCCCCGCCGGACTACATCAAGATCAACAGCGGGCTCGGCGAGGCGGCCCCGACCAGTGTCGTGATCATCCCGATCCTCTTCGAGGACAAGCTCCTCGGCGTGATCGAACTCGCCTCGTTCTCCCGCTTCTCCGACGTCCATCTGGCGTTCTTCGACCAGTTCGTGAACACCATCGGCGTGGCGATCAACACCATCATCGCCAACTCCCGCACCGAGTCCCTGCTCGGCGAGTCCCAGCGGCTGGCGATGCAGTTGCAGGAGCGCTCCGACGAACTGCAGAAGCAGCAGGCGGAGTTGCAGCGCTCGAACGCCGAACTGGAGGAGAAGGCCGCCCTGCTGGCCACCAGCTCGCAGTACAAGTCGGAGTTCCTGGCCAACATGTCGCACGAGCTGCGCACCCCGCTCAACTCCCTGCTGATCCTGGCCCGCCTGCTGTCGGACAACCCCGACGGCCATCTCTCGGACCAGGAGGTGCAGTTCGCCACGACGATCCACCGCTCCGGCTCCGACCTGCTGCAGCTGATCAACGACATCCTGGACCTGTCGAAGATCGAGGCCGGCCGGATGGACGTACGCCCGAAGAAGCTGCCGCTGATCAAGCTC
>NZ_JAMGBF010000050.1 GCF_023516615.1 Streptomyces panaciradicis
ACTCCCTCCTCGCCACCCGGCTGATCAGCCGTATCCGCACCGTGTGGGACACCCGCGTCACCATCCGCGATCTGTTCCAGAGCCCCACCCCGGCGCTGCTCGCCGAGCACATCGCGGCGGGCAGCGGCGGCAACCCGCTCGACACCGTGCTGCCGATCAGGGCGGCGACCGGCCGGGACGCGCAGGCGGCCCCCCTGTTCTGCGTGCACGCCGTCTCCGGGGTGAGCTGGGGGTACGCCGGACTGCTGCCGCACCTGGGCGCCGACCGGCCCCTGATCGCCCTCCAGGCGCGCCGGCTCGGCGGCACCCGGCAGGCGCCGGGCTCCGTCGAGGAGATGGCGGACGACTACCTCGCCGAGATCCGCAAGGTGCAGCCGCACGGCCCGTACCACCTGCTCGGCTGGTCCTTCGGCGGGCTCGTCGCACACGCCGTCGCCGCTCGTCTCGAAGCGGCGGGGGAGGAGGTGGCGCTGCTGGCGCTGCTCGACTCCTATCCGCTGCCCGAGGGGTTCCGGGCGCCCGAGATCGACGGCCGGCACGTGCTGACCGCCCTGCTGGGCAGCCGGGGCGAGTCGGTGCCGGTGCGGTGCGCGGACTCGGTGCCGGACGTGGCCGAACTCGCCGAGGCGCTGCGGCAGTCGGACCCGGTGCTCGCGGGTCTGGAGCACGCGCAGGCGGCGGCCGTGGTGGCGGCGACCCTGGACAACCTGCGGATGCGCTACCGGTACGTGCCGCAGGTGCGCTTCGGCGGCGACGCGCTGTTCTTCGACGCGACCGGCACCCCGGCGGCCACGTCGGGGTCGGCGGCCTGGGCACCGTATGTGGGGGGCCGTATCGAGGAGTTCGCGGTGGACTGCGAGCACGCGGCGATGACCGAGGCGGAGCCGCTGCGGGCGATCGGGCAGGTGCTCGCCCGCCGGCTGCGGCCGGCGCGCATCTGACCCGACGGCACACCCCTCAAGGGCCCGTACGGTGCACACGCCGTACGGGCCCCGCGGCGTGTCCGCGACGCTCCCGCCGGGCCGGGCGGCGTGTCCGCGACGCTCCCGCCGGGCCGTCGCGTGGTGCCGCCGGCCGTGAACTGCCCGCAGACTGCCGCTTCAGCAGCCGGATCCGGCGTCCGCCGCTGCTTAGCGTGAAGGGGTCCGCATGATCGGCCAGGCCCAGTCAGCGGTCCGGTCCGGCCCCCAGAGGAAGTCAAGGACATGGTGGATCATTCCGGTTGGCGCGTCGGCGTCGCTTCCGCGCCGATACATCACGGCGAAATACTCCAGGGCGTCTTTGCGCACGAGGGCCAGCTCACCCGCGGGCTGGTCACGATGCCCTGCACCGTCCACACCACCCAGGCGTCCTTCCAGCCCGCCCGGGGCGGGGAGCTGACCGTTTCCCCGGCCTGGAAGTCCAAGGCGCGGCGCGCGGCGCAGCTCGCCGTCGAGGCCTGTGTCGGGCCCGGGCAGGGGCCGGTCGGCGGGCATCTGGAACTGACCGGTGATGTGCCGCTGTGCCGCGGTTTCGGCTCCTCGACCAGTGACGTGCTGGCCGCGATCTGGGCCGTCCAGGACGCTCTGGTCAGCCCGCTGCCGCCGGAGTGCGTCGCGCGGATCGCGGTGCGCGCGGAGACCGCCTCCGACTCCCTGATGTTCAAGGAGAGTTCGGTGCTGTTCGCGCAGCGCGAGGGCAAGGTCATCGAGGACTTCGGCTACCGGATCCCGGCCGTGCGGGTCCTCGGCTTCGGCTCCCGGCCCGACAACGACGGCAAGGGCGTCGACACCCTCGCCTTCCCGCCGGCCCGCTACGACGACACCGAGGCCGGGGCCTTCGCCGAACTGCACGCGATGCTGCGCGAGGCCATCCACACCAAGGACGTCGCCCTGGTCGGCGCGGTGGCCACCGCCAGCACCGAGATCAACCAGCGGCACCTGCCCATCCCGCTCCTGGAGAGCCTGCGCGCCATCGAGCGGGAGACCGGGGCCCTGGGCATCCAGGCCGCGCACAGCGGGGACATCGCCGGACTGCTGTACGACCGCGACGACCCGGAGGTCGACGCCCGCACCGAGCACGGCCGGCGACTGCTGCACAACATCGGCATCCACGAGCAGTGGATCTTCACGACGGGTGACTGACACATGACCACTTCCACGATCGCGGGCGCCGCGCGGGTGCACGACTCGGTGGTGGACGCCACCGAGCTGCCCCGCATCATCCAGGTGACCGACAACCTCTACGCCGCCGCGTTCAGCCTGATGAAGCTGCTGCCCGCACGGTTCATCGTCGACCGCGCGGAGGCCTCGGGGCAGCTGCGGCCCGGCACCCGGATCATCGAGACCTCCTCCGGCACCTTCGCGCTGGGGCTTGCGATGGTGTGCCGGCTGCGCGGCTACGACCTGACCATCGTCGGGGACTCCGCGATCGACCGGGACCTGCGCAACCGGCTTCAGATGCTGGGCGCCACCGTCGAGATCGTCGAGTACGCCGGCCAGCCCGGCGGCATCCAGGGCGCCCGCCTGGCCCGCGTGGAGGAACTGCGCCGGCTGCACCCGGACAGCTTCGTGCCCGGCCAGTACGACAACCCCGACAACCCCGGCGCCTACGCGGTCGTCGCCCAGCTGATCGAGGAGACCGTCGGCTCGGTGGACTGCCTGGTCGGACCGGTCGGCTCCGGCGGATCCACCGGAGGCCTGGCCGCCGCCCTGCGCCCCGCCGACCCCGCCCTGCACCTGGTCGGCGTCGACACCCACGGCTCGATCATCTTCGGCACCCCCGACGGCCCGCGCACCCTGCGCGGCCTGGGCAGCAGCATCCACCCGGGCAACGTGCGCCACGCCGCCTACGACGAGGTGCACTGGGTCACCGCGGCCGAGGCCTTCCACGCCACCCACGAACTGTTCCGCACCCACGGCCTGTTCATGGGCCCCACCAGCGGCGCCTCCTTCCAGGTCGCCTCCTGGTGGGCCGCCCGCAACCCCGACAGCAAGGTCGTCATGGTGCTGCCCGACGAGGGCTACCGCTACCAGTCGACCGTCTACAACTCCGACTGGCTGCGCGAGCAGGGCATCGAACCGGCCCCCGCCCCGCACGGCCCCACCACCGTCACCCACCCCCTGGACGCCCCGTCGACCTGGTCCCGCCTGGTGTGGGCGCGGCGCGCCTTCGACGACGTGATGATGCCGGAGGCCGGCGCATGAACACCCCGCTGCTGTTGTTCATCGAGTCCAACACCACCGGTACGGGCCGCCAGTTCGCGCAACGGGCCCGCGCCCTGGGCGCCGAGCCGGTGCTGCTGAGCGCAGACCCCGCCCGCTACCCCTACGCCGCCCAGGACGGCCTGCGCACCATCGTCGTGGACACCGCGGACGACGACGCCCTGTGGACGGCCGTCCAGCACCTCGCCGCCACCGCGCGCATCGCCGGGGTGCTGTCCAGCTCCGAGTACTACGTCGCCACCGCCGCCGACCTGGCCGCCCGGCTCGCCCTGGCGGGGCCGTCGGCCGACGCGGTGCGCGCCTGCCGCGACAAGTCCCTCCAGCGCCGCACCCTGGCCCAGGCGGGCGTGCCCGTGCCCTGGTTCTCGGTGGCCGGCGAGGTCGCCGAGGCGGTCGCCGCCGCCCAGTGGTTGGGCGGCGAGGTGGTCGTCAAGCCGGTGCAGGGCTCCGGCAGCCTGGGCGTGCGCCTGTGCCGGGACGCCGGCGAAGTCGCCGCGCACGCACGCGAGTTGCTGGCCGCCACGGTCAACGAGCGCGGGCTGAAAACGCCCGCCCGGATCCTGGTGGAGCAGTACCTCACCGGGCCGGAGTTCTCCGTCGAGGTCTTCGGCGAGCACGCCGTGGTCAGCGTCGCCAAGCACGTCGGCGCACCGCCGGTCTTCGTGGAGACGGGCCACGACGTGCCGGCCGTGCTGCCCGCGCCCCAGGCCGCCGCCCTCGTCGACAGCGCCGTGCACGCCGTCAAGGCCCTCGGCCTGGGCTGGGGCGCCGCCCACGTCGAACTGCGCCTGGACGGCGGCGTGGCCCGCGTCATCGAGGTCAATCCGCGCCTGGCCGGCGGGATGATCCCGGAACTGGTGCGCCGCGCCCGGGGCATTGACCTGGTCGGCGCCCAGGTGCGCGCCGGACTCGGCCTGCCCGTCGACCTCACCGACACCAGCACCGGCGCGGGCGCCGCCTCCATCCGCTTCCTCACCGCCGACGCCCACGCCGTCCTGGGGGACACCGACGCCGCCGAGGCCGCCGCGCTCGCCGTGCCCGCCGTGGTGGACGCCGCCCTCTACCGCCCACCCGGCACCCGGGTCGCACCGGCCGAGGACTTCCGCGGCCGGCTCGGCCACGTCATCGCCGTCGCCGCCGACCCGGCCGCATCGGCGGAAGCGGCCGACACCGCCCGGGCCCTGGGCCTGGCCACCGCCCTGGAATCCACCCCGGTCAGGCAGGGAGCGCCGGTATGACCACCACACCGCACGCCGGCCAGGCGCAGGGCGTGGACACCGGGCGGCTGCGCACCGCGCTCGACGCCCGCGCCCACCGCATCGTCTACGACCAGTACCGGCCCGGCGCCGACGACCCGATCGGGCAGGAACTGCGGCTGATCAGCGAGGTGGACCGGGCCCACCTGGTCATGCTCGCCGAACGCGGCATCGTCGACGCCGCCCGCGCCGGGGCGCTGCTGGATACCATCGAGGCCCTGCGCGCCGACGACTTCGCACCCGTCCGGGAGCGCCCCATGCCGCGCGGGCTGTACCTGGCCTACGAGGGCTGGCTCGTGGACCGGCTCGGCCAGGAGACCGGCGGCGTGCTGCACACTGGCCGCTCCCGCAACGACCTCAACGCCACCACCGTACGGCTGCGGGTACGCACCCCCTATGCCCGGCTGCTCGCCGAGACGCTGGAACTCGCCGAGGTCCTGCTCGAGAAGGCCGAGCGCTACCGCGCCGTCACCATGCCCGCCTACACACACGGCCAGCCCGCGGTCCCCATCAGCTACGGCCACTACCTGTGCGGCGTCGCCGGGGCGGTGCTGCGCTCGGCCGGGGACCTGCTCGACGCGGGCGGCGAGATCGACATCAACCCGCTCGGCGCGGGCGCCGTCGGCGGCACCTCCGTGCCCGTCGACCCCGCGCGCACCGCCGAACTCCTGGGGTTCACCGGCGCGTCGGCGAACTCGGTCGACGCCGTCGCCTCCCGCGACTTCGTGCTGCGCTTGCTGTCGGCCGCCGCCGTGCTCGGGGTGCTCATGGCCCGCATCGCCCGCGACCTGACCTGGTGGACCACCGAGGAGTTCGGGCTGCTGAGGATGGCCGACGACCTGGTCGGCTCCAGCTCGATGATGCCGCAAAAACGCAACCCCTTCCTGCTGGAGCACATCCAGGGCCGCTCCAGCGCCGCCCTGGCCGGCTTCACCGGCGCCGCCACCGCCATGTCCACCGCCGGCTACACCAACGCCATCGCCGTCGGCACCGAGGCCGTACGCCACCTGTGGCCCGGCCTGGCCGGCACCGAGGAGGCCGCGACCCTGCTGCGCCTGGTCGTCGCCGGCGCCGAACCCGACCGGGCGCGTATGACGGCCCGGGCCCGCGACGGCTTCACCGCCGCCACCTACCTCGCCGAACGCCTCGTCGTGGACGGCATGCCCTTCCGCACCGCCCACCACCTCGTCGGCGAGACCGTCCTTGGCGCCCTGGACGGCGGCCTCCCGCTGTCGGATGCGGCCCGCGCACAGCCCGCCGTGGCCGGCGCGGCCGCCGGATATCCCGACCACTGGCTGGAGCCGGAGACGGTCGCCGCCGCCTGCGCCCACGGCGGCGGACCCGGCGGCACCGCACCCGAGGCCGCCCTGACCCAGGCACGCGCACAACTGGCCGCCGTAACATCGGAGTTCGACGCGCGCCGGGCACGCTGGACCGCGGCCGCCGACCGCCTCACCGACGACGTGAACCGGGTGATGATCCAGCGATGAGGACCACCACCGTCACCCCGCCCCGGCCGCGTGGCGGACTGCTGCGCCGGCGGGACTTCCGGCTGCTGTGGGCGGGCGAGACCATGAGCCGCTTCGGCAGCAACATCACCGGCGTCGCCATGCCGCTGGTCGCGGTCGTCACCCTGGACGCGAGCACCTTCTGGGTGAGCGCGCTGGCCGCCGCGGCCTGGCTGCCCTGGCTGCTGGTCGGCCTGCCCGCCGGAGCCTGGGTGGACCGGCTGCCGCGCCGCCCGCTGATGCTGGCCTGCAACCTGGGCTCCATGCTGCTGCTGGCGAGCGTGCCGCTGGCGGCCTGGCTGGACGCCCTGACCATGACCCAGCTGCTGGTGGTCGCGCTGCTGACCGGGCTGGCCAACGTCTTCTTCTCCATCGCCTACCGTGTCTACCTGCCCTCGGTGGTGGACCGTGAGGACCTCGCCGAGGCCAACGCCAAACTCCAGGGCAGCGAGTCCGCCGCCCAGCTCGCCGGGCTCGGCGGCGGAGGCATGCTGGCCGGGGTGTTCGGCGCGGTCAGCGGCCTCCTCGTCGACGCCGCGACCTTCCTCGCCTCCACCCTGTGCCTGCTCGGCATCCGCAGCACCGAACCCCGCCCCACCGCGCCCGCCGCACCCCGCGCGCTGCGCCAGGACGTCAGCGACGGCCTGCACTACACCCTGCGCGACCCCTACCTGCGCGTCCTGACCGCCTACGGCACCGTCACCAACCTGCTGCTCACCGGCTACCAGGCCCTCCTCACCGTCTTCCTGGTACGCGACCTGGGCGTCGGCCCGTCCGCAGTGGGCTGGCTGCTGGCCGGCGCCAGCGTCGGCGGCCTGCTCGGCGCCGTCGTCGCCGGCCGCCTGGCAAGGCGCTTCGGCTCCGCCCGCGGCATGCTGCTGGCCAAGTTCGCCACCGCACCCTTCGGCCTGCTCATCCCGCTGGCCCAACCCGGCTGGCGGGTCGTCCTGCTCGCCCTCGGCGGCGCGGTCCTCGCCCTCGGCGTGGTCTCCGCCAACGTCATCCAGGGCACCTTCCGCCAGCAGTACTGCCCGCCGCACCTGCTCGGCCGCATCACCGCGAGCATGTCGGTCGCCAACTTCGGCGCCATCCCCATCGGCTCCCTCCTCGGCGGCATCCTCGGCAGCGCGCTCGGCGTCCGGCCCGCACTGTGGCTGCTCACCGGCGGCCTCGCGGTCAGCTCCGCCCTGCTGCTGGCCGGCCCGCTGCGCACCCGCCGCGACCTGCCCACCGCACCACCCCTGCCGTCCGACACCGACAACCAGAAGGGGCCGGTGAGTGATCCATGAGCGGTTCCCCGCCCCCCGCGACCGCCCCCCTGCTCACGGTGCCCCCCGGCCGGCCCCTGCCCCACCCCGGATCCCTGGACCTGTACCTCCTCAGAGTCCCCGACGTCCGCGGCATTGCCCTCGACACCGCCGTACTGGACGACGGCGAACGCCGGCGCGCCGCCGAACTCGCCCACGCCGACGACCGGATCCGCTTCACCACGGCCCACCTGGCGCTGCGCCGGCTGCTCTCCACCTACCTCGACACCCGGCCCCAGGACATCCGCTACGGCCGTGAGACCTGCCCGTGCTGCGGCGGACCGCACGGCCGGCCGACCGTCCTGGGCGCCACCCGCGAACTGCACTTCTCGCTCTCCCACCGGGGCGACCTCGTCCTGATGGGCACGGCGGTGGCCCCCATCGGCGTGGACGTGGACCTGATCGCCGACCCCGCCAGCGCCACCGAACTCGCCGCCATGCTGCACCCGGCCGAACAGGCGGAGATCCAGGCCCTGCCGCCGATGCGCCGGCCCCGTGCCCTGGCTCGCCTGTGGACCCGCAAGGAGGCCTACCTCAAGGGCCTGGGCACCGGCCTCGGCCGCGACCCGGCCGCCGACTACGTCGGCTCCGGATCCCCCGACGGCCCCCACCCGCCCGCCGGCTGGACCCTCCTGGACATCCCCGTGGACCGCGGCTACGCGGCGGCCGTCGCCGTCCACGCCACCCTGACCATCCCCGCGCCCCGGCTCAGCCGCCTTTCTTCTCATGACATCCGCGACACCCCACCCGACGGCGCGGCAGGCCGCTGAGGCCTGACACCGTCCTGCCCAAAGGCGCTGATCACCTTCCTGCCGGCCGAGTCCGCCGGCAGGCAGCGGCCACGGCGCCGCCACCACGGTGCCGGGGCAGAAGGGCAAAGGGCACGGGGCGGGTGTGAGGCCGCGACGAACCGTCCGGCCCCGCCCGAGGACGCTCCCGCGACGCGCTGAGCACCACGATCCGTACTGCGGTGGGTCCGGTGGGGGCCGTCCAGAAACACCCTGAGGCGCGCTCACCCCCACATGATGCAAAGAATACGTTGCAATGCTTCCTTTGCATCGCTATCTTTGCAGCATGAACGAGCCCCACGATGCGCAGGTTCGCAATCTCGATGCTCGATCCCTGCGTGGCCTGGCACACCCGCTGCGCATGCGCCTGCTGGACGCCCTGCGCTTCGGCGGCCCCGCCACCGCGTCCCAACTCGCCGACAGACTGGGCGAATCAAGCGGTGCGACCAGCTACCACCTGCGACAGCTCGCCCTGCACGGCTTCATCGAGGACGCCCCCGAGCGCGGCAAGGGCCGGGAGCGGTGGTGGAAGGCGGCCCACAAAGGCCTGCGCTTCGACGACGCACTCCTCACCGACGCCAGCCCGGACGTGCGCGGGGCCGCCGACCTGTACCTCCACGAAGTCGCCACCACCCAGACGCGGGACCTGTCGACCTGGCTCGGCAACCGCCAGACGTGGCCGGAGGAATGGAACCGCACCTGGGACATGAGCAGCGCGACACTGCGGCTGACCCCCGAACTGACCCAGGAACTCGTCGAGAAGATGCACGCCCTCATCGACACCTACCGCGACCGGGCCACGGACGACGACGCCGACAGCGCCCAGGTACGCATCCACACGCACGCGTTCCCCCTCACGACGGAGTGAAAGGCCAGAGCCCCGATGCACCCCGACAACCACCTCGCCCTGCACCATGCCCGCGCCGCCGAACTCCGCGCCGAAGCCGATGAACACCGTCTCGCCGCAGCGACCCGCCCCTCGCGGGATCTCCGTACCCGTCTCGGCTGGGCCCTCGTGGACGTCGGCCTGCGGATGGCGGCTGCCCCCAGGGCGACAGCCGCCACTGCATAGCGCCGTCGGCGACCGCCACCCCTGCGCGGGGCGGCCCTCACCATGCCGGGCTTCACCCGGGACCCCACTCTTCTGGATGCACCCGTGTAAAGACTCCAAGCACTGCCCATAAAGAAAACCTGTCATGACGGCAGTAGACATTGGAGCGCCACAGGGGTACTGTTCTGCTCGTACTCAGGAAGTCGAAGAGGGCACGGCAGACACGAACTGCCGTGCTGGCAGGTCAAGAAGGACACAGCCCCGCGAAGGGGCCGTGAGCAGTACCCGCGGTATCCAGCAGTACAGCCGAGTAACCGAAAGTAAGGAGCGAGACGCCATCAGGATCGCCCGGGCAAGGAAGTAGCCCGCCCGGGTACCGCAGGCCCCGGATTGGAAGGTGGTCCCCGGTCACGCATCCGCGATCCCCGCAGCCCCGCCCTCCCAGGCGGACCCTGCGGATACACAAGGCCGGCGCAGCAGGCCGGTAGATGGTGTTGAAAGCTCGGGGCCCGGGCGCCGCTATGGCGTCCGGGCCCCTCGACGCGTCCGTTGAAAGAAGAGGTCTATGCCCCCTGGCAGTTCCCGCTCCGTCACCCCCTTGGATGACGACGACTACCCCGCCTACACCATGGGACGGGCCGCCGAGATGCTCGGCACCACCCCCGCCTTCCTGCGCACCCTGGGCGAGCTCCGCCTGATCACCCCGCTGCGCTCCGAGGGCGGCCGCCGCCGCTACTCCCGCTACCAGCTGCGCATCGCCGGCCGCGCACGGGAACTCGTCGACCAGGGCACCCCCATCGAGGCCGCCTGCCGCATCATCATCCTCGAAGACCAGCTCGAGGAAGCCCAGCGCATCAACGAACAACTGCGCGCACAAGACCGCGAGCAGCCGACCACCTCAACCTGAACGGGCAGAGGGCCGACCACGGCGGGCGGGGCGATGAGCCCCGCCCTTCGCGCCTCCGTGGCCGGCGGTACGCGTCAGACACGCGGCCCCACCCTGAGGACCCGTACCCGTGGCCGGGAAGACGCCCGCAGACCTGGGCGCTGGTACGGGCAATGGATCATCCCGTCCCGCTCTCCGGGTACCGTCAGGGGTATGAGCCATCCGCACCCCGAACTGAAAGCCGCCCCGCCCCTTCCCGAAGGAGGGCTGCGGGTCATCGCCCTGGGCGGCCTGGGGGAGATCGGCCGCAACATGACCGTCTTCGAGCACGCCGGCAAGCTGCTCATCGTCGACTGCGGCGTGCTGTTCCCCGAGGAGACCCAGCCCGGCGTGGACGTGATCCTGCCGGACTTCACCTCGATCAGGGACCGGCTGGACGACGTCGTGGGCATCGTCCTCACCCACGGTCACGAGGACCACATCGGCGGCGTGCCGTACCTGCTGCGCGAACGGCGCGACATCCCCGTCATCGGGTCCAAGCTGACGCTGGCTTTCTTGGAGGCCAAGCTCAAGGAGCACGGCATCCGGCCGCGCACGGTACGGGTGCGCGAGGGCGACCGGCGCGGTTTCGGGCCCTTCGACTGCGAGTTCGTGGCGGTCAACCACTCCATCCCCGACAGTCTCGCGGTCGCGATCCGCACCCGGGCCGGGATGGTGCTGCACACCGGCGACTTCAAGATGGACCAGTTCCCTCTGGATGACCGCATCACCGATCTGCGTGCCTTCGCCCGCCTGGGCGAGGAGGGCGTGGACCTGTTCCTCACCGACTCCACCAACGCCGAAGTCCCCGGCTTCACCACCTCCGAGCGGGAGCTGAACCCGGCGATCGAGCAGGTGATGCGCACCGCGCCGCGCCGGGTCATCGTCTCCAGCTTCGCCAGCCATGTGCACCGCATCCAGCAGGTCCTGGACGCCGCCCACCAGCACGGCCGCAAGGTCGCCTTCGTCGGCCGGTCGATGGTCCGCAACATGGGCATCGCCCGTGACCTCGGCTATCTGAAGGTCCCCTCCGGTCTGGTCGTGAGCACCAAGGAGCTGGAGAAACTCCCGGACCACAAGGTCACCCTGGTGTGCACCGGCTCCCAGGGCGAGCCGATGGCCGCGCTGTCACGGATGGCCAACCGCGACCACATGATCCGCATCGGCAAGGACGACACCGTCCTGCTCGCCAGCTCCCTCATCCCCGGCAACGAGAACGCCATCTACCGCGTCATCAACGGACTCACCCGGTGGGGCGCCCACGTGGTCCACAAGGGCAACGCCAAGGTGCACGTCTCCGGGCACGCCAGCGCCGGCGAACTCGTCTACTGCTACAACATCGTCAAACCCCGCAACGTCATGCCCGTGCACGGCGAATGGCGCCACCTGCGGGCCAACGGCGACCTCGCCATCCGTACCGGCGTCGATCCCGAACGGGTCGTCATCGCCGAGGACGGCGTCGTCGTCGACCTGGTCGACGGGCGCGCGTCCATCACCGGCAAGGTCCCCGCCGGCAACGTCTACGTCGACGGCATGGAGGTCGGCGGCGCCACCGAGGCCTCCCTCAAGGACCGTCTCACCCTCGCCGCCGAAGGCGTGGTGACGGTGGTGGCGATCGTCGACGCGGACACCGGCGCCCTCGCCGAGGCACCGGACTTCCTCGCCCGGGGTTTCGTCCACGACGACGCCACCTTCGAGCCGGTCATCCCCGTCATCGAGAAGACCCTGGCCACCGCGGCCGAGGAAGGCGTCGGGGACGCCCGCCAACTCGAACAACTCGTCGCCCGCGCCGTGGCGAACTGGGCGTTCCGCACCCACCGCCGCAGGCCCCTCATCATCCCCGTCATCATCGACGCCTGAGTCAGGCCCGCCGGCTGACCTCGGTCAGCCGGCGGCGCTGTGTCGTCACCGGTCGACGGCTTCCACAGCCATGGAGGCCGCACGCAGTGGGGGCCCGACCGGTGCACCGGTCGGGCCCCCACTGCTGCTCAGATGTCGGCTGGTGCCTGCTGCCCGGTCAGACCGTCACGGGAGTGCCGAGCATCGCGGATGCGTGCTGCACCGAGCCCGGGACGGTCAAAGGTGCGGCCTTGGGCAGGGCGCGGCAGGTGAAGCCGAGCTGAGTCATGGCCCGCAGGACTTCGGTGGCGCTGAAGTCACGGCGGTCCTGGCGGGTGATGACGTGGCCGACTTGCTTGGCGGGGTAGTGGCGACGGCCGATGATCACCGATTCTCCGGTGACCGGTTCGGGCTTGATGCCCTTCATCGATTCCAGCACTCCGCCCTTGGTGAGCTCGAAGGGGAAGCGGGCGATGACGCAGCGCATGTGGCCTCACAGGAAGAAGGGAAGACGGTCCGACCAGGGGCGAGGAGTTCCTCGGAAGTGCCCGGGGCGCTGTTCTGCTCGGCTACGACTGGCGGAACATCGAGGCGAGGGGAACACATCGCGTGCTCGGCTTCGCCACCGTGGTCAGCGGGGTGAACGATCCGTGCAAGCCGCGCAGGTCGCGCAGGCGGACGCGGTCCGTGCGAGCGCCGCTTGCGCGGATGGTGGTGAGGTCGGTTCGGGTCACCAGGCCGACGGGCTGGTCGTCCTGGTCGCAGACGACCAGGCGGTCCGTGCGTGCTGCGGCCATGAGGGCCAGCGCCACCTCGACGCTCATGTCGTCACAGACCTGCGGTCCGGCCGCGTCCATGACGTCCACCGCCGTCCTGTGCAGGGTGTTGGCGTCCGCCGTGCGGGGCTGCATCTGAATCAGCGTCAAAAGGTGCCTCCTGTCGAGAGGGGTCGGCTTCCTGATCATCAAGGTCTAGGCCACGGTGTCGAGGGCGGGCCGGCGTGCGGGGGTGCGCCGGGTCGCCGAGGAGGGGCGGCGCCGGCCACGGGAGGTAGCGCTGCGCTTGGGGCGTTCGACCACCGGCACGGTGATGACGACCGGGATGCCGGACGGGGCCTGGGCTCCGGTGATCCGGCTCAGGGCCTCGTCTCCCGAACGGACCTGGGTGGTCTGCGGCCGGATTCCGGCGTCCGACATGAGGCGGACCATGCCGCGGCGCTGGTTCGGGGTGACGAGCGTGACGACGCTGCCGGACTCGCCGGCGCGGGCGGTGCGGCCTCCGCGGTGGAGGTAGTCCTTGTGGTCGGTCGGCGGGTCGACGTTGACGACCAGGTCGAGGTTGTCGACGTGGATGCCGCGTGCCGCGACATTGGTCGCCACCAGCACGGTGACGTGTCCCGTCTTGAACTGCGCCAGCGTGCGGGTGCGCTGCGGCTGCGACTTGCCGCCGTGCAGCGCCGCGGCCCGTACCCCGCTGTTGAGCAGGTCCTGGGTGAGCCGGTCGACGGCGTGCTTGGTGTCCAGGAACATGATCACGCGGCCGTCGCGGGCGGCGATCTCGGTCGTGGCGGCGTGCTTGTCGGCCCCGTGGACGTGCAGGACGTGGTGTTCCATCGTCGTGACCGCGCCGGCAGAGGGGTCGACCGAATGCACGACGGGGTCGGTCAGATAGCGGCGCACCAGCAGGTCGACGTTACGGTCCAAGGTGGCGGAGAACAGCATCCGCTGCCCCTTGGGACGCACCTGGTCGAGCAGCGCGGTGACCTGCGGCATGAAGCCCATGTCGGCCATCTGGTCGGCCTCGTCCAGCACCGTGATGTCCACGTGGTTCAGCCTGCAGTCGCCGCGGTCGATGAGGTCCTTGAGCCGTCCGGGCGTCGCGACGACGACCTCGGCCCCGCCGCGCAGTGCGCCGGCCTGCCGGCCGATCGACATCCCGCCCACCACCGTGGCCAGCCGCAGCCCGACACAACGGGCGTACGGCGTGAGCGCGTCGGTCACCTGCTGGGCCAGCTCACGCGTGGGGACCAGGATCAGCCCCAGCGGCTGGCGGGGCTCAGCGCGCCGTCCGGCGGTACGGGCGAGCAGGGCGAGGCCGAAGGCGAGGGTCTTGCCGGAACCGGTGCGCCCGCGGCCCAGGACGTCACGGCCCGCCAGGGAGTTCGGCAGCGTCGCTGCCTGGATCGGGAACGGCACGGTCACCCCCTGCTTGCCGAGTTCGGCCAGGAGCTGTGCGGGCATGGCGAGATCGGCGAACGCCTCGACGGCGGGCAGCGCGGGGGTGATCGTCTTCGGCGGCGCGAACTCACCGCGAACCGCGGCGGGCCGGCGGCCGAAACCGCCGGAACGGGCAGGCCCGCCGGAACGGTGCGGTGCACGCGTCGTAAAGCGGCTGCTGCCCTTTCCGGCGTCGGCACCGCCCTGACGGGCTCGGGTGGAGCGGTCGTTCGTGCGTGTGCGGTTCATGCGGAACCTTCCTCGATGCGGCACATATCAAGGAATTCCCGCTGCGTTGAGCGGCACGACGAATTACAAGTATGGACCGAAGCCAAAAGACAGCAGATCTGGCCGGCGGAAATCTCCGGGGCGCAGACGCCGAAAAGGGACGCAATGGAGGCCCTTGAGTTCTGGGCGTCGACTGCGGTACAGCTCGCAGGATGCGCCTGCGCGCCTGAAGGAGGAGTCGCGTGTGTCGAGACTGCGGATTCCTCCGCGTAGTCCCGCGGGTGAAACCGGCGCGGGAGACGCGTGCAGCTGGGGCCCGCACCCCGAAGGATGCGGGCCCCAGCTACAGATGGTGCGTGAGCGTCAGGCGAGAACGATGTTCTCGGCCGTCGGGCCCTTCTGGCCCTGCGCGATGTCGAAGGTGACCTTCTGGCCTTCGAGCAGCTCACGGAAGCCCTGCGCGGCAATGTTCGAGTAGTGGGCGAACACGTCAGCGCCGCCACCGTCCTGCTCGATGAAGCCGAAGCCCTTTTCCGCGTTGAACCACTTCACGGTACCAGCAGCCATGTCATATCTCCTTGGGGCAGTACATCGGAATCCGCACTGCGCGGACACCGAGTCGCCGCGATGATTACCCCGCCGGAAATGACCGGAAATACAGAAGTGCTCCCATCCGGCAGAACCGGGTGGGGGCACCTGAAGTTTTGGGAACCACAACTGCAACTTGCACTGACAGTAGCACACTGAAACGGCCCGTGCACAAAACGCAATTCTGCTCCACACGGTGCGGCAAAAATCCTCACCATGCGGCCAGGTGAAACCTTACTTCGCGAGCACAGACTTTGATCCCCCTCGGAGTGCTGTGTAACTCTGCTTCGCCGGTGAGGAAGGGCTAATTTCCTCTGCCCGTCTTGAATTCTCCCTTAGAGATGACAGATATCTGACATCTCAGTGGGTCAGGAGCGCGCTCGCGTCGAGGCGGAGCGCAGGGTCGACAGCGGCGCGCATCAGCCGTGCGGCCGTGCCGACGGGAGACCGCGGCGGGACGACCAGGAGCACCCAGCGTCCTACGGTGTCGCAGTCCAGGATGATGACGTGCTCCTCACCCGCGGAATCCGTCGGGTCCACGGTGATCACTCGGCCGGGCGCCATCACCTTGTGCGGTACGTCGGGCCATTGGGCGGCGTCCACGGTGACGCACACCGTGGTACCCCAACCCGGCTCCAACGCGGCGACCAGCGAGGGCAGTTCCAGTTCCAGAGCGCCACAGCGCGGCCACCATGCACCGTCCAGCGGGCCGTGGCTGACGCCCGAGGCGAGGGCCAGACGGGGCAGGGGCATGCGATAGGTGTGTTCCTCGTCCGCGAACGGGGCTTCGGCGGGCGTTCTGCTGGATTCCATCGTGCGGTCCCGTCCCGGGAGCCGGGGTCGGCTGCCCGCTTCGTCACTCGCCGGGAACGGCACCGCTGATAGCGCTGCGCGAATAGCCCTCGGTGGGTGCAGCATACGTCCGGACCGGCGGCAGCGGGCGGGGGAGTGATGGCCGGCCCGTTCACAGCGCCGACACCGCACGCACTCGGTTGCACGCAGCCCTTGGGGCGGCCGGTGGTGCCCGAGGTGTAGATGACCGTGGCACTGGTTGGGCTGGTTCACTTCCTGTCTTCGAGCTGTGAGCGGACTGACTTGGTGAGTTCGTCCCAGGAGGCGGCGAACTTCCTGACGCCCTCGTCCTCGACGACTTTGAAGACGTCGTCGAGGTCGACACCGGCATCGGCCACGGCCTTCATGACCTGCGCCGCCTCGTCGTAGGTCTGCGGGATGGGCGTGCCGGGGCGGCCGTGGTCGGCGTAGGCCTTCAGAGTCTTTTCCGGCATGGTGTTCACGGTGTCCGGCGCGATGAGGTCGCTGACGTACAGGGTGTCGGGGTAGTCCTGGTTCTTCACGCCGGTCGATGCCCACAGCGGCCGCTGCGGCTTGGCGCCCTGCGCCTCCAGTGCGCGCCAGCGGTCGCAGGAGAAGACCTCTTCGTAGGCCTGGTAGGCGAGCCGTGCGTTGGCCACCGCGGCTTTGCCCTTGAGGGAGGGGTCCGCGCCGGCCTCGTCCAGTCGCTTGTCGATCTCGGTGTCCACGCGGGAGACGAAGAAGGACGCCACCGACTCGATCCCGTCCAGCGATCCGCCGGCCTGCAGACGCTCCTCGAGTCCGGACAGGTAGGCGTCCATGACCGCCCGGTACCGCTCGGGGCTGAAGATGAGGGTGACGTTGACGCTGATGCCGCGTGCGATGGACGTGGTGATCGCAGCCAGGCCCTCCTGCGTCGCCGGGATCTTGATGTACAGGTTGGGCCGGTCGACCAGCCACCACAGGTGAGCCGCCTCCGCGGCCGTGGCGTCGGTGTCGTGCGCCACCCCGGGGGACACCTCGAGCGACACCCGGCCGTCACGGCCAGTGCGCTGAGCCACCGGAGCGAGCAGGTCACAGGCGTCGCGGACGTCAGCGGCGGTGATGGTCCGCAGCGCCTCATCGACGCTGACCTTGCGGACGGCCATCGCGTGCACCTGGTCGTCGTAGGAGTCCGACCCGCTGATCGCGGCGGCGAAGATGGTCGGGTTCGTGGTGACGCCCACAACGCAGTAGTCATCGACCAGCGACTGCAGATTGCCGCTGCGGATGCGGTCGCGCGAGAGGTCGTCGAGCCAGACGGCGACCCCGGCTGCCGACAGCTCGGCCAGCTTCTCGTTCTGTGTCATGACAGTGCCTTCCTGGCTCGAAGCACGGGGCGAAGCGCGAGAGGAGGAGACGAGCCGGCGGGTCAACGATCGCCGGTGGGGGCGTGCAGGACGCCGGAACTGTCCGGGCCGACGGGGGCCAGCGGCGGTGCCTCGGCGGCGGCAAGGCTTTCCCGGGCCGCGGCGACGACCGCGTCCGCGGTGAGCCCGAACTGCTCGTACAGCACGGTGTAGGCCGCGCTGGCGCCGTAGTGGTCGAGGCCGACGATGCGGCCGGCGTCGCCGACGAACTCCCGCCAGCCCATGGGCACGCCGGCCTCGACGCTCACCCGGGCGCGCACCGCCGGCGGCAGCACCTGCTCGCGGTAGGCCCGGTCCTGGTCCGCGAACCACTCCCAGCACGGCAGTGACACGACCCTCGTCGGGATGCCGTCTGCCTCCAGCGTCTCCCGGGCGGCGACGGCGATCTGCACCTCGCTTCCGGTGCCCATCAAGATGACCTCGGGACTGCCGCTGGAGGCTTCGGCCAGCACATAGCCGCCCCGGGCGACGCCCTCGGCCGACGCGAACCGGGTGCGGTCGAAGACGGGCAGGTTCTGCCGGGACAGGGCGAGTCCGGCCGGGCGGTCGTTGTGCTCGAGGATGGTGCGCCAGGCCACCGCGGTCTCGTTGGCGTCGGCCGGGCGGACGAAGTCCAGGCCGGGGATGGCCCGCAGCGCCGCGTAGTGCTCGATGGGCTGGTGGGTGGGGCCGTCCTCGCCCAGTCCGATGGAGTCGTGCGTCCACACATAGGTGACCGGCAGCTGCATGAGCGCGGCCAGCCGCACCGCACCGCGCATGTAGTCGGAGAAGGTCAGGAACGTGCCGCCGTACACGCGGGTCCCGCCGTGCAGCGCGATGCCGTTCATGATCGCGCCCATGGCGTGCTCGCGGACGCCGAAGTGCAGCGTGCGCCCGTACGGGCCGCCCGACCACATCTTGGTCTGCCGGTTCTCGGGCAGGAACGAGGCCTCCCCCTTGACCGCGGTGTTGTTGCTCTCCGCCAGGTCGGCCGAACCACCCCACAGCTCCGGCAGGACCGGGTACAGGGCGGCGAGGACCTCGCCGGAAGCCTTCCGGGTCGCCACGCCCTTCGGATCGGCGTCCCAGACCGGCAGGTCGTCCGCCCAGCCCTGCGGCAGCCGACGGGTGGACAGCCGCTCCAGCAGTGCGGCACCGTCGGGGTTGCCGGCCCGCCACGCGTCGAAGCGCTGTTGCCACGTCGCGTGCGCCTGCGCGCCGCGCTCGGCGACCCGGCGGGCGTGCTCGAGCACCTCCGGGTCGACCTCGAACGTCTTGTCGGGGTCGAAGCCGAGGATCTCCTTGGTCGCCCGGACCTCGTCCTCGCCCAGCGCGGATCCGTGGGCCGCGCCGGTGTTCTGCTTGTTCGGCGCGGGCCAGCCGATGATCGTGTGCAGCACGATCAGCGACGGGCGGCCCGTCTCGGCCCGGGCAGCGGCCAGCGCGCGGTCGACCGCGGCCAGGTCCTCGCCGTCGTCGACGTGCTGCACGTGCCAGCCGTACGCCTCGTACCGCTTGCCGACGTCCTCGGTGAACGCGATGTCGGTGTCGTCCTCGATCGAGATCCGGTTGGCGTCGTAGACCAGGACCAGATTGCCCAGCTCCTGCGTGCCGGCCAGCGACGACGCCTCGCCGCTGACGCCCTCCTCCAGGTCGCCGTCGGAGGCGAACGCCCACACCGTGTGGTCGAAGACGCTCTCGCCCTGGGGGGTGTCGGGGTCCAGCAGACCGCGCTCGCGGCGGGCGGCCATCGCCATGCCGACGGCGTTGCCGACGCCCTGGCCGAGGGGGCCGGTCGTCGTCTCCACCCCCGGTGTGTGGTTGACCTCGGGATGGCCCGGGGTCGCAGAGCCCCAGGTGCGAAGCGCCTGAAGATCGGAAAGTTCCAGGCCGTAGCCGGAGAGGAAGAGCTGGATGTACAAGGTGAGGCTCGAGTGCCCCATCGACAGCACGAAGCGGTCACGGCCGACCCAGTTCGGATCGCCCGGGTCGTGGCGCAGCCACTTCTGGAACAGCAGGTAGGCGGTGGGGGCCATGCTCATCGCGGTGCCGGGGTGGCCGTTGCCGGTCTTCTGCACGGCATCCATCGCCAGCACGCGCACGGTGTCGATCGCACGGCGGTCGAGATCGCCCATCCCCTCGGGGAGGGTGGGGTGCGGCTGGAAGGGGGTGCCGGTGGGTGTGTCACTCGCGGCCTCGGCGGGAGCCTCGGGCCGGGTGCTCTTCGCCTCGGTGGCGGGGTCTGCCTCATTGGCGGTCATGGGTGGCGGTACTCCCTTGGGGGTGGGACGGTGGATGCTTTTTCACCGCGCGGCCGGTATCGGGCACCGCAACCGGGCGGGCCCGGCGCTGGTGGGGGCGTCAGGCGAGTGGCGTGTCGTCCAGTGCCTTCGCGAGGTCGCCGGGGGTGTCATAGAGGGCGATGGCGCCGGCCTTGTGCAGCTCGTCGTCCCCGAAGCCGCCGGAACGGACGACGATCGCCGGCATCCCCGCTCTCTTGGCCGCCTCAACGTCCCACACCGAATCGCCGACCATCACACTCGACGCGTCAGGCGGCGCTCCCAACTTCTTCAGCGCCACCTGCAGCAGATCCGGCGCCGGCTTGGAGGACTCCACATCGGCGCTGGTGGTCCAGTCGTCGACGATGTCACGGGCGTCCAGCCTGTCCAAAAAGACCTCCACGTGACGCTGCTGAGCAGAGCTGGCCAGCACCAGCCGGTGACCGCGCTCTTTGACCGCCACGAGGAGATCGCGGGCACCGGGCAACGGCGCCATCTCCTCCAGCAGCTCGTCGACCTCCCGGCCCTGCTGCTCCCTGGCCCGGTCGCCCACCCGGCGCTCCAGTTCCTCGCCACCGACAGCGGTGACCACCTGATCCCCGCCCATCCCGATCAGCCGGTGCAGCCGCCACACCGGATACACCTCGCCCACCGAGCGCAGTGCCCGGTACCAGGCGAGGGCATGGTGGTAGTTGGAGTCGATCAGTGTCCCGTCGATGTCGAGGACGGCGATGGTGGATGCGGTCACGCTCACCGGCTACCCGCCGGCCCGGTACCCACACGGAGACCGGTCAGCCTGCTCATCCTGCCGGCCGCCGCCGTCATCGCCGTCATCTATGGCGTTCTCGCCCGTATCGCGGGCGAGAAGCCGGCGAGCAGCAGCCTGGTGGGCAGGAGGCGTTCAAACAAGTCGTGCTGGAGCAGGACGAGGGCCATGACCAGTAGCTCAAGGGGGAAAAGCTGCCCGGGAGCGAGGGGCACGGGGTGCCGGGCGGAGCGCAGGGTTTCGGTGCAGGAGACCCGGTCGCACGCTGCGCCGTCACCACTGCGGACTTCCCGCAAGCCACAAGCCATGGCCGTCCACGCTGCCCACCGGGGCGACCTGGGCACCACCTGGGCAAGGTCTGTGCAACGGCCACGGCCGGGGCCCGGTCGAGGCGGAGCCAAGCGAAGTCCCCTCATGTGCAGGTCGCGGCGGGGAGCTCAGCGGTGCGCGGCTTAAGTTTCTTCCGTGACACACACCTTCGAAGAGCTCCTGGAGATGCAATGCGCCGCCGACCGGGCGCACGCGACCGTGCAAGCCCTACGGGACCAAAGCGATCCGCCCGCCTACGAGACCGCATGGCAGGCATGGCGCGACCTCGCCCATGAGGCACACACTGCGATCACCGAGCACGCGAAAGAGCAGGGCGTGATGCGGGCCGGAGTGGAGCTTGAGGTGAAGAGGGCCGTCCGGTACACCGAGTAGCGAGCACGCAGAGTGGTCGCCGGCACGGTGAGCTGTCCGGCGCCGGACCAGCGCGAGCTTTACGGGCGTCTGACGGGTGAGGGCGTGCCCCAGGGGCCTTTGTGAGTGGTGGACACGCTGACACTGCATCTGCTTGACCCGGAGGAAGCGAGAAGACCGCCGATGGCGATGAAGGACTACCCGGACGAGTTCAAGGCCGATGCCGTGGCCTTGATACGAGTCCACGCCCGCGGCGACGTACAAGAGCATCGCCGCCGACCTGGGCATTAACGGGCCACCCTGCATGAGGGGGTGTTGCGGGACCGCGAACGCCGCGGGGCCGCCCCCGCCGGACCCTCTGCGGGCGGGATGCCGGCGGCCCAGGCCGGGCAGATGACCTCGACCGCCGATCCGGACGAGCGGATTCGGCAACTGGAGGCCCGGGTGGCCGAACTCGAAGCGAGCGAGCGGAGGCCAGCGACCGAGCGGGACATACTCCGCAAGGCGGCCAAGTGTTTCGCCGGGGAGACCAACTGGCGAGTCGCTTCCAGTTCGTCGCCGGCCACCGGGACGCCTACGGCGTGAAGCGGCTGTGCGAGGTCTTGGGCCTGAACCGGTCCGGCTGATACAAGTGGCTCTCCGGCAGGAAGGCGAGGTCGTCCCGGCAGAGCGAGGACCGGCTCCTGGCCGAGCGAATTCGCGAGGTCCACGGCGAGTCCGGCGGTGCCCAGGGCTCCCCACGAGTGACCGCGGAGCTCCGCGCGAAGGGCCTGCGGATCAACGAGAAGCGGGTCACCCGTGTCATGCCACATTCTCCATCCTGGTGCGCCGGCACGGCAGTTGCTCCTGGCGCAGTGGCGAGGTCACTGACGAATGGGGTTTCGGCCAAGAGACTCCGCTGGGTATTACCGGCCCGCGTCGCCGAGCGATTGTCCGGCAAAGAGGTCCATGAAGTCGGTGCGTCGAGCCCGCCACCACGGCACAAGCTGGACGACACCGAATGCCACCTCGGCGACGAAGAACAGCCACAGCCAGCGCGGGGCACCGTGTGCCAGCGCATACGCCTGCCACGCGGCGAAGAGCGTGCGCGCGATGCCGTCGAACAGTCCGTGCACCGGCAGGGGGCTGATGATCCGCAGCAGCGCCCAGACGACCACCACTGAACCCATCAGATTCGCGTAAAGGATCTCTATCGGGTCGAGGGCAGGCAGGGCGCCCGTCCCGAGCGCGTCACCGATCTTCGACAGCGCGTCGTGCACCAGGGCGTAGGTCCACGGCGTGGCGAAACCGGCTGTGACCACGAGGTCGTACCAAGCACTTGTGCGTACGACGCGAAGACAGGCGGGGTGGGAAGGGGTGGAAAGAGGGAACACGGCGAGGCTCCTGCTGGTCTCTGGCACGGACGCCACGACGGTAAACAGTGGAGTACTGTCCAAGGTCAAGTCCGCAGTTCAGGGGGAGCCGTGCGTATCGGGGAGCTGGCCGCGCAAGCGGGACTGACCAGGGACACCATCCGTTTCTACGAGAAGATCGGTCTCGTCACGGGGCGGCGTCTGGCCAACGGTTATCGCGACTTCCCGCCCGAGGCAGTGCCCTGGCTGCAGTACGTCCGCACCGCACAGACGCTCGGCTTCTCGCTGGCCGAGATCGCACAGACCGGCGAGGAACTGCGGAACGCGCCCGACACCGCCGAGGCGTTGTCCGCGCTGTTCGAGGAGAAGATCAAGCTTGTCGATGCGCGTATGACGCAGCTTGCCGCCCTGCGGGCCGAGCTCGACGCACGTGCTGGCACCGGCTGCCCGCTGCGGGCGGCCGGCTGAACCGGGTGAGCATCGACAAGCAGGCCTCGACCTGTCTCAAGGCATTGTTCCAACCTGATCGCGCCGTGGGCGAGTTGGCCAGCTGTACAACGCGACGAAGCTCCTGGTAGCCGGCGTCACGACCAAGATCAACCCATGCTGAGCAGGAGTTTCGTTCGCTTGCCGACCCGTGAAGGTCGCACTCGGCGCCCGGGACGGACCCCAAGTCGTGGTCATGGCCCATGAGTACCGCAGGGCCGGCCCCGGCCGGCCGTCGGACTGCCCCTCCGGCCGTCACGCCGCCCAGGACATTTGTACGGCTCCTGGCGCGACACCTGTACCGCAGTATCCATGCCTCTCGACACTGCACCGAGCTTCTCGCCCTCCATAGACTTGAGGCATGGTCAAATCTCACAAATCAGGACCAGATGACGCCTGGGAAGGCGTCGTCGAGGGCAAGTCGCGAGGCATGCTCGACGGCGCGAACATGTATCACTTCGTCAAGGTGAGACGTGCGGACGGCCAGTCCGTCAAGGTGCGCATCAGCCGCGGCCTGTGGAAGTCGATCGCGGTCGGTGATCGACTCGTGAAGCAGCCGGGCGGCGACCCGGTCAAGGCGTAACCCCAGGGCGTGCCTCGCTGTCTTTCGTCAAGCGAGGTGAGGGCCGCGGGGGTTCGTAGAAGGTCCCGTCGCCGAGCATGGCGAACGGAGGCGGTCAGAGTGGATGCGGTGCTGCCCCCGGCCGGCTGCCCCTGCGCGACGGTGTCGAGCAACGCCTCGGCGTCCGCACGAACCGCGTCCCGCATCAGCAGCCGCCACTGCTCTTTCGCGGGCACGCCGTCGACACCGTCGGGTCCGAGGAGGGCCAGATGCGCTGCCGGCGCCGCCGCCCGGCAGGCTGTGCACCCCACGGCCAGGGCGAGGTTCGGGATTACTGACGGCTGATCCCGCCCTCGGACACGACCTGCGCAGCCATCGCATCGTGGTGAGCTTCGGGCCCTTTTGACGCCGCAGCCGAACAAACAGGCGGGCGGAACGATCTTGTCCTGCGCGTCCGACGGGAGCAGCGGCTCCGGGCTCGGGACGCGGCGTCCGGCCGGGGCCGGAGTCCGGCCGGCGGACTGCCGGGCGCGTGTCCGGTCGTACATCATCGGAGGGCTGCTTCCGTTCCGCCTGAGGGTGTCCGTGGTCTTCTCCACGGCCTGTCTCAGGCCTTCGCAGACGCGGCCGTTCCTGCCTCGGCGGTGCAGTCGCCTGCTGGGCGACCCGGCCGAGCTCTTGCATGACCCTGCCCTTCACCGTCCGCGCCTGATTCCGGATGCTTGGTGCGATGGTCAGGGCCGGTCCTCACTGCTGTCCGGTGGGGGTTCTCGCGGGAACCGGGCGAGGCGGAATGGCGGAATGCCTCGCGGCGTGTTCCGGAGTCGCATGGCCCGCACTGTGCGGCCTTTCCACTCCGGTGACGGTCCGCGTCAACGCGGTGGCCGCGCGATCCGGGGCGTCTCGTCACGGCCGGGGCTGCGGCGCATATGGCCGCATCTCCGCCGCCGGCCGGTCGGGCCGTCCGGTGTCAATGTCGGCCGGTGCCGAGGGGGCGTCGGCCAGTTCCGCCGCCATGAGAGCGGTCGCGGTCGACTGCCGGGCAGTGCTCGCGCTCGCGGCGGCCATCAGCCGGGCCGCCGACGGGGCGCTGACCTCCGGGGGGATCACCAGGAGATCCCAGGGGCCCGACGTTCCGGACAGCAGCAGGATCTTGTGCGGGTCCAGCTCCGTGGTGAACCAACCGACCTTGACCCCATGGCCGTTGACGAAAAGCCGTTCCGGGACGATCGGCCAGTAGCGGGGGTTGACGGCGATACGGGTGATGCGCCCCCACAGCGGGTCCAATACGTCGGCCAGCACGGGGAGTTCGTGGCTCAGGTCACGGGAGCGGGGCCACCAGGCGCCGTCCAGCTCGTCCCGTTCCGGGGAGAGGCTCACGGGTTTGAGGGCGAGGCGTGCGGTCGGGGCCCTGAAGGGCACGGCGCGCGGCGAGGAATGGTCGGTGATCGCGGACATCGTGCGAACCCGTCTCCGAACCCCTGCGCGTGAGCAGTTGCCCGGTGCCGTTGCTCACCAGGAACGGCACCGGTATCGGCGCCGGTACGCGAAGTGCTCCCGATGGGTTCACGCTACTCCCCGAACAGGCGGAATGGACCGCTCCCGCAGGTCCCTTCACGTCCGGCGGCCGTCCTGGCCCGAGGAGCGGCTGGTCTGCAGCCAGGACCGCGCCGGTTCTGCCGCGCTGGTGGTGTCCACCGTCAGCTCGAGGCGGGTCCCTCCCTCGGCGTCCGCGGGATAGCTGCGCTGCTCTGTGGTGGCGAAGCAGTGACGGAGAACCTCCGCGACCCGGCGGGCGACCTCGGGGGAGGCGGCGACGATATGTACGTCGGCGTGCCCGTCGGGGGGAGTTTCCTTGGACTGCATGACGACCTCGTTGTTCCCGCATGGACACGGATCCGTGGACTGGATCTTTCACCCTACTGCTCACACCCGCCCGCGCGGCGACCGCTCGCACGCTCAGCTTCGCCGTCATGTGCTCGGCAATCATCTCCGCAGCAGGCTCCGCGCAGCGCGCGGGCGTGGACCAACTGGTCCGCGGCCTCGCCCTCGTAATCAGCGCTGAGTCGCTGTTCGCCCTGATCGACCTCCGCGGCCTGACCCCCGACGACGCGATCGCCAGCCTCGCGACCACCGCACGGCAGATGACCGCAGCGGCAGTCGCGGCCACCCCCACGAGACTCGCCACCGACTGCACCGCCGAATGCTGACTGGGCTTGCTGCACGAGAGGCATTGCGCACTGCGCCATACCGCAGCCCACACGGCAAGCGGCGAGCCGAAGGGGCCCGCGAGCGGCGTCCGGGACGCCTGGCGCATCGGGTCAGCCCAGATCGCGTGAAGCATCCGGCGGTTGAGGATATCGGCCAGGCGGGCGCCGCCGGCGCGAGGCCCACGAGGAGGCCCGTCTTGCGGACCGTCTCCGGTACCAGGACCGCACCGGCCCGCGTGACCACCTGCCGACCGTCTCCCCCCTCCCAGCGCGTCGCCGGCCAGGTCGATCTTCTATGCGGCGGGTCCGTGACGGTGGCGGGTGTACGCGTCGTACAGAGGCGGGTAGGCGTGCGCCGCACACGGCCGCTGCTGCGCGTGGGGTGAGGTCGAGGAGGACCGTCCGGGCGGGAGGCAGGTCGCGCAGCGAGCGCACGGGAGACCGCGTTTCGATGGTGCCGTCGAGTTCGACGAGACGGGCGGCGAGGGCGTCGGTGATGGCCCGAGAGCCGCCGCGTGCCACGGGCCAGCCGTGCCGGTGTGCGGCAGCGGTGAGCATGAGGCCGATCGCGGAGCTGGCGGTGCCGGTCAGGGTGCGCATCGCGTGGGCGGCGGTCCCCGCGAACAGGGCGCGTGCCGCTTCTGTCTGCCATCGGCGGACGGTCCGCAGAGCGGAGGGAGCCGCCAGCAGGGCGAACTTGGCTGTCAGGACGGGATGTCGGGGCCCTCGCGCCATGGGACGCATCAGGTCCTCAGCCAGTGCGTCGAAGCGAGTGGTCAGTGGCGCGAACAGGCGCTGCCAGGCGGGCCCGTCGGCACCCAGGTTCCGCGCGGTGACGGCCAGGTCGCGGTGCAGCACCGCCGTGTGGTCGCCGTAGAGGGGATGGGCGAGGTCGGTTGCGGCATACGCCCAGCGAAGTCCGTGACGTTCGACATCCAGGGTGCGCAGGTAGGGGAATGCCAGGGCCATGGGGTGGACGGCCGCGCAGTGGTCGTGTAGCAGGCCGGGCAGGGTCAGTTCGCCGCTGCGGGTGCCGCCGCCGATGGTGTCGGCGGCTTCCAGGACGGCGACGGTGAGGCCGGCTTGGGCGAGCGTGACGGCGCCGGCGAGGCCGTTGGGGCCTGCTCCCACGACGAAGGTGTCGGCGTTCACTTCAGGGTGCCCTTGGTGTGCCGGAACCAGCGAAGGTAGCTGGGGGTGGGGGAGCCGAGACCCGTGGCGTCGTCGTAACCGGGGTGGGCGTGGAGGCCGAAGTCGTGGCCGAGTGTGTAGAGAAGGTAGCGCTGTTCGCCGGTGGAGGTGTCGGTGTCGGGGCCTTCGTCGCGTACCACGGTCAAGGGTGGTGTCCCGGCTTTGGCCGGCTGATCGGTGATGTCGTGAAAGAGGGGGGCGTGGGGGAGGGCGTACAGGAGCGGGTTGGCGAAGCCGAGCCGGTGTCCGCAAGCCTGCTGCGCGTCGGCCTGGATGGCGGCGAAGGCGGGGGTGGCCGCCGATGTGCCGCCGAATCCGATGAGGTGGAAGGTTTTGACGTTGGTGAGGCCGATCAGGACGGGCAGCGCTCCGTCGCCTTCCAGCGACACGTCAGGGGTGGTGCGGTGTCCGGTGCCCCCCGGGACTCGGTCGTGCTGGTACCAGGGCTGCGGGAAGTCGCTCACACCCCCTCCGCCTCCGAAGGTGAAGACCCCGGGGACAGGTCCCCAGGCGGCGCCGTTGTCGGTGAGGATGGACAGCTCATCGCCCATGCTGGTCTCCCAGGCGTAGTCGCCGTGGCGGTCGAGGGCGAGGGTGGTGCCGCCCACCGAGGTGACCCACGGGGATCCGCTGGGGAAGTCGGCCTGGGCCTGGGTGGTCTTGGGGTCGCAGTTGACGCCGGTCTGGGCCGCGTCGGGTGAGGAGTCGCCGCAGTCGCCGGCCGCGAAGTAGACGCCGATCCCTTCGGCTGCGGCCTGCTCGAACAGCAGGTTCCACGCATCGATGAGGGCGGGTGTGAGGTGTCCGGGCTCGGAGTGGACGATCTCTGCCCACGAGTTGGAGATACCGTCCGCCCGGCGGCCGTCGATGACGTACGACTCGGCGTCCATCAGGTCGTCATCGAGGCAGGAGTTGGCGCCGACGTAGAGGATGTCTGCGTCGGGGGCGAGGCCGTGGGCAAGGTCGATGTCGAGAGCCTGCTCGCCGGCCCAGGTCCCCGGGGGCGCGCACGCGTCGCTGACGTGCCAGTCGGCGGGGGTGACGTGCTGTCGGTACTGGTGTGGTCTGAAGGCGTGGTCACCGGTGATCTTCGCGTAGCGGTCGGCGTCGGCAGGCATGTCCGGGGACCCGTAGGCGTCCACGATGGCGATGGTGGAGCCGCGCCCGGTGGCGCCGCGGGCGGTGCCGGCACCGTAGGCGTGGCGGAGCTGTGCGGGGGTGTAGGGGCAGGGCGCGTACGTGGGAGTCTTGCCGTAGGCCTGGGGGAATCCGGTGGCGGGTTTCTGCCCGAAGTGGCCGGAGCAGACCGCGCCGTCGGCGGCGACACCGAGGGCGGGGGCGGGGGTCGAGGTGGGGGTCGACAGGGGCCGGGCAGCGCCGGGGGTGGAGAGACCGGACACGCCGAGCAGGGTGGTGGCCAGGGAGGCGGGCACACTGAGGGTGCCGGCGGGGGCCTGGCTCGTGCCGCGGCCGGTGCGGTAGCGGTGGAGGCTCGTGCCGAAGGCCCGCCGCACGGCGCCGACGGTGCCGGTGATCTTCACGTAATGGGTGGTGCGTTGGGTGACGGCGAGCCCGGAGGTGTGCAACCACGCGGTGACGCGGGCGAGTTGTGTGGCGGTCGGGCCGAAGCGCCGCTGGTATGCCTGCGGGGTGAGGTAGTGCCGGTAGTGGGGGCTGTGCGGGTCGCTGATGTCGCGCAGGAGGTCGGTGAGGCCCTGCGGGTCACGGGAGTTGAGGTAGAGGCGGGCGCTGACGTGCTGATCGCCGGGGACGGGCCCTGCGTCGGCGGCCGCGGTGGCGTATGCCGGCCGGGACCCGGCCAGGGGGTGGCGGTGGTCGGCGGAGTGGGCGGTGGCGAGGGGCGCCGTGCC
This sequence comes from Streptomyces panaciradicis, assembly GCF_023516615.1. GTDB lineage: Bacteria > Actinomycetota > Actinomycetes > Streptomycetales > Streptomycetaceae > Streptomyces > Streptomyces panaciradicis. Next base: position 28,509 of record NZ_JAMGBF010000050.1, read on the forward strand.
CAGGAGTGCGGAACAGGCCGCCGCAGCGACGTAAGGGCGCAGGCGACGCCCAGGACGTATTCGGGCAAGGAGAGACAAGAAGGGGTTCCTTCGGGACGCGGCGCTGGACAGCGCGCGGAGCTGGGCAGGGCGGCAGGGCGGCGCGGCTGCTCGAACGCGCTGCCCGCCGTGGTGATGCAGGAGGCCGAGGCCTTACGTGCGCACGGTCCGGCCCCGGCACAGCGGGCCGGTGACGCCCGTGAACTGAAGATCGAGCCCGAGGCCGTCGCGTTCGGCGTGGATGTGCAGGTGGGGCTCCGTGCTGTTGCCGGAGTTGCCCACCTCGCCGAGCAGCTGCCCGGCGTGCACAGGATCGCCCGTCCTCACCGTCACGGTGCCGCGGCGCAGGTGAGCGAGCTTGACGATCTCGGCGCCGGTGTCGATGAACACGTGGTTGCCGTAAGGGGGCTGGTATCGGATCGTGCCGGGTGCTTGGTCGTCGAGGTGATCGGCGGCGGAGACGACCGTGCCGTCACACGGGGCGTAAAGGCTCTGCCCGTACACGAGATAGCTCTCGTTTTCCCCGCGCAGACCGGTGCCGCGTGCGCGGGCACCGCCCGGACCGATCTGGATCACGTCCAGGGCGCCGCGCTGCTCGGGAAAGGACGCGTGATGGTTCAGGCGGGCCCCGCCGCCCTGCGCGATGTACCACTGCCCGTTCCGCAGGGGGAAGGTGAGAGGCCGGGACACGGCGGTCCCCCAGCAGTGGCGGCGCGCCCGGAGCAGGAACCATCCGAAGCCGGCGAGCAGGGCCACGCCCACCACCAGTTCGGCCTCGCCGCCGCCCGACGCGGGCAGCCTGGGCAGCCGGGACGCGGAGGCAAGGGCCACCAGCGCGCCGGCCTCCACGGGCCGGCGTATCCACCACGGCAGCCGAGCCGGGCTCTGCCAGCCCTCCATGAGCAGGTAGCCGGCCGCGACGATGAGCAGACGGCCGCACCAGGCGATGCGGGAAGGGGCCTGCCAGCAGGCGTCGATGCGCGCGGCGAGCAGCAGCACCCACACGGTCCACACCAGGGCGGCTCGCGCCCCGTGGGGGACGCGCAGTCGCGGTATGCGGTAGGGACCCGGGGCGATCAGCAGTCCGTCGAGCACCTGGCCGTCGCGTGTGGTGGCGAAGGCGAGGGCACGCCCCCTGGTGCCTTCGATCACCAGCCCGTCGGGATGGTCCCGTACCCCGGTGATCTCGCCGACGCGTTCGCGGGTGCCGTCCAGGATCTGGTCGAGTCGCTCATCTCCCACGGCGGCCACGACCCGCGGGGCGAGCACCTCTCGCTGTGCGCGCTTGGCGGTGAGGAACCTGAACAGCAGGTCGGCCGCCGGCTGTCCCGTGCGGCGGGGTTCCGCCGGTGTTCCCGCTTTCTCAGGCACCGGCCGCACCGTCCCTGTCCGCCGCCATCGCCACGGATGTCATGCCGGGCGTCGGCAGCAGGGGCCTACTGCGCTGCACGAGACGGTCCCTGACGGACCGGTAGCGCCGCACGATCGACCGGTAGTCCTCGTCGCGCAGGCAGGTGCAGTCCGCGCCGATCATCAACAGCCCGAAGCACACCAGACCCATGCACGCCATGATGCCCAGGTGCATGCCCTCCAGGGCCAGGGTGTTGGCCTTTCGGATCCAGGAACGGGCGGACAGGATCGCGAAGGGCAACGCCAGCTCGATGAAGATCGTGAAGTAGCTGATGGCGGTGGTGAGCCAGGCGTGGCTCATCAGGTGCGTGTACGTCGCTGACATCTGGAAGCCGGTGATGCGGCTGATGTAGTACATCGCCACGCCGTCCTGCCACACCTTGCCGGTGATCTTCCAGTAGCCGGCAGCGAAGTACAGCACGGCCGTCTGGAAGACGATCAGGAAGGCGGCCAGATTGTGCAGCACGGTGGACGTCGTCGGCTGCTCCAGCTCCCGCATCCTGGCTCTGCGCCGCTTCGCGCCGACGGCGAAGTAGGCGTTGGAGACGGTGAAGACCATGAAGAGGATGAGGATCTGGGCCAGGTTGTCGCCGCCCTCGAGCACGTCCTGGTTCCTGTTGTGCAGCGACCACATCAGCACGGCCTGCGCCAGGGTCAGGACACGGCCGCCGAAGATCATGAAGGCGGCGGACACCAGGATCACGGCGTGAAAGACGATCTCGAACCAGACCGTGGAATGTCCCCACAGGAAGAGCGAGAAACCCCAGCGTGGCAGCGCGGACCTCGCTGTGGAGATCGAATTGTAGGACTCGGGCCCCCACAGGAAGCGCCGCTTCGAGTAGTCGGACAGGCAGTACAGGATGGTGGCGAAGCCGATGACGACGCGTAGCAGGGCCGTCCCGATCAGCCGGTGCTTGTGGCTGGCGAAGCGGAGTATGACGGCGTCCAGCCGCTCCGTGCCGGCCCGCCATCCCTTGCCCAGCAGGGCAGTTGTGCCGCTCATTGCGCAACTCCCGGAACGTAGTCCATCCACGATGTCGCCAGAATTCCCTGCTGGTGCTCTTTGGGCCTGGGTACTTCGTACCGCTCCGAGAACGGAATGATGGGACGGTTCTTGAAGGTGGCCTGCACAGAGACGATCTGAGCGTTCGGATACAGTGTCCTCGCCTGCGCGGAGAAGAAGCGCCGCATCTCTTCGAAGTCGGGTGCGAATTGCTTGTCAAGTATTTTTCGGGCGGCGTCGCGTCTGGCCGCCGGGAGCTTCTTGAATTTGATGGCGATACCTGCATACCGATTGGCCGCCGCATCGAATGCCAGGAGTACGCCGGGAAGCTTCGTCGGGTTTACCGGGAAATCGTGCGGCGATCTGTCAATGGCCTGCTCGATTTCGACAGGGCTCGACTCGACGACCTGGCCGGAGCCGGGAAGCTTCATCCGGGTCCGTAGGTATATGAGGTCGTCACTGCTGCCGGGAGTGGGGCCAAAGAGCTGCCAGTCCTGCCAGAAATACGGTTCCATGAAGGCCGTGACGGGTCCCTTGATACGGTCCTTCGCGGGGGAACCGGGCGCGTTGTACACCAGGCAGCACAAGCAGTAGACGGACACGGCCGCAAGCGCTGTCAGCGCACTGATCCGTACGTTCACCGAAAGCGCCCCGCTCGCCGTCCGGGGTGCGTCCTCTGCGGCGCGTGAGCGCGGGAGAACTCTCATCGCTGTCCACATCCAGGTTGATCGAAGTCAATGAGGGTGGTGGATATGCGTGAGACTGCGTGCCGGGGCGGGGCGCCCCGCCCCGGCACGGGGGGCTGATCGGCATCGGTGGTGGCACGACACCGCAAGTCACTTCGCACCACCGCTCAGGTGGTGGCTCACGTCACTCGGCATCGATGGTCGGTCGATGCCGCACGCCACGTCCTACCGCTGGTCAGGCGATATCGTGGCGCTTCCCCCTGCGCCGGAGGTCAGCCGGCGCTGCAGGTCACGCGGCGTCGGGGGTCGTCCGACGCCATGGGATCGCACGGCTCCGCACGTCACGCGAAGCCTTCAAACCGTCGACGCCGTCGCTCACTTGACGTCGTAGGCGGTGTCGCCCGGGATCACGCCGTGCAGCGTCTTGCCGCTGATGGCGGGACCGCCGCTGGAGGACGACGAGGACTCGCTCGAGGACGAGGAGTCGCTGGACGACTTCAGCTTGGTCGCCACCTTCACGGTGTACTCGGCGGTCTTCACGACGGTCGCCGCGGCCACGCTCTGGGCGATCGCGTGCAGGAACTGCGGCTGCACGCCCTTGCCCATGACCTGAGCGGTGGCGACCGAGTGCTGGGCCGCGGCCTTCTGATGCGGCAGCGAGGCGGCCGACGCACTGGAGGCGGTGAGCGCCGCAGTACCGCCCGCGGCAAGAGCGGCGATCACCGCAGCGGAAACGGCACGTTTGCCGTTCATGATGGATTCCTTTCGAGTACTGAATGCCGTCGGCGGCATGCGGCGTGAGGCCGCGCCCCGAGGGCAGTTAGCGGATGTCCAATGCCGAACCCGTCGAGCAAAGCTCGGGGGCCGAACATTCTGCACCTGTACAGAATCGGTTCGCAGACGAGTACGTACCCCACTCCGCCGTTAATCAGAGGCCTCGCGAAAGCCTTGATCAACCGGGAGTGCATTCATACTAACCACGGCCCTGACGGGGACTCAACGAAATCCGTAGCCGTGAACCGGAATGCATTGCTCCATTCTCAGATGAAGCTCAAGTCGATAAGGTTTCTTTACTCGCCGCACGCTGCCGTGCCTCCGTAATTCGCGAGAAACACCAGCTAGGCAAGCGGACATCCATCACTCGCGAGAGGAACCGGGCATTGTTGCACTACACAATCTTTGCCATACGAGGGGTGGTCCGGGCGTACGAGCGAGGTGTCACGCACACGGAACGTACTGGGGCATCTAGTTGCGATCCAGCATTTATCGCCTCCCGCCGATCGTAGGCTGCCTCAGATCACCCACGGTGTACGTCGCGAAGAAGTGCGCTGCCCGCAAGCCACGCAGTGCCTGACCTGCCGCCCCCGACCACTCGGCGGGGGCAGGGAATGCCCACCGGCCCCCTGCGCTCGCAAGGGTGTGGAAGGGAAAGGGCGGTGCGTCACGCCGCCCAGGACATTTGTACGGCTCCTGGCGCGACATCTGTACCGCGGTATCCGTGCCTCTCGACACTGCACCGTGCCTCTCGCCCTCCGTAGACTTGAGGCATGGTCAAATCGCATAAACCAGGACCAGATGACGCCTGGGAAGGTGTCGTTGAGGACAAGTCGCGGGGCATGCTCGACGGCGCGAACATGTACCACTTCGTCAAGTTGAGGCGTACGGACGGCCAGTCCGTCAAGGTGCGCATCGGCCGTGGACTGTGGAAGTCGATCGCGGTCGGCGATCGACTCGTGAAGGAGCCGGGCGGCGACCCGGTCAAGGCATAACACCCCTAGGGGGCGGCATGGGCGGCGCGGATGGAACCGGGGCCGGACGTGACCCGGCGCAACGGGTGCGCGTCTCCGGTTGAGTGACGGAACCCTTCCAGGCGGCCTCCGGCCACCCGGTACTTCCCGGGGACAGCCACCGACCTCAGGAAACTAGAGTCTCAGAACAACCTCGTACACCGGGGAAGGGGTTCCAGCCTGGTGACCTGCGCTGTGCCGGGACCGTCCCGGAGCGCCTTGCGACAGGACCCCAACCCGGCCGCGCTCGTGCCAGGCCCGGCACCACCGCTCCACCAACCGCTCGCTCCCCTCGCGGCGCAGTGGCGACCGCTTGGTTCTTCTCCCGGCTGTGATTCACACGGTCGCGGGGACGTGAGGGTCGCTCGTGGTGGGTTTGGTGCGCAGCAGCCGGCCGGTGACGGTGCTCAGCAGCAGACCCGCTGCGGTCAGCGCGGCCCCTCCCGCCGGGACCAGGGTGACGTCGTGGTCGTGGGCGAGGATGGCGCCGCCGAGCCAGCTGCCGAGCGCGATGCCGATGCAGAAGGCCGAGTTGTTTACGGTGAGAGCCATGGCGGCCGACGTGGGTCCGGCGGAGGCCACGATCTGGGTGTTGAGGGCGGGGATGGTGGCGAAGTAGGCGGCGCCGAGCAGGCAGAACAGGACGGCCACGGCCCAGGCGTGGTCGGCGAGCAGGACCAGGAGCAGCAGGGCGGCCGTGGCGCTGCCGAGGGTGGCCAATACCGCGGTGCGCAGGTGGCGGTCGGCCGCTCGGGCTCCCAGCAGGTTGCCGGCGATACCGCCCAGGCCGTACAGCCAGAGCAGGACGGTCACGGTGGGGGAACCGTATCCCGCGGCCTGCGTCAGGTAGGGCGAGGCGTACGTGTACAGGGCGAACACACCCCCCGTGCCCAGCACGATGACCACCGCGGTCAGGAGCATCGGCAGGGGGAGGGCGAAGCTGCGCCGGCGGCCCGAGGCCCTGGGGCGGGGCGCGGATGCCGGGGCGGGCGTCGGCTCGGGGACGGTGTGGCGCAGGAGCATGAGGGTGGCGAGCAGGCTGAGCGCGGCCAGTGCCCAGAAGGTGGCGCGCCAGCCCCAGCGGTCGCCCAGCAGTGTTCCCGCCGGCACGCCGACGACGGTCGCGAGGCCGATGCCGAGGGTGACCTTGGCTCCGGACGCGGCCTGTCGGCCGGGGGCTGCCAGGTCCCGTGCGGCCGCGACGAAGACGGCGATGAGGGTGGAGTGGGGCAGGGCGCTGACCATCCGGCCCGCGATCAGCCATCCGAAGCCGGGGGCGAGCGCGGCGATGACATTGCCGAGGACGAACACGCCCATCATGCAGGGCAGTAGCACGGCGCGGGGCAGCCGGGCGGTGAGGGCGGTCAGACACGGGCCGGCGATCACGACGACCAGCGCGTACACGCCGATCAGCATGCCGACCGTGCTCAGGGAGACGCCGACGTCGTCGGCGATGTCGGGGAGGATTCCGGCGATGACGCTTTCTGCGGTGCCGACGCAGAAGGTGCACAGCATCATGGCGAGGACGGGCAGGGGCATGGTCATGCTCCTCAGGGGTGAGGCGCGCGATGCGGGCCGCGTTCGCGTCCACGGCCGACATGGGTGCGGCCGTGGACACGAAGTCGTGCGGGTTCAGGGAGCGTCGGCTGTGACGGGCTTCTCGTTGGTCTCCTGGACCGGGTGCCGGGGCATGTTGGGGACGCCGGCGAGTCGGGCCTGCTGATGGCCGGCGCGGGCTCGGGCCCGGCGCGACCAGGCGCGCATGGCCGGCCGCTCGACGCCCGCATAGAGGAGCCAGGCCAGCAGCAGGCTCACCGCGGCGACGAGTGCCGCCACGCCGACCGCCTCCCAGGTGGAGTGGGCCTGGTGGAATCCGAGGCGTTCTTGCGTGAAGGACAGCAGTGTCTGGTGCACCAGGTAGAAGGCGAAGGACACTTCGCCGAGCCACACCCACACGCGTCCGCTGAGCGCCGTGCCCACGCCGCGGGCGTCCCGCGCCGCGGTGGCGGCGATGAGCAGGGCGAAGGGGATTACGACGACCGCGTTCAGGGAGAACAGGAAGGGCACCTTCAGGCTCACCAGGTAGGCGATCACCGTGAGGGCCGAGGCTGGCAGGACGCCCAGCCGGATCCACTTGCCGGTGAGGACGATCCGGGCTGCCAGCATGCCGAGGGCGAAGTCGAGGACCCGGGTGAGCGGGAAGATGTAGACGAACCACATCTGGTTGATGGAGTGGCCGTACAGCGGGGAGTTGGCGTGGTTCGGCCCGAAGTCAGCCCCTGCGGGGACGAGTTGGGCGGCCACCGGGAGCAGCACGATCGCGGCGGCGACGCCGGTGGCCCACCACCACAGCCGGCCGGCCCCGATGCGGCCGATCAGCCGGTGCAGTACCGGGAACAGCAGGTAGAAGACCAGCTCGCAGGAGAGTGACCAGCTGGGGTTGTTGATGCTGAAGAACACGTCGTCGCGCGGTATCCACGCCTGCAGCAGAAAGAAGTTGGGCAGGGCCCGGGCCCAGGTCGCGTGCGCCGACGCGTACAGGGCGAGGGCGAGGGCGAAGGTGACGACGTGGTTGGGGTAGATCTTCGCCAGCCGGCGGCCCCAGAAGGCGGGGGTGTTGTCCTTGTCCCTGGCCGACCAGGTCAGGACGAAGCCGCTGAGGATGAAGAAGAAGGTGACGCCCGCCCAGCCGCCGTTCTTCAGCGCGGAGGCGAAGGGGCCGTGTCCGGCTTCGGGGGTGGAGTAGGCGTCGAGCAGGGACAGATGGAAGAGGAACACCAAGAAGGCGGCGAGGAACCGCATTCCGGTGAGAGACGACAGCCGGGCGGTGGGCCCGGGCGGGGCGGGGACGTGGGACACGAGGACCACCTGAGGGTGTGAGGTGACGGTGGGCGCCAGGGTGTGGCTGCCGCGGCCGGGGGGGATCAGGCAGGACGGATCGACTGGGCGTGCCGGAAGAAGCCGGTGGGGTCCCAGGTGGCCTTGGCCTTCTGTAGCCGCCGGTAGCCGTCCTTGTAGTAGAGGTCGTGCCAGGGGACGCCGGAGGTGTTCCAGCGGGGGTCACCGAGGTCGACGTCGGCGTAGTTGATGAAGCAGCCGTCGTTGGTGTCGTTGGGCACCGGCACGCCGCCGGTCGAGGCGAACATGTCGCGGTAGCACTCGCGGACCCAGCCGATGTTCGCGGCGTCGTCGGCCGCGTCGTTCCACAGGGAGACGACCTGGTACTTCAGCACGGAGTCGCGCTGGGGCACCGCGGTGGCGTGGGGGGCGACCTTGTTCACCGCTCCTCCGTAGGAGGCGATCATCAGCAGGGCGCTGGGGTTGCTGAAGTCGTCACGGGTCAGGTGCCGGTAGGCGGCCGCGATCTGGGTGTCGGTGTAGTTGCGCTTGGCGTAGACCGACTTGCCCTTGAAGCGCACCGTGGGGTCGGGGCCGGTGAAGCCGGGCCACTGGGTGGCGTGGAGCCACGGCATGCGCCGGTACTGGCGCACCTGCGGCTTCACTCCGACACCGGCCGAGACGGCGTCGATGTAGCGCTGCACCATGCGCTCGGCGCCGGGAGCGCCGGCGTCGATCAGCGAGTCGAGCACGATGGCTCCGCCCGACTTGTGGAAGGGCTTGAGCTGGCTGAACAGTGCGGTGTAGGGGGAGTCGGGTGCGCTGTTGCGGGCGTGCCAGTCGCCGTGGTTCCACATCAGGCGGGCAAAGCGGGTCTCGTTCATCTCCTGCCAGGGCCAGGCGACCTCGCTCAGCCACACCTCGCGGGGCGGGGCCGGCAGCTGGCCTGCCGGGTCGGTGCCGGTGGCGCCGGGCGAGCGCAGCAAGTAGCGGGTGACGACACCGAAGTTGCCGCCGCCGCCTCCGGTGTGCGCCCACCACAGTTCCCGGTTCGGGTCGTCGGCCTCACGGGTGGCGGTGACCACGCGCGCCTTCTTGTCGGCTCCGACCACGACGATCTCGATGCCGTACAGATGGTCGACCGCGAGCCCGTCGCGTCGGCTCATCGACCCGTAGCCGCCGCCCTGGATGTGCCCGCCGGCTGCGACGCTGGGGCAGTTGCCGGCCGGCAGGTAGACGCCCCAGCCCTTGTAGAGGCGCTCGTAGACACGGCCGAGGGGCACACCGGGCTGTACGGCGAAGGCGCGGCGCTCGGCGTCGTAGGAGACATCGGCCATCTGCGACAGGTCCAGGACGATCGCGATGTCCTGGTGCGTGGTGAAGTCCTCGTAGCAGTGGCCGCCGCTGCGTACGGCCAGGCGGCGTCCGGAGTCGACCGCGTCCTGGACGGCCCTGACGACGTCGTCGGTGGTGGTGACGAGGCGGATCTCGTCCGGGGTGCCGACCCAGCGCTGGTTGGTGCCCCGGCGCAGGTCGGCGTAGCGGCGGTCCTTCGGGCCCACCACGGCCTGCGGGGCAGCGGCCGTGGTGGGCCGCTGGGGCGGGGCCGCGGACGCGGGAGCGGCGGCGCCGACGGCGAGGGCGCCTCCCGCGGCGGCCGTGCCGGAGAGGAATATGCGGCGATTGAGGTTCTTCATCGATGTGTGTCCTTGTTGATCGTGGTGTGGTCAGCCCGACGCACCGGCACCGGGCAGCCGGGAGCGCTGCGAAGGGGGCGGTGATGGTGGGGCCGAGGGATCCGCGCAGGGCGGCAAGGGGTCGGCCGGGCGGTGCCGGGGCGGCGCGGGAGCGTCGGGGGAGGGGCGGGTCAGCCGGCCGGGGCGTCGAGGCGTACGCCGAACCAGCCGAGGGTGTCGATGACGCGCCGGGCCTCGGTGACGTCGAGCGCGGTCGGGCCGGTCACGACGCCCCGCGACTCGAACTCCCGCCAGACCGTGGGCGGCAGGGCCAGCGTCGTGCCGGGAAAGAGGCACCTTTGCGCATAGGCGACGCCGGTGTCCGCGCGGAGCGAGCGTGCGGTGATGGACCACCGCAGGTACGGGGCTCGGGCTCCGCGTGCTGCCAGGCGGGTCCATCGGTCGGTGGTGAGGTCGTGCCGCAGGGCGGCATGGAGGAGGTGTGCTCCGGCGAGGCCGGCACGTCCCCGCATCGCCTTGGCCTCCCAGCTGCTGGCCAGGTCCAGATGGGCGTTCACGGTGGCGTCGACATCGGCGGGCGAGTACTCGATCGCCATGGGGGGCGTCGGGGTGCCGACGGCGACCGCGGTCTCCAGCGTGGTCAGTACCGTGTTCATGGCCTGCCGGTAGCCGGCCACGCCTCCCACGGGAGCCACCGTGACGGCACGGCCGTCGGCCAGCACGGCGGCGATCTCACCTTCGCCGGCCCCCGGGCGCAGCGCGGGCCGTCCGGGCAGAAGGACGCCTCGGACCGTTCCTGCCGTGTCTGGCTCCGGCTGCGGCACAGACGCGCGAAGCGGACTGTCGCGGCAGTCGAGCCAGATGGCCACTCCTGCTTCGCCGGCCTTGCGCAGCGGGCCGGCAGGGCGCGCCCGTGGCGGTGTGTGCGTGCTCAAGAAAACTCCCCCGTTGATGTGTCCTGTCCGCTGCGGTCAGGGACGGTCGTGCCAGCGCAGGCGCCCCGGCGTGGCACGGCGGGCCGTCGTCTGCGTCTCGTAGGGCAGCAGGCCGTCGGGCATGTTGATCAGCTCCATCTGGATGCCGATGGCCGTGGAGAAGTACAGCCACCGGTCTCCGGCGATCGGCCCCGCGGTGATCGTCTCCGGCTCGCCCATCAGCGTCACGCCGGGCTGTCGGCGCAGGTGTTCGGCGGCCGCGTCCACGTCGTCGACGTAGAACGCCAGATGGTGGCCGCCGATGTCGCTGTTGCGCGGCGGGCGCCGGTGGCGGGCGCCCGTGCCGCATTGGGACAGTTCGCAGTTGGCCGTGGGACCGGTGCGCAGCACCACCCCTCGGGTTCGCTCGGCTCCGGGCGGCCAGTGGTCCGTCCTGTCCGCCGACGTCGCGTCGTCGGTGTCTTCGACGAGGTCGGCGCCCAGGACGCCGGTGAAGAACGCGGTGGCCGCGTCCAGGTCGGCCACCGTGTAACCGACGCCGTCGACGCCCAGCAGACCCAGTGGGCCGCCCCGCCCGGCGGCGTTCGCCGGCGGATCGGGGACGAAGCGTCCCGCCGTGTGCGCCCTGTCGGGGAGTTCGGGGGGTAGGGGTCCGGACAGGGCGAGCATCATGCCCCACGGGCTGAGGAACCAGCGCCGCTCCTCGGCGAAGCGGCTGCCGGGGGCCGCTGTGGGGCCCAGGCGCACCACGTCGCTTGCCCGCAGTCGTTCTTCGGCAGCCTCCAGGTCTGCCACCCGCACGCTCAGGTAGTGGCCGCCCACGTCGTTGGGTCCGGGCGCGGTGGTGACCTGTCCGGGGGCGGTGTACTGGAAGAGTTCCAGGTTGCTGTACGGGCCGAGCCTGACCACGGCGACGTGGGCCCGGGCTCGTGGGTGAACGCCCAGTTTGCGGGTCATCCAGTCACCGGCGGGGTCCTCCACCGGCCCTTCCCGGTAGCAGAGTTCGCCGCCGAAGACGTCGGTGAAGAAGGCCACGGCCTGGTCCAGGTCGGGCACGGTGAACGCGTAGTGGTCCACCGCCCGCGCTGTGGGCAGGCCGGTGAGCACGGGTGTCGGCGATGACGCCGCCGCCGTACTGAGCATGCAGTCCCCCTTATGTGAAATGTGCGCCGGCGCCCTGGGGCCCCGCGCGGGCACGACGAGTGCCGTCGGCGCGGTTCGCGCCCCGCCCGCAGGCCCGGGGTGTCCGGCCGATGGCGACAGTAGAACACTGTCGTTGCGTGCGCAAGGAAAACTCTGGAGGCTCCAAGGTGCGAGGACCGCCAGGAAGCCTGTCTGAGCTGGTCTTTTGGTGTTCTGTGAGGATGATCGGACACTCTTACGTCATCAAGAGGTCATCAAGCTCGTTGTCCGAGCATGAAAAGAATCTGATTACCTGTGGGTTTCCTCACGGGGCGGCGGCTCGTATCCTGTCCGCGAGGTTCGGTCACCCCGGTCGCCATAGGAGGGGTGCGGCCTGCCTCCCTCCCCTCCTCCCCGCTCCCGGAGCAGACGACGAAGCCCTTCGGGCACATGAAGAAGGCAGCAGCCATGCGATCGCGCAAGGAAGACAGCATCGAGCTGTGGAGTCAGTTGTCGGTACTGGTCGCGGAGGTCGGAACCCAGCTGGACAGAAGGCTGTCCGAGGACTTCGGGCTGGGGCTCACGGACTTCCTGTCCCTGCAGGCCCTCAGCGTCGGCGACCCGGCCGGCATGCGTATGAACGAGCTGGCCCAGCAGCTCGGGCTCAACCAGTCGTCGGCCACCCGGGCCGTGGCGCGCCTGGAGAAACGGGAACTCGCCGAGCGCGTTGCCCACGAGACGGACCGCCGGGGTGTGATCGTGCGCATCACCGACGCCGGCCGCGCGATCGTTGCGGACATAAGCAAGCTGTTCCGTCAGGAGGTCGGTATGGCCCTCGAAGTGGCGGCCATGGACAGTAGGACCAGCTCGGTGGTGGCCCGGCTGCGCTACGCCCCCACGCTCGAGCGCTGATCACCCCCCCCCCCGAAGCCTCTGCCGCCGGTCGGCAGAGGCTTTCGCATGCCTCAGCACCCACCGGAACCCGCCCCCGTCCTGGCTGAATCCTTGCGCAAGCATGCGTTTCGCCTGGTCGTTAATGCCCGATGGGCAGGTCAAATCCCTTTACGGGCAGGTGAACAGATCAGAGTTGTGCTTGCGTGCGCAATGAAACTTGTGGCAGGGTCGAGCGCAACGGGGGGACCGCGCCACGCCACAGTGGTCAGGTCCAGCAGCCGAAGCCTTCGGACTTCGCCATGCGGACATTCATTCGTGCTGCCCCGAATCGATCCACGACGGACAAGAACCGACACTCTTCGTCGAAGGACAGACGCCTGATGCAGCAAAACACACAGACCACCCACGGCAACGACGGTCTTTTCGCGGTCGGCAGCCCGGTGACCCACTGGTCGGTGCAGACCAGCAACCCGGTCCAGTACGAGATCCGCGCCAGCGAGAACCTCCTGGACCCGCTCAATCCCACCATCCTGGAAGACGCGGTCGGCACCACGGGGCTACGCCGCTTCGTCGTCACCGACACGGTCGTCGATTCCCTCTACGGCGAGCGCATACGCGCCTACTTCACCCATCACGGCGTCGAACACCGGGTCCTGGTCCTGGACGACGGCGAGAGCCACAAGTCGATGGACGCAGTGCTGCGCGTGGCCAAGGCCCTGGACGACTTCGGCATCGACCGCAGGCGGGAGCCGGTGATCGCCATCGGCGGGGGCGTGCTGATGGACATCGTCGGCTTCGCAGCCAGCCTCTACCGCCGCTCCACACCCTTCATCCGGATCCCCACCACGCTGATCGGCCTCGTCGATGCGGGTGTCGGTGCAAAGACTGGCGTGAACCACAACGGGCACAAGAACCGACTCGGCACATACTTTCCGGCCGACCGCACCCTGCTGGACCGGACGTTTTTGACCACCCTCGAAGACCGGCACATCAGCAACGGCCTCGCCGAGATCCTCAAGGTCGCCCTGATCAAGGACGCACGCCTCTTCGACCTGCTGGAGCAGCACGGCAGCGGCCTGTTGCGCGACAAACTGCAAAGCCCGGCGGCCGGGATCGGCCTCACCCCGGCGGACGCCCCGGTCGGCCAGCGGCTCGCAGCCCGCGGGCTGCACCTGGACCCGGCGACCGAAGTGGTCGAGCGCGCTATCCACGGCATGCTGGAGGAGCTGCAGCCCAACCTGTGGGAGAAGGTGCTGGAGAGGGTCGTCGACTACGGCCACACCTTCAGCCCGACCATCGAGATGAACGCGCTGCCCGCCCTGCTGCACGGCGAGGCGGTGGCGGTGGACATGGCCCTGACCACCGTGATGGCCGAGCGCCGCGGCCTGCTCAGCGTCTACCAGCGCGAGCGCATCCTCGGCGTGATGAACCGGCTCGCCCTGCCCGCCTGGCACCCCCAGTGCACCCCGGACGTGCTGGTGCCCGCGCTGCGGGACACCGTCCGCCACCGCGACGGACAGCAGCGCCTGCCGCTGCCCGTGGGCATCGGCAGCGCGATCTTCGTCAACGACGTCACCGAACCCGAACTCGCCGCGGCCGCCCAGCAGCTCGCCGAGGTGTCGGTGGGAGTGAACCGTTGAGCCCGACCGCACCCGCCCGCCCGGGCAGCGGCGGGCCGCGTCCGCCCGCCACGCTGCGCACACAGCCGCCCCCCGCGCCCGCGGACACCGCGCCCACCACTGCCGTCTTCTCCTCGATCGGCACGGTCACGGACGCGGCGACGGTCTACGGCGTGCACGGCGCGGCCGGCCGCACCCGCTGGAAGTGCTTCGCCGGACGGCGCCAACTCGCCTCGCCCACCGAGGCGGTCGAATGGGCCTCGATCCCGCCCGGCGGGCTCAGCGGTGAGCACCGGCACACCCGCACCGAGGAGATCTACCTCATCCTGCGCGGTCAAGGGGAGTTTTTGTTCAACGGCCGCTCTCACCCGGTCGCCCCGGGATCGCTCGCCCTGACGGCCCCGGGCAATGTGCACGGCCTGCGCAACACCTGCGACACCGACCTCGACTGGTGGGTTATCGAAACCCTCGCGCCGGGTACCGGCGCCGTCCTGTCCGGAGCCGATCACACACCGGAGGTGCCCGCCATGGGCGACATCGCCATCCACGACCTCTTCGAGGAGCGCACCGTGTCGACCGCGGGCGTCTTCACCGGCCCGCTCAAGAGCGTCGACGTCACCGACCTCGACGCCGGCCGGCAGTGCGTACTGGGCCGGCCCGACGCCGAGTTGGCCGTCTTCGTGCACAGCGGCGACGGCCGGGTGAGAGCCGCGGACGGCACGACCGTGCAGCTGGCGGCGGACACCTGTGTCACCTTCGGCGCCGGCACGACGAACACGGTCCAGGCGGGCAGCGGACTGCGGCTGCTGATCGTGACGCTGGCCGTGCCGCAGCACGCGGCGGAGGCGAAGTGATCATCTCGACGCTGCGGACGATGGTCCGCACCATGACGGGCACCGCCTCCGGCGCCGTCGCCGCCGACTGGCAGTGCCTGGTGCGCAGGGGCATGCTGCACAGCGAGTGTGAAGCCGTCGAACAATGGACGCTGCCCGCCGGCGCCCGACTTCAGCTGAACCCCGCCCACGGGGTGGAAGAGGCCCTGCTTGTCCTCGACGGTGAGCTCCTCGTCTCCCGCGCCGAGGGGACGACGACGGTGGGCGCCGGGCAGCTCGCGCTGGTGCCGCACGGGATCGAAGGCGACCTGAGGGCGGGCGACCGCCCGGCGCGCGTGATCACGGTGCGCACCCTGGCCGCCGTCGTGACGGACCGGCTGCCGCCGCGCGTCCCCGAACTCATCACGCCCTGACGGTCTTTCACCACCACCACAGAAGGGAGCACCATGCGTGCTGTCGTCCTTGACGCGTACGGCGGCCCCGAACACCTCGCCGTCGCCGATGTCGCGGAGCCGGCCGCACCCCAGGCGGACGCGGTCCTCATCCGCGTCGCGGCGGCCGCGGTCAACCCCGTCGATCTCCAGACACGCGCCGGACTGCACGCGGGACACAGCCTGCTGCAGCCGCCCATGATCCTGGGCTGGGACGTGGCGGGATCCGTCGTGGCCGTCGGCGACGACGTCACCGCCGTCGCGGTGGGCGACCGTGTCGTGGCGATGTCGGCACAGATGGCCACCGGGCGGGGCACGTACGCCGAGACGGTGGCGCTGCCGGCGGGCATCACCGCACCGGCCCCCACCTCCGTCCCCCTCGCCGCGGCCGCGGGCCTGCCGCTGGCCGGGCTGACCGCGCATCAGGCGCTCGACGCTCTGAACCTGCCCCCTCAGGCCACTGTGCTGGTCACCGGTGCCGTCGGTTCGGTCGGGGGTCTGGCGGTGCAGCTGGCCCGGCTGCGGGGGCTGCGGGTCGTGGCACAGGTCCGCCGCACGGCCGACGCCGAGGAGGCGCTGGCCCTGGGCGCGCACGAGGTCGTGGTCGGTGCCCCCGAGCAGGCCACCGGTGGCCCAGGCGCCGACGGTCTGCTGGAGACCGCGGGACTGCCGCGGGCGATCGGCCTCGTGCGGGACGGCGGGCGGGTCGTGTCCATCGTGCCGACCCGGCGTCCGGTCGAGGAGCGAAGCATCACGGTGACGGTCAGCCACGTCGAACAGGACGGCGAGCGTCTCGCCGAGCTCAGCGCACTCGTCGACCGCGGGGCCCTGCGGCTGCGGACGGCCAAGGAGTACGGCTTCGACGAAGCGGCCCAGGCCCACCACGCGCTGGCCGAAGGTGGTACGCGGGGCAAGCTCCTGCTCGTTCCATGACCCGTCCGCACGCAGCCGGCGACGGCGTATCCGCCCAGGCCGGAGATGACGGCGGCCTCCGGCTGTGGGAACGGGTCCTTCCCCTGTTCACCACGGTCGAGTACCAGCTGGACCGCACGCTGCAGCGCCGCCACGACGTCCCTTTGGCCTCGCTCATGGCACTCGCAGCGGTGGCCGGTGCCCATCCGGAGCCGGTGACGGTCGGCGCGGTGGCCCGCCGGCTGGGCGTGGCGGTCTCCTCGGCCAGCCGGGTGCTGGCACAACTGGAGCGCGCCGGCCGGGTGAGCCGCAGCCTGTGGCCCGGCGACCGGCGCGTCAGCCGCATCCACCTGACCGAGGCGGGCCACGATTTGTGGGAACAGGCCAGGCCCACGCTGGACCGCGAACTGGACGCCGCCTTCAACGTGCTGGCCTTCGACGAGCGCTACGCACACGTGGTGGCCCGGCTGTGCCGGGGCACCGAATCCGCTGCGAGCCGGGAGGGATCGGCCTCCGGCTGAGAAGGACGAAGGGGGCGTGAGCAGCTGTGCTCACGCCCCCTTCGGCACGGGCCACGCCGTCATGGCGAGCTCGGCCACCCGCTCCAGCTCCGCGGCGCTCGCACCGTCGCGTGCCTGCTGGGACATGCCCTGCACCACGGCCGCGAAGTAGACGGCCAGGGCGCGCGGTTCGGCTCCCGGGGGCAGGGACCCGGCCTTCTCGGCACGCGTCAGCCGCTCCTCGAAGTCGCGGACGTTCGCCACCCGTCGTTGGCGCAGGTCGCGTTCGACGTCGGCCGTCTGTGCCGAGTAGTTCGTCGCCGCCGTGATGACCAGACAGCCCGCGGGATGCAGCGGGTCGGTGTAGGACACCGCGGCCTCGCGCAGCATGCGGGCGAAGCCCGTACGGACGTCGCTCTCCTCCTCCAGCGCCCGGCCCATGAAGGCGCCGAAGGTCCCGCCGTAGCGGTCGACGACCTCGGTGAACAGGGCGCGCTTGTCGCCGAAGGCCGCATACAGGCTCGGTGGGGAGATGCCCATGGCCCGGGTCAGGTCGGCGATGGAGGTGCCTTCGTAGCCGTACTCCCAAAACAGCCGCGTGGCCTGGGCCAGTGCCGCCTCGCGGTCGAAACTTCGCGGTCGTCCCCGCTTCGTCACCGTCATACGTAAATTTTACAGCGATCGCTACGTAATCCGTGCTAGCTTTTCCATAGTCATCGCTACAGATTGGGAGATCGATGGGTTCGCTCACGGGAAAGACGGCTCTGGTCACGGGCGGCAGCCGCGGCATCGGACGCGCGACGGCCGAACGGCTCGGCAGGGAAGGCGCCCTCGTGGCCGTGCACTACGGCCGTAACACCGCCGCCGCCGACGAGGTGACGGCGGCGATCCGTGCGGCGGGCGGCGCCGCATTCGCCGTACGGGCCGAACTGGGCACGAGCGGCGACGTGGAGACGCTCTGGGCCGACTTCGACCGCCAGATCCTCGAACACAGCGACCACGACGGTCTGGACATCCTGGTGAACAACGCCGGCATCACGCCGCGCGGCCACATCGAGGAGACCACCCCCGAGGCCTTCGACGAGGTGTTCGCCGTCAACGTGCGCGCCCCCTTCTTCCTCGTGCAGCAGGGGCTCAAGCGCCTGCGCGACGGCGGCCGGATCATCAACGTCTCGTCGGGGGCCACACGCATCGCGCTGACCGACATCATCGCCTACGGCATGACCAAGGGTGCCATCGACACCTTCACCCTCACGCTCGCCAAGGCGGTCGGACACCGCGGCATCACCGTCAACTCGGTCGCCCCCGGCATCGTCGACACCGACATGAACGCCTCCTGGCTGCGCGGCAACGACGCCGCCGAGCAGTCCGCCGCCGACCTCTCCGCGCTCGGCCGCGTGGGCCGCCCCGCCGATGTCGCCGACGTCGTGGCCTTCCTGGCCTCCGACGACTCCCGCTGGGTGACCGGGCAGGTCATCGACGCCACCGGCGGCTCACAGCTCTGATCCACAGCACGGCTCGCGCAGAAGGGGCCGGCGCCACGCAAGGGTGTCAACGGGGACACCGCATCATCACGCACGACACTCTGCAGTTGGAGACCCATGCACGTCGTCATCGCCTGGTGGGACGGAACCCGCTCCGCCAACGCCACACGCCAGGAATCCGCAGGCCGGCCACACGACTCCGGCCTCGGCTCCGGCTCCCTCACCGACGACTTCCCCGGCCTGCGAACGAGCCACTGGCTCACCGACCCGGCGGCCGACCGGCAGGGCCTGGCTCTGCTCTGGGACAGCGCCACCTCCGCCGCACGGTCCCTGCCGGCGCTCGCCCTGAGGACATTCGGCTGCGCGCCCTCACACCGCTGGGCGTTCGAGCTGGACACCACGGATCACCCGAAGCCGGACGGTCCTCTCGCCCTGCCGCAGGAACTCAGCCTGCTGCTCCACGCCTGAGCCCCTCCCACTCCGCGCCCCCGGTTCACCCCCGCATCGGGGGCGCGGTCGTGGGTCCACCCACGACCCGGCCTGGCGCGTCCACACTCTGCACAGCGGCCACGACGTCTGCAGGGATGCCCCGCAGGAGTTCTTGGGGATCCTGCTGCTGGGCGAAGAGCCGTGACGCGGTGCGCGGACGTCCTGATCTGCCGGGCAGTGCAACTGGCAGTGGTGGTGACGGGGTTCGCCGGCACGAGGAGGGCGCGCAGGAGGTGTGGGTAGGTGGGGTCGGGCCGGAGTCCGGTGAGTGCTCTCCAGTTCTTCAGGTGGGTCGTGCTCGTCCCGCTCGATACGGCGCCCTTTCCCCGTGCTCGAGCGAATGGGGCTGGGTGATCGCTTCACCGTCACACCGGCCGTCGAGGACCCGCTATGATGGATCTTGAGCCGACCGGCCCAACTCTGGTTGTTCGGACGTGCGTTGGTGGTCCAAGGAAAGACGCCCCGCTTCCTGCGGGGAAATGCAGGTGCAAGGCCTGCCCGGCGCTCCACTGTGTGAGCCCCATCCCGTCATCTCCGGGATGGGGCTCACATCGTTTTGCCGGCCAGGTGAGACCAGTTCCGCTCCCCACCCCACCAACGCAAGGCGACCCGCCCCCCACCGTGGCGTGGTGCTGCCGCCCCACCGCTGCCTCGCGCAATGCTGCAGCGACCTCGCCCCAGGTATGTCCTCCCTGCCTGGCATGGGCGGCTTCTTCGTCGACCCGGCACGTACGCCCGCCGAGGCTCCGGGGCTCCCTGATCTCGTTGCGGCCGTGGCGGACGCGGCGGCGCACGGACTCGACACCTACTCCTGGCAGCTCCCCTGGGTGCTGACCACCCACCTGTACCGCTACGGCCACTGGGAGGACCTGACCGCCGTCCAGAAAAGGTCGAAGAGGTGAAAGCACTCCTGGTGCAGTTGTCCTCCGCGGCTGTCGCCGGGAGCGGCGATGGATGGAGCCCGAACCGGCCGGCGCTGGTGCCGTCCGGTTCACGGCCGCCTGCCGGCGCTGCAGCCGTGGCGGCGGGTACGGGCTTGCAGGTGCAGGCCGTGGGCCCGGACTCGGCGGGGAGGGGGAGCGGAGGGAGGGTCATGGTGCGCAGGACTCCGTCCTGACGGGGGCCGCCGACGGCATACGGGAGCCCGGGCTGGTCGCAAAGTGACGCAGCTCCTAAAGGCAGTTGGCCCTGCCGTTGGTCGGGCTGCGCGGCATCCAGCCTTCCACGCGGCGGGCCCCGCCGTCCCGCCCTGGTAGGGCTTTTGTCTGGTATGCGGCTTGTTGGCCCCGTCGGTGTTCCCCGCCCCGAAGTGAAATTCGGCGCCTGCCCGGCCCGTCAACTGCGGCGTGTCAACGACGGGTTGGGTGGGCGCGGGATTTCTGGCGGCTCATCATTTGTGCCAGCCGACTTGCGGCCCGGGCCGTATCAGCAAGACGGTGGTGAACAGCGCGGCACCGGCGACGAGTTCGCCGGGGCCCTCCTGACGGCTCCTGGTCGCAAGCCCGAACCGTTGCAGGACATCCGGCAGGCGCGTTGGCCCGCGCCCGCCCGTCACGTCAAGGCCGGTACCGCCCTCGGGACCGGTCTTGACGTGCATCCGGACAGGGGTGCCGGTATCCCGCCGGGGCCGGGGCCGACGGCAATCGGCGGATACCGCGATGACACGACACGGTCATCGCCCTGCTGCGGCCCGCCAACTGACACCCGCGCCCGGCGCCGGGACTGTGACGTCCAGACAGAGTTGATGTGATCTTCACTGATGACATGCCCTTTGGCCTGTGATGTCGCAAATAGAGCTGGACGATTTCAGAGGCAGCCGACCTGCGTATCGTGCGCTCGATGTCTCGTTGACCTGGCACGCAGCAAGTAGGCCCGGACTCCAACTCAAGTACATCTGGACGTGTTATTGCTCAGACTTAGCGTGGCTGCGGTGGTGGTGCCGTTCCTCACGCTGCTCCTGCTGGTGCTGGCGTCCGTCACGCGGGCCGCCGAGTACTTGAAGGTGTCCAGGACGGATGCGTTCTCGCCAAGCTCGGCCTTGATGATGTTCCGGTACTCGGTGATCAGGCTGCGGTTAGTGGTGGGGGCATAAGGCTCGTTGGTCTGAGGGTTGATCCTCCGGTGGACCTTCGACAGCTCGGAGAGTGCCATCATCCGTACTCGCTGCTCGTCGGATCCAGCGTTGCGACCTTGATGACGAAGTTTTCGATCTGAGTTTTGTCGGCCGACGTCAGCATGATGAGACTCCGCTTTCTGGTCGCGTTCTGTCCGGGCGGCGGGTGTGGCCGCCCGGACTGGATGGAGGGGCTCCTCGCAACCACCTCGACACACCAACTCCCTTCCTCTACAGCCCTCATGCGGCTCGCGAATTCCCGGCAGACCTAGAAGCGCGACTGACAGCTCATGAGGAGCAGACGAGAAACGAGCCCGCGTACGCCCCGATACGAGGGCCAACACGTACGTGGAAACAGCGCGCCAACCCAGCACAGCGCGGCCGAGATGGGATACGGCGCTGGCCCATATGAAGCCCTTCAGGCGCGGTGCGGACAGGGCGGAGAATCCGCTCCCCACACGGCCAGGAGGCGCCCGTACACGTCGCGCCCCCGAGAATTGACGTGGGCCCACGCCCTGGGGGTGGCTACGGTGTCCACCATGAGCACGTCCGGCCCGAGCGCCGCCCCGATCCCGCTGCACATCGCTGGCGAACCGCCGGCGCCCCCGGCCCCCGACGTGATCGGCACGTCCGTCGAGCCTGGCCGCCAGCCCGCCCCGGCAGTACGGCCGGGAGCGCTGGACTGGGCGGCACTTGGGGTGGAACCGCGGTGGAAGGATCGGGAGACGGGCGACTGCGCGGCCGTTCTGTCCCCCGTCCTCGGACCCGCCACCGGCCTCGAGCCCTACAAGCGCTACGCCGCGGGAGCCCGGCAGCGCGGTGAGACCGCCCTCGTCGTCGCCTGCACCGGCGCAGGCGAACGCAGCCACAACGTCTTCTCCGGCACCGTCGCTCCCGGCATCCACCTGCCCGACCGCTACGGCTCGATCTCCGCCAACCCGCTTCCCGCCGGTGCGAGTCCCGAACTTGCCGATGGCCTGGACCACGCCGAACACGACCTCGGCACCCGGCTGCTCAACCGTCCTCCGGACACCTGGTTCCGCCTGACCTACCTCAAGGAATCTGGTTCCTCGCGCCCCGCAGCTGCCAGGATGTGGCCGCCGCCGGGGGAGGGGGAGCTGCGCCCGATCCTGGTCGACGGCCTCGGCGACCCGGTGGCCGGGGTGTGGATGCCGGCGGGTGGCGGTGCCCGGTGGTTCGTGGTTCCCCACGGCACCGACCAGCGGCTGCTGGTGGAATGGCTGGTCCAGCACGCGCTGCCCGCGTACGTGCCCGGCGCGCTGATCCGCGCCCGCTCGACTCTGGTGCGCGACCCGGCGTTCGCCACCGAAGCCGAAGCCCGGCTGGTCGAGACGATCGCCGAGGAGCAGCGCGCCCACGAGCTGCGGCAGACCGAGTTGCAGCAGCAACTCGCCGAGCTGCGGGCCGTGGCCGATCCGCTGCGCGATGGCCTGCTGTTCGGCACCGGCCACCCGCTGGAGGACGCGGTGCACGACGTCCTCGTGGCGGCCGGCGCCACGGTGACCCGCCTTGACGACGTGTACGGCACCGAGTCGGCGGACTTGCTGGCCGAGTACGGCGGCCGCCGAGTCCTGGTCGAGGTGAAGTCGGCAAACCAGCGGGCACCGCACAGCCTGCCCGACAAACTGCTCAAGCACCTGAACACCTGGCCCGGTCTGACCGGGACCGAGCCTGTTGACGGCGGCGTCCTAGTGGTCAACCACCAGATCAAACTCCGCCCCGCGCAGCGGGACGCCGAGGTCTACACCGACCGCGCGTTCGCCGACGCGCTGACCGTCCCGGTGATCAGCAGTGCCCGTCTGTTCGACTGGTGGCGCCGCGAAGACTGGGATGCCATGCGACACGCGGTCTTCGGAGACACCGGCCCCACGCAGCCTCCCGAGATCGCCGTGCCGGATGCCGATCCGAAGGCGCCCGCGCAGCCCGGCCTGCTCTCGCGCCTGCGCCGGTAGCCAGCAGACGCCGGAGCACGGCGGGCCCACGTCAGACCGCTTCGGCCCGGCGGCTCGGGAGTTCCTCTAGACGGGAGCCTCAGCCCACCAGGTCTCGACAATCCATGTGCACGCGACCGGTCGCCCGTGCCACGCTCGGGCGATGGGCCACTACCCCTGGCTGAAGATCGCGGGCTGCGCGGTCATCGCCGGCACCAACGACCTCCTCGCGCTGTTCACCGAAGCCGAGCGGCAGCACCTGCCGCGCCCGGAGCAGGAGGAAGAGGACACCGACTGGTGGTTCGGCTACCGCTCCACGTCGCGGGCCCTGCGCGACCGCCTGCAGGCACAGGGCATGACTGCTGACCAGGCCCGCTACGACCTCGAGCAGGAACTCGCCCGCTGGGGCCGGTCCGACCCCGGCCCGCCGGACGGTTGGACGGGGCCCGTACCCAGCGCCGAGGACGTCCTGGAGAGGATCACGACGAGCATCGCGCTCCCGTACGACCTGCAGGCCGCGCTGGTGGACGACGGCTTGCTGGACACCGTCTTCATCCGGATGAGCGAGCGCACGGTGCTGCGCCTGCTGGTTGATCGAGCTCCCGAGACCGCGGTAGTAGACCTGGACCTGAGCCAGCTGACGGGCGGCTGCTGCTTTCCCTACGACATGGATAAGGCCCGCGCCGCCGACGCCCGCGCCGGGCAACTGGCAGCCGGCCGCGAGCTCAGCCCGCTTCTGGTGCTCACCGAGGGAGCCACCGACGCCAGACTTCTGACCAAGGCGATGCGCGTGACCCACCCTCATCTGTCCGGCTTCGTCAGTTTCCTCGACTTCGACCTGCCGGCCTCCGGGCGCCCCGAGGGCGGCGTGAGCGCCCTGGCCAAGACGGCCACGGCGTTCATCGCCGCCGGGGTGGTCAACCGCTTCATTGCCCTGGCCGACAACGATCTCCCGGCACATCAGGCACTGGCCAAGCTGAAGACGAGGGGCGTGCCCGGCCACTGCCGCATCCTCCACTATCCGCCGCTGCCGCTGCTGGCCGAGTACCCCACTCTCCCGCCCGGCGCGAGCGCGCCAGTGCTCGCAGACGTCAACGGGAGTGCCGGGACGCTGGAGCTCTACCTGGGCCGCGACATCCTCACCGGCCTCGACGGCCAGTTGATGCCGCTGCTGCTCAACGCCGCCGGTGGCGGCGGATTCGCCTCGCAGGACAAGAAGGCCATGCAGGACAGGTTCGAGCGAAAGTGCGACACCGCGCTGGCCGGTCCTTCTGGGAAGGACCCCGAAGGCGACTGGAGCGCCGTGCGGGCCATCATCGACACGATCCTCCACGCCTTCGACCCGCCCCAGACCTGACCCGGTCCTGGCCGCCCTGCCTGGCTGGGGACGCGCCCCCGGCCAGCGGTCAGGCCACCGGCACCACCCGGTAGTTGTCCGACAGCCACAGCACGCTGGCGCACTCCCAGCCGTACAAAGACGGCTCATGTCCGACGAAGCGGTTCGCGTTGGCGGCGAATCCCTGCGCTGATGCGTACACCGCGTCCCAGTGGGCCCCGGCCAAGGCCTCCCAGTTGGGCGCTGTGCGGTGCATCGGGGCAGACCCCGGCAGCGGGAACGCCGCGATGAGCAGGTCCAGGTCCGTTGTGCTGTCGATCAGGTAGATCCGTGCAGCGGCTGCCGGTTCGAGGCGGAACAGTTGCGAGTACGGCTTGCCCGACTCGTGGTGCACATGAGGCAGGCCGGTCGGATCCCCCGGTGCTGCGCACCAGTCGGTCCATGTCGTCGAGTGGGGGAGGCCGTCGTCCGTCCAGGAGGTGATGGGGGCCGACCACAGTCCGTTCGCCGGCCGGTTTCCGTGCTCCAGGTTGGTCACCTTGATGAAGCCGTCGCGGTGCGGCGGGCCTCCGTCCTCGGCGCACGCGTACGCGGTCGGCGGCAGGAGTGCGGCATCGAGTGCGGGAAGCGTCACACCGGGATCTTTCCGCACTCCCTACCCTTCGGTGCAAGGTTCTCGGAGGCGTTCCAACACTTCGGGGTGATCGGCCCTGGTTCGCGCCGCCGCCCCCACCGCTTGAACAGCGCCCGCCGGGCCAGATCCTCGGCCTGGATGGCGCATCGTCCCTGCTCGCGGGCGTGCGCCCTACGACAGGCGGACGCAGTCCCACACCCCGACCTCCGTCCACCGCCGGTCCCCGCCGACGGCCCGCTCCAGCACCCGGGCCTGCTCGTGCACGGCCGCCTCGCGGCCGACCGCGTCCAGCGCCGCGCCGACCGTCACGCTCGCCACCGTCGGCGGCGCCGCCTCCCGGTAGACGGCCAGCTGCTCCTCGGCCCGCTCCAACACCTGCGACCAGCTGGCCATCGCCTTCCACGCCTGCGCGCCGAACTCGTCGCCCAAAAGCACCGGCCGCAGCAGCTCCCGCACCCGGGCGTCGTCCTTGCGCGGCGAGCGGTCCAGCGCGATGGCGTACCCGAGCCACGTCCGCGCCCGGGTGTCCTCACGCAGCGAGCCGACGAACCGGTCCGCCGCCACCGTGAGGGAGCACGCCCGCCACAGGGCGACCACCGCGTCCGGCAGCCGTGCGGGCAGCTGCCCGGCGCAGCGGGCGCAGACCTGGTCCAGCACGTCCAGCAGCACCAGCTCGTTCGGTTCGCCCGCCGCCCGCGCGGCGTGCTGGCAGTGCTCCGACCGCTTCTTCTTCTCGGTGGGGACGTGCCACTTCCCGCCCCCGCCCGAGCGCACCAGGCCCACCGTGGCCTCGGTCACCGCCGGGAGCACCATCCCCAGCCGCTCCAGGTCGGCGTGCGCCAGTACTTCGAGGTCACGCCGGGCCATCGGCTCCCCGCTCCTCCCGCTCGTTGTTGTCCTCGTCGCCGTGCCGGCGGCGCGCTGACGGCGCGATGGTCTTGGACCAGTGGCGAGTGTGTGCGGTGGTCTACTGGGGGAGTAGTGGGGTGGGCCGGTCCCCAAGGAGATCAAGTCCAGTGCCTGACCTGCCTGCTCCGAGCTCGACGGGTGTCCGCATCGCGGGTGACCGTTATCAGTGGTTGATCGCCTGGCAGGGCTGCGTCACAGCAGTACGGGACGCGGCACTTCACGTGGCCGATCCGGTCGTGGCGGTCGGCGTCGAGGTCGACGGCGTGGGCAACGTCGACGATGTCGTCTTGTACCGCAAACAGCCTCCGCACACCTATACGCAGGTCAAGTACGCGGCGGACAGCAGCACGCCGGTCAACGAGGAGTACCTGCTCAAGTCCAGCGACCAGGGCGGGCCCTCGATCCTGCGGAAACTGGCGTGGTCTTGGGAGCAGCTGACCCAGGACGGGGCCCCGGTCGACTTCGCGCTGCTCAGCAACCGGTCGCCTGACGCCGGAGATCCCTTGATCTCCCTTCGCGATTCCCGCACCCAGCTTCTCCTGCCGAAGGCGGCCCGGCAGGGCCCGCGCTCCAAGACGGGGCAGGCGCGCATGCGATGGGCCGAGGGAGCCGGCCTGAGTCAGGACAGGCTGCTGGAGCTGCTGAAGGTGCTGCGCTTCGACCTGGCACGGGACGTGCAGCATCTGCATGAGCACCTGCAGATGATGATGTTCGCCGCGGGGTTGCGGTTCGACGAGGAGTCCATGCACGCCGGAGCAGACTGGGTCGCCCGCCAGGTCGCCGACGGGCAGCGTCGGTTGTCCCTGGCGGACATCCGCGAGGCGATCGGGGCGATGCAGCTTGCCGCGGGCTCGTCACGGGCGGTGCTGTCCGTGGCTACCTTGAAGCCCGACCCGATGGCGCAGGACGCTGATTACGCGGTGGACTGGGTGGATCGCTTCGAGAGCGCCTCGCAGTACACCAAGCGTCGTCCGCTCGCCCCGGCGACCTGGGAGCAGCTGCAGGCGGACCTGGAAGCGGCACCGTCCCGGATGGGGCCGGGCTCCACCGCCGTGGCCCTCACCGGCAGTCTCCGCCTGGCCCCCACGTTCATGGTCGGCGCCGCCTTTCGGATGGTGACCGGTGTCGACATCGCCGTGGCCCAGCGGGCCCAACTGTGGTCGTCCGGTGAGGAGTACGGCAGCCCGCTGGAGCCGGCCGTCGACGAGCATCACCTCGAGCTCGGCCCCGACCTCGCGGTGGCCGTCGCGGTCGCCACCGACCCGACACGGGATGTGCTGGAATTCCTGCGCGAGCAGCAACTGCCCGTCTCCCGGCTGCTGGTGCTGCGTCCGCCCGGCGGGCCAAAGGACAACGACGCCATCCCGGACGGGGCAGCGGCCAACGCACTGGCGGTCGGCATCAGGGACTGTGTCCGCCGCGCCTGCCGCCCGCATCCCCAGATCCATCTGTTCCAGGCCGGCCCCAAGGGGCTGGCCCTGCTGCTGGGCCATCGGTGGAACCGACTGCGCCCCACCATCGTGTACGAGGACGTCAACGCGGAGCAGGTGTACGAGAAGGCCTTCGTCGTCAACGCGTGAGCAGGACCAAGCGCTGACGTGGGATGCGGCAGGAGCGTGTGGTCCGGCTCTTCCGAGGACGTCGTCAGGGGCCTGTCGTTGCAGGGGGCGGTGTGCCCTGGACCAGGTGCAGGTCATGGTGGACCAGCGTGAGGCGGTCGCGGGCCGCCAGCCAGCCCAGTGCGAGGGCGACCGGCAGCGGGCCGTGGAAGAACAGCAGTCCCTCCACCGCGGTCGTGCCGCCCAGGTGCTGCGCCCACTGCCGCCGCGCGGCCTGCCAGTGCTCCCAGATGTAGGTGGTCACCGCGGCGTTGAGGCCCGGGTCGTCGGGCAGGTAGGCGTCGCCGGCGTCGATGACGAGGTAGGCACCGCACGGGCCCTGTCCACCGGCGGGGCTCGCATCGGGCAGACGGTAGCCGGTGTGGTGTTCCGGCCC
Source organism: Streptomyces panaciradicis (assembly GCF_023516615.1). GTDB lineage: Bacteria > Actinomycetota > Actinomycetes > Streptomycetales > Streptomycetaceae > Streptomyces > Streptomyces panaciradicis. Next base: position 56,127 of record NZ_JAMGBF010000050.1, read on the forward strand.
GTAGGAGACCTGTCCGGTCATCGCCACGTGGCGGGCGTCGTCGACCATGGAGGCGGCCGACGCCAGCCGTACGATCAACGCGATCCGGTGACGCTGTTGCCCGGGAGCCTCGGGGATCTCCACGAGAGTGGGTTCCTCCGCGCGGTCGGCCAGCCGCAGCTGGCGGACCTGGGTGCGCTGCTGGGCACCGAGCGGAGTGCGCAGCGAGCTGCCGAGCACAACCCCGGGAACCACCGACCGCCCGGCCTGCTGCGACAGATGCATCACGACCAGCGACGTCTGGACATCGTCGGCCAGGCGTCGCCCGAGGAGAAATGCATCCTGTAGATGCGCGAGGACGTAGAGCGCGACCTCCGGCTCCGCGGCTCCGGCCGCCCGCAGCTCCTCGATCTGCGCGTCGACGAGCCGGGCTACGAAGTCGACGATCTCCGGACGCCCCTGCACCGAGACTTCGCCGGGCCACAACAGCGCACGGTCGACGACCAGCGTCGCGTCATGCGTCCGGCGCGAGGCGTTCTTCAGCGCCAGGACGCGGGACGCCTGCGTACGGTCCGCCGGATACAGGCTGACCACCACGCCGAGCCCGCGCGGACGCTGCAGCACCCACCCTGCCAGGACCAGGACGAGGGCTGCGGCGAAGACCGCGGCGAACACCCACGGCCGGTGCGTCCATTGCTCCAGGATGTTCGGTACGACCCCGAGCGCGACGGCCGTACAGGCCGCCATCAGCAGTGTGCCGCCGCCCTCCCGCGAGAACACCAGCCGTGTCAACTGCCCCATCCACCGCATGCGCCTACTCCTTCCCGCCCCAGTTGCGACGATCCTGCGCCAGGAACCAGAGGCACGCCACCCTCGACCCGGTGTACGTCCCGCCGAACCGGTGCGTCGCCCACCTGCGCGGACGAGCTGCCTGCCGTCTGCTGACCGAGCCGTGTTGATCAACGGGCCCGGCGGCACGGGGAATTGTCAGTGGCGCGTCCTACGCTTGTGGTTGAGCAGCCGGAAATGCCTGTTGTGGCCGCAGATCTCTCACCGAGGAGTCAGCGGCCGCGGTGTGCACCCGGGTGGACGTCACGCCTGAGGAGGCACAACGCATGGTGAACGGCGAGCTGTCCGACGCGCTCCTGTTCCCGACGGCCTCCAGTGAGGCCGTCGGTCCTCTCCTTGCCGGCCCGGCCCTGTCGAAGGGGTGAGCCAGGCCCAGCGCTGCCCACGCAGTCACATCTCTTGGATCGGAGGGCCCCGATGGCTCACCTGAAGCAGCAGTTCAAAGAGGCGCTGAGCTCCATCGAGCCCGGCGACGACAAGACCAACGCGCCCGAGGCCCACCGCCTCGTCCGTGATGTCCTCGAGGCCGACCCGAAGCTCGCCGAGTACGGTGTCAGCCCGGTGTTGATCGGTTCCTACAAGCGCAACGTGTCCATCCGCAGGATCAAGGACGTCGACGTGTTCGTGCGCCTTACCGACGTCCCCGGGGACGTCACGGCGAAGGACATCCTCGACAGATTCTTCAAGGTTCTGCACGCGGAGTTCGGCACCGACGCCGACGGGCACCGGCGTACCAAGCGCCAGGACCGGAGCCTGCAGGTCTCCTTCCCGGAGTACGACCTCTACGTCGACGCGGTGCCTGCCCGTCCCTACGGGGACGGGACGTGGGAGATCCCGCAGAAGGGCGACGGGAACGAGTGGGTGCGCACCAACCCCGACGGGTTGACGGCACTGTCGAGCACGATGAACGCGGACCACGACGAGTACTACGTGCCGACCGTCAAGTTGCTGCGTCAGACCCGTCGTGCCCTGCTCGGCATGAAGAAGCCCGGCGGCTTCTTCATCGAGATGGCTGCCTATCAGGCGTTTGCCTCGGGCTCTGACAAATCCGCCAGTGATCACTAGATGGATGATGCGTTGACCTTGGAATATAGTGATCGACCCCGGATTCTCGGCAGTGGCGCAGTGCAGTTCTGAGCTGGGGTCTTTCTGACAGCTCTGGGACCTGAAGAGGCTCCGAAGTGCAGGTCTAGTGATCATCTCGGAATGTAGTGATCGGCACGAGATTTTTATACAGCTGCGTGGTGCGGAGAGTCAGGTATGTGCTGGTCAGGGGCGCATTTGGCAAATCGCGTCTGTGGTCGACTACTGAAGAGAAGCACGGCCACAGGCCAGGGGAGTGGGCCGTGTACGCGCTGGACAGGCAGGCCTGCAGTGGCTCCCCGCCTGCCGAACTCGCTGCGCCGAATAGTGGCGCTGCTTTCCTCGCTCTTCCAGAGACCCGCAGCGTCTTGGACAGTGCTACCACGTGGTAGCTGCTGCCGATGGAGACGTCGTCTGTCAGGCCTGTCTCAAGAAGCCGGGCGACTGCGGTGGTGCCTGCGGCCTGTGCCAACGCATCGATGAGTTCTCCGCCGCCATCCACCAGTGGCTGGTGGTAACCGGCCGCATCGACCCCGCCGCGCACATCACCCACCTGGAAATCCGCACCTGGCGGCCCCGCTAACGCTAGCCAGAGGGACGCTCGGAGGCCGACGGTCTGCAGTGTCTCCGCGAACCCGAAGATCATCGTGGGGCAGCCTTTACGCTGTGTACGTGGTCGACAGCTTAGAGGCGAGGCGGGGAAGCGTTGCTGGCGCTTCTGGTGATGCGGGCACTGAGTACCGGCGCGGCGTTGCTGCCTACACCGTTGCATGCGGTCTGGCAGGAGTCTCCCTGCCGCGCATCGGGATTCCATCCGCACATGCCCGAGTGGCATCGGTGTCGCTGGAGACCGACGACCCGGTCGACGACATCCGGATCGATTTCGACTCAGGGTGGCGAGCGCTCGTACAGGCCAAGCGAAGCCTGACGGCCGGGAAGCCTCTTAAGGAAGCCGTGGCCCAGTGGGTGCACGCCGCGGAAGCTGGTCTGAACCCCGCCAAGGATCGTCTGGTGATCGTCGCCGGAGCGCTGAGCGGTCCCATGAAGCACCTCCAGCGGGTTCTTGACCGCGGGCGGACCGATCATCCCGGCGCGCCCAGCAAGCCCGAGGCGGATGTGCTGGCGGATGTCCGTCGACTACTCGGCGCTTTGGACGAGCAGGCACAGGACCTGGTCCTCAAATGCACGGTGATCTGGGAACTGCAGGTAGAGGAACCGGGTGACCCAGGGGCCCAGCTGGCCATGGACCACCTGCGTCACGTGGTCGCCGACGGCACCCACAAATCGGCGGGCGACGCGTGGGAAGCCCTGGTCAGGGTCTCAGGCCGCGCTGCGCGGCTCCGGGGCGGATACAAGATCGCTGGCTGGCTGGACGCCCTGCACGGTGAAAGCATCGAGATCGGCAGTACCGGCAGCGCGCCGACGGCCGTGCTTGAGTTCCGGCGAGGGGCACTGCAGCGGTATATCGCGCGCCTCACTCGCGAGGGAACGCAGATCGACCTGCGTGCGCTGGGCGCCGAGCTGCCTAGCCTCCCGCTCGCGCAAGCAGACGCGAATATCAAAGTGGGCACCGACACTGAAGATGAGCGGAGCGAAAGCGAGTTGATCTGGGCTTTCCTGCGGCGCGGTCGCGTTGTGCTGACGGGCTTGCCCGGCGGTGGCAAGACCACTGCGCTGAAGCAGCTGGCGGCGGAACTGGCTTCGGACCGGACCCTCCCGCTACCGGTGCGGGTATCGCTCCGTGAAGTCAACACGGCTGGGTCGCAATCCAGTTTCCGGGACCGTCTCATCGCCGTCGCGGTGCGCGATGACAGGCCAGGAGACCGAATCGAGCTCACCCACGAGATCAACGAGCGCCTGGATCGAGACGGCGGCATCGCTCTGCTCCTAGACTCGCTGGATGAGACTTACGACCAGCGTCGGAAGGTGGTCAGCGAGATCGCCGACCTGGTTGCTGACCTGCCGGCAGGAGTCTGCATCCTGCTGTCCACACGCGATGTCGCCTATGGACAGGCTTCCACCCTCGGCTGGCCGAGCCTGCGTCTGCGATCACCCTCCGAGGTGGAGAGCACGGTGACCGCTGTCCTGGAGGCGGCCGCATCCCAGAAGCGTGCCAAGCCAACCGACCGGCGGGACTGGGTTGCCCAGCGCGCAGCATGGGTGCGGTCAACGCTGGCGCAGGACGCACAGCTCCGCGAAACGCCCCTCCTCCCCGTGCTGTTAGCGCTGCTCGCCGCACGGAAATCAACCCAGTCGCTCCCCACGCGGCGCGCGAGAATCCTCGAAGCCGTCGTGAAGCAAGTCGTCGCCGATCACGAGGTACAGCGCCGCGACGGACGCACTCTGGGACCGTTGACAGGCACTGCCCTGAACACGGCGAGCATGCAGGCATTCACCAGCGAGGCTGCAGAAATCCTGAACAGCCGGGGACAGGCCGATGCGGAATCAGTCGCGGCCGCCGTCGCCGCCGACCTCCGCGAACCCTGGGGGCTGCCGCCGGCGCAGGCGATTACCGCGGCCTGGGAGGCGGTCCGGCTCTTCGACGAGACCGGAATCTTCGTCATGTCAGGCCCCGACGAGACCATCGCCCCACGCATCACCCTCTTCGCGGAGATCGGAGACGCCATGCAGATCGTCTCGCGCCCGCAGGAGATCCCGGCATGGGTCGCGGCGCGAATCGCGGCCCAGCAATTCGAACCACTGGTGCTGGCGTGCGCTCTCAGCCGGAGCGTAGCGCGCGCCACCTCCGACGCCCTCCAAAGCAGCCCCGGGAATATCGCGCTGGCGAAGGCGCTTGCCCAGGCCGACCGGGAAGGGGCGGACCTCGACGACGCCACCGTCCGGCAGGTCTGCGAGAGCTTGATTGCTCACGTTGCTGAGGGAACTCAGGATGCGTGGTTGAGCTGGACCGACCTCCTTCGGCTGTCGATCCCCGTTGACCTGCGTGCCTCCGCGGAGGCCGCCGCAGCGCATCACGGCACGGACTACGCCCTGGTGGCGCGGGCGTCGCTGGCGCTCCACTTTCGCCCCGACGGCTCCCGCCCGGAAGATCCCCAGATACTCAAGGACCTGCTCGGCCTGCGGTCCCTGCCGCGCCGACCGTCAGTGAGCAAGAGCGTGAAGGTCACCCTTGAAGCGTGGATGATGGACAGGACATTGGGCGAGACACAGCAGAAAGCTGCCGAGGCCCTGCTGGAGCATGTCCCGGACGCTTCTTCTCTCATCGCAGCTCTTGCCATCGACGCTCCGTACGGGCTGCAGGAAGCCCTCACACGACTTCTCGACGACCGGGGCTTCGAGGACGATGTTCAAGCCATTCAGCACGCCAACGCGCAGCGATTCAAGGACTTCAGGCTGCCCTCGTGGGCCCCAGAGCGCGACGGCACCGCCTACGCACACTTCCTTGAGCTGGTAGCCGACCACACCACGTCCGACCTCACTACCGTGCAGGCAATCCTCCTCGATGAGCTGGCCGAGTTCGTCGAAACGATGGAGATGAACGACGGCGGCGTAACGCAGCTGCACAAGCAGCCGGACGACGTGCTCCGAGAACTCATCGCACTGACCACATCCCTGTACGGATTCGACCGTTCGGTCCTCGCGACCCAAGCCAAGATCGCGTGGTTCCGCCTGGAACACTGGGACGGCAACGCCCCCTACTTCGCGCTCTTCGACGCCGCATCCAAGCGATCCCGCCCCGACTGGACCGCGGTGCGCGATCGCGATGCGGCGGTGCGATTGCTGATGCGGCTGTTCACCCTTGGCCTCGGGCAGGCAGTATTCGCAGCGAGGTCCTTGTACGACACGTCCGTCGCCGAGCAGGCAGCCCCGCAACTACGCCAACTCCTGCCCCAGCTTCGCCCCAGCACACGACATGAACACATTGCAGCCGTGACGCTGGCATCGCTCACGCCAGGCCCGGAACCCGATTGCTGGGCGGACAGCGAGGACCCGGTCCTGCGTTCCGTGGCGGCTTTGTTGATCGAGCCCGTCATTGGAAACACCGTCGGTGCCCAGTTTCGACAGCTTCTTGACGACCCCGATGGCCACGTCCAGGAAGCAGCGCTCCGACACCTCATCAAGGCCCGCCCACCGGAACTCACCGCGATCATGAACGACATCCTCGCCCGGCCAAGACCAGGATGGATGTGCTTGAACTGCCGCACCGTGAACCTCCCACCGGGATCCGCCTCATGCACCAGCGACAAGTGCTCCACAGTCGGGGCCGATCCCGCCAAGCTCGCGGCCGAGTTCCTGCAGGCAAAGCCGCACGATGCGAGCTGACTGCCTCCGACGCGCAGATGCTTGGCTGCCGTCGCCCGCGCCGGCCCACCCGCAAGGTGGCGGGCCGCGCGGACCCTCCCGACTCGGCTGGGCAGGGTGACCCACCAGCGAGCAACAGGGAAGTCAGCCATGGCTGACGTCAGCCACCAGCGCAGACAGCGCGCGCGATAGGCGGAACAGGCGGCGCACCGGCCCGGCGGGCGAGGACCGCCGGTAGCTTCGTGCTATGGCGCCTCTTCGGATTCCCCCTCCAGTCTGTGGACGACTTCCATGAGGCGTCGATACGTCTCGCCATCTGCCCGACCGGAGAGATAGCGGAGGCTGTCCTCCAGCGGCGGGTAGCGTCCAGGTGCGCTGCTACGCAGGTCATCCAGGATATCCAGAAATTCCGGAGAAGCCCCTGCCTCTCGGGCATCGCGCGCGAGCTGGCGAAGCAGGTCCTCGTTTCGTGGCCGGGGGAAGCCAGGCACCTGTGCGATTTCCTCGCTCGTGACGGGGCCGGGCCGCTGGGAGTCCAGAACCGTAATGCCCTTGGTTGTCGAGGCTGTCGGGCTCAGAAGGACGCGTGTCTGCCAGGAGTAGGCAATCCTGTCAGGCTCGCCGGTAAGAGGGCCAACCCGTCCTGGGCTGCCAGCAGCCAGCGTACGGAGGCAGTGAACCACTACTTGCGCCCATCGATCTCCTGGCGACGCCTGCTGGAAACGGCCCGTCTGGAGCACGGGCGCCCCGGTGCCGTCACGAGTGCCGCCCGGCAGGCGAGTTGATCTGTCCCTGCGCAGGCTGTGAGGATCGTGACGCGCCGGGGCACCTCACGTCCTCTCCGATCTCCTCTCGCTCATCTGCTCGCGCCCTCATGTGTGGCTGCAACGTTCACGGGGTGCTCCACTCGCGCAGTGCCTTGAAAACGGAGTCGCTGTCCAGCTCGTGGCCTCGATCCAGGCTCTTGAGGAGAGCCGTGGAACTCGTCATGCGGTCGGGGTAGTACAGCTCGGGTGCCAGGCACGTGGGGCAGTCGCTCAGGAGGCAGAACGGCGAGAGGGGGAGGGGTTCGTCGTTTGGGGGGATGAGGTACAGCTGGTCGTCTGCCAGAGGGTGTGCCGTGTCGAAGGAGACCGTTGCGAAGTCGGGGTGATCGCCCATCAGGGCCAGGCCTGATACGCGGAACTTCCCGGCGTCGGGCATCCATTGAAGCCGGTCGGTGTGTACCCATCGGGTGTGCGCAAGGAATGCGCATCCCGAAAGGCTGCTGAGCATCAGCGGTTCGATGCGTCCAAGGCTCCTCTCCAGCTCGGCTCGTGTCCGGGGGCCTGCGCCGTGACGGATCTTGTTGCGGAGCTCGACCAATTGGTCAAGGTCGGCGAACAGGCCCTTTTTGCCCTTCTTGCGGGCTGTTGCCTCGACGAGGCCGGCGGCTGGGTCTCCGTGCTGGCGGGCGTCGTCGGCTACTGCCCTGACCACCCCCACCCAGTGGCCGAGAGAGACACCGCCCCGCTCAACGGACTGGCTCCACTGGGCGATGGCCGGCAGATCCTGACGGCCGCGGTCGGTGGCCAGGGCAAGGGCCATGATGCCCAGAGAAAGGATCAAGGACTCGGTGCACTGGATGGCTGCCTCGTGCTTTTCGGCCAGGGACAGGGCGTGGCGGAACTTGCGGACCGCGCGGGCTACGGCGTAGGGGTACGAATCCTGGAACAGCTTGTAGGGCTCGTTGTGTCGGCGCAGGTTCTGCGCGGTCAAGGAGCTGATCGCGGCGGCGTCATCGAGCCGCCCGCGCCGGGCCGAACCGGTTCCGCTTTCGAAAATCTGCATCCGTTTGCGGTGGAGATCGTCCTGGATGCGTGCGGCTTCCCGTTCTCCTTCGTCGAGCATGGCGAGGGCGGCGCGGATTTCCGAGAGGCTGCCGTCACACCGGGGGATCCAGATGTCGGCCATTTCGCGGGCCTTGATGTGCGGGATGACTCCGTACTTCGGCAGCTGCTGCTCGGCCAGAGCGCTGGACAGGTAGGCGATCACGTACTCGTGGGGCAAAGGCTCCTCGGTGAGCCGGATGACGATCAGGCCCTGGCCGGGCTGCACGCCGTCGTAGTGGCTCGGCACGCACGTCCAGTGGCGGGTCCCGGCGAGATCCCGTCCGATGATGTCGCCCTGCCGCAACCGGCGGCGGGGTTCGCGCTGGTCCGCGCGCAGGGGCAGGTCTGCCACGTCCGGTAGCGTGCTGGTCAGCAGGGTGGGTGTCAGAACCCGCCGTTGCCCGTCCGTGTCCGTCGCATCCGGTTCTTCGTCCAGATCGGCTTTGCGTACGGACCCGGGAAAGATTTCAGCGAAGTCCCCCAGACGGATGCCTTCCTGCGCGGCCCGCTGCATCTCATGGATCTGACGGAATCGCTCCAGTGACAGGTTGTAGTCCTCCGCGGCGATGTCCGCGGCTGTCACGCAGAAGCTCTGCTCGGACCGTGCACGCCGGCGCTCGCTGCTGCGCCGCAGCCGCCAACGCCGCATGAGATCCGGGAGGTTGTTGCGCGTGTGATCGACGGCATCCAGAACGCTGTCGGGAGCCAGCCCGAGCTTATCTTGCGCCAGCAGCGGCTCACGCCGGTCGTCCAGGCTGAAGCCGTCCGCCGTGAGATCGTAGAACCACACGCTGTCGTTCTGTCCGGCGTCCTTGGTGAAGAACAGGATCGCCGTCGATACCCCCGCATACGGCTTGAAGGTGCCGCCGGGCAGCTGGACCACAGCCTCCAGCCCGTGCACGTCCACCAGCAGGCGCCGAAGTTCGATGTGTGCAGAAGTCGAGCTGAACAGCAGACCGGCGGGGACGATCACAGCCGCGCGTCCCTTCGGCTTCAACAGCTCCAGAATCATGGCGAGATGAAGAAGCTCGGTCTTCTTCGTACGTACCATTGCGAGCAACTCGGGTGCGACGGCCTCGTAGTCGACGCTGCCCGCGAACGGGGGATGGGCCAGGACGACTGAGTAGCGCTCACGCTCCGTCCCGGTGCCCTCCGCCAGATTGTCCCGGTAGCGCAGATCAGCACCTTCGTAGCCCTGAAGAGCCAGCCGCATGCTGCTCAACCGCAGCATGGTCGTGTCGAAGTCAAACCCGTGGATCCTGCCGCTCACCTCCGCTGCGCTTTGCTGCGCGGTCTCCCGGCGGGACCGGTGGACGAACTGAGCAGCGGCAGCGAGGAGACCGCCCATGCCGCAGGTTGGATCGCACACCTCCTCGTCAGCTCCGGGCTCAGCCATCGCTGCCATCAGAGCCGCCAGATGAGGAGGCGTACGGAAAGCACCATAGGGACCGGCCGTGGCGATCCGGGCGAGCAGGTGCTCATACAGAGCGCCCGCGATGGCATCCCCCGCCGAGAGCGTCTCTTCCAGCAGGCCCACAACCCTGGCGAGGAGACTGGGGGTCGGGATCGTGAAACGAGCATCCTTGACGAGCTGCGAATAGCCCACTCCGGCGAAAGTGTGGCGACGCAGCCAGGGAAACACCTCGTCGGTCATCGACGTGTACATGCGTTGAGGTGTCAGGCGGATCAGTTGGGACCAGCGCAGATGCTGCTCATCCTGAGTGAAGACTGGCTGCTGCTGTGGGGATTCCTGCCGAACAGTCTCCCGCTCCCAGTGTTCCTGGACGGCGTCCAGCTCGCGGAGATAGAGGAGGTGGGATATCTGCTCCACGATCTCCAGCGGACTGGAGATTCCCGCTGCCCAGAAGGCGTCGAAGAGGCGGCTGGTGGTATGCCTGAGACCGTCGTTCATCACGCATCGGAGACTATCCGCGCTGTCCACGGCCCGGTGGCGCATCCCGGCAAACCGGCGGGCGCCTGCGCCACGAACGCCCCGCTCGAGGATGTGCTGACCGTGCATGTCTTGCCCAGGCCCGCAGCGGCGCCAGGACACGAGCGGACCGGATCTCGAGCCTTCGACGAGGCATTGCTGCCCAAGCGCGTGGGGCCCGGCCCGCGGGCCATCGGCGGTGACACGTCATCAGCGGGCCATTAGCGTCCCTACGACGGTTCTGCCTTCAGCGGCCAGTCCAGGGTGGCAAGTCCTGCCGGCCCGGCAATGTGCACATGCTGCGTATCGCCGGCAGTGTGCACGATGTTGGTGACCGGTGCCGCGGTGAGCAGGCTATGAACGAGGCGTCCGGTGAGAGGGTCCCACAGCCGCATGCCGGTGCCGTTGCCGGCTGCCAGCAGCCATGACCCCGAGGGCTGGGGGAGTGCGGTCATCACAGCGGTGTACGGGGTGTCGATACGGCCCATCCGGCTCCACCCCTGCGGATCCCAGAACGCGATCTCATGAGGTGTGGCGATGGCCACCACGACACGATTTTCGGGTAGGGGGACGAGGCACAAGGCGGTGACTGTGTTGCGGTAGGGCAGCGTGCGTTCCTCGACGAGTTCGCCACCGGCCGCATCCCACACCAGCAGCCGGGAGCGCACCGCCCCCGCCACCAGGCAGCTGCCGGCGGGGGACGGCAGCGCCAGCAGCGCGCTGACCGGCCCGGTGCCGGGGAGCGGTCTTACCTCGCCGGTAACGGCATCCACAATGATCGTCCCGCTGCGGTCGGCCACCACGAGAGCGGGTTGCCCATCCGGGAGCTGCACGGCGCAGCAGCGGGCTTGCTCGAACGAGCCGTTCACCAGTGGCCGGGCGACATCATCTCTGGTGTTCCACAGACGGATGCCCTTGGTGTCGCCTACGGCCACGGCTGCTGAGCCGCCCCGGATGGGCAGGGCTTCCAGGAAGGTCACGGGGGAGGGCTGCTCGTAGTGGTCGAGACACTGCCCGGTGGCGACGTCCAGGATCTCCACCTGGGAGCCGGTGGGGACGGCCAGCCGTTGCGTACCCGTCGCGGACGGCAGGGCGGCCATCAGGTGCGCTGCCCGCGCGACCCGCTGCGGCTTGGCCGCCTGCCGGGGCCGTGGCGAGGGTGATGGGCGGGAGCCCCGCTGCACCGCAGGGCGGGGACCGTGGAGTTGGATGCCCTCGTCACCGGTGATGGCAACCTTCCATGCCTTGTCCGGGCTGGGAATGCCGGCGAACATCGCTCGCGGCGACGCCGGGTACGTCCCAATATGCTGCGGCTCGGGCCGGGATGTATCCCACACCTCGATGGCGTCGTCCGTCACGATGCCGGCCACACTGGCGCCGCCTGGAGCAGCCAGCGCCACGAGCCGCTGACCCTGAGTGGGCAACCGGCCGACCACCTCGCCCGCCTGGAGGGCATCGGTGGGGAAGAGCTCGCTCTTGCGGGCGGTGATCTGGAAGGGGTTGAACAGCCAGACCGGCTCGTCCGGGCCGCCGCGCAGCACGGCCAGTAGATCGCCTTCCGGCCCTTGCACGGCGGCCATGGACCGGGCAGTGGAGAACGGCAGGTGCAGGGGCAGGACGTCGCCGGTCAGGGGATTGAACAGCACCCACCCAGCGCGGTGCCGTTTACACAGGTGGTAGCCCCGGCCCCGCCGGTCACGGACCCAGGTCAGCCGCTCCGGCAGGCGAAGATCGTCAGGCAGACGGACCAGCTGGACCACGTCCTCTGACGGCTTCCACAGGGCCAGTTCGTCCCGCCCGCTGGCCAACACCATCGTCCACCGGTCGGCGCCATCCTGCGCCACCACCACCGTGCGCACACTGAGCTGTTCCAGGCCCGCCAGTCGGCGGCCCGAAAGCGGATCGAACACCGCCGCGCTGCGGGGCCCGGCCGCCACCAGGAAAGGACGCCCGCTGGTCCCCTTCGCGACCGTCAGGCCATGAGCCACACCGGTGTCGATGTGGGTGAGCTGCTGGCCGGTTGTGCTGTCCCAGACACCGATGCCGTGACGGGTGCTGGCGGCGAGCAGTTGGCGGCCGCCCACCGTCGCCAGCGAGCACAGGGCGTGCACCCGGCCCATGGGGGACGCCACCACGTTGGTCCGCGCCTGCCAGTGCCCCCACTGGGTGCGCAGCCGCGGGCCGAAGGAACGGGCGGGAGCCGGCGATGCCGGCAGCAAGTCCTTGCCCTCTTCCTCCCCCTGTGTCGCCAGCTGGAAGGAGAGGCTGCTGAAGCGGGACGGGGCATCCACCGACTCATCCAGGTACGGCTCGATCAGCCCGGCCGATGTGAGCACCCGACGCTGGGGGTCACCCACCGGCAGCGGCAGGCCCAGCCGTCCGCGCAGCGACCTTGAGCTCTCCCAGACCGCCAGTTCCACCGGCATGATCGAATCGTCCAGAGCGTGGCCCAGCTCGGCGTGGGCCACCGTGTGGCGGCGCACATAAGGATGCGGTGCCAGGCGGCCGCCCTGCTCGGCCAGGTGGGCGCAGGCCTCGGCGATGGCACGGTGGACCTGCGGCACGGGCCGCAGGCCTTCCATCTCAGCAGCCCATTCGGCAGGAAGGCCCTCAAGGGGCTCCCCGATCAGCAGGCCCGGCTCGGTCAACAGCACCTCGGCCACCCGCTGGTGGACGGGCCGGTAGGTGACTCGGCCGTCCTCCTCACCGGCGGCGAGGTAGCCGACCAGGCGGCTGTGGCGGACCGTGCGGATCACCGCATCGATCTCGTCGGCGGGCGGTGCAGCCGGGCCGAGGACCGCGGCGGCCACCGCCGGCCACACTTCCGCCCACGGCAGCCCCGCGCCTTGGGCGAAGGCGGTGGCCCGCAGCACCGCCAGCAGCATCGGCAGGCTGATGTCCTGGTCCCTGGCTACCTGCCGCACATCGCTGGCCAGCAGCGCCGTCGTCCCGGCCAGCAGCCGGCCACGCCAAAGGGGATCGTGCACGTCCTGCCAGCCGATCGCGGACCTCAGCTGGGCGGCGGCCAGCCTGGCATCGAGGAACGACGGCTTCACGGCCTGCGCGATCACCGAGGCCACCTCGGCAGCCGCCGCGGCGTGGCCGGCATACGGGCTGTCCGCAGCCGCCTGCAGCACCATCTCTACATAGGCGGTGATGTCGGCGGCGGTCTGGGCCCCGTCCGTGCGCAGCAGGTCCAGCGGCACGCTGCTCTCGCCCATCCCCGCCTGCAGCACGGTGTACAGGAAACCCAGCAGCTGGTCGGCCGCCGCATCCTGCAGCTTGCCGCCCTCGACGTCCTGGGCCGAACTACGCATTCCCAGTACCAACCGCACCGCCGGTTCCCCGTCCGCACTCCGCAGCCGGGCCAGCGGGGCGATCACGTCGGACAGGCAGGCGGTCGGTTCCTGCGCCTCATCCAGACCGTCGACCACGAGTGTTATCGGCTCCCGCACCTCCGCGCAGACTGCGGCCACCCGGTCCAGCAGTGCCTGCACGTGTGGCTCGCCCCCGACTCTCTCGGTGCCGAGGGCGGCCAGCAGATCCTCGATCAACGCCAGCGACGACTTTCCCCGCGCCAGCACGGCCGCGTCCACCGCACGCTGCCGCGGCCGCAGCGGTGCGGGAACCGCCTCCACCATGTCCGCGAACCGGGTAACGAACAACGGATCGCTCAGCGTGACCAGCCGGGCCAGCAACGCCGACTTGCCCGAGCCGGCCGCCCCGGTCACCACTAGCACCCCCGCCCCGGCATGAACGAACTCCACCAGCGCCTGCATCAGCGTCTGGCGCCCGCTGAAATACCAGCCCGGATCATCGTCATCGGTACGGCCCGAGGCGCGGGCCAGCCAGTACTGCGCCAGGGTGGATGCCGAAAGCGACACCGGCTGCCGGGACGCCTCCACGACCTGTTCCTGCGGCTGATAGCGCGGGTTGGGCAGGCACAGGCTCGGCTCGTCGCGGCGCGAGTCCGGCCACACCCACAGCGCCCGCAGAAGGGCGGGGTTCTCATCCCCGACCGTGTTGAGGAGCTTCTCCCATTCCTCGAACGACAGATGGGGCGCGGTGAAGCCGGCCGACTCATCCCTGGCCTTGTCCAGCGCCAGCTTCAGCAGCTGCGTGAACTCGCCCCGGTGCGGCTCCTGCTCGAAATCACCGCTGGTGATCACAGCGAGGGTCTTCAGATCGCGCCGCTGCGCGCACAACTCCTCAAACAGCACGCCCAGTTCGCTCTTGAGGCTGCCGGCGAAGCACGAGTCGACGAGCACCAGCACGTGCTCCGCCTCGCTGTCCATGACCTGCGTGATCAGCTCGCTGGTGGGAAACGCGGTACCCAGCAGCCGACCGGGAGAGGTGTGGCCGAAGGTCAGGTAATGGCGCCGGGACTGGCCGCGCAGGCCGTGCCCCGTGATGTAGACGACCAGCGCCTGGTCCCACTGCGCCTGCGCGAGTTCCTGCTCGGTCAAAAACAGCCGCAAGTCCTCCGGCTGCGTCAGCTCCTTGGGCTGTGCGACCTCGAACCGCCGCTCCTCGTCCATCGCGGGATCGGCCAGCCAGCCGGTGATCGTCTCCACCTGCTGCTGGATCCCCGCGGTGAAGGCATCATCCTCGGTGAAGTACTCGTCGACCGCCACGACCACCAGCCGCCGAGGCCACGGCGTCACCCCGTTCAACTACGCCCCCTCACGCACACGTTGCCCAGCACTCTAACCACCCCGGCCAGACCGAGGCCGCGACACGACCGCGGCCTCGGCCGGATAGGATCCCGGCAGCCACCACTCCCGCATCTGCGGGACAGTAGGCCCAGGGGGAAGATCAGCGTGCACATCGTCGGTATCCACGGCATCTGGCAGGGCAATACCAACGCCGTGAAACTCTCGGCCGACTGGGCCGGTGCCCTGACCAAGGGCTTGCGCACCTACCACGGGCCCGCCTGCCCCATCCCCCCGCTGACAGTGGCCTACTACGGCAACCTCTTCCGCAACCCGAGCAAACGCCTGGGCGCACAGGCCGCCACCCCGCTCGTCGATGACGCCGACCCCTTTACCGACCAGGAAGAGGCGTTCGTCCTCGAGACCCTCGCCCTGTACGCCCCACCCGGCCTCGATCCCGAGCAGCTCCAGACCGAAACCCTCGGCCCGGGCATCCCCTACATCCCCCGCCCCGTCGCCCAGGCCGTGATCGCCGTCGATCACAAGATCGGCCGTGACATGGGGCGGCGCCTGCTCGGCTTCGTCCGCCAGGTCTACCGCTACCTGCACCACGACATCGGTGAGCGCATCCGCGCCGAGGTCCGCACCGAACTGCACCGCCCCGGACCCCGCTTGGTCATCGCGCACTCCCTGGGCAGCGTCATCGCCTTCGACATGCTCACCCGCGAGGACACCGGCCCCGGCCCCGACGGCCTGACCGCCCTCGTCACCTGCGGATCTCCCCTGGCCTGGCCCACCATCCGTCATTCGCTGGGCCAGGACGGCGCCCTCGAACTGCCCGACGGCATCGACTGGCTGAACCTCCACGCTGCCGGTGACCTGGTCGCCCAGAGCGGACTGGGGGCCGTCGCTCCGGCCGTCCGTGACGAACTCGTCCGCAACGGCATCACCGATCCGCATACTGCCGTGCGCTACCTCGAGAAGCAGCCGCTCGCCGACCTCATCGTGCGCACCACCACCGCGTAATGCCACCAGGGCAGGTGCAGACGGGTGCGCCTCGAGGGCCGGACCGCACGGAGACGGCCGCCTGGGCGAACACTGCTGCACGCGGCGGCGGTTGAGCCTCACAGAGGGTGCCGCAAGCCGTTGCTCTGAGCCTCAGCGGCTCTCAGCACCGGGCATTCCGGCCCGGAAGATCCGTCACAACAGCAAAGCGTGAGAGCTTCGGTTTGAGTACGGTCTCTCGCTTCCTCCTGCCGCTGCTTCGGCAGGGTTGCGCCACCTGCCCGCCCGCCTCCGCCTTGCGGCGGGGCGGGTCTCCTCGTCGGTTCCATGAGCAAAACGCTGGCCTGGGGATCTAGTAATCATTTCCGGATTTGGCTGTGGTGTGGCGCGGCTTTGGACTGGGGGCTTGTGGAGCTGCAGGAGCTGGAGAGGTCCTGAAGTGCGAGTTCAGTGATCGGCGTGGGATTTCCTTGTGTCTGCGCGGCTGGACCGGGGCGTCGACGGCCCCGAGGGCCTGCCACTCAGCCGAGTGAAGACGCACTGCGGCGGAACCCTCCCGTGGACACCCGGCGTAGTGCCGTACATGAACGAAGTGCACGTAAGCCGGTTGGCCTGGTCGACGTCGCGGCCGCCGACGACGCCACCGCGCTCGCCTTCCAGCAGCTGCTTGCCGACCGGTGGGCGACGGCGAACAGCGGAGCACACGACCCAGGACGCGGGCGAGCTCGGCCTTCGGCTGCGCTGCTACCTGGACCTGCGTCAGCTCCATTTCCTGACCTCCTCGGCCTGGAACCGACGCATCTCGCTGGCCAGAGACCTGAACAAGGTACCCGTGGCGCGCCATGGGCCCTCCTGCGAAGGTTGACGGCTTAGCCCACAACCAGGGGCGCGCCACCCGTGCAGGTGCGCGTCCTTCCCTCAGCGTGGGTGGGCGTACGGAGGATCACGAAGTGGCCGCCGGAGGCACGTGACCTGTGGCAGGCTCATCTCCCTGGGGGAGAGGAACGACTGATGACCCGTTACCAATGCGGATCTTGCTCGTATCAGAGCGACCATCTCGGCGAGGCGCAACAGCACTCGCACCAGACGGGCCACGTTTGCATCGGCAAGGACGGTGCCGGGCCAGCCGGAGGTAAGTTCGGCAAAGTCAGGGTCGCGGTTAAGGTCGGCGCCAGCGTTCTGGCCGCCACCACCATCGGGGTCCTTACCTGGAAGTACAAGGGGCTTCAGGAAGAGCATGAGGAGCTCCAGGCGAAGCACGAGGGGCTCCTGTCCATGGCTGCCGGACTGGTCGTGCAGTTGGCGGAGTCGACGGCGGAGAATGAGAGCCTGAAGTCGGAGAACGACTACTTGAAGTCAGCCACCGGTGCCTCGAAGACGCTCAAGAGCTACGACTGCTGAGTGAGGGCGTACTACAGGTAGGGCCACTGGCGGACGGGTGCCCCGGAGTTCGATGCTCGAACAACGCGGGAACGGCCGCTCAGGCCGGGAGCTGTGGCCTGGTGGTTGGGTGTGGCGGGCGGCAAGGGTGCGCTATTTTCGTACCATATGGAAGACACTTTCCCGCTGCGTCAGGCCGTCCTCGCCTGGCTTGAACAGGCACGGGACCTGCCCTCGATACCCCAGGCGATCACCGATGTAGCGCTGTCGACGCAGCCGGAGTTCGATGCCGTGGTCAACGCGGTGGTGGGCGCCGCGCCGAAATCCGAACACCGCGACCTGTACGGCAAGGCCGATGGTGACTGGGTGCCCCGATGGTCCACGCTCCTGGGCGGATCAGGGCTCGGGGACGCGACCCGTCTGGTTGCCCAGGGGGCGACGGTGCCGGTGGAAGAGGTTGCGGACAGCTTCGTCGCTTTCTGTACGGCGCCCGCGCCGGCAGTGGAGGACTGGCTGCTGCTGAGCGGCGAACTCCCCGAGGGGACACGGATCCCGCTGGGCCGGTACACCCTGCAGACTTTCACCGCTGACGAGCTGAGGCAGTTGGGTCCGATGCCGGCCCTCCACGGCCTTCAGCCGGGCGGGCTCGACCTCCGTCTCCTGGCTGGTGCGCCGTTCGTCCACGCCCCCGATCCGGACCGTGCCTCGGACCGCAGTGGCGCGCCCTGGTTCGATTTCACCGGCCCGCGGCCGGAGGCCCGGCACTGGAGGGCGCTGCTGCCGCTGATCCTGTGGAGTCCCGAACTCCTGCATGTCAACGCGGTGTTCGATGTTGAGCGCGGCCGCGAGTTCGGGCTGCACCCAAACCACGTGCCCACCACCCTCCAGATCTACGAGGACCATGACGGCAGGCAGGAGGAAGTCGAGGTCCGCGAGACCGGCACCTTCCACGTCACCCAGGCGCAACTCCCGCGCCTGCAAGCCTTCTGCGCCGCCGTGACCGCAAAGATCGACGCTGTCATGGACGGCGCCACCAGCAGCCGAAGGCTGCCCAGGAGGCGCGCCCTGCGCTTGGAGCGCGCGGCCCGGCACCTGCTGCAGGCCCACCAGCGCACTCACAGCGACTACGGCGTGTGGGAGCAGGAGGCCGACGAGCTGCACCTGGACTACGTCATCACGCTGGAAGCCCTGATGGCTAGCCCCGACGACAAGCACGAGGGCGTCAGCGAAAGGATCCGGTCCCGTGCAGCCGCCCTGTTCCTTACCCCGTCCCTGCGCCAGCAGGTCGAGACAATTGTGCAGGAGGCGTACAGCGCGCGCTCCAAGTACGTGCACGGGGACGTCCTCAAGGACCAGGAGGAGAGCGAGAAACTGGCCGCCCTGCGTGACCTCAGGCTGATCGTGCGGCAGGTTGTTCTGCGCTGGCTCGTCCTCACCCCTTGCGACACTGAAGACCTCGCCCCCCTCCTCGACGCTGCTGCTGCCGGCACCGGCCGCGAACGCGCTATCGATGAACCCCTGCGTGCCTTCTTCCGCGCAACGCCGCCGCAGGACCGCCTCGGGCTCTGAGCCGGACCATAGTGCCGGTCGTGAGCAGTGCGACGCGGCCCGCTGTTCCTGGGCAGGCGACTGGCAGCAGTGCGAGGGCAGTCGCCGGCGGGCGGTCCGCGTGCTGGGGCCGTCCCCGGTCCTCCTGGCTGGCTTGGGCCAGGCCGGGATGTGGCAGGCACCGGCACCGGGGGAGTCAGGTGGTGCTGAACTCCGCTACCGCCGCCGTGGCTCGCTGGTCTGCCTCTGCTTGCAGGGTCTCCCAGTCGGCGGCCACCTGGCGTGTTCCTGTCGCCAAGACCGCGGCGCGTACGGCGGTGCGGACATCGCCGGGACCCACCCGCAGCCCAGCTCCCCTAAGACCCTGGATTTCCGACAGCGCCTGCGCGGCGGCCTGGTCGAGGTCGGGGGCTGCCCCGGCAGACGTGCCCGCGGCGTCCCGGCACAGCACGATGACGTCGATGCGGTTGGGCTCCGCCGCTGCGGTCTTGGAGAGACTGGTCGCCACTTCGGCGATCACGGCGCGGGTCGTGGTAACGGTGAAGCCGGCGTCGGACAGCGACCGCATAAGAGCGCACCAGCCCGTGGTCTGCGACTGGTGGAAGCTGAACAGGAGGCAGCCGCCGGGCTTGAGGACGCGCCGGCACTCGCGCCAGACACGGGCTGCGGTGGCTTGGAATCCATCAGGGGCGGCGTTCTGTACTTCCTGGACGGCCCGGGTGCTGGGCATGTCCGGGTAGCCCTGGTAGGGGCGCATGGCGCTGAGCCACGCGTGGAAGAAGTCGGCCAGTTCCGAGTAGTGGACGTTGTCGACGTAGGGGGGGTCGGTGACGATGAGGTCCACGCTGTTGTCGGGGAGATCCGTCTGTGAGGCGTCGCCGGTGGTGGTGTAGGCCGTTGCGGGATTCCGCACGAACTGCTGCCACGTCGTGCTCAGGGGGCGGGCGACGGGCAGCGAGGACTGGTCGACGGCGAGGATCCGGCCGGCCTCGGCCCTGAAGTCCAACGGGGTGCTCTTGTACTGGGCTGCTTTGTGCAGCCGGGTGAGCACCCCGGAGAACCCGGCCGATCCCCCCTGGGCGCCCCAGGGGTCTCCTTCGACGCTGCACCGCTCCGGTCGCAGTACGTGGTTGTGGAAGACCGAGCGGACCGGGCCGGTGCCCTCCCCCTTGTAAGAGCAGAACAGGTTGTGGTGTTCGACGGTTCTGCCGAACGATGCGATGAGCGCCTCGCGTTCCGCGGACGCCCCGGGGAGATCACGCAGCGCCGCGCCGATCAGTCCCAGGCTGTAGCGCTGGCGCTCGTTGAAGAACCGCTCCCAGGAGTCGTACCCCCAGCGCAGCGCCTGGATGGTGCTGACGCCTTCCTCCAGCGCGCCGAGCGGGCGTACGAGCTCATCGGGGGATGTGTCGGCGAGGGACTTTGCTGCCTTGTCGTACAGGCAGAGGTCGAAGTCGTCGATCGCCCGGTACTCACGCTGGCCGTCGGCGCGCAGCACCAGCTTCGCGTACATGCGCCGCTCCGGGACGGCGCCGTTCAGCGCGGCAATGACAG
Organism: Streptomyces panaciradicis; assembly: GCF_023516615.1. Taxonomy (GTDB): domain Bacteria; phylum Actinomycetota; class Actinomycetes; order Streptomycetales; family Streptomycetaceae; genus Streptomyces; species Streptomyces panaciradicis. The sequence goes on from NZ_JAMGBF010000050.1 coordinate 76,241, forward strand.
GGGTGCGGTGACCGTGACGGCACGTCATGAATCTTCCACGGGCGGCCCCTTGGAACGAGAAGGCCATGCCGCAGGCGGGACAGTGCCCCCTCTCGTCCTTGCTCAGGTCGGTGACGCAGACGCCCCGGCAGCCCGGGCATACGGCCTGGGCGCGCGGGAATCGGCGCGGGTATGCATGGCGGGCGAACACTCGGGTGGTGAAGAGCTCCACGTCCTCGCCGCACTCCGGGCAGTACGCGAGGGCGACCCAGAAGTAGTGCAGGACCGGTTCGTTGGAGGCGGTGCGGTGCAATTCCTGGACGGGACGGGCGCACTTCCTGACGACCTGCCCGAAGAGGTCCGCGAGCACCTCTAGATCCCATGGTTGCAGCGCCTGCCGCTGGGTGAGCGTCGCGACGGGGTTGATGTCGCGACCGACAACGGCGGCCCCGAGTTTGGCCGCCTCGACGAGGGTGGTGCCCGATCCGGCGAATGGATCATAGACGACGAGCCCCCGCAGCCTGGCCGCGGCGTCCGCAACAGAGTCGTCCGGCCCGGACACCGCAGCCAACAGTAAGTGGCGTGCGACGCTGCCCAGGCGCCTCGCCCACCACTTGTGCACGTAGGTCGCGGGCCGGTGCACCTCCTTGCGCCACGACTCGTGCTCGGCGATCCGGCTCCACTCCACTGGCGCCGGCCCGGCCTCGAGAAGTGACACCGGGGGAAGGCCCGCCCCTGGCTTCTCGTTCATGTGTACGCCCCCGGTGGTCCGAACCCGGATCCACCGCCCTCGGATTGGGCAGGAGCAGGTGACGGCCTGTCAACGTGCGTTACTGTAACGGCAGGTAGTGGGGGGATACCAGGTGGGTGATGGCACGCGTGACGTATCTGGACTGTCTCGTCCCTCCCGACGCAGACCCGGCCGACTTCTTCGAGCGCGTGCAGGCCCTTCGCATGACGGACCGCGGCCGCACCGTCGATCTCGGTCCACTGGACCGCGCCACCCTGACCCTGCTGTCCCGCGCCTTATCGAGCGACCAACACAGCGTGTACCTGGGACTCCCGCGCGGGCGGCACGACCTGGCCGTGCTGATCGGGATCTACCTCCAGCTCATACGGCGCGGCGCAGAGCTGACCGGCGGATCGCCCTGTCCGGTCCCTGACGGACCGGTGGTTGTCGTCGGATTGCGCACCAACGTCACCGTACGGCTGGCACAGCTCGCGATCGGCCGACAGAACCTCTCGCGAGCCCTGCGCATGCAGAGAATCCGCGGTGACGGGCGGGTTGTTGACCTCCAAGGAAGGATCACCAGGGCTGTCGACTCGCCCTCGGGACTGTTCTACCTCAACACCGCGCTCGGCAGGCCCTCACTGGGGAGCAGCGTCGGCACCGTCGTCATCGACCGCACCAGCATGGCCAACGACCAGTCCTGGGAGCGCGCGTTGGCCTGGGCGAGCGAGCACGACGCCGCTCGCGTCGTAGGCGTCGCCGACCTGGGCACCCAGCCGGGCAGCAGCAGGGCCTGGACCCAATGGCCGTGGACTCCCGCGCTGCGCACCGACGTGCGGCACACCCTCGGACACCGCTCCGCATACGGCCCCCTGACCAGCAACGCCCTCCTCGCCCATCGCCCGGCAGCCGCACCAAGCGTGGCGGTATACCGCCACGAGCAGCTCGCCGAGCTGTACCGGACCGTCGTGGCGGGTGTGGTTGCAGCACGGCGTATCCACACGTCGGAGCCCTGGCCACAGCCGATCGCCGACGCCGTGCGCCTGCTCAACCTGCTGTGGTGCAGCTGGGGTTCGATCGGAAAGCAAGACGCCTGGCAGGTGCTGATGGGGCGCGGCAGCGGCGCACGGGCGCTGGCCCGGTCGGTGTCCCGCGGGACATTGGAGGGCCGGGCCGGGCCGTGGGGGCTGTTCCGCGAAACCCAATGGCCCGACCTCCGGCGCAGCGTGCTGGACCTGTATGAACTGCTCTACGACGACAACCCCCGCCGGGACCTGCTGCTTGCGCTGATCGCCTGGGCACGGGCCGACCGGGCAGACGTCCCCGTTCTCGTCCGCACCCGCTCCCGCTCTGCCGCCGCCGCTGTCGCCGAGGAGCTGGCCGACACGCTCGGCGGCGACGCCGACTCCCTGCTGCTCGCTCCCCGGTCCGGGCCCGCCGCCAGCAGGGGAGCCGGAACGCTGCATGTGATGCCCTATACAGAACGCCTGCCCTGGGACGCCTCGCCGAGGCTCGAGCTCCACCTCGGTGTCCCCGCGGCCTCACGCACCGGCGTGCTGTTCTCCGGTGCTGCCGATGAACACCTCGCCGTTGTAGAGCAAAGCGAGTACACCTGGCTGGAACGTTCAGCCGACCTGGCGCTGCACGGCTGGCACGAGCAGATACGCCAGACCGCCGCGGTGCTGAGGCTGGGCGAGGTACCAGAGCGGGTGACGCCCCCGCTGCCCGTCGCGTACGGCCCCGTCGACCTCTCCAGACCGTCCACCGCACCAGAAGAGCCGCCCCAGCACGACAGTCGGCTCGCCCTCGACCTCTCAGCGCTCTTCGAGGACTACGACGCCCCGGCCAGGGCCATCGGCACCTCGGCGGACCCCGGCCGCAGCGCCACAGCGGTGGCGGCCGCGGACGACCCGGTGCCGGCCACGGCCGTGCTCACCGAACCCGAAGGGGCAGTGCTCTGGCTGCGCAGCGACGAGCAGGTCGACGTCCTCATCGGCCAGCGCTACGCCAGGGTGCCCGTGACCGCACTCACCCCCGGCAGCCGGCTCCTGCGCGCACGCGGCGACGGGCAGTCCAGACTCCACGACCGGCTCGTCATGGTGATGCACGACAGCGCCGAAGTGACCGCCATGGACACGATGATCGGCTTCTTCCGCCAGGCCATCACCACCGTGCACGAGCAACGAGGGTCGTGGCCAAACGTGCTCACCGCCCTGAAGAACCTCGGGAGCGAGGTCTCGTCATGGCAGGCGGTGAGCAAATGGGCCGACGGCAGCGTCATTGCCCCGGAGGACCCGCAAGACATCCACCGGGTTGCCCTGCTGGCCCGGGACACCCGCCTGACCGCAGGAGGCACCTGGCAGCGCCTGGCCCGCATGGCGGAGGAACTACGCCGCTTACACCGGGCGCTGGGCCACACCGCGGCGGCGGCGATGACCGAGGCCGCACGGGGCACGGAAGGCCCCGCGCTGCGCCAGCTGAAGACACTGTGCTCCGGGATCGACGTCTCGGAGGTCCTCGAGGAGTTCGACCTGGTCGTCGTCCGCAGCGTCGGCGGCCAGAAGAGCGTGTCCACAACCGCCCTGGGCCGCGTGCCAGGCCCCCGCAGCGCAAGCAGCTCACCACAGGAGGCGCCGTGAACGATGCCCGCAACAACCCGCTGGCGCCGCACCCCGACAGCGCTGCGGACAACCAGCGGGAGACGGTGCTGATCGACCACCTGACGCAGGTCCTCGCCGACAGGCTCGCCGACCGTAGCGGAGCGCCGCACAAACCCCCGTGGACACCACGCGACCACGTCGTCGTCGGCGTGCTGCCCGCCGTCGCGGTCCCGCCGCAACAGCCCCCGGCACCAGACGAGGCGACGGCCGACCCGGGCCGCCGGCCCGTCGAATCCCTGCGCGGCACACAGGCGCCCCCGGTCCTGGCACTCGACTTCCGGGTGGGCACCGCCCCCGGCCGCCGGACCGCACAACTCGCCGTCCACTGCCGATTCGCCCTGTACCTGGAGGACATCGCCAGCTACGCCGAGCACATGGAGTACCTGCGCGGCGACGAAGACCCCTCCGGCGCACAGGCCCGGCCGGGAGAGCTGCTGGGCGTCTGGCGCCGCCATGACGTCCACGTGCCCGACCTGGTCATCGAAGTGCCGCTCGGGGAAGGCGACCTCGATCCGCACGCGCTCAGCGAGGCCCAGCAGGTGCTGGACCGGGCGGTCCGCCGAGCGGTGGACGCGCACTTCGCCCGCCCCGAGGCCCGTCGCCCGCTCACCGCGGGGCCGCAGAGCCGCCAGGGGCGGCGCAGGCGCAATGTGCTCCCCGCGGAGGCCATGGCCGACGAGGAGGCATTCCACCGCCACGTCGCGGCACTGCTGGACCGCGACACCGCCCCCTGCGCACCTCAACTGGTGCTGTCCGCGCACGCCCAGGCCCTGGACGGCGGCGACCACCTCATACGCGTCTCCCTGCACAACCAAAGCGATACGGCGCAGAGCGACTGGCAGGACCTCTCCGTGTACGACTGCCGCTTCGCGGTCTTCCCCGGAGACGGCATCAGCATCGTGCCCCAGCGCTTCCACCTCGCCCCCCGCGATTACCGCCTGGAGGAGCTGGCGGAGGTGATCGGTCGCGGCACCGGCTGCGCAGCCGTTCCCCACGGCAGCGGTCTGCGGACCGAGACCCTGCCCATCCATGTCCAACGCACCGTCGTGCCCCGCCAAGCCGGGGTGCGACACCCGCGGTGGCGTGAGCTGGCCGACGATCCGACCCCGATCCTGGACTCCGTCGAGGTCGCGATGGCCCGCTACGCCCGGGAGTTCGCCGCCGCCTGCCGTGCCGCCCAGCAGCTGCCGCACCACAAGGCCATCGAAGCCGACCGCGCCCAGTTCGACGACGAGGCCAGGCGGTTCGGCCTCGGCCGCGAGTGCCTGGACCTGGACCCGGACCTCAAGCATGCCTTCCGGCTCGCCAACGAGGTCTTCGCCCGCGTCAACGACGGCCGCCCGTACGACAGTTGGCGGCTCTTCCAACTGGTCTACATCGTCTCCCACCTGCCGGCCCTCGCCGTGCGCGAGCACCCGCAGCGGACGGACCTGCGCGCTGAACTCGACCACACCGACGTGCTGTGGTTCCCCGCGGGCGGGGGGAAGACCGAGGCGTACCTGGGACTGATCCTCACAGCCCTGTTCTACGACCGGCTGCGAGGCAAGCACGCAGGGGTCACCGCCTGGCTGCGCTTCCCGCTGCGCATGCTCAGCGTGCAGCAACTCGACCGCACCCTGCGCATGCTGATCGCCGCCGAGGAGCTCCGCGTCGAACGCCGGATCGGATCCCCCCACGACGACCCGTTCGCGCTCGGCTACCTCGCCGGCGGCACGGGCAGCCCCAACGATCTCCACTGGGATGGGGGCTGGTGGCGCGGCTGGGAGACCGAGGCCGCCGCCACCCGGGCGGGGACCTTCGCCGAAGACCACCTGCGCGACCGGCTCGTGATCACCTGCCCCTACTGCGAGCGCGACAGCGTACGGCTGCGCCTGGACATCGATGCGGTCCGCCTGCATCACGAGTGCGCCGCCTGCCAGCGGATCCTGCCTCTGCACGTGAGCGACGTCGAGGTCTACCGCACCCTGCCGGCGATCGTCATCTCCACCGTCGACAAGCTCACCGGGCACAGCTGGTTCCCCGAGTTCACCGCGTTCCAGCACGGACCGAAGCACCGCTGCGCCGAGCACGGCTACTTCTCCTTCCCGCGTTTCGGAGTCTGCTCGGCCGGGCCGGACCACTGCACCGCGCCGAAGGGCGGCTACCCGGCGGCCCGCCCGATCAAGGACCCGGTACCGGCACTGACGGTGCAGGACGAGATGCACCTCCTCAAGGAGGAGCTCGGCGCGTTCAACGCGCACTACGAAGGCATGATCGCCGAACTCCAGTCAGGAGCAGGCAGCGGCCTGCCCAGCAAGGTACTGGGCGCCTCCGCCACCATCGAGCAGTACCAGGACCAGCTCCGCCAGCTCTACGGCCGCCGTCCCCGCGCCTTCCCCGCACCGGGATGGACACTCGGCGAGAGCTTCTACACCACGACCCGGCCCGACTTCCGGCGCGTTCACATCGGAGTGCTCCCGCACAAGCGCCGCAAAGCCGACGTCGCCGCGATCGTGCAGGGCGAGCTCCTCACCGAGATCGCCCGGCTCCAGGAGGAGCCCAAGGCCCTGCGCGAGCGCCTCGCCCTGCACGGGCTGCCCGACTCGGACCTCCCACGGCTCCTCTTCCCCTACGAGGTCTCCTTGGCCTATGTGAACAGCAAGCAGCACGGCACCCAGCTCGACGAGGAGCTCGGCCAGCTCTCCGACGACCTGCAGCACGCCGGACTCGACCGCGTCGAGCATGCGGTGCTCACCGGCGAAGTCCCGGTCCCCGACCTGGCCGCGGCCATCGCCCGGGTCCAACGCGAGCACTTGGACACCCCGCGAGGAGAGCGGCTGCGTGCCCTGGTCGGCACCAGCGTGCTCAGCCACGGGGTGGACCTCGAGCGCCTCAACCTCCTGGTCCTGGCCGGCATGCCGCCGACCGCCGCCGACTACATCCAGGTCACCGCCCGGGCCGGGCGAACCCACGCAGGCCTCGTCGTCACCGTCTACGACCCCGTCTCGCGCCGCGAACGCTCCATGTTCTCCAACTTCCTGAGCTACCACCGCCTGCTCGACCGCATGGTCACCCCCGTGCCCGTCAACAAGTACGCCTACTTCGCAGCGCGACGCACCCTGCCTGGCATCGTGCTGGCGCTGCTTCACGACGCCGCCCGTGACCCCGCGCTGAAGCCACCACCGGAAGGAGCCGACTACTCCAAAGACTTCAAGCGCTGGTGGAGCGCCCAACGACCACTTCTCGACCCCTGGCTGGAACGACGCATCCCAGCCTGCTACCGCGAGCGTGTGGAGGGCGTCAACGGGCGCGGCCTGGAGAACGACCTCGTTGCGCGGATCATGGACACCTGGCGGCAGGAGGAACGCCCCAACCTCAACAAGGGCGCAGAGGAAAAGCGCACCGCCTACCTGTTCCTCCAACAGCCGCTCACCAGCTTCCGCGACATCGACAAGAGCACAGCGTTCCAGTCACTGACCAGCAGCCAGGACGCCTTCAAAGCGCTCGCCACCAACACTGCCGACAGCAAGGGGGGCGAGGATGAACCGCAGCCGTAGCCAGGCCATGACCGCCTTCCTGCCCGGTGCGGTCTTCCGCCACGAACAGCGGCTGCGAGGCAGGGTCCAGGCAGTCGACGGGGACGTGGTCAAAAAACTCAACGAAGACGTCATCTATGACGAAATCTCCCGCTACCTGGAGCGCTGGAGCGAAGACGCCAGAGCCGCCCTGCCCGTGCCGCAGGGCCGACTGCGGCAGAATTTCGTCCTGGTCAGTCCCGACCTCGTCCGCTTCGAGGTGTTCCCGCTCGTCCTCGAATGCGTCCGCCGCTCCTGCCGCCGTGTGCGCACCTACGCGAAGGCCCAGCAACTCGCGGCCGACCCCCGGTGCCGCACCTGCAGCGCACCGCTGCGGCAACTCCCGTACTTCAACGCGCACAACTGCGGACGCATCCGCCCCATGTACGTGCCCAAGTGCCGTGTTCCCGCGCACGGCTACGACCACATCGTGTTTGAGAACACGGGAAGCTTCGTCACCGCCCTCTGGCGCTGCGTCGGCCCAGGCTGCGGCGGCGCGAAGCTCCAGGGCACCTCGCAGTCCCCCTGCGGCTGCGAATGGAAGGACGCCGCCGGCCGAGCCATGATGCGGGCAAGGACGTTCAACGACACCCGCGCCTACCAGGTCCACGCCCTCCAACTCGTCAACATCGACAACTCCGAGTTCCGGCAGTACCAACGCCACCCCCAGCGCGGCCGGATCGCGGCCGCCCACTACCTCAACCTGATCGACTCCACGGCCCAGGGCCTCGGCGACGCCGCCCAGACCGTCACGGTGCCACGCCTGTCCCCGCAGGAATGGCAGCAAAAAGAACAACAACTGCGCCAGATCAACATGGGGGAGGAGGCAATCGAGCAGATCCGCAGAATGATGGGCCCCGAGGAGAGCGGCCTGGCTGCTCTGCCCAGTACGGACGCCGACAACGCGCGGTGGGAACTGCTCGGTGCAGACCGCCCCTTCGTGGAACGCGCAGCCGTCTTCGACCCCGCCCAGATCCAGCGCATTACCCTCGACGACCAGTGTGCACGCTTCGCCGAGCTCCAGGACCGGCTGGCCCAGCAGACCACGGAACGCGCCCGCGAGCAGGCCCGCACCCTGGGGATCGCGGAGATCGCCGTCACCTGGGAGTTCCCCGTAGCCCGAGTCGCCTTCGGCTACACCAGAGAAGAGCACGAGCCCGAACGGGGCGTCCTGACCGGCTTCCACAACAAGTACCACCACGACGGAAAGTACCCGGTCTACGTCGCAGCATCAGACACCGAAGCCCTCCTGGTCACCTTCTCCGCACGTTCCGTCCTGTCATTCCTGAACGCCAAAGGACTCACCGCCGGGGTGGCCGAAGACGAATCGGCGGCCCGCCGGCGGCTGCTGGAACTGTTCACGGACCAGGACGACCCGGAAGCCGCCCGCGCGGCAGCAACCGTGCACACGGTCATCCACACCCTCGGCCACCTCCTGCTTCGCTCCCTGGACGACGGCCAAGTAGGACTGGCCGAGAACACGCTCGCCGAATGGGTCGTCACGAAGGCACTCACCGTCGCCATCTACGCCGACAACGTCCGTGAATTCACCCTCGGATCACTGTGGACCCTGCTCAGCAACCGCGTGCTCAGCTGGCTGGAGAGCACCGCCGACTCCGTGCTCAGCTGCGAGAACGACCCGCTGTGCCATCAGTCCTCACCACGATGCTGCGAACGCTGCGTCTACCTCACCTTCGGCTGCCAGCTGTTCAACGACGACCTCGACCGGGGCCTCGCCGCAGAGTTCCTCCGCCACACCGCCGCCTCGAGCCACACATGACCGACGAACTGCGACCGCTGGTCCCGCTCGCCCAGCTCCTGGAGCGCCTCGCGGGCAGCTACGCGGCAGCCGCCGAATGGACACGGGAGATCGCCAGAGCCGACACCCTTGACGCCCTCCGCGTCCACGGGGTCGCAGACGATCACGCTACCGCCGTACGCCAGCTCGCCGCCGAGTGCGGCCTACTGGGCTCAGGCCGGCACGCAGGGCTCGTCCCTGCCCGCCTCTCCCAACTCCAGGTGCTCCTGGACGTCCTGGACGGCCTTGACCCACCGCCCGCAGCACCACCATCCGAGCGCCCCCTGGTGTTCACCACCCCCCGAGCCGCCGCCCACCTCGTAGCGCCCCCCGTCCGACGCCTGGACCTGCTAGTCCAGGACGTCATCGCCGGAGCCAACAGCGAACTCCACATCGGCGGCCCCTTCTGGAACCGCCACGGCTGCGACCTACTGCGCGAGGTCCTGCTGCCCGCCGTCGCCGAGCGCCAGGTCGCCGTCCACTTCTACGCCCACGACCCGAGCAGCCGGGCCCAACCCCTGACCGACCTCGTCAAAGACTGCGCCGACTACGGAAGAACGTCCTTGTACTGGTGGACCGGGGCCAACCCCGGCATCATGCACGCCAAGTTCGTGGTCGCCGACCGCGCCACCGGCTACTTCGGCAGCGCGAACCTGTCCTCCCTCGGTCTTCAAGAGCACTTCGAGATCGGCATGGAACTGGGAAGAACCCAGGCATCCTCACTGGTGGACCTGTGCACCCGGCTGCGCCAGGAAGGCTTCTTCGCCCAGGTCACCGAGGGACCGGGACGCGCACCGGACCCGCCCGTGTTCGTAGAGACCGCCGACGGGAAACGCCGCTTCGGCCAGTTGCGATCCTGGCACACCACCAGGGACGGCCGCCGTGAAGCGGACGTGCTGTGCCGCCTCTCGGACGACGCTCCGCGGCCGGCCAGGGTCCGCGTCGATGAGAGCCGCATTAGGCTCTTTCCCGGGGTCGACTACGCCAACGTGCCGGCAGACGGCGCTCGTGCGGGCGACGGCGAAACCGGATCCACCGGGTAGTTCATGACACGAGGCGAACGGCCCGCTGCCCGCCATGTTTCAGGGTCGAGCGGGGCCGTTGCGGCGTCGATCTCCTCCAGCGCGATCCGCAAGCAGCCGCAACGCTTTCGGATCGCGATGACGGTGGCGGCGGTGGAGGCCGGCCGGCTTCACCGCTCGCCTGCGGCTGGTTGCCAGGGGCCGAGCTGGGCTGTCGCTGCTTTGAGCTCTTTCTCGGTGATGTTCTCGCTGCCGCTGTGGATCGCGATGACGGCGGCGGTGGAGATGACGTAGGTGAGGGCTTTGAAGTAGCCGCCGGTGAGCTGGTGCAGTTGGGCGGCGTGCTTGCTGAGGGCGTTTTCCTCGAGCCGGTACAGGCTCAAGTCAGCCTCGAAGCTAGCCAGTACGCGCCGGAACATCTCCTGTTCCTCGGCCTTGGGGCCCAGGGGCAGGGGGTGCAGCCAGGTCACGGGCAGCAGCGCGGTGGGGGAGGGCGAGACGGGATCCGCCGGGCGGCCCGCCTGTTCGAGCCGTACCCGGTTCTCCGCGCTGACCCGGGTCAGGTCCTGGGCCAGGATGCGGGCCTGGTGCAGGAGGTGGCTGGCGCCGGTGCCGCAGAAGATGAGCGAGATGCCCAGCTTGTCGCGCAGGTAGTCGAAGTAGGGCAGCACGTTGGCCAGTTGCTGTGGCGAGGACCGGTCGATGTCGTCGACGAGCAGCAGACGGGTCTGCGCCGTCTCCAGGACGTAGTTGACCGACAGGGTCACATCCTGGTGCCTGCGCATCTCCAGGACTTCCGTGAGGCTCTTCGGCTCGGGGTTGAGACCCAGGTAGGAGCCGATCTCCCAGATCCAGTTCACCCTCGGCTCCGGGTCCGCGGGGGTGGTGATGTGCACCACCGGGATCGTGTTGGGCTGCCGGCCGTTCGTGGCGACTTCGATCTCCTGCTGGGCGGTGCGTCCGATCGCCCGCAGCAGGCAGGTCTTGCCAGTGCCCGCGGGCCCGTCGATGACATGGTCCATCAGGCCCTCACGGCTCCCGCTGTTGCGGTGGACCGCCTCGACGACCGTCTTCTGCATGTGCGTCATCGCGTCGGTGGGCACCATCCGCAGGTGCCGGTGGTAGGCGATGGCCTGTTCGTCCGTCTTCCTGTCCTCGGTGGGACTGGTGCCTGCCGCCAGGACGGGCGGGTTCACCTCCTCGTCGACGAAGTGGGTCCAGCCGGTGAGCTGGAACAGCGGCAGAGGCCGCATCGGGGTGTCCCTCAGCTGCTGGCGCAGGCGGGCTTCACGCTTGTCACGCAGTTCGACGGATGCCTTCATCACGCTTCTCCCTCATCACGGTTCCTGCCTCGACACCGCGGACCGGCCCCGGGCCGGAGGACGCATCCGGCCCCCGCGGGGGCCGGATGCGGCTGCGTCGTTCACGGCCCCTGCCCCAGGTCGCCTACACATCCCATACGTCGTTCTCGGCCTCGTCATCGTCCGGATTGGGGTCGTCGAGGAGCTCTGCGTCGACGACCTCGTCTACAGATGCCGGTGCTTCGGCCGTGAGGGCCTGCGGCCCGCTGCCGTCGCCGTCGTCGGGGAAGAGCGCTGCGAGCGGATGCGGAGCCAGCCCGCTGCCCGAAGTCGGCCCCACGTCGTTGCTGCCCGCGGGCAGCAACGACGTGGCGGGTGCTGAGGGGGGTGCCATGGGGGAGATGGGCAGCGCCGGGTAGGGCCGCAGGGTCGACAGGTCGAACTCCTCCAGACCCGCGTACGGGTCCTGGGACGGCTGCTCCGTCTCCAACTCCAGCCCCTGGAAGGGCGGTTCGGCCCCGGTGCGCTTGGGCGGCGGCCTGCGACTGCGACGACGCCGGTCGCGCTGCGCCAGGGACAGGGCGATCGCCTCCTCGTCCTGCTTGCTGCCGCCGGCCGCCAGGTGCCGCTCTGCGTGTTCCTGCCACATGTCTGCGGTCCACGGATCGTGCAGCAGGTGCCGCAGCCGGAAGTCGCAGGTCACCCAGGTGCCGGCGGTGTGGTCGTACAGCCACACCCGCTCGGGGTGGTACGGGTTGAAGCGGCATTCCCACTGGTCGCCTCGGCCGGGCAGTTTCGAGCCGCCGCGCAGAAGGATCTCGCGGTAGTGACCGGCGTCCTGCGCGATGGGCTGATAGATCCGATAATCGATCATGAAGCCGCCCTTGCCGGGGCGGACCCACTGCCGCAGCAGGAAGGAGCGGTTCTCGGCAGGGGAGAGCGGCACCGCCCGGTAGCCGCTGCGGGCCACCTGGACCGCATACATCTCGTTGGGCGACAGCACGACGTGGGGACGGAACGGGTCACGCAGCCCCGCGTCGGGGGTCTGCTGGTACTCGAGCGCCACCCACTCCTGGGCCATCTGCTGGAGCTCGGCAATCGTGTACAGCGGCATCCGGTCGATGCCGCGGCCGCGTTTCTTGTGGCTGCGGCCCTGCCAGCCGTGCGTCACGTGCTGACTGAAGCGGTGCGCGAGGGTGACGAAGAAGTGTTCGGGGAGCGGTTTGTCGGTCGGGGTCTTCTTGCGCGCCGGGCGGCGGGCGATGCGCAGCCGGTCGCAGACCTCGGTGAAGTGCTCGCTCACATAGGGGCTGCCCTGGTCGTAGATGATCAGCTCGGGGCGGATGACCGGGCGGGCGGCGGTGGCCTCGGTGAACCGCTCGTCCGCGGCCCGCAGCGCCCCGAACGGCAGACTGGAGGCGGCGGCCGCACTGAGCGGGTCCCAGCCGGGCATCACCGGCCAGGGCGCGAATGCCTGGGCCAGCATCAGGGTCAGGTCGATCGCCCGGGTCGCCTGGCCCGCCTGCCCGCTCTCGGCGTCCCGGGGGCGGCTTGGCGTGATCATCAACGCACACACGGTGTGGTTGGCCACATCGATGAGCGAGGTCAGCTCCGTCGCGGTGGGCCGGCCGTCGTCGCCGCGGGCCAGGATCCGCAGCGGCGTGGTGTCGGTCTGGGTCACCTGTCCCGGCCGCAGCACGACCTCGCGCCCGCCATGGGGCAGCGGCGGGGTGGAGGCCAGGGCGGCCCGGGACCGTGTCGGCTGGCCCAGGGCATCGGCCAGGCCGGACTCCTTCATCCGCAGGTAGAAGGTGGAACGGGAGGGCAGCAGAGCCGCCACGCCAGCCGAGCCGAGTTCCTTGGCGTACCGCGAGTGCAGCAGGTCCTCGACTTCCTCGCGGATCACGTCGATGGTCACATCCGACGCGTGGGCCCGCCGGGCCACCACCTCCTGCATGGCGGACAGGCACCGCGGATCGGTGAAGCCACCCGGCCGTTTCTCCCGCCCTGCGGGCAGCAGCACAACCGGGTTCTCCCCGGCCGCTTTCCACTTGCGCCGCTTGTCGGCGAGGGTGTGAGCGGAGCAGCGGATGCCGTCGGCGGCCAGCCGCGCCGACATCGCGGCGCACCGCTGGGCCAGCGTCGTGTCCGGCCCGAATCCCCGCGCATGCTCGCTTCGGCCCGGCGCCAGACCGGTATCGATCTCCACCATGCGGGCCTGCCACAGCTCGGCCTCCTCCTGCCCCTCCAGCCGCCCTCGCCCCTCAAGTGCCGCCCCGCCCGCGGCCGGTGCCGCACCGCCGCTGACAACAGCGAAATCCTCCGCGCTCACCAGCCACCGGAAGGACACCGCCCGGGGCGCCTCCGCGCCGTCCTGCGGCACCAGCGTGACCAGCGGCCCCTGCCACTCCGCCACCTCCCACTCGCGCTGGTGCCAGCGCACCAGCGCCCCGATGGATAGCGATCCCGCAGACCGGCCCTCGTCTGTTCCCGCCATGCGCTCCTCCCGGTCGTTCAGGCCGTCCAGGCCATGGCATCGGGCAGCAGCGGATACGCGGTATCGAACAGCAGCCGCCGTTGCCAGAGCATCCGGTAGGCGAGGTCCAGCCCGGTCAGCTCGTCCAGTCCGCTCGCCGCCACCCCCGCCCGCAGACCCGTCGGCTGCCTGAACGCCTCCAGCAGCGCCTGTCCTTGGCCCTCCTCGTCGCCTTCGGGGAAGCGGTAGCCCGCCAGCCACCCGAGATTGCGCGCGCGCACCCCCGACGGCTCGCGGACCTGCCGCACCCGCCACCCTGCCGGCCGGGCCACCTCCTCAAGTACCTGAAGCCGCGCCGCGGGCAGGCTCTCCTGGCCGGACGGCTTCAGCACCAGCACCTCACGTACACCATCGGCCGTGCGCGCCAGGAAATCGGGGCGCCAGCGGCGAAGGCGGCCTCCTGCCCGCCACCGCAGTTCCACCGGGCCGGCACTGAACGCCGCCCAGGCCGGCTCGAAGTCCAGTTCCACCGCCAGCCGCCACTGCCGCAGGCTGCCGCACACCACGGTCGCCTCCCGGGTCGCCACCGGCCAGTAGGTGATGATGCCCCTGCGGCCCCGATAGGGCACCGGCTCGCTCACCGGCCCGAATTCCTCCAGCGCCACGCCCTGAAGCCCGTCCGCGGTGCACGAGTACACCGGCCCGTACGGCTCGCGGTACAAAGCCACGACACCCTGGCCCGCCTTCGGCACGGCCTCGCCTTCCAGCAGTCCGCCGGCGACCTCCACCGCACTCATGCCCACCCCCTGCCGTGCCGCCGCACGGCCCCGCAGACCTGTCCGCCCGTCAACTCCTGCATCTTCGGTCCCTGGCCGTGCGCCCAGCCGGCCCACACCGCAGCCCGGTACCCCCATGCTGCTGTGCGCCGCGCCGCGAGAACTTCCCCGCCCGCCGGATACGCCTGAAAGGGTGAATACGGTGGTGACAAGGAAGTCGGGCACCCCCTTCCCGCGCGGACCACGGCGTCCTGCGCGCCGCCTTGGCTGTTGAACTCGCCCGCCACGCGGCCCGGTTCGGCCCGCTGAACATCCGCTGCATCGATCAGTCCCAGGAAGGGGAGGGAGCGAGGAGACCCACCGCGGCCCGCCGGGATCCGATCACCGGTGGGGGAAGGACCCTGGCGCCGCCAACCGGCCCCGGCACCCCGCGTCCGGGGCGACGGGTATCCGGCAGCTGCCGGGCCAGGACGCACCAGACCGTCTGCGCCTCCGGCCGACGAGCGGTGTCCGCACCACGGCGATCCGCGGGGACGGTCCGCGTGACGAACAGGCTCGCGGTTCCCGCCTTCGGGCATGTTGCCTGGCGGGCCTGAGACGGCAGGTGTATGCAGGCAGGAAGCCTGGGACCGTCCGTTCCAGGCGGGTCGGGGGTGGTGAGCTGGTGGCGGGTGGAGCGTACGAAGAACTGTCACACACGGGCCAGTTGGGGCCGGAGACGTTCGAAATGCTGCGACGTTTGGTTCATCAGGTCCGCCAGTCGTCCGGATTCCCGCCGCCCGAGGGGTACGCAGAGTGGAATGACGACGCGGCCTACGACGTGATCACGGCCATGCTGACCCGCGAGGGCGCCGGGCAGCACTTCGTGACCAGCTGCTTCGCCCTGGCCGCCGACGACGCCTCACTGGAGCGGCTGTTCCTCACGTCGATCAAGAACTTCCTCATCGATGAGGCGAAGAAGACCCCGCGCGGCAAGCTGCGGCGCCGCATCGCCCGGCTGATGGGCACCGACGCGTCCTTCCGCCGGATCCCCGGGCCTCCGCCGCGGTGGGCGCTGAGTGAACATCCCGAAGGCGCGGTGTGGCAGGGGAATCTGGATGATCTCGTTGCCGGGGCCTGGCGCGTACGCGGGGTGGGGATCACCCGCTGGAACCATTCCGGCCCGACCCCCGCACAGACGGTCCGGGCCCTCATGGCCATCGTGACGCAGGTCCTGCGGCACGCCCGGGGCGCCGTGCGGGAGGAGGACCTGGCCAAGGTCCTCGAGTCCCGGTTCGAGCTTCTGACACCGGCCCGCTTCACCCCCCTCTACGCCGACGACGGGACGCTCGCCGCTGCGGTTGAGGCGAGCGCGGCGTCGGAGGCTGACCCCGCGGGCGCTGGCGGTGGCGCCGCCGACATCTGGCAGCGGCTGACCGACAACGAGCGTCTGCTGCTGCCCTACCTGGATGAAGACGGCCAACACGCGGCGCAGTTGCTGGAGATCGGACAGGCGCATGCCGGGGCCGTTCTGGCAGGTCTGAAGGCAAAACTCCTGCTTGCCCTGTCCGAGGACAGCGACCGGGAAGCGGTCATGGGAGCGCTGCTGCGGCGCTGCGCGGATCCGCCCCCTGAGCCGCCCCTGTGACGTCGTCCGTATCCAGTGAGAAGAGAATGCGCTGATGGATCACAGCCGAGGAGAGGGGGAGACAGGATGAAACCCGCCCAGGGCAGCAGCGCCTACCAACGGCTGGTGGCCGCCGCAGCGGGGCTGAAGGTGCCCGACGCCGTCCGGGAGGTCGCCACCGCGCCGCCGCGGGATCCCGAACCCGGCCAGATCTGGCGGGCCGTGTGGGAGCAGACCATCCAGCTGCTGGTGATCACTACGGTCGACGACGACACGGTGCACGCCATTCCGGCCTCCTTGGAACGCTACGCCGACGCCCACACGCTGCTGCTGCCTGCCGAGGCATCCACGCTGGAGCAGCCGCTCGCCCTGTGGTGGGGACTGAAACAACCTCTGCCCTGGTATGTGTTGGACCGTCAGGTCAGCCAGCTGACGGTGCCGCTGCCCGCCTTTCTGCACCTCGATCTCGCGCACGACCCGCCGCCAGGGGCACGCTGGGGCAGCACCGCGCCGTCACCCGCCGCGGCGGCCGCCGAGTACCGGGGTGTCCTGGCCGACAACCTGGCGAGGCTGAGCGCCGCACGATGGGTACCGGAAGGATCCGGCGCGCTGCCGCAGCTGCTGCAACAGCGCGGTGTCACCCCCCAGCAACTGGGATCACAGCTGCAGCTCCCGCCCGCCCAGGCCCTGCCGCTGTGGCGCGGCCACCACCCCCTCACAGCCGACCAGGCCGAGAAACTCGCCGTACTCCTCGGCCTGGGCGCGCAGGAGGTCCTCGCCGCCAATCCCGCGCCGCCGCCCGCCGTGGTGCACGAGCTGAACCGGCCGATGCGCCGCCAGCACCTACGAGCCCTCGCCGCCCGGCACCTCGAAAACGAACAACAGGCCCGGCTCCGTGCCGCCTACGGCATCCTCACCCTGGCGGCCCGCCAGGACGACCGCACCATCACGGACTGGGCGGCACGCGCGGACACCTACTTCGAACTACATCTGGGCCAGTAGGGGCTGCCATGGTCAACTACGTGCTCGCGGCCGCCGCCCGCGCCCAGGCGACCGCCATGATGGCGGAACTGGACGCACACAGACCCGGTGCGACCCAGCGCCTGGCCCAGGACGCCCTCGCCGAGATGCAGACATGGCCGGAGCTGACCGTCCGGCGCGTTGCAGAGGCCCAGACCGGCCCGCGCTGCAGCGTCGCCGGCGCCTACGCACCCGGCCCGCCCCCGCAGATCGTCGTCGCCGACTCCACCAGCCCTGCCCGGCAGGACTTCACCGCCCTGCACGAACTGGGCCATCACCTCCAGCAGAACAGCTTCGCCCTGATGGATGCCTTCGCACGCCAGCCCGATCGCGGCGTGCTGCTGGAAGACGCGGCCTGCGATGCGTTCGCCGCCGAGATCCTGCTGCCGGCACCGCTCGTGGAGCATCACCTGGCCTCCGACGGACCCACCGCCCCCGACATCGTGGAATTGTGGCGTGCCAGCGGCGCCTCCCGCATGGCCGTGTGTGTCCGTGCCATCCAGCACCTGCCCGCCCCCGGACACATCCTCATCCTCGACACCGGCGGACAGGTCGTCTTCGCCGCCTCCCACGGCCTCCGGCCGCTGCAGCGCGGCAGCTTCCAGGGCGACATCCCCACCATCGCCCAGGCCCGGGCCGGCCAGGGCCGCGCGCAGGGACGCACCCAAATCCGCTACCGCGACGGCATCCTGGGGCGAGAACTGCACGCGCAGACCGCGCCGATGGACGGCTACCTGGTCGCCGTCCTCGTCACCGACTCGGCGCCCTGGCGCGCCTTTACGCCGCCCACGAAGGACACCGGCCCCCAGGCGCGCGAGTACATCTGCGAACACTGCGACGAGGAGTTCCGCTCCTTCGAACCCGCCTGTTCCGTCTGCGGCGTCCCCCGCTGTCCCGAATGCGACCGCTGCGCCTGCCCGGCGCGCGTGACCGAACGCCTGTGCCAGGGATGCTTCATTCGGCATCCGCCCGCGATGTTCACCGACGGCGCCGACCGCTGCCTCGACTGCTCCTGACGCCCCGCCAGTGCCTTCAGGACACCCTCGTTTCTCTACCCGCGAGTTACGTCGTCCGTCCCGGGCGAATCACCCCACACCGGGGTGACGGGACCCGGCACCGGCTCCGGGACCCCGTCGGGCAAGGCCGGCAGAAGAAGAATCATGGCCATCCAGATCACCGCGGTACGCCTGTCCGGCGGCACCACGCACCAGCACATCACTCGCTTGTGGTGGACCAACCCGGCGACCGCCAAGACCGGCGACAACACCCGGGCGGAGATCGTCACCTGGATCGAAGACGAAAAGGGCCAGGCCTACACAAGCGACGCCGGCGGGCACCGGGCGGAGGTCGCCGTGGTGACCCCGCCGCGCGGCGAGAAGTACCTGCAGA
Organism: Streptomyces panaciradicis; assembly: GCF_023516615.1. GTDB lineage: Bacteria > Actinomycetota > Actinomycetes > Streptomycetales > Streptomycetaceae > Streptomyces > Streptomyces panaciradicis. The sequence continues at coordinate 94,552 of NZ_JAMGBF010000050.1, forward strand.
CCCGCGCCGATGGCGTGTGGACCAACAACCTGCTGGCTCTTCCCCGCCGCTGAGCAGTCCTGCCCCCGGGTGAGCAGAAAGGCGGCCGCCGCCCTTCCTGCTTACCCGGGCGGCGGATCGCGGAAGCGGTGCGGGCCGCCGGAAGGATCGGGCCGGCCACCCACGACGTGGGACTGACCATGCCCGGCCCGCGGCAGGGGCACGGTCTCCTCGCCCTTGCGGTTCGCGTCCGTCTGTCGGGCGTTCGACATGCTCGAGGACTTCGAGGCGGCGATCACGGAGCTCCGGGGGCAGAGACCGAACACCCTGCCGTCCGATCGCGGCGGCGTTGTCAGTGGCGCGTGGTACATCTGACTTTCAAGTGAACTTGTGTGCTTTTCCCGCTAGTTGATCAATATCAAGTGAAGAGGCAGGACATGGTCGAGACGGAACTTCCCGAGCAGGGGGTGGTGTTCTGGCCGGTGGGCACGGGTGACTCCACCACGATCGTGCTGGGCGGCGACCTGGTGGTGCAGGTGGACCTGCGGGACATGAAGGCGGCCGACGAGGACGACGCGGTGGTCGCCGCCGTCATCGACCGCCTGGAGGAGACCCTTCCGCAGCCCGACGGCAAGACGCCCTACCTTGCGGTCTTCGCGCTGACCCACGCCGACAAGGATCACTGCTGCGGCTTCGGCGACCTGCTGGAGAGCTCCATCCTGATCGGGGAGATCTGGGCGACGCCCCGGCTGTGGCGCGAGCTGTCCGAGGACAAGCCCATGTGCGAGGACGCCCGCCGCTTCCAAGAGGAGGTCGAACGGCGTGTAGACGCCACCCTCCAGGCCATCAAGGACGGCAAAGAGCCCGCGAGCGGGGACCGGGTGCGGATCATCGGCTACGACGAGGACCGCGAGGGCCACTCCTACGCGCAGCTGCCGGACGAGTACTTCACCTTCCCCGGGAAGCCCATCACGACCGTCGACGGCGTGGAAGTCTCGGACAAGTTCGAGGCCTTCGTCCACGCCCCCTTCAAAGACGACTGCGCCGGCGACCGCAACGACACCTCCCTGGCCCTGCAGGTGCAGCTGCACACGGACGACGGCACGACGGGCCGGCTGCTGTTCCTGGGCGACCTCGCCTACCCCACCATCAAGAAGATCTTCGGCTACAGCGAGTCCCACGACCGCACCGACCGCATCGAGTGGGACGTGCTGCTCTCCCCGCACCACTGCTCCAAAAAGGCCATGTACGCCAAGGGCGAGGACGGCGAAGAGGAGCTCAAGCAGGACATCCTCGACCAGCTCGAGGCGCATGCCAACGCGGACGCCCGGGTGATCTCCAGCTCGCGGCCCTTCCGCGACAAGGACGACAAGGGCAACGACCCGCCGCACCTGCTGGCCCGCACCGCCTATGAGTCGATCACCGACTACCCGGTGCTGTGCACGGGGGAGTACCCCTCCAAGGAGGAGCCCCGCCCGGTGGTCTTCGCCCTGGAGCCCGGTCTGGGCCTCGAACTCGTCGACGTCACCGACCTGGAGAACAAGGGCCAGGTGCTGAAGGCCGCAGGCGGGGGACGCCGGCTGCTGGCCACGCTGGGCACCACGCGCTTCCCGGCCGCCGCCTTCACTGCCGCAGCCGGCCTGCCGCACCAGCGCGGCACGGACGCCGCCCGCGCCGGTGTGCAGCAGGCCAGGGGTGACAAGGCCGAGCCGGCGGTACAGATCGGATTCGGTGCCGCGTGAAGGACAGCGCCACCCTGGAACTCACTGAAGGCCAGCAGCTCGCCCTCGACCAGCTCCACCGGATCGTCCAGGCCTCTCACGGAGCGGTGGCGGCCACGCACGTGGCCGCCACCGCCAACCGGCCCGGGTACGTCGAGGCCCGTATCAGCGTGGGCTGCGCCAACTTGCCGCGAACGGAGGGCGGCCTGCGGCTGCGCAGCGTGGAAGCGGTCACCCTGCTGATCCCCCCAGATTTTCCCTTCAGGGCTCCCAGCGTGCGGACCCGGCACACCCGGTTCGCCGGCGCCCCGCACGTCAACTGGGGCCGCCACCTGTGCCTGTACCGCTCGACGGCGACCGAGTGGGATCCGGCCGACGGCATGTACGGGTTCGTCAACCGCCTCCTGGACTGGTTCGAGGCGGCCGCCGCGGGAGAACTGGACCGGCCCGGTGACCCCCTGCACCCCCCGAACGCCCTGACCGACCACACGGCGGGGCTCCTCGTGATCCGCCGCGACGCGCCCGTCGCCCTGCCGGACCGGTCGTGGCTAGGCGCCGCCGTACTGCACCAGGTCAACGAGACGCGATGCGACGTGGTGGGCTGGCTCGCCATCGAGGACCCCTGGCCCGCAAGCCCGGAGCAGCTGCGGGAGAGCGCCGCGCTCCCGGCCGACGCCCACGCGTTTCTCGCCCCCGCCGTCGTCACCACGAAGCACCTGACGTTCGAATACCCGCTCACCGCGCGGGAACTGGTCGATGCCCTGGCCCGCGACCACCTCACGCCACGCCTGCTGCTGGGGCTGACGGGAATCGTCGCGGACCATAACCGCACCCTGCTCCACCCCGGCGGCGACGCGCCGGCCGACGAGGAGGACACCCCGGCCGCGCCGGTGCACCTGTTGCTGGGCACCCCCTCGCGGGGCATCGCCGGTGACGGGCCGCGCCAGACCCACTTGGTGGCCTGGCACCTGCCCGACTTCGCCGACAGGGTCGGGCGCCTGGCCGCCGACACTGCCTTCAGCGGCCGCCCGCAGCTGGCCGAACTCGGCGACGAGGTCATCCAGTTCGGCACCGAGTGGCTCGACCGTCTGCCCACCCGGTGGATGCGCATCTACGAGGCCCGCCCCGAGGTCACGGTCCGCCGCGACCACGCCACCCCCGCGGCCTGGCTGCGGGGCAAACGCATTCTCGTCCTGGGCGCGGGCGCCCTGGGCGCCCCCGTCGCCGAAATGTGCGCACGCGCCGGTGCCGCGCACCTCACCGTCGCCGACCAGGCGCTCGTCCACCCGGGCATCCTGGCTCGCCAGCCCTACACGGACGCCGACATCGGCCACTTCAAGGCGAGCGTCCTGGTCGACCGTCTCAACCGGATCGACCCCCACACCACCCGTGTCGAAGCACTCGTCGGCGACATCACCACCCGGCTGTCCGGACTCGACCTGCACACCTTCGACCTGATCTGGGACTGCACCGCCAACCGCATCGTCCGTGCCCGACTCGAACGCGCCCGCCGCACCGATGCCGCCCCCTGGCCCCACCTGGCCACGCTGATGATCGGCCACCACGCCACCCGCGGCCTCGCCGCCCTCTCACCCCGCGGCGCCACCGGCGGCGGCGCCGACGTGCTGCGCCGCACCGCGCTGGCGGCGCATACCGACGCCACGCACGTCTTCGACGACCTGATCGAGGACTTCTTCCCCACCCAGCCCCCGACCGAGCTCTTCCAGCCCGAACCCGGCTGCTCGGACACCACCTTCACCGGATCGGCTGCCGACGTCACCGCGCTGGCCGGACAACTGGTGGCCGGCATCCTTCACGCCCTGGCCGCCCCCGCAGACCGGCGCACCATGGCTACGCTCATCGTGCGCATGCCCGTCGGCCCCACCGTGGCCCAGCCCGCCGGGCCGCGCTGGCTGACCTGGCCCGACGACACCCTCGTCACGGACGAGGCCACCGGCTACGACGTACGCATCACCCCCGCCGCGCTGGCCGAGATGCGCGCGGAGGCCCGCCGCGGCGCCCGCGTCCGCGGCCCGCGCGTGGAAACCGGCGGCACCCTGCTCGGCGTCGTCGACGACGCCACCGGCGTGATCTTCGTTGACGAGGCCACCGGCCCGCCCCCCGACTCCCTGCTGACGGAGGCCTACTTCCGGCACGGTCTGGACGGCGTCAGCAATCACCTCGCTGCCCGCCGGGAGGCGACCGGCAACCTCAGCCGCTTCCTGGGCATGTGGCACACCCACCCGCACACGGCCGCGCAGCCCAGCGCCACCGACCGAGCCGCTATGACCAGCCTCACCCTGCCGCTGGACGACGCCCCCGCCCGCGCCCTCGTCCTCATCGCCGGAGGACCCGGACCCCTCTGGCGCAAATGGCTCGCCACTGGCGACGGCCCCGACTTCTACGCTCACCTCGCCGCCCGCACCGCCCCCGCCGCGACCGAGCCCCCCGCGCCGGAAGTACCCGCCCACCTCGGCCCCGTGACGTGGTGGCCCGGCGGCTACGCCATCCGCCCCCACCGTTCCGTCCCCGTCCCACGCAAGGGCTCCCGCTCATGACCCGCACCCTCGGCCTCGCCCTGTCCGGCGGCGGCTCCCGCGCCGCAGCCTTCCACCTCGGCTGCCTGCGCGCCCTTCACGACCGCGATCTCCTCGACCGCATCCGCGTCGTCTCCGGCATCTCCGGTGGCTCCCTCCTCGCCGCCCTGTGGGCCTACGGACCGTCCGACTTCGCCGACTTCGACATCCGCACCACCGACCTCCTGCGCCGCGGCCTCCAACTGGACATCGCACGCCAGGCGTTCAAGCCCTCCGCGGCCGCGCGCAACCTCACCGCAGCCGCCCGCGCAAGCACCCGCCAACTGTTCTCCCGCCACAGCGACGTCAGCGTCGCCCGCCCCGCCAACCGCACCGACGCCCTGGCCGCCGTCCTCACCCACAAGGCGTTCGGCCCCCAGACCATGGCCGATGTCACCCACCCGGGCCTCGACGTCGTCCTCACCGCCACCGATCTGGCCACCACCAACGCCGTGCGCTTCGGCAGCACCCGCAGCGGCTGCTCCCGCTACGGCACCATCACCGAGCCCATCCACGTCGCCACCGCCGTGGCCGCCTCCGCCGCCTACCCCGCGCTCCTGCCCGCCCTGGAACGCACCTTCACCTTCCAGCACCCGGGCGGACACAACCAGCAGCACACCGTGCTGCTCACCGACGGCGGCGTCTACGACAACCTCGGCCTGTCCGTCCTCGAGCCCGGACGCTCACCGCACCACACCCAGCATGTCTATGACGTGCCCTTTATCATCTCCTGCGACGCCGGCCTGGGCGAACTCGCCCTGAAAGCACCGCACTTCATGCCCGGACGACTCAACCGCTCCTTCGCCACCGTCCACCGCAAAGCCCAGGACTCCGCCCGCTCCCGCCTGCACGAGTGGGCCGCGAGCGGACGCATCGACGGCTTCGCCCTCGCCTACCTCGGCATGAAGGACAACCGGCTGCCCACACCGCCCGCCGACCTCGTCCCGCGCAGCGCGGTCGCCTCCTACCCGACCAACTTCGCAGCCATGACCCGCAGCGACCTCGAGGCCATCACCACCCGCGGCGAACAGATCATGCGCACCGTCCTTCCGATGTACCTGCGCCGGGCACACCGCTGAGACAGCAGCGAAGCAAGCGGTGTGGTGCCCCTCCGGTACGCGCAGCGGCAGGATGACCGGGGCCCGGCAAACGGGCCACAGTGCTGCCTTTACGCGCCAGCCTCTCTGGCGGCGTCTTCGCTGGGCGGCGAGTGCGCGGGCAGCTCCCACCGGACCTCGCCGCTGTCGTGATGATGGTGCCAGGCCGTGACGAGGCGGGCGCGGACCAGTTGGTCGAGGAGGTCTTCCAGCTGCTGGGGCGGCTGTCCGCACTGGCGGGTGAGGGCATCGAGCTCGCCCCCGCCCGCCCCGGCGGTGCTGTGGGCGGCCAGGGCGAGTGCGGTCAGCCGCAGGGCGCAGGGCAGGCCGGGCGAGGCGGCCAGCGGGGCGGGGCGCAGCGCCCATTGGGCGGCGCGGATGCGCGCGGTGCGTCCGGGGGCCTGGTGCAGGACGGCGGCGTCGAGCAGCTGTGCCTGGACGGGCGAGCATCTGCGGCTGAGGCGGTGCAGCCAGCCGGCGTGCTCCAGTTCGAGCCACAGCTCCGCGCGGCCGTGCAGCCGCATGCCGCGCAGGAACCCGTGGGGCAGGCGGATCTGCCCGTGATGGTCGGCGCGCAACGCGCACTGCAGGGCGAGTAGCCGGGCTGCGGGGGAGGAGAAGCGGGGCAGCGCTGTGGCGAGGTAGGTGAGCATTTCGCGTACGCGCTGCTGCTCTGCCGGGTCGAACGGAGGCGTGGTGCGCGCAGGGCGCGCCATGCCGGCGGCCGGCTGGGCGCGGCCGGTGCCGAGCAGGGTGGGCGGCACGACGGCGGTGCGGCTCATCGCCGCCGCGCAGGCGGCGCAGGCATCAGCCAGCCGCCACGCACGGCCGCCGCGGTCGCAGGTCAGGGCGAGCAGGACGGGTCCCGCGCAGCCGCGGTGGCGGGGGTGCCAGTGGCAGCCCAGTGCCCGGCACTGGCAGATGCGCAGGTACCCGGGCAGCGTGTCGGCGCGGGCGTGGCGGGCCAGATGGGTGAGGGCGGCCGAGCGGGCGGAGGCGGCCGGCAGGACGGGGCTGTGTGCGCAGCGGGGACAGGTCAGGGCCGGCCCGCCCGTCTGCGGGCGCAGGTGCACCGTCCAGATGCGCTGCACCGCAGCGTGTGTACTGGCAAGCCGCATCGGCTCGTTGTCCCTCCGTTCTGGTCCGCGTCGGCCTCGCGCGGTGGCCTCCCGGTACGTACGTGGGAGCCGCCCGCACCGTAGTGCAGATACCTGCACTCGCGCAGTGCGAGTGCAGGGCGCGCTCACCTGCGCTGATAGTGCAGAAATCCGCACTGACAGGGCAGGTGTCTGCACCGTCGGATGGTGGGGTGACGATCTTGCCGCCCGACCCGGACCGCGACGCCCTGCGTGTGACGCTGGCGCGGCTGAGGAACGCGCGCGAGTGGACCTTCGACGAACTCGCCGGCCGCAGCGGCCTGGCCCGGCGTACGCTGATCGACCTCGAACACGGCCGGGCCGCAGGCACCGTCACCACCTGGCATGCCCTCGCGCACGCCTTCGATGTCCCCATCGAGCAGCTGCTCGGCTCGCTCTGCGACGACCACACCCCGCCCGGATCCAAGGGCGCCTGACTCCGGCCGCGTCAGGCCTGGCGCGCCGCGCAAATCACCCGAACCGGCGAGCATGCATAGAACGCACACCCGCCGACTCGCATTGCCGTTCGACAGGGCTGGGCCGCCCGGGGGACTGCCCGTCCGCCATCCCCGCCCTCCGGGCGTGTCACCTGGCACGGTCCTCGCCATGCGCCCCCACTCCATCCCCGGCTGCCACTGGGACGGCAGCCCTCGCACCGCCCCGGCGCGCCGTCCCCTGCGGGTGGCCGCCACCAGTCCCAGCCGCCTGCTGCGCGCCGGCCAGAGCGGCCGCTGCCGCCACTGCGGCAACCGCATCGACCTCTACCCGCGTGCCGACGGGCGTCCCATCGCCCTGCATCCCGCCGAACTGGCCACCGCCCACGCCCCTGCCTCCTGCCACTGGCACCTGAGCTCCGGCATCGCTCACCCGCACGGCGACGGCAGCGCCTGGTGCCGCATTCCGCACGCCGTGCTCTGCCCGCAGCGCACTCCCCTCTGCCGGATCAACCCGTCCCTCACGTCGGTGCGCCGCCAACTCGCCGTACGAACCCGTCGCCTGATCGACACCGGTGTCTTCATCCCCACGGCTGCCCCCACCAGCGCAGCGCCTGACGGCCCCGACCGCCCTCTCGTACGGATGCTGCTGGGCTACTACCTCGCCGACGGCCCCGTGGAGGCCATCCGCTGCGTAGCCCAGACGAGCCACCGAACCCGCTGCCCCCGTCCCGTCCTGGCCCCGGACGCCCCGCCCGGATCCTGGAGACTGCTGCCTGTCGGCACCCAACGCGGCCAACTCGCCCTGTCCGAACAGGTGACGGCCGTCTACGACCTCAGCCAGCTGCCCCATGCCGAACAACGGCGCTGGCGTATCCAGCGCTGCCCCGCGCACGCCACCACCCACGGCGCCGCCGACCTGGCCCTGACCGGATGGCAGGTCTTCGATCCCCTCCTGCACGCCCAGCACCTGCGTACCGGTCTGCCATACCCACCGGCACCCGGCAGCAAAGAGAGGTGACAATGCCGCACCACGCCCTGGAAATCCTCCTGACGCGCCCGCTGGTCCCGGCGGAGCTCCGTGACGCCGCCCGCGTGCTGCCGCTCGCGACCAACCACGACACCACCCGCCTCATGACCCTCGTACGCGCCAAAACCCCCGGCCGCGCCGCACACCGGCTGCGCCAGCACCTCGCCACTCGGCTCCCCGTGGACGTGATCACCACCCACTACCCGGACGCCGCAGGGCAGGTCCTGCTCAACCTCGCCTTCCCGCCCACCGTCCACGCCACGATCCGCCACGCCGCCCATGAAACGGGGCGGAGCCCGGAACTCTTCGTGAAGCTGGCCCTGCACCGCGCACTGGCCCAGCACGCCAGCGACGAGGCCGACCGGCTCGACCGGGCCGTGCAGCACCTGCTCGCCGGCACCACGGCCGCACACCTCCTGGCAGCCGTCGGCCACGCCCTGACCCGCACCCCCGGAGCAGCCCCCGCATGAACCCGACCGACGAACAGACGGCCGCGGCCGACACCTTCCACGCCGGCCACCACCTTGCCCTGCAGGCCGGCGCGGGTACCGGCAAGACCACCACCCTGACCCTGCTCGCCCGCACCACCAAACGCCGCGGCCGCTACCTCGCCTACAACCGGGCCATCGCCCAGGACGCACGCACCCGCTTCCCCGACACCGTGCAGTGCAAGACCGCCCACGCCCTGGCCTACGCCGCCGTCGGCCACCGCTACACCCGCCGCCTGAACGCCCCCCGCCGCCCGGCCTGGCAGACCGGACAGGCCCTCGGCATCACCAAGCCGATCCGCATCGGCGACCGCGACATCTCACAAAAGACCCTCTCCAACGCCACGCTGCGCACCGTGGCCGGCTTCTGCCACACCGCCGACGAGACGATCACCCGCCATCACGTCCCCCGCCTGCGCGGTCTGGAAGACAAGGACCTGCACACCCAACTCGCCGCCCACATCGTGCCGTTCGCCCGCAAAGCCTGGGCCGACCTGCAGCACCCCGACGACGGGGCCGTGCGCTTCGACCACGACCACTACCTGAAGATCTGGGCTCTCAGTCAGCCGAAGATCGACGCCGACTTCCTGCTGCTGGACGAGGCCCAGGACACCAACCCCGTCGTCGAACAGATCTTTCTCGATCAGCGCGGCCACGCTCAGCTGGTGATGGTCGGCGACTCCGCCCAGGCCATCTACCAGTGGCGCGGCGCCAAAGACGTCATGACAGGCTTCGAGGGCACTCAGCTCGTCCTGTCGCAGTCCTTCCGCTTCGGCCCCCACCTGGCCCAGGAGGCCAACCGCTGGCTTTCCATCGCGGAGGCACCGATCCGCCTGACCGGCACCCCCGCCGTGCCTACCGAACTCGGGCACCTCGTCCGGCCCGACGCCGTGCTGTGCCGCACCAACGTCGGCGCAATGGCCCACGTCATGGACCTGCTGGCCGCCGGATACCGCGTGGGACTGGCCGGGGGAGGGGACAGCCTGCGCGCCCTGGCCCTGGCCGCCCGTGACCTCAAGGAGGGCCGCCGCACCTCCCACCCCGAGCTGGTGCTGTTCCCCTCCTGGGGCGAACTGCAGGACTACGCAGCCCACGACCCGGCCGGACGTGACCTGCAGCCGCTGGTCGACCTCGTCGACACCCACGGCACCGACGCCATCCTGGCCGCCCTCGCTCACCTCACTCCGGAGCAACAGGCCGAGGTGACCGTGTCAACGGCCCACAAGGCCAAAGGCCGTGAATGGCCCTGCGTGAAGATCGCCGACGACTTCACCCCGCCGAAGGACACCGACAAGCACGACGACACCGGCCGCCCCGTCCCCGGACCGATCAGCGACAGCGAAGCCCGTCTCGCCTATGTCGCCGTCACCCGCACCCGCCGGCGCCTCGACCTCGGCGGCCTCTCCTGGATCCACGAGCACCCCGACGGAAACCCGCCGGCACGCTGACCGCCCTGCGGCAGAACGGGAGCCGTCGGTGCGAGTGAACCGAAGCGCGGGCGCGGAAGGACCTCAGCAAAGGTGATCGCTTCCCGGCCGATGGTGACGAGCTGTCGTCGTTGATGGCCGCTGCCGGATGCGACCTTTCTTGCGCGAGCCCTCTGAAGGATGCGTGTTTACACAGGCCAGCCACAGTTCTGGAGCATGGTCCGTAGACTGACGTCCCCTTGGAGGCCGCTTCCCCTCGTCGCCCGTTGCAGAACCGGCCCGTTGCGGAAACCAGGGAGAGCGTGGCGTACGCGGCGTTCTCCGCAACCGGGGCGCCGGCTGAAGCGGTACGGCGGACAGGCTCGACGCGCTGCCCGAACGACGGCGGGCGGGAGGGGGGCTTGGGCGGAGTGGACTGCCGAGAACTGCCGTAGGCCTTCAGGCCGGCCGCTGTCCACAGACGGCCCGGGGCAGGCTCCTGAAGCCATGAACACTAGCTCGCCGGGCCCCGCCTGGCATTCCTCCTGGCCGCCTACACCCGCAACGCCTCCGCGGTTGCCGCGCTCTTGGGCACCCGCGCGCGTACGGTGCACCGTTACTGCCGCGGTTGGTCGATGCCTCCCGGGCCCCGACTGCGCCGGGCCCTGCGCCGCCGTGTCCTGGACCTCGTGTGCCCACGGTGTCTGTCCGACCGGGCGGTTGAAGAGGCACGCCAGGCGAAGCGGGACGCCCGGCGCGCGGCCCGCCGGATTCCGCGTGAACAAGACGGTCCTCATCGCTGACTTGCAGGCCTGAGCAGAGACTGCCATAGCAAGGGTCCGCGCAGATCATGATGATGAAGCTTCTGTGCATCATTGAAAGCAATTGGCTGATATCCATGCGGAATTTGCATCGACTCGGATACAATGAGGGCGTGGGATTGACCTTGGAAGAGTCGCTGCGGTTGACGGTGGCCGCGTTGATGCAGGTGACGGGTGACTCGCAGCGGTCGGTCGCGGCAGTGCTGGGGCTGACACAGACGCAGGTGTCGCGCCGGCAGTCGGGTGCCGTTTCGTGGAGCCTGCGCGACGTGGATGTCCTGGCCGAGCATTACGGCATCGGCGCCCTGGACTTGCTTGCGGGTCCGACCAGAGCATGCGAGGCGCTACACGCCGGCCGGCGCCGTTCCGTCCGGGCCGAGACGAAGGGGGCGAGCCGGTGAGTGACTTCGACGCGATCGACTCGCTCCTCGACGCCGTCGGCCCGCAGGCCGAACTCCCGCCCTGCCAGGTACGCCGCGAGCTGCGGGAGCGAGCCCGGCTGTCCAAGGCGCAGGTGGCCCGTGCGCTCGGGGTGAGCCCGTCCACCCTCAGCGGATGGGAGAGCGGCCGGGACCCGGCCGGTGAGGTCCGCACCAAGTACGCCTATCTGCTGGACGGGCTGAACGCCAAGCTCGCCACCGAGACCGAAACCAGGACCATGGCGGAGCCGGCTGCGGAGCGGCCTGTGGCATCAGGCACTGCTGCGGCGGCCGTCACCTCTACGTCTTCGCCGGAAGTCGGCCAGGACGAGGACGAGGTGGAGCTGCTCGCCGTGCCCGAGCCGTGTGTGCTGTGCGGCCGTCCCGCCGAACAACGCGTGGCGGGATTCGCTCAGCACCTGGACCCCTCCGACTGCCAGGCGACCCCTGTCGAAACCCCGAAACCCGAGCCCGCCGCGCCATCTACCCAGGCCCACGAGCCGCGTACAGTACGCCCGCCTCGTCCGGCCGGCGGGAAAGGCACGGCCCCGCGCGGGCGGGCGTTCCAGGAGCCGTCCGGGCCGGCCGACTTGATCCACGAAGCGGTGCACGCCGTGCTCGCCGAGCACCGGGGCGCCGTCGAAGCCGCGAGCGCCGTACTGCTGAAGCGGGCCATCCCGGACGCGATGCGCCTGCTGGACGAGACCCGCAAGGGCGCCCGCTACGACGTGATCGCCCACCCCTGGATCCCCGACATCCTCAAGAAGCAGACCTCCAGGGGCGCCGACCAGATCTGGGAGGCCCGCCCCAAGTGGACGCGGCCCGAGCTGCCGCCCGGGAAGCACGAGGTCACCGCACTCGACATCAACGGCGCCTATTTGAGCGCTCTCAAGACCCACCTCCCGCTCGGCCAGCTGGAACATTCCACGGGCTTCGCGCACGACCGGCGCCGCGCCGGAGTCCACCTGATCACCCCGCCCGCCTGGGAGCACGACGCGGTGCTGCCCAACCCGATCGGCCAGCGCGACGAACCAGGCCCCCTGTGGGTCACCGAGCCGACCCTGCGCCTGCTGCTGCGTCTGTCCGGACCGAAGCACGGCCTGTGCGAGCCGCCCCAGATCCACGAGTCGTACACCTCGGGAGCCACCGAGAACCTCCTGGAGAAGTTCCGGATCGCCCTCAAGGATGCCCGCGACACCGCGATCGCTGACGGCGACGGGCTGACGCTGGAGTACGTGAAGGCGATGTACTCCAAGTTCGTGTCCACGATGGGGGAGTCGAACTACAACCGGGAGCTCTACCGCCCGGACTGGATGCACATCATCCGCTCCCAGGCATTCGCCAACCTCTGGATGAAGGCGCTCAAGGCCCACGACGCGGGACTGACGGTCGTGCGGGCGATGGGAACCGACGAACTCCACGTCATCGGAGACTGGCGCCGTGTCTTCCCCGAAGGCCGCTCGGTTACCGAGGTGAAGGTCAAGGACACGTACACCGCCGGGACCGGCACCGAAGCCGGCACAGGGCAGGAGCAGTAAATGCCGGAGAAGAACATCGACTTCGGGAAGTTCGGCGCGAGCGGCATCAAGGGCAGCGAAGCCGTCGCCCGCCAGCTCGACCGGCTCGCCGCTCACATCGCCACCCCGGTGACCGCCAGGCGCGGCCTGATGGCCCGCCTGCACTACCTGACGACGTCGGACAGGGCCTGGCAGGCAGCCAAGGACGCCGGACTGACCGTGAGCGACCGGACGCTGAAGGCATGGATGCAGGGCACCCGCCGTCCCTCGAAGGCCAACCTGGAACGCATCGACGCCGCCTACAAGGCGGTGCGACGCCGCAACGTCGCCCGCCACCTCACCGCCCGCCTCAACCGCGCAGGCCGCGGCACCCGCGTGGAGATCCACCCCCTCGACCAGTCCGGCGTGGCGCGCCAGCTCCAGCGGATGGTGGCCCACCGGACGATGAACGTGCGCCGCTGGGACAAGATCGTCGGATCCTGGGCGGCCGGCGACCACCAGGGCCTGGACGACGCCTGGACCGCCGATGTCCTGCCCGACCTGGGCTCCCAGTGGGGCCAGTACGAGTACGTCAAAAACATCGGCTTCGCCGCGTAGAAGCCGCCCCTCTCGGCCCAGGGGACCGACGCCGGACGCTCCACCGGCGCGATCGGAGCGGTCAATCACGCGGTGGGCAGGCCCCAAAGCCGGTCGTAGGCGGGATCGCCGGGGAAGGCGATGGACTCGACGTGCTGCGGCGGGATCGCGTTGCGGTAGAGGACGTCGGCGTTGGCGGGGGCGTAGCCGATGGCCTTGCCGACGAAGGTGTGCACCACCGATTTGAAGACGAGGTGCCTGCCGGAACTGGCCAGGTCCACGTAGGCGGTGACCAGTGCGGGCCGGCCCAGGCAACGCAGCCTCTGAGCAACACCGGCAGGGTCGTCGCAGTGCTGCCAGTAGATCGCCTCGCCGCCCCAGAAGGACAGCAGCCGCCACGCCCCGCCTATGTTGTGGGTGGTGGCCTCGGTCGAGAGGGTCAGGCAGACCTGACCCTCTCGACTGCCCATCCTCGGCCTCCCCGGGGCGACCATGCTCTGGGAGCGCAGTGCCTCCCGCTCAGCGTCGGTCAGATAGCCCCGCTCATGGGCCTGGTTCAGGCGGTCGTCAACGAGTGCGGCATCCAGGAGGCGCAGGCCATGGGCACGAATCGCATCGGCCTCGTGGTCGAGCAGCCTGGTGCAGTGCTGCGCCCGCAGAAGGTGGCCGCGGAGCAGGTCGAGGATCTGCGCCTCCCTGTCCTCCAACTCCAAGTCGACGTACAGCTCCGGCTCGTCCAGTTCGGCTTCTTCGGCGATCTTGTAGATGAGATCTGCCAGCGGCCCGGGCCAAGTGGTGGGGCTGTCCACATCCACGACGGGCCGGGTGGTGGCGGCGTGAGCCGGTGTCATGGTGAGCCAGTATCCCACGGCCGGACCAACAGGCTCCGGACCGGCAAATGGGCCACGAGACCCGGACGATGTGCGGGGCCAGCGCGCCGGACGCCGCAACTACGGCCAGGTCAGGCCGACCTCGAGGGCCACAAAGATCCGGAACATACGACCCCCGGCCCATAATGGTCTCCAGCGCCCGCCGCTATGACGTACGGTGGTGTTCACCGACGCGGGGTGGAGCAGCTCGGTAGCTCGCTGGGCTCATAACCCAGAGGTCGCAGGTTCAAATCCTGTCCCCGCTACTGCAAGGTGGAGGGCTCGCAACCGTACGGTTGCGAGCCCTCCACTCTATGACGCCTACATGTCGGCGGCCGCCATGCCCAACTGCCAGGTCAGGCACGAGCGTTGGCTCACCGGACCGGTCCGGGACGCGATCCGGTTGTGCCCCGCCCCAAGTAGCAGCCCGTTTCCGCCCGCCGGACCGGACGGCGCGGGCACCCCCCTACGGTGGCGCCCCAGCCACATCAGCAGCGCCTGACGCCCTTCAGTCACGTCCACCCCCCACCCGGCCATCAACTGCTCCACGCCCGCAAGCCATCGGGACCGGTCCGCCGTATCCCGCCGCCCCGCCCGTTCGAAGTCCACCATGGCGTGCGCAAGTTCCGCGGCCTCCGAGTAGATCACCAGTGGGGCCGCCCGCATCTCCCGCGCGTCCAGCCCAGCCGTCCAGGCCCGGCGCACCCAACATACGGTGTCCGGCATCCGCGTCCACCAGTACACCGCCACCTGGAAGGCATCGGCGAACAACTCCTCGCCGGCCAGCCCCCACCGTTCGGCCAGCTGCTGCCGCACCTGGTGCGCCGTCACCGTCTCGGGCAGCTCGGCCAGCTGCACGAAGTCCGGACCACGGCCGCGGGAGTCGTCCGACCAGTAACCGTGCCGCAGACAGACCTGCCAGCTGTCCGGCGACATCAGCCACACCGTCTGGCCGACACCCAGGGCATCGGCACACAGCGGGCAGTACCGCACGAGGTGCCCCGCCACGGGCTCCCAGCGCCACCACCACTGCGCCGCCTCTTCGCCTGGCAGCAGGTGCTCCGCGCCCAGGCTGGGCAGATCCTGCTGCAGAAGACCAGCCGCACGGTCAGCAAGGACAGCCAGATAGCGCAGCCCCGCCTCGTTCATGTACATCTCGGTGGACTGCGGGTACTTCTCCACCCGCTCGGTGTACGCGGATGCCTCGCCCTGTCCGACGCGGTCGAGGAACGCCGCCAGGCTCAGGCCGTTGGCGTGCGCGAGCCGGTTCACGAACGACCCCGTCGACTCACCCGGCACCGGCCGCACACGCAGCGGCAGCGGCCGGCGAGGCCCGTACAGACCGGGATCGTCCAACACCGCTGCCCTTCCGCCGAAGCCGTCACCACGGGTCACCGTGACCGGCCCGCCAGCAGGCGGTCAAGAGCACCGACACTCGTTCAGGTGAACCCAGGCGAACGCCCAGGCACGGCCTCGCACACTCCTTCCACCCTGTGAACCAGGTGCCTGTGCACACCGTCACCCGGGGGAGGACCATGGCCACGACGACACGCATCCGCCCGGACACGACCGTCCCCGCCCCCGCGACTGCCTCGCGCCTGAAGACCCGCCTGCGCGGAGGCCAGCAAATCGCCGTCGACACCTCCGCGAGCAGCTTCATCGAGGGCTACCGCCGTGTCAGCGTTTACATGGCCACCGGCACCGGAAAGACCCTGGTGGCCCTGCACGTCGTCCAGGAAACCGCACCCGAAGGCGCCTCCCTGGTGGCAGTCCCCTCCCTGCGACTGCTTGAGCAGACCGCCGCGAAATGGCACAGCGAAGGACGTCCCGGCCGCTACCTCGGTGTCTGTTCCTCAAGCCACCCGGCAGACCCGTACCTGGCCGACGTCCTCACCATGGTGGGCACCGCCGACGACCTGGCCTGGCAGGCAGCCGACACCCCAGGACCGCTCAACGTGTTCTGCACCTACGACTCCCTGGACAAGGTCGTCGAAGCCCACCGCGACTTCCATCTGCCCCGCTGGGACGTCGTGGTCGCCGACGAAGCCCACCGCACCGCCGGTGACTACGACAAGCCCTGGGCCCGCATCCACCACGACGACAAGCTGCCCGCCCGCCACCGTCTCTACATGACCGCGACGCCCCGTGTCTTCGACGAGAAGAAAGCCCGCGAAAAGGGCATCAACGCGGACACTGTCATCGCCTCCATGGACGACGTGAGCATCTACGGGCCCGTCGTCTACCGCATCTCCCTGAGAGAGGCGATCGACGAGGGGCTCCTCGCCGACTACCGCATCGCCGGCGTCGTGATCAGAGACGAAGACCTGCGGGGCCTCCTGAACCGGCTTCCCGCGAACACCTGGACCGGCGAAGCCTTGCGTGCCGCAGCCGCTCAAGTGGCCCTGCTGGTCGCGCAGCACCGCTATGACCTGCGCCGCACGCTGACCTTCCACCCCTGCATCGCCGCGGCGGACGTCTTCGCCGAAACACTCCACGAGACCGCGGCCCTGATGCCCCCGGCCTACCACGCGCCCCTGCAGGTCGGCACCGTCAGCTCCCGGCAGAGTCCCTTCGAACGCCACAAGAATTACACCGGCTTCGCCTCCGCGCCCCTCAACACCCCCGCCTCACAGCAGCCGCCCCGCCGGGCCGTCCTCACCAACTGCCGCTGCTGCGCCGAAGGCGTCGACATCCCCGCCATCGACTCCCTGCTCTTCGCCCACCCCAAGACCAGCAGCATCGACATCATCCAGTCCATCGGACGCGCACTGCGCCAGACCCCAGGCGACAACAAGATCTCCACCATCGTCATCCCCATCTACATGGCACCCGGCGAAACC
Source organism: Streptomyces panaciradicis (assembly GCF_023516615.1). Lineage (GTDB taxonomy): Bacteria > Actinomycetota > Actinomycetes > Streptomycetales > Streptomycetaceae > Streptomyces > Streptomyces panaciradicis. Next base: position 111,461 of record NZ_JAMGBF010000050.1, read on the forward strand.
CTCGAGGAGGCCGTCAAGAAAACCGCCTTCCACCTGATCTACCGGGTTCTCATCGACCTCGACGTCTACGACGAGCACACCTTCCACCTCGTCGACCACTTCCGGTACCCGAGCGACCCCACCGCCACCCCCCAGATCGCCCCGCGCCCGGAACGCGCCGACGAGATCATCCCCGTTCTCGACCTGAACGATGTCATGGCCCCCAACCGCGTATGGGAGGCCGCCTTCGAGGTCGCCACAGACTTCTACCTCCAAAACGGCCACCTCGACGTCCCCAGCCGCTACCTCCACGACGGCCGCTTCTACCTCGGCTGGTGGATCGGCGCACAGCGCTCCATGCGCAAGAACGGCCTGCTCCTACCCGAACGCATCGCAGCGCTGGACACCCTCGGCATGATCTGGGAGCACCCTCCGCACAGCATCGAGCGCAAGCTCCTCATCGCCCGCGACTACGTCACCCGCCACGGACACCTCGCCCCCCGGTGGGTCGAACACCACCAAGGCCTGCACCTGGGCCGCTGGCTCGCCGACAGCCGAAAGGAAGCCAACACCCGCCGCCTGCCCCACTGCTACCAGCGGGCCCTGAACGAGATCTACCCCTGGTGGAACACCAAAGGCAGAGCCGAATGGAAACGCACCTACGCCCGCGCCCACGCCGCCGCACGCGACAAGACCCTGATCTTCCCCGGCCCGCACCAACTCACCGGCGCCGCCCCTGTGCTGACCCAATGGCTGGCCGAGCAGATCGACAACCTCGCCGGGCTCGAGGACTACCAGCGCCACCTCATGGGCGACCTCCCCATCGAGCACCCCCTGGCCCTCCTGCTGCGCCGCCCGCGAGGCTCTTCCCAACGGGCCTTCGCCCGAGGATTGAAGGCCGCCTACGCCTACCGCTGCCGCCACCAACACCTGGACGTTCCCTACAACTACACCTGCGAAGACGGCTTCGCCTTGGGAAGGTGGCTCGCCGAGAAGCGGCGTTTTCCGCAGGCCCTCTCACGAGAACAACTGGACGCCCTGGAAGCCCTCGACATGCGCTGTATCTCACGCCACCGGCACCGCACACCCTGAACCGCCGACCAACCGGCAGACCACGGGCGCGCCCCTGCGCTCCGCCCCCCGAACGAACAGCTGCACCAGATCCTCCCGGCAGCGCCCGCCGCACCCGCCCAACAGACCCGGAACCCGAGCCCGGCAGACATCACCAGACGTACCGCAGCCCAAAAGCACGAAAGAACCGAACGACCTCAACCAGGAGCACGGCATCATGACGACACCGCCCCACTCGCCCGGCCGGCTGCCTGCCTTCAACATCGGCCTCACCCACGTCACACTCCCCACCTCACAGGTACAGGCCAACCGCCTGACCGAACTCATCAACGAAGTCACTCTGGGCACCGACGTGATCGTGATCGTGGTGAGCCCCGCCACCCACCTGGCCGAGACCGACGTCGATCCAAGCCGCTTCATCTGGCCGACCTGGCAGGGAGAGACCATCCCCGAGGCCCACCAGAAGTGGAAGGCCGTCTTTGCTACCCAGGACCGCACCTTCAGGGGCATCTACTACGAGGGCCCCACCCTTGAAGAGACGCAGACCTTCCGCGTCCCGGCCACCGTTCTGTCCGACGCGATGTGGAAGATGACCCAGAACGAGCCGCCCTGCGCGGTCCTGTGCACCGGCCTCACCGGAGACCCCTCCGCAGCCGAAATCACGACCGCCCTAAAAGAAGGAAGGCTCCAAGCAGTCCTGGTAGAAGCCCTGTTCGCCTAACCGCAGACCAGCCCCACGCCATCCCCTAACGTTGCACGGACACAACCCGCACCCACCGACCCGGCCCGCTCCTCTCACAACACCACTCAGCGAAGGACACCCGACACGATGGATCCCGCCGGCCACCGCTCCATCGCGCACTGAGGATCTTGTTTCAATGCCCTCTGAGGAGCCCATCGCCGAGATCTCCGCCGTCACCGCCTCCCGCACCCGCCCCGCCAGGCTCTCACTACGCCCGGACCAGCAGCGGGCGGTCGACAGCGCGGCACGTCACCTGGCACGCGAACACACCCGCGGACATATGGTCTCGGCCTGCGGCACCGGCAAAACGCTCACCGCGCTGCGGACCGCCGAAGCCCTCGACGCCCGACACCTGCTGATCGCCGTGCCGAGCCTGGACCTCATCTCGCAGTGGGCCAGCACAGCCCGCAACGACGGACGCCCAGAACCGATGATGGCCGTCTCATCCCTGGCCGCAGCCAAGCACCCGGTCCTGGCCGGAGCAGCCGTCCACAGCACCAACAACCCAGAGTTCCTGGCAACGTGGCTGGCCCGGCACGAGCACGCCACCGTCTTCGTCACGCTTGACTCCCTCCCGAGAATCGAACAGACCCAGCACACCCGTGCTCCCGTGCCGACCTTCGACCTCCTGATCGTCGACGAGGCACACCGCACCGCGGGAAGCTGGGACAAGGACTGGACCGTCCTGCACGACCACACCCGCATCCGAGCCGACCGCCGCCTCTACCTGACCGCCACCCCCTACGAATGGGACCCACCCCGCCTAACCGAAGCACCCACCACCCGCCCCCAGCCCAAACGCACCGCAGCCACCGCCCCCGCCTGGGACACCCCCGCCCTCGTCGCCTCCATGGCGGACCCCAAGACCTTCGGCCCCCGCCTGCACACCTACAGCCACGCCGATGCCATCGACGACGGAGTCCTCGCCGACTACCAACTGGTCGTCCCCACGATCACCGACACCCACCTGCGCACCGTCCTCACCACCCCCGACACCTACTCCGGCTTCGGCCCGACCGCACGCCGCACCACCGCCCTGCACCTGGCAGTCCTCAAAGCGATGACCGAACACGACCTCCACCACGTGATCGTGTACTTCCAGCAGGTCGCCGACGCCACCGACTTCGCCTGCCAGTTCCCCCACACCCTGCGCACTCTCACCGACGACCAACGTCCCGCCTGGACCAGCGACCTGGTAGTCCAGTCGATCAACGGCACCCACAGTCCCGGCCAGCGCCACGACATCCTCACCGACTTCGCTACCGCCGACCGCGCCGTGCTGACCAACGCCCAAGTACTGGGGGAGGGCGTCGACCTGCCGGCCGTCGACGCCGTCGTCTTCGCCGACCGCACCGCCAGCGTCCGCCGCATCGTCCAGGCCCTCGGCCGCGCCCTACGCAAACCCCCCACCCAGACCGCAAAGACCGCCAGCCTCGTCGTCCCCGCCTACATCCCTCACGGCGCCGACCCCACCGACCTCCTCGGCACCCCCTACGAAGCCCTCTGGCTCGTCACAGCAGCCCTGCGCCACCACGACCAGACCATCGCCGCCCGCGCCCCCCGCACCACCGCAAAACGCCGCCTGGAACAGGGCACCCGCACGCTCCTGGCCCGCCGCTTCCGCTTCGACTTCACCCTCGACCCCGACAGCATCGCCCGTGCCATGGACCTGATCGCCTGGCCCGCCGACGCCGCCGCCCTTTCCGCCCCCCGCCGGGCAGGCATGGCGGCCGCGACCCGCTTCCACGCCGAACACCGCCACCTGCGCGTGCCCTCCGACTACGAAGACGCCTACGGCTACCGGCTCGGCGCCTTCATTACCAGCCAGCGCACCGCCCGCAGACAAGGCATCCTCACCGAGGACTGGATCGCCGAACTCGACGCACTCGCCATGATCTGGGACGACCACGAAGCCGCCTGGCAGGGCAACCTCACCACCGTCACCGCCTTCCACACCGAGTATGGCCACCTCGCCATCCCCGACCACCAGCCCGGCGGCCGCTTCCTCGGCATCCAGCGCACCCTCGCCCGCGACAACCGCCTCGACCCCGACCGCCACGTCCAGCTCGCCGCCCTCGACCCCGACTGGACCCTCCCGCACGGCCCCGACTGGCATCGCAAGTACCACCTCCTGCGCCGCCACATCGAGGCCGGCAACAGCCCGGCTGCCCTGCACCGCGACACAGTGATCGACGAGGTGAAGGCGGGAAGCTGGCTGCACCGCCAGCTCTCCACCTGGGACCGCCTCGCCCCCGCTCAGCAAGCTCTCCTCACCCGCCTGCAGCTGACCCCCGCAAACCCCCTGACCCCTGCCAGGCCGGCGAGCCCGCCCACAGCGAAGCGGCGACGTCGTTCCTTCGAGCAGAACGCGCAGATCCTCCAGCTCTTCGTCGAGCACTGGAACCGCCCGCCCGGCGCACGGGAATGGATCGAGATCGACGGAGAACGCATCATGATCGGCCCGTGGCTGTGCAAAGCCCGAACCAGACGCGACGCTGGTCAACTCGCAAAAGAGCAGGATGACTTGATGGCCCGGATCCTCCAGGAAGCCTGGACCGCCCCAGTACCGGAGTAACGCACCAGGCTCGAAAGGCTACGCGGTCACTGTTCTGGCCCCTCGGTGACGCCGAAGCTGAAGCCGACCTCGAAGGCGGGCGATTCGTCGTACGCGGAGTGCCTCATCTGCTGGTCCTGTATGTCGAAGAAGCCGTCCTCGACGAGGGCGCCGCCGTCCCAGTACCAGCGGGCCAGACGATCGGCGGCTCCGGCGAACTTCGTCGTCCACGAGCCCGAGCTCACGCTGATCCTGCCGATCGACGCTTCAGCGGCCATGGCGGACACCGACTTCATGCTCGGCTCGTTCGGCATGGGCGCCCAGCTCCACGACCGCGAGTCCGTCTCCGTGCGCGTAGCGCTCGAGATTCCCCGACCCGAAAGGTTCGTTATCGGTAAATGGATCGAGTCGACTCCATTAGGTTCAACCCGCTTTGGATCTCGCCAGCCCTGATACGATCTTGGTTGCGAGATGGGCGGCCCGGCAAGGTGTTACCGCACCTTGCCGGGCCGTTTTCTTTGGCGAACTCGATGGGAGCGAGTCACCAATGGCAGAGCCTAAGTGCTCCATAGAAGGCTGCGAGAAGCCGCAGAGGTACAAGGCGAGCGGCTGGTGCGGGATGCACTACGCCAGGGCGAGGAAGTACGGCACCCCCGATGCAAAGGTGCGTGAATACACGGCACAGACCGGTACCTGCCGGGCGGAGGGGTGCGACCGTCCGGCTCAGCGCAAAGGGTGCTGCCAGGCCCACTACGTGCGACTGTTCCGTGGGGAGAAGGATGCGCTCGCAACCCCCATCAGTACTCAGACGAAGAAGACTTGCACCCTGGACGGCTGCAGCAGAACGCACGTTGCCCGCGGGTACTGCGATCTGCACTACAGCCGGATGCGGCACAAGGGAGATCCTGGGGGCCTGGACTTTCAGGAGAAGACCCCTCGCCCCGACAAGTGCCATGGGCCGGAGTGCGACTCGCCGGTTCGCGCTAAGGGGTACTGCTCGGGCCACTACCGGCAATGGCGCGAGGGTCAAGAGCTGGTCCCTAAGTTGTCCTTCGCCCCGGCAGGAAGCGGACACACCAACAAGAACGGCTACAGGGTCTTGTCAGTGACCGTCGATGGCGTGCGGCGCAGCGTGTTCGAGCACCGTGTAGCTGTTGAGGAGGCGCTCGGCCGCCCGCTGTTGCCGACGGAGACGGTGCACCACGTCAACGGCATACGCCATGACAACAGCACCGACGGCCCGCTCATCCTGGATGAGCGGGGCCGACTGCGTTCGGGGAACCTCGAGTTGTGGTCGCACGCGCATCCGCGCGGTCAGGAGATCGGTCCGAAGCTGGATTACGCGCGGGGCCTGCTGGCGCTGTATGGGTCGACTGAGGAGCGGCAGCGGTTCGCTGAGTTCGCGCGGCATGTGGTGGAGAACGAGGGCGGCGAGGACGGTTCTGACGGGCAGGCGACGTAAGAGCGGGGCGGACTTTACGGTCCGCCCCGTTCGTTGTTCAACGCCGCGCCGCTGGAGCCCCCGGCCGGCTCCGGAAGCGCCGGAAGTCCCGCTCGATCCGGGCTACGTCTCGCCCGTTGAAGCGATCCCGGCCGAGGAGAACCTCGCGGACGTGATCCTCGACGACGCGACGAAGGAGCCGCCCGCGGACCCGGACGCCGTGTTCGTTCCGGAGCTGCCCTACGGCTCCAACCGCGTGTGTCAGTACCGCCTGGTGGAGCGCACGTTCCTCGGCCCGCACAGCAGCCCGATCGAGCGTCTCCTTCTGCCCGAGGGCGATCCCACCCTGCTCGGACAGGCCCCAGCCCGCCCCGACCGAATGCACGCCGCGCACGGGGCGCTGCTCGCCAGCACCGCCCCTGAAGCGCGGACACTCGGACCACAAGCCCAACTGGCGAGCGTGTACCTCGCGGCACACACCGACCCTGCAACCGGCAACGGCCTGGAAGAACTCGACCAGATGGCACGCTCCTGCGATATCAGGCCTGCAGAGCTGGCCCGCACCCTCGATCAACTGACAGCCACAGCACTGCTCGAGACATGGCAGGCATCCCCATACTCCGGAGACCTGCACTGGACCCTTGCGCGTACACACAGAAACGCCCCACGCATCGCCGGTGAGCAGTAGTCAAAAGCCCCTACCGAAGCTGCCGTAGCCAGCCACCAGCTCACCCCGGCACCGAACACAGCCTCGCAGCAGTAGTTCTGAGAGGCAATCAAGTAGCACTGACCCAGAGGGTGAACGACGCGACCGATCTCTGCTCCAAGCCGCAGTCTTTCGCCAACCACCCGGCGTCGCGAGAACGAATCGCGGTGGGAAGCCGGCCCGAACAGGGGGAGCCCCATGTTTCAAAAATGTGGGGAGTTTTCTGCTTCCTTAGACGAAGAGAAAGCTCGACCGCCCCACCGTCCCCAGCCCGGAAGACCCCCGCTACGCAGCCAGCCCGAAGGCGCACCGCGGAGCGGGGCGCCTTCCCAACTTCTCTCACCACGCAACCAGCTGAAGGAAAGTCAGCAGGCAAGGTGCATGGGAACCCGAT